>CAJTZW010000007.1 GCA_910584305.1 uncultured Bacilli bacterium
ACACTATAAAAGTGTGTAGTTTTATACTAACTTACACACTTTATTTTACACTCTCAGCCAATGAATGATTTATATGATGCTGGTTTTCTTGCTAAAACTGATTATGCTCTACTAGGTAATGTAGTTAGTAAATTAAGATTTAGTGAATACCTATCCTAACACCATATATTTAACTTCTTCTGGAATTTCGTCTTTATAACTATGGTAAATTTGTCCTAAATTAAAATTACCATTTCCTCTAATTAAATATTGAACATTTTTTGAGTCTGAATATCCTACTTCTTCAAGTGGTTGTGGTAAAACATCTACATATTTTCTATTTTGTCCTAATCTATCTCCAAAGTTTTTTTCTTTTAAATCGCAAGTTTTAGATATTAAACATGAGTAGTTTTCTATACCATTTACTTTTTTATCAAAATTAGTAAATCCAATGGTTATATTTTTTATACAACTATCTAGTCCCTCTTCTTTAAAAGACTTTTTCATTATTTCATCAGCTAGTTGTAAATACACTTCAAAGAAATCTACTTGACTTATCGTTTTTGAAATTTCAATATTATCAAGACATAATAAATCTCCATTTCTCCAGATCCAACTATGAGCCAAAATTTCATTATTTTTCTTTATAACTAATATTCTTCCGTTTTTACTTGTAACTGCGTGTTTTAAACAAGAATATCCATTACCTAAAACAGTAAAGCAACAATCAGTTTTATTACCAACGACTAAACCTTCCATATCATCTAATCTTAGTATTTCATATGAATATTCGTCTTTTGTACCAATAATTCTTGGAATTGAAGATTCAGTTCTATTTAACATCTGATCATGTAATGATAAAGTTTCATTAACAACACTATTACTACAACCAATAAATTTAAACAAACCTACTAATCTATAATATTCTGGTGGTACTGAAATTTCATCACTTTTTAAAAAGGCTATTATGGTACTTAATGTTTTATCTTTACCATTAATTTGAATCATTTCCCACTCGCTAAATATTCTAGGAAAATATTTATATAAATCATTGTCTTTGTTTGATAACATTTCTTTTATTTTTGAATAATCCTTATCACTAAATAATAGGTTCATAATTCTCCTATTTAATATAGGGTCTCCTTGTTCGTTTAATATAATATTTTTAACATCTACATTACCAACTAAATGCTCTAGCACTGGTATTGTATCATCTATTTCTAATAGTGATTTTGCATAATTAAATCCAACCATAAAAATTAATTTCAAAATTAGTTTTTTATAATCTCTAATATGCCAATCACTTTCTTCAAATTGCTTATACAATTGTTTATGTTGTTTTACATTATATTTTTCTAATTGTTCAACTGTAAAATCTTTTACATCAAAATCAATATGACCAATTCTATTAAATATTGTTATTTCTTCAATACTAGATAATTGATATACAATTGTCATTGATGTTCCCATAACAATTCTATGAAATAATTTTTCTATCTCTTTAAAATTATTACCTTCAATATTATTTATGATATTTTGATTTTTTAAAAACAAGATAAAGTTAGATAAAAGTATTTTATATTGTTTATCACTTTTGGTAATATCATTATTTTTTAATTTCTCTTTAATTTCTTTTATGTTTTTGAAATACTTTTCTGAAAAAATAGAAATAGTTTCATCAACTTGTTCTAAAACACCATTAGTTTTTATGCTTTCTCTATATTTTTCTTCAATATATTTTAATGATTTTATGTCTTGTTTATAATAATTAGCAAAGAAATTAGTATCAAATAGTGATTCTATATCATTTATCTCAAATGCATCTAATATCTTTTTAAAATCTTCATTAAAAGATCTTGAATCTGAACAAAATTTAATCCAATCTGAGAGAGTCATTGTATCAAATACTTCTTTGTTTTTATTATACAATTGGGTTACAATGTTTGGTTTTAGCTCAAATACTATTTTGTTTATATCCTGCTTTTTAATAATATTATCAAAAAAGGTATGTATTAATATTTCTTGTTTTAAACCATCTGTTTCGCTCAAATAATCACTAAGTGCATATTCCTCAATATTTTTAAAACCTTCATTTAGTTTGTCGTAATTTTCATCTATAAATATCTTATAGATATCTGGATCTTCAATATATTTAATAAATCTTAACATTTCATTTGGAGTAAATGTTTCAATTTTAACTTTATATTTTTTTAACAAAAATTCGATAAATTCTTTGTTATATATTCGCTGTAATTCAAAAATATGATTTATGTCATTTATATCATAATTGTTATCATAGCAACATCTATTATGAGAATATATGGAGTTAATAAATTGTCTATTATCCATTTCTAAAATAATATCAAAAAAATCGTTATAAAATTCTATATAATCTTCATGATTAAATCCATGAAATAAATTTTCTTGATTTCCATCTATAATTTTTCTGAATAAATCACTATCTAATATTCTTATTTCCTTTAAAATTTTTAGCGAAAGAAAATAAGAAAGAGATTCCGGTGCTAACATATTGTATAAAAATATATCTTCGTCATGTTCTTTTATATAATTAATATTTTCTTGTATAAATTCTATTTGTCTTTCCTCTGACAATTTACTAATAATGTAATAAACAGAAAGAGGACTCATATCATGCATATCTATATTACCATTATTTATATATTCATCACTTATTTTAAGTGCCTTTTCTTCTTCATCAGCACTTGTATTTAATGTCACAGGAACAGCATTTTTTAGATATTCATCTAACAATACTTTAAATTCTTCATCAGTTAATTCTGGCATGATAAATCCTCCTTTCTGTCGTATTTTAGTGTTTATTAAAATCTATCTTTAATATTCTTTCAGCTGGCTTAGAAACATTAACATCTAATTTTTTTAATTTTGCTATTGCCTGAATTTTTGAAGAATCATAAATTCTATCACAATATTCAAAACTTTCAATAAAATGTTCTGGAGTTATAAATTCACTATCATATACTTGAGCAAAAGCAAACGCTTTATCAACAATTGAAATAGATAAATCTGGGTTGTTAATTATATCATTATATACTCTATGTCCTTTTTCAGTAGATTCTAATATAATACTTACTATTAGACTTTTTATATTATCATTTTCAAATAAGATTCCCGTTGTTACAAAATAATCACTAATTACTTTATCAATTATTTGATATAAAATTTCTTTAGTTGGCTCTTGTACTTTAATTTTTTCAAATCTTCTTTTAAGTGCATCATCAGAGAAAAATTCATCATATTCTTTTTCAGTAGTAGTTCCAATAACTTTTAGATTTGTTCTATCAATATAATGTTTTAGCATTGATGCCATATCGTTATCTTTTCTTTTAGAAGAACCAATTCCATAAATTGTATGTATTTCATCTATGAAGACAATAACATCATATTTTTCACATACTTTCATTAATTTAGTCATATTTTCTTCAAATTGCCCAACATATTGGCAACCTGCAACTACTTCAGCAGGATTAACTTCTAAAATAATTTTGCCTTGTAAAAATCTTGGAACTTGCCCTGTTTTAATTCTATAAACTAATTCTTCTACCAATGCAGTTTTACCTACACCTGATTCTCCAACAATTAGTGGTCTTTTTTTATTTTGTGCTAAAGTAATCATAAGATTTTTTAGTTCTTTTTCTCTTCCAATCGTAGGAGAGACTACATAATTTTTCTTATTTAATACTTTCCCAAACTTTTCTAATTCAGAGATTTCTTTTTCAGACAAAGTTTGAACAACTGAAATTGGTGTTTCTACTTTATTTGGTACATTGTCGTTAGCAATAGGTTTTGTTTGTTCTTTTCCTCCTAAATTAGCATTAAATAATTTTTTAAATCTTTCTATTTGTGAATCTGAATATTGTTTTTGAAATATCATTGCTTCAATTAAATTTCTTCCATCATGATCTATTTTTGAAGAATCATAACCATTTGAGCACAATAGTTCATATATTCTTTCAACTTCTCCCAAATAATCATCACTATAAATTGCAGTATGAACAATAGTATCTTTATCACTATCAATATGATTAACATCTAAATTATATTTTAATGCTTCATTAATAATATTTAAAATAAATTTTTCACTATAACCAGCATATAATGCAGTTTGAATAAAATTGTAATTAAAATCTGCTTCTAAATTAGGACTAAGTCCAACTTTTAATAGCGATTGAATTGCTAAAA
Organism: uncultured Bacilli bacterium; assembly: GCA_910584305.1. GTDB lineage: Bacteria > Bacillota_I > Bacilli_A > RF39 > UBA660 > CAKPTA01. The sequence continues at coordinate 4,201 of CAJTZW010000007.1, forward strand.
AACATTTTTCTTCATCATATTTATTATCCACTAAAATATGAAGTAATGATTGATTATCATCATCTGTATATTCTAAACTTCCAAATGCTTTTCTTAATTTTTTGATATTAGAATTAATATCTTGTGTCATATTTGATAGTAACTCTCTAATGTTATTTATATTTAACATATAGAATTCCCCCTTTAAAAAGTAAGTATTATAATAGCACAAAATCTTAATTTTGAGAATATTTTTTGCGAAGTTTTTTCAAAAATAGTATTGAATAAAAAGATATTTATGTTAAAATATTATTAGAGATTGGTACTTTTATAGTATTAATTCCTAATTTGGCGAAAAAGTTTGAAATAACTTAACCATTCGCTCCAATTCGTTTATTATTAAAGAGCTATTTGCTCTTTTTTCATTTATTGGCATGACAAAAAGGTAATAGATTTATAATAATTCAATTCAAAATAATATAAAAGTGATGATTTTGAATGATAAATATGTTAAAATAATAAGTAATTAAGGGAGGTATAACTTTATGAAAAAAGCGACTGAAATAATACAAAAAATCGAAAGTCATTATGTTGGCGACGATTGCATTCAAATTATGATTCCATATGAAAAAGCAATAACTATATTAGACCAAGATGGCATATTATTTCATAATAAAACTGGGTCGAATTTACATATAAATAAATATTTGGAAGATGAGAGGAGAAAACAATTTCCATACTCAAATATTCCTACTCATTATTCCAAGATTGGTTTATTCAAAAAAATGATTTTTGCCAATCAATTGTTTGAATTCGAAAAACCTTATATTAGAATTTGTGATGGCTTTATCTCTGAAAGCTTTGTAGTAAAAGATAATAATCAAGCTTTATTAATTAATAGTATAATGCAAAATGATAAATATACAAAACATATGACTTATGAAGAGCTATTGAAATTTGTAGATAAAAATGATGATGAGCAAATATATTATGTTTATTTAAGTGGTGGTTTACATCCTGATAATTGTGCACTATATCCTACCGAAGAAAAAATATATAATCACATTAAAAGACAATTTGAAAAAAATGTTAAAGATTTTAGAGAATATCAACAAGTGCACACAGATGTAGTTGGCCAATATTTAAGTCAAAATCCATGGTTTTTAAATTATATCGAACAAAGTATAAATAATCTTGATTTATCTTTAATTGATTTTAATGTCGGTATAGGAGATTCTACATTATTAATTTTAAGAATTAATAATGATAACATTAAAATTCAAGGTGTTGATGCAAGATTTGTCAGAAAAGATGATTTTAAGGTTGATATTTATGATATACCAGTAAATAAATATACTTTAGAACAATTAAAATTTATGCCAAAAATAAATATTACTAAAGAACCTAGAATACCTTTAAGATTAAATCCTGGTGTAACTAAACATGATATTCAAGAAGCAAAACAAATGGTTAAAACTTTAAGAAAGTAGCAAAATAATTGCTACTTTTTATATCATTTATGAAAACATTAGTAGAAAATGATACCTTAAAATTTCATTTACTAAAAAGCTTAAAATAGCTCAATCACTTATGTTAAGAATGATCAGTAGGTTTATGATTTTCTGTATTTACTATAGGTTTTATAGCCTTTTGATACCCTTTTATTTCAAATACTTGTTGATTTTGTGCACTAGCAAGCATCATCACAAATTCTCTCTTCTGTATCCATTCTTTTTTATCACTTACTGATTTCAATTCTAAAGCTGATGCTTTTTTAGTTTTTATTGGCAAGAATAATCTATCATAAACATCTTGTCTAATTCCATATTCTGATATTTTTTAGTATTTCATATCTTTCTTTGTAGTCTTCTTTCGTTAAATCTTTTTCTTTTTTTCTAGTGGTAGTTCCTAAGGTTCGATTTGATGAACTCGCTCCAGTTGTTTTAATATTTCGTGTTTTAGGTCGACTGAGTACCTATTAAATTTTTGCCCTTTTGAAGCCATAAGAAAACACCTTTCGGAAGTGTATTCTATCATAGATTTTTAAAAATGTATTTTTTTATTGTGTCTACTCTAAGGGTGCAGTTCATTTAATTATCGTATTTTTATATTTTCTTCCTCTCTTTTTAATAGGGGTTCTTTTCCTTCAAATCAGTTCTCACATAAATTCCCAACAATCCATTTTATATCTTCAATTGATTTATCTATATTAAATCTTCCATTCCCTACAGGATAATACACTGAATAAAACTTATATGTTTCCCCATTGATTTCCTTTTCAAATAATTTTCGTCGACATTGTGATACAGAGATTTTCTCATTCAATACAATTGAACTTACCTGATTTCCAAATAAAACAATCACTTTAGGATGTATGATTTCTATTTCTTTTTCAAGAAGATGCAGATACTGCGCATGGACACTATCTGGAAGCTCTCTAGCATCCACCTGTGTACACTTACTTAAATTCGTAATAAAATATTTATGTTTTTCTACATTTCTATAAACTTCTTCAGCAAAATCCTCTGTCCACTCCTTACCTTTCATACTTTTAATCTGTAAATAAATATCTTCATCTACTAACCCTAATGTATAAAATAAATCCCATATATTTTTAGTACCAATCCATGGAGATTTTATACCCTTCCATTCTTTAGAGGATGCGATATTTCTTCCAGTAGGATTCATAAATACAAAACAAATATCAGGATGATCTATACATCCACCATTATAAATGGAATCAAGCTCCTTAGCACCATATTTCTTTTGTAATCTATCATACTCTATATTTAAATCATCCAACTGCATTTTATTTCACCTAAAAAAATTATACAAGAAAAAAGATGGAAGTCTACTTCATTTCTAAAATAGAATTGGGAATTAGACACGTTCAAATGCCTCTTTACTCCTACCACAAATCGGGCAAACAAAATCATCAGGTATAGGTCCTTCTACTACATAACCACAAACAGAACATTTATACGTCTCTACACCTTCTATAGTTTCCTCTTTTTCTTCTACATAAGTTGGCGCATTTTTAGGTGCCTTGCCCTTAACAACTTCATGGTAATAAGAATAAGACATAGGCTTTTCATCATTCACTTTATCTCCATCAATCACGCGAGCGATGAAAATGTCATGTGTACCACAATCTATAATATCCTCTACTTCACAAATAACATATCCAGTTGTATGCTCAAATAAAACAGGAATATTATCTATATCCTTATATTCTACATCACTAAATTTATCTATTTCCTTGGAACTGGAAAAACCAAACGTAGAAATTACATTTGGGTTTATCTCTTGAGATAGAATAGAAACCGCAAATTTCTGTATTTTTTGAATCACTTGATTCGTATAATTATCTTTATTCAAACTAATAGTAATGATAGGATTATCCCCACTTGTAATTTGACAAAATGTATTAATCACACACCCTACATTCCTATCTTCTTTCGCACTAACAATATACATTCCATAATTTACATCACGCATTACTTTACTATTTTTCATTTATAATACTAAACCTCCATCTACTTTAATAATTGCTCCCGTTGTAAAACTAGATAAATCACTTGCCAAATAAAGATAAGCACCTGCCAAATCGGTTGGCTTTGCTGTTCTTGCAAGTGGAGTCATTCGAATCAACATTTCTTTCATTTGATCAGATACTGAATTTCTCATCATATCTGTTTCAACGACACCTGGAGCCACTGCATTTACTCGAATATTATATCCTCCAAGCTCTTTTGCTAAAGAAAGTGTAAGCCCATTGATTGCCGATTTACTTGCTGCATAAGAGGCTTGATTTCTTCCGCCATTAATTCCTACCATAGATGATGTATTAATAATACTTCCACCTATTTCCTTCATATATTTCACAACTTCACGAGTAACTTTCACTGTACCAAATACATTAATGTCAAACATATTTTGAAAATCAGAATCACTTGTATCTAATAATGAAGCAGAAGAAGTAATTCCTGCATTATTCACCAAAACATCAATTCTTCCAAACATTTGAATAATTTCCTGAATACAGTTCTGAATACTATCCATATCTCGCATATCCATCCCAACTGCCATCATATCTGCTTCACTAAATCCCATCGAAACAAAATCCTCTAACGTTTTAGATGCATTCTCTTTTGTAGATCCACAAATAACCACCTTAGCATGGTTCTGTAAAAACAAATGAGCAATTTCCTTTCCAATTCCCCTACTAGAACCTGTAATAACCGCAACTTTTTCCTTTAACATTTATATCCTCCTTCTATATAAGAATGTTTCCTATATTTCCTTCATTATAAATCAGAAAGTAAAAAAAATCAATGACATGATTTTTTCCTATAAACTAAAATTTTATAGATTTCCATAACAAACAGTATACTAAAAGAAATACATAATAAAATAAGCATATCCATCCATGGAACGACAGTCGTTTGTAAGAAAGTAGATAAAATTGGAACTTCCATAACAATAATCTGTAATACAATGGAAGAAACTATACTAAACAAAATTAAGGGATTACTAAAAATTGATATAGAAAATGTAGAATGCCTTTCACTACGACAATTAAACACATGTATATTTTGTATAAATACCATAAGTACCATAACATAGCCTCTCGCCTGACTGACTTCCATTCCGCTATGAAGTAAATACGCCCATACAGCAAATACAAGTAGTCCAATTCCAACACCAGAAAGTAAAACTTCTATAAATAATTCTTTATTAAAAATAGATTCTTTTGTACTACGAGGTGGAATATCCATAATATCCATCTCAGCGCGCTCAAATGATAAAGCAAAATCCTGAAGACCATCGGTCACAATATTCAGCCATAATAATTGGATTGCTACCAAAGGCATATCTAAATCAAAAAATATTGAAAGCAAAAAGAATAACACCTCTGCAAGTCCACAAGAAAGTAACATATAACTTACCTTACGAATATTACTATATGCATTTCTTCCCTCTTTCACACCAGCTACAATAGAAGTAAAATTGTCATCCACAACAATCATAGAAGCTGTGTCTTTTGCAACATCAGTTCCACTTCCCATCGCAATTCCAATATTTGCAGTTTTAAGCGCAGGAGAGTCGTTTACTCCATCTCCAGTTACAGCAACAAATTCACCCATACGCTTATATGCATCTACAATCTGCAGTTTTTGCATAGGAGTAACTCTAGTAAAAACAGACTTAGAAGATACAAATTGCAAGAATTGTTGTTCCCCTTTTGCAAAGTATTCTTCTACCTCGATTCCATTAGTAACTTCATTGTATTCTCTAGCAAGATTTAATTCTAAAGCAATTGAATATGCGGTCAATGGATGATCTCCTGTAATCATAACTACCCGAATTCCTGCCCTTTTACATTCTAAAATAGAGTTCTTTACCTCTTCTCTTACAGGATCCATAAATGCAACCATTCCTTCAAATACCAAGGAAGAAGAGGATATATCATTTATACTTTCTACAACTCCATCTGCAAGTGCTATCATACGGTATCCCCTACTTGCATAATCTTCATTCTGCCTTAATAAATGTACTATATCAATTGGTACTATTTGCTCACCCTGTCTCATATAACTACAAAACTCTAACACTTTTTCAATAGACCCTTTTACAGTAAAATGGAGTCTATCTTTTTTTTGATAAAATACTGCAGAATATTTATTTTCAGATTCATAAGGAATTCTTTTTATAATTGAGATTTCATCTGAAGAAACGTGTGCCTTTCTTCCAAGTGATAAAAAGGCCACATCAATAGAATCTCCTAAATACTTCCAATCACCATCTTCCATATCAAGAGTTGCCTCATTATTAAGTACACCAAGTAAACATAAATTTTCATATTCAGGACTTGTAGGAATAATCTCTCCTCGATCATTATAACCAATTCCCTCTACAGCAAATACATGGTCACTTGGTAAAACAATGTTCTTTGCCGTCTGTTCATTAATCGTGAGCGTTCCTGTCTTGTCACTGGCAATTACTGTACAGCTTCCTAAACTCTCCACCGCATTTAACTTTTTTACAATTACATTCTTTTTTGCCATTCGATTACTAGCAATTGTAAGTGCCATCGTCAAAGCTAGAGGAAGCCCCTCTGGCATAGCAGAAACAGATAAGGCAATTACAGATAAAAAGATCTGACTTCCTGGAACATTTTTATAGAAAAGAAGGAACGCAATCAAAATTGCAATTATAACTACCAATAGGCTAATTTGTTTTGAAAACTTTTCCATACGAATGGTAAGGGGTGATTTCTCTTCCTTCGTCTGAATTACAGAAAATGCTATCTTACCAATCTCTGTATTAGATGCTGTTTCTACAACAATACATTTCGCTCTACCAGACGAAACAGATGTTCCTGCATACACCATATTTCTTCTTTCAGCCAAAGGCGTACTTTCCATAACTATACAAGCTTCTTTAACTACCGCCACACTTTCACCCGTTAGCACAGATTCATCAATCTGTAAATTACTACTTTCAATAATACGTAAATCTGCACTAACACGATTCCCGGATTCTAGTAAAACAATATCTCCAGGTACCAATTCGCTAGAATCCATTACTTGTTCTTTACCACTACGAATAACAAGTACCATGTTATGAATTAAACAAGATAACCCTTCAGCATTTTTCTCCGCTTTCCATTCTTGAAATGTTCCCATAATTAAATCAACTACAATAATAAATAAAATTGCTATTGCATCTACAACTTCATGAATTAATAATGAAAAAATAACTGTAATAAATAATAATAATACAATTGGATCCATCATTTGCCTAATAAATATTTTGAAAAGAGAATCTCTTTTCTTTTTAGGCAATATATTTTTACCATATTGCTCTATTCTTTTTATAATCATAGGCGCAGAAAGTCCATTCATACTAGTATCATATATTTTCATAATTTCATCTACTACCATATTGTGCCATTTATATTCCATAAAAACCTCCAAAGAAAAAGACTTCTAGCATAAACTAAAAGCCCATATGCTACATAGTTCTTTTAGTATAACTATCATAACATATTTTCCCCATCAAAACAATTTACTATTCCATTTTTGCAATTTCTAGCTTATTTTCATTATGTACCAATACCAAAGTAACTTTCTCAGGGTAATCCAACTCTTTTGCATAACTAACAGAAAGTGTCACAACATAGGCATTATCATCTTGGGTAATTTCCTCAAACGAATACTCCTCTGAAGAAATATCATCCACCTCAACATTGGTTACCATAGGAAGTTCCTGTTTTCTATCACCATAGATATCATTCTCTACATAATTATATACAGAGGTTTTTGCCTTAGAAACAAAATCACCACGATATTCTTGATACACAAATTGTACCCCTCCAACATCATTCTTATTTAATGCACAATCTAAAGAGTAAAAATCAGTTACAAAAAGTTTAGCTACCAATGAAGCATATACTTCTTCATCAATCTCATCCTGTTCTAATTCCTTCTTTAACTCTTCAAATAAAGATTTAAAATATGCTGAATCATTTTCATTTAATTCGTAATCATATCCATGAATCGTATCTAGAATCTCCACAGAAGATTGTGTTTTAGACTGAATGTTATGAAAAATATTTAAAATGCAATATAACATTATAATAACTAAAATACACACGATTAAACTCAATACAAAGTTTACTTTTAAACGTCGTTTGTTTTTTTTCATATTATGATTCTCCTATCCTTGCGTAGCAATGGCTCTAGATTCATTTGTCTTTCGAATTAAATCATATACAATAATAGAATTCGATATCGAAATGGCTTTTTCAGAAAGCTCATTATAATAATTAATATAATCCACACTTACAGTTTCTTCTGAATCAAGCAATTTCCCTGCTTCTTTACTTTGACTATAATACATTTTATTTGTTAACCAATTTCCATCAGGGAAAATAACAACATTCTCATCTACACTAAATATATCATGTCCAAAAGCATATGGACTACTAAATCCAAACATATTACCAAGTGTTGGTAAAACATCATACATTCCCATAACCTTTGTAATCTCAGCTTGGTACTCATGATTCTTGGTCCAAATAATGAATGGAACCTTACGATTTAATTCATAAGAGAAATAATCCACTGCTTGATAGTTAGGATCATCTTCATTTAAAATAGAATCCGTTTCATGGTTATAATTATAATAACGAACAAATTCAGATTTTTTCAGTTTAGCATCATGATCCCCATAAATTACAATTACAGTATTATCCAACAAACCTGCAGCATCTAAATCCTGTATAAATTGTCCTAAAGCTTCATCCGCATAATGTACTGACTTAAAATAATTTCCAAGTTTAGTACCTTCCATATATGGAGCAACAACTGTCTCTTCTTCCCCTGTCTCCTCATTGATTTTCGTATATTTATAGGAAACTTCATAATCACTAAAATTGACAATATCAGAAAATGGTGTATGATTGGTAAGCATAATCAGAACTCCATAAAAATGTTCATTTGCTTCCTTAATATTTGAAATAATAGGAACGGCTTGTCTAAAGAAAGACTTATCAGAAAGTCCAAGTCCAATAGTTTCATCAATTTCAAAATCCTTTGTATAATAATAGAAATCATCATATCCTAAACTTTTATGAGCATTGGTACGATTCCAAAATGTCCCATTGTTCGCATGCATACTAAATGTATAATATCCCTGTTCTTTTAAGAGCTTTGGAATAGAAATATACTCTCTATCCCAATAACTAACGAAAACAGTTCCACTACTTGCAGGCATTAAAGAAGTATTAAATGTAAATTCACTATCACTACTTGTTCCAACACTCTCTTGCGAATAAAAATTAGAAAAGTATAACCCCTCACTCGCCATTTTCTTTAAATTAGGAGCTACAGGAACACCATTGAAACTAGCATCCAATGTAAATTGTTGGATACTTTCTGCATGAATGACTAACACATTTTTTCCTTTAAAAATATTGGTATACTCGTTATCCTCATGTGTAGTATCTTTCGTATCATAATATTCCCTAAATGCTTTCGCATTCGCATCATATCCAAAAAGTGGATTGAGTTGTGATTTAGCAGTCGCAATCAAATCATTCAATTGATATGTATATGCCCCAAATCGCATAACAATATATTCACGATTCCATTGCTTACTAAGGCGACTAATATCAGTAGAACTCAATGTGGAAATAAATAATCCAACCAAAATTAATCCAACAACAATTGTATTAAGAGCTCTCACTTTACCAACTTCAATTTTAGAAACCCTAGCATAATAATTTCGTTTCTTTAACATATGATGTACAAACAAAAGCGCAAATAATTGCCATATATAACAAAAATCCTTTAGCTCCATTACATTTTCAACAACTGCATCTCCAACATCAATGACTTGTAAGGAAGTCTCCAATAAAGAGAAGGAAGCAAAAGAAAGATAATTTGTATAATACATAGAATTAATAACACAAAGTAATGTAAAAATGATTCCCCACGTAAAAAAATACTTAATTTGGTTTTTAGGTTTGATAAAATAACCAAAAGCCCCAATAATTAATGCAACCGCTGCATCCGCAAGAATTGGACCACCATCAAAATAATTTTTAACTGTTAAAAAACGGAGCAAGCATCCATTGATAACCGATGAAAAAAAGAACGTCATAAACAAAATATTAGTTTTAAAGTAATCTCTTAAAATATTTTTCATATTCTTCAGTTTATTTTGAATTGATTTTTTTTCCACTATTCGTTTCATATATTTATAATCACCTCAAACATACCTTAACCATTATATCATTAAATATATAAGATTTCAAATCGAAAAAATAGGATTTGTAACACCTATTTTTGAATCATATTTAACAAATTAATTTTAAAAATATCTTTATCTGAATGCTCTTTTGAAACCATAACTCCTTTATACGTTTGCAGCTCAGATTGATGACCTTCACTTAAAATATCCTCTGGAGTCAAAGTATTTAGCATAACAATCTTTTCACTTTCATACACAACATAATGCAACGTAATATCCCCATGAACCTTCGCAAATAAAGAATCGGTAGGTAACTTTAGCTGATATGTAATCGTCCCTTTTTGAATGTTTTTCTCAACAATCTCCCCTAAAAATTCTCCATCCTTTAATTTAGGATAATAATCAAAATATAATTTTTTATAAGCTAGCATGTTATACTTTTTAAGTGAACGTTCCAACTTATGAAATTCATTTTCATTAACATAATCAAATACATAAGTACCTTTCATCTTGTACCTCCCTAGCTTATCCTCTATTATAGATAGTACCACAAAACATATATATTGTCAAACAAAAATAGGGTAATCCCCTATCTTGTTTTCTTTGTTTCTTCTTCCATCGAAGTTTGATTATATGATTGTAAATAATCTCTTAAAAAAGTTAAATAATCTACTTCACTTACAGAAGTTACACCTTCTTCAAGAATCCCTTCATCAATCACAACTTCCTCAATAATACCTGTTGTAGTTTCTTCTTCTTTTGTAGAAGGTGCCGACGTAGATTGTTGTGGGTTCTCTACTGTAGGTTTCTTAGTTTCTGGTTGAGAGTAAGTTCCTTGTTCAGTAACTTGACTCGATTGTTCAACTGGCTTAATTGTTTCTATCGTTACATTAGATTGTCTTTCAATATTTAAGCGAGTTTGTTTTGCTTTCTCATAAGAGCGTTCATATCCTGCCTTATATCCCTCTTGATAAGCTACACTACCAGTTACAGTTGCATTATAAGTCGTTAAAGCATTTCCATCAATAGCTCCTTGCTTACTTCCAGCGCCAAAACCATTTGAATACTCTTCAGCATATTGTGGAGAATTCACACCACTCTCAAGTACCTCACCCTTATTATCAGTAAAGTTCTTCTCATTAGCTAAGGAGCTCTCTACCTCATTTTTAACGGCTTGTTGATATTCTTGTTCAATTTGTGATGGAGTTTTTCCATTTGTATCAATATTATATTTATTGAATTCCGATTCTTTAACATAACCAGAACCATCGCTTGTAATAACATCATTAGAAGTAATAGTATCTCCTTGTACATGTGTTTGATTAAAAATAGCTAAGAACAGTTCTTCTAAAGATTCATTTGCTACATAAGTTTCAAATAAGTTGTTTTCTCTAACAAAGGAGGACACTTCAATCATTACATCTGCTACCGATTTCTTCCTTGTAAAATCTTTTGATAAATCAAGTCTTGACATATAATCTTTTAATGTATCAACAATATAAATTACATTATCAGATTTTTTACTTGTATTAGTTTGAATAATTTGCTCTAATTCTACATCAGTAGAAGGTTTATCTTCCTTTGTAGCAATAGAAACTGATTGCAAACATTTTAAAAATTCATCCTCATTAATAGTTTTAGATAGAGATTCATCCATAATCACTAGATTATAATCAGCTAATAATTGTTCTGCAGAGTAAACAAGTCGAAAGCATAAATCCATAGAGCCTTGCCCATACCTATAACTTATATGGTCCAATAATTTGGTTCTAATCACTTCTTGATATTCAGAAACAATTCCTTTTATATTCGCAATATCATTTGCCACAACTGCATCATGAAGTCTTGCATTTAAATTTTGAAAACTTTGAACCAACTCTAAATCCTTCTTGTTTGAAATCAAACTAGATAAATCTGGAACTGTATTCCCTTCCATAGATGATGTAATGGAATCAAAACGTAAAACATTAGCCCAATAAATAGAATCGCTGAATATTTCAATATAAGAAGTACTATCAGTCTGATACAATTCACTCAAATATGAAGGCCCAATTTCATCCAAATTCAACCATACATAATAATTGATTAAAGATTCAATCTGTTCTTCAAGTTCATCATCTGTAAATTCAATTCCGCTTGGAAGAGCAGTTGTAATAAATTGTCTCATATTTTTAATCATAGTTTCTGTTTTTTCAGGATTAAAATGCAAAGTTGGCTTAAGTTTATTAGCATTCATGCCAAGCCCAATTTCTGCACCATCATCTAAAGAGAAATCGAGTTCAATTGCATAATCAGAAGAAATCTTACTCTTAGCTTCTGCTGAACCTTTATTGGAACGAGAACAACCTACTAGGCCAATTGTTACTCCAGCTAGCGCTGCCACTGCCCCAATCGCACCACTAATAATAGCTATTTTCTTTTTAGACAATTTAAAATGTTTTGCAGTTTCGCCTACAGTAATATCTTCGGCATTAATATTTTGTAACTTATTATTTACTTCCGATATTGCACCATCAACTATTTCTTCATATTCTCTTCTAGTATCTTCATCAATAGCAGTAGTTTTTAAAATGACATCTTGATAATACCTTTCAAGTCCTTCAATATCATTCTTTTTTACAAAATCTTGAATTGCTTTATCCCATATTTTTTTAACATAATCCATAATAGGCACCCCTACTTTCTTTTACTTTTAATTTTTCAATCGTTTTTCTCCTGTATATGTATATCCAGTATTTAATAAACTTGTATTATTATAATAACTCCATTTTTTATCTGTTGTTGTATCACAAGTTTTAGTTCTATATCTATATTGTTTTTCAATTTTTGTTTCTGTAATTGGCTCACTTGTAGTAATTTGCTCATAACCAGTAATTACAGTCTCCTGTGCAGTGACTAATTTTTTTACAGTTGTAGTATTCTTACAAGTATATACAACATTATTTAAAACTTTTCTAGTATACTTTTTATATACATGTCCTGTGACAGACGAACAATATGATTGACATAAAGTCTCTGTATCAGTCACCGGAACATATCTTTCTAAATCAGTATTTTTTAAAATACTTGTTGTTGTAACATATCCCGCATCTACCCAATCACTATAAGCGATAGTTCCAGTTGCAGTATATCCATATTCTGTACAAATTGTTTCAGATAATGTACCAACAGCTACTTCTTGTGTTCCATAAATTGGTTTAGAAATATCATTAGAAGTTGTTGTTTTATATCCAACAATACTTGTTATTTTAACATTACGATACGCAACTTGGCGTAATGCTGTAGGTTCTACATAGGTAGTAGACCAATCAGACCAATTAGAATAATCTGAACATGTTGTTGTATCTTTACGATACTCATATTCATATTCTTTGACTACCTGTGGATCTTGAATATCTACATCAATACTACATACAGCAGTATTTCCATAACTATTTTTTACATAACCATATACAGTGTATGTACCTGGTTTTGTTAATGTATATTTTGTATCTCCATTATAGTTGGTACTTGTTCCAAGACCAAATCCAGTTACAGTTGCATTATCTCCAGATGTTTTGGATTTGAATCCCACTACAACAGTTCCAGTATAATAGTTACCACTCTTATTTCCACTCACTACTTGTAATGTACAAGATGGACTGGTTGGCGTTGGTGTTGGCGTTGGTGTTGGCGTTGGTTCTTCAGGTTCTGGTTTCTCTGGTTCTGGTTGAATAATTGTCACAGTATTATTATTAACAATATTATTCGTTATATTTGTAATATTTGTTATATTGTTTGTTATATTTGTAACATTATTCACAACAGGTGGTGTGACAATTGGTGTTGGTTCTGGTGTTGGAGCTGGGTTTGAAGGATAAATGACTGGTGTTTTAATATCAGCAGTATTTTTCTCACAAATTGATGTTGAACAATAATCATAGCATCCCATATAAACCAATAAATAATTTTCTTGCTCAGAACACTTTAAATTAACCTTCATAACAAATTCATCATCATATTTTGTAATTTCTACATAAGAATCTGTTAAATCACATTGTTTTCCTTTACTATCAACAAAAGGCAAAATAATTTTCTTTTCCAACATTTCACCTAATGTCATAGAAACTTTATCACCAACATTTTTTGGAAGTCTTGGTGTTGTATAATAACCTTTTGCAGCGTCTTTCATAGCAATAACGTTATTATTAAAAATTTGGTCATAAAACATAGATACATCTACGGTTTCACTTCCTGCATTTACTGTAGCAGGTTTTAAATCACTCTTCATTGGAAATAACCAAATTAATACAAAAATGAATAAAGCAACGAATAAAAATTGCAAAATCACATTTTTAATTGAAAAATTGTCTTTTCTTTCTGTATACATAAATATTTCCCCCTTCATAAATTTATGCCTCGTATACTAACACAATATTATACGTTTGTCAACTTTTTATTTGACTTTTATACGATATTTTTCGCCTTTTTTCTTGGCGTTAGATTAATATATCATAAAATTATTATTTTGTCAAAATTTAAGAGAAACAACTGTACACCCCTCATTGAAATAATGAATCTTGAAATCTAAGACATTTTTACAAGTTCGCAAGTAAGCATGTACAGACTTTCGAAGAACCCCATTTCCAATCCCATGAATAACCACTACTACATCATTTTGCATTTTAACATTATCACGAATAAAATCAGAAAGTGCTACAACAGCTGTCTGCCTATCATATCCGTGCAAATCAAGTGTTGGGAGATTATTTATAAATAACACTTCATTTAATCTCATAAGAAATCACCATATTCATTATAATAGGTATGCAAAAAATAGTAAACTAGTCTTGTTTACTATTTTGAATATTTGTTTGTGCCACTACCCCATTCGAGATGAATAAGGAATATTAATTAACTAAAATGACTTATATTTGATTTCTTATTTTATCTCTTTTAGCATTTGGTTCTTCAAACTATCTATATCAGAAAAAAATAAATTTGTTCCTCTTTTCTTTAATCCTACCATATTTTTAAATAAACTTTTTATTTCATTTTGTAGGCCAGTTGAAACTTTTAAAGGGACTCCATCTACTGTATGCACATGATCTATATACTTTTCTAATGTTGGAAATGCATTTTGAAGTAATATTGCAGCATCTTCATCAGCAATTTTTCTAATTATGATTGTATTACAGAAACCATATTTTTCTATTTTGTTATCAATTATTCTTTGATATTTATCTACTTTGGAACTTATAGGAATAAACCATAATATATCTTTATCTTTGATAGTAAAATAAGTTGGTTTCTTCTTTCCTTTTTCATGATTTTGCATTAGATTTTCATCATTTACAACACCGAAATATTCATCTTTTATATGATATAAATATCCAGTTTTAATTTCCATGTACATCATCTCCATAAATAATATATCATAAAGCAAAAGAAAACTCCATCTTATGATAGAGCTATTCTACATTTTCAACCAGGATCATTTATTAGTCGCACCACCTGGAAGCGAAAAACATTGTCGCCTGGAATCACTTATTATTCGCACCATCCAGAAGCGAAAAACATTTTCACTACTTTTAAAGTAGCAATATAAATATACTATATTTTTCTAAAAATGTCAATTAGTATACATTTATAGTATATTCAATTATCATCTCTTTAATTCTACTTTTTATTTCATAATTTATCTTTTACAAAAAATCTTTCTCGTATTCTTCAACTTCTTTCTTTGATAATAGTTTTGTTTTATCTGATATATCCTCTTTTGAATTCCTATCTCCTTTTTCATATCTAGTTATAGTTCTTCTTTTACATTCTCCAGTTAAACCTAACTTATCTGACACACCTTCTTGTGTCATCAATCCAAGCTATCTTACAAAAGCAATTCTAGATCCTTGATAAATCTCTTAATTTTGGTTTCCATTAATCGAATTTTTATTACATCCAATTCTTCGTGCACGTATCTCTTTTTTTACGAAAAAAGACCTAGATGTGTAATAAATACAATACTCTACGTCTTTTTATATATAAATATCTACAAGAATTGGCTCTTTTAACTTAGCATTTTTGCATTCGAATATTTTATCTGCATAACTTAATATATCTCTTTTGTAATGATTATGCGGGTTAAGAGCACGCCTATATCTTGTTCTAATTTTGCCCCTCAGATTTGATTGTAGCTTGCGCCGCTGCAAGTCTAGTAGCCGGAACACGATATGGAGAACATGATACATAATTTAATCCAATACGATGACAAAAATCAATACTATCTGGATCTCCACCATGTTCACCACAAATACCAAGCTCTAATGTTGGTCGAATCTTTCTTCCACTATTTACCGCAAATTGCATCATAAGACCAACACCATTTTGATCAATTTTCTTAAAAGGATCATTTTCAATAATTTTATTTTGTAAATAATCTTTCATAAACTTTGAAGAATCATCACGAGAGAAACCAAAAGCAAGTTGTGTTAAATCATTGGTACCAAAGCTAAAAAACTCTGCTTCAATCGCAATTTCATCTGCAAGCATACAGGCTCTTGGTGTCTCTATCATAGTACCCACATGATATTCTATATTTACTCCATGGTGTTGCATAAGTTTACTTGCTGTATCTATTACTAAACTCTTTACATATTTTAATTCCTTAATATCTGTAACAAGAGGTATCATAATTTCTGGTTTTACTGGAATATTTTCCCGTGTCACAACAATCGCTGCATCTATGATTGCTTTGGTCTGCATAACAGCAATTTCAGGATATGTAATATCAAGCCTACAACCTCTATGCCCCATCATCGGATTAACCTCTTGTAAAGAAGAAATATGCTTTTTCAAATTTTCAAAAGGAATGGATAAACTTTTTGATAATTCTTGTATCTCCTCATCTGTATGAGGTAAGAATTCATGAAGAGGTGGATCGAGATAACGAATAGTAATAGGTTTACCCTTCATAACACGAAATAACGAAATAAAATCATTTTTCTGGAATTCAAGAAGCTTCTCTAATGACCTTAATCTTTGCTCTTTACTTTGAGCAACGATCATCTGACGCATATAGAAAATTCTACTCTTCTCAAAAAACATATGCTCTGTTCTACAAAGTCCAATTCCTTCTGCTCCAAAGCGAACAGCTTCTTTTGCATCCCTTTCTGTATCCGCATTCACTTTAACTCCAAGAGTCCGATGTTGATCTACCATATTCATAAATGTTTCAAAGTCCCCATTAATCGAAGCCTCAATGGTTGGAATTTGACCAACATACACAATACCTGTCGTTCCATCAATAGAAATATAGTCCCCTTCATGTAAAACAATAGAATCTACAGTTAATGTTTTTGCATTTAAGTCTACCGACAGTGTACTACAACCACTTACACAGCACTTTCCCATTCCACGAGCAACAACGGCCGCATGAGAAGTCATACCCCCACGAACTGTTAAAATCCCAGCAGCAGCATTCATTCCAATAATATCCTCTGGCGACGTTTCAACACGTACTAAAATGGCCACATCCCCTTTTTCGGTTGCTTCCATAACATCTTCACTTGAAAAATAAATCTTACCACACGCAGCCCCTGGAGAGGCGGCAAGCCCTCTTGCAAGAACCTTCCCCTTCTTTAATTCACTTTCATCAAACGTTGGATGAAGCATTTGATCCAAATCATTTGGCTGAATACGAAGAATTGCCTCTTTTTCCGTAATTAACCCCTCATGAACCTGATCAAGTGCAATTTTAATTGCAGCCTTTGTTGTACGTTTTCCATTTCTAGTTTGCAACATATATAACTTACCATTTTCTATAGTAAATTCCATATCTTGCATATCATGATAATGTTGTTCTAACAATCTGGCATATTTTTGGAACTCCGCATAAATTGATGGCATTCTCTGTTTTAAAGTTTCAATCGATTCTGGTGTACGGATTCCAGCAACAACATCTTCCCCCTGGGCATTCATTAAATACTCTCCATACAAAACATTTTCTCCAGTGGCAGGATTTCTTGTAAACGCTACTCCTGTTCCAGAATTTTCCCCAGAGTTTCCATACACCATTTCCTGTACATTAACAGCAGTTCCCCAAGAATCTGGAATTTGATTCATCTTACGATACACTTTAGCCCTTTCTGTATTCCAAGAACGAAACACAGCCTGTACAGCTTCCATAAGTTGTGTGTCTGGATTTGATGGAAATTCATTCCCATCAAACTTTTGATACAATTTCTTATAAGAAAGGGTTAATTCTTTCATATCGTCGGAAGAAAGCTCTGTATCCAAGGATACACCTTTTTCTTGCTTCATAATTGTAAGAAGTTCTTCAAACGCAGTACGATCATACCCCTTTACTACATCCGCATACATTGAAATAAATCTACGATATGAATCATATACAAAACGCGGATTCCCAGTTATCTTTTCTAACGCCTTAGCAACATCATCATTTAATCCTAAATTTAAAATGGTATCCATCATTCCAGGCATACTTGCTCTAGCTCCACTACGAACAGAAAGTAAAAGTGGTGCAGTAGTATCTCCAAGTTGCTTTCCTGTTTGACGTTCTAATGCTCCAAGTGTTTCAAAAATTTCATCTTCAATATCTGAAGAAACTCTTCCACCTTTTGCATAATAATCATTACAAGCTACAGTAGATATTGTAAAGCCCTGTGGAACAGGTAACCCAATGCGTGTCATTTCTGCCAAATTAGCACCCTTTCCACCTAAAATATCACGCATATCCTTATTTCCCTCTTGAAATAAATATACATACTTTTTCATATAGTAGCCTCCCTTTTTATTCTCTTTTACCCTTTTATAAAAATTATAACAAACTCCCACATATAGTACAAGCAATGCAAATGAATATTTGACATTAATTTACAAGTTATTCCCTAGCCCTTGGATGCGCATTTAAATAAACACTACGAAGTCTTTCATTGCTAACATGTGTATAAATCTGCGTCGTCGATAGATTTTCATGACCTAAAAGTTCTTGTACAACCTTTAAATCTGCACCATTATCTAACATATGTGTCGCAAAAGTATGACGTAAGATATGTGGATGAATAGAAAAATCTAAACTCCCCTTTTGAATTACACGATTCAAAATATCCTCTACACCCCTTGTTGTGAGTGGATTCCCATAATGATTCAAAAATAATATATCACTCGATTTTCCTTTTAAAAGTTTCTCACGACCATCTTTCATATATAATGTCATCTTTGAACAAAGTACATCACCAAATAAAACATTTCTCTCCTTACGTCCTTTTCCAAAAATAGTAAGCATTCGATTTTGCAAGTGCAAATCAGAGAGTTTGATAGAAACCAGTTCGCCAACACGAATTCCTGTAGAATATAGCATCTCTAAAATAGCAAGATCTCGTTGTCCTAAAGGTGTACTAGCATCTGGAATTTCCAATATCTTCTCCATATCTTGATACCCCAAAACGGTAGGAAGAGTTCTGTCCTTTTTAGGACTCGTCACTAAAACCATAGGATTACTCTCAATCTCACCTTCCCTAAGTAACCATTTAAAAAAGGTACGAAGCGCACTTAGATTTCTAGACACACTACTTTTAGAAAGACCTTTGGTATACAAATAATTTAGATAAGAACGAACTTGATCATAAGTAATTTCTGAAACCTTTGAAATATGATTCCCAGTCATATACTCTAGAAAAACAACCACATCATTTATATAATTTTTAACTGTATATTCAGAATCATTCTTCTCGACCCTTAAATATCGTTCAAAAGAATTTAATAAATTTAGCATAACATCACCTATATAAAAAGAAACCACAAAGTGGTTATCTTACTGCCTGTTTTTCTTCATTCTGCTTTAGTATATGTGCCTCTAAAATAGCAGCAATCTGCTGTGCCTCACTACTCATACTAGCCATCACACGAAAACGCTCAACCTGTTCAGGTGTTCTTGGTTTTGATACAAAAGCTTGCGAAATAGACTCATCTACTGAAACTTCTGCACTTGGATTATGCATACGATAATTCATACTATCCATCATTAGATAGTCACCCCTTCCTCAATCAAAGCACTCGCTAATAAATTCGCATCATTTGTAAAATATGCTCTAAATAAAATATCCGGATTGACCATTGTACAAATTAAATTGGTAGAAATCATTTCAGCTTCTAAATATGATTCTTCTGCTTCATTTCCAACCAAATGATTGGCAAGAATTTCTAAATATCCAGCTTGTAATGCCTCAAACTTATTATTCGAATTAAATCCTATTTGAGCACCATTATTTCCAATAATATTCAAAAGAGCCACCATAAGAATATGCTTCATATCATAATCCTCTTCCATTCTCTCCACATTAAATTCTAAAATGTTAGTTCCTATATTGTATTTAAAAATATTCTGATTCGAAAATCGATTTGATTTCTCTATTTTTAAACTAGGTAGTAAGCGATTTAAATTTTCTAAAGAAACATTTGGATAGTCATTATGAAATAGCACAATTAACTCTTCTAAATTGTTTTTTACAGAATCATCAATCTGTCTATTACCATGTAAAGACTCTATTACCTGTTCTACCGTTACCATACCATCACCATATACATTTTATCATAAATCAGAACAAAATTCAAAACAAATTTTGAAAAGAAAAAAAGACTGATACATCCTCTCATAAATTAAAACCTATATACCTAAAAAAAATAAATAAAAGCATAAACTAACAACAGTCCCTAATAACAATCCCACCAAAACCTCTAATGGCTTATGACCCAATCTTTCCTTTAAACGTTTAAAAACCATTTTAGGCTTCTTAATACTTTTAAGTTCTTCGAATAATAAATTAATAGCCTCTGCTTGTTTTCCACTTTCAAAACGAAGTCCCATTGCATCATAAGCAGTAATCAACATAAACACAAAGGAAACAGCAAATATTGGGCTATCAAACCCCAAATTATAACCAATCAACATGGTTACCGAAGACGAAAAAGAAGTATGACTACTTGGCATTCCCCCAGTTCCATTAAAAAGGCGACTAAAATTCATCTTCCCTTCACGAATTGACTCGATAATAAATTTTGTAACTTGACAAATTAGTAAAGTTACAATTGGGCATAATAAATACTGATATTCTTTCATACTCGACACTCCTATACATTTAACTTGTTCAACTGTCCAAGTAAGGACTTACTCTTTAAATAAAGCCCTGTATACCTATCATAATACTGATCTAAAAAGAAACGAATTTCTCTTTTACTCTCATCACTAATTTCCAAAACTGATATTTTAGATATATCAACATAATAAAACATACGAATTAGTTTCATAGTCTTTTCATGAACAATTTTCTCGTTGGTAAGACAATCCTTACAAACATACCCCCCTCTATCACTAGAAAGAGTTACAAGGCTCTCAGTAGCACCGCAAATCGCACATCCATCCAAAACTGGCATAACACCTAAATAATCCAAATACTTAAGTTCTAGTATGCTACAAATAATAACGGGATCAAAACCTTCCTCTATTTTTAAAAGAGCGGCAAGTAAATTATCAAAAAGTCTTACATCAGCATTATGTCGCATAACCTGCTCTGATAAATCTAACATATAACTAGCATAGCTAATTTTCATAATATCCTTTTGAATATTCAAAAAACTAGATATTACATCTACACCAGTCAAAATAGATAATTTACCCTCTTTATAATTCATATAAAAATATCCATGAGTAAGTTTTGTCGTTGTTGTACGAAAATCACTTTTCAGCGTTCTAGCACCCTTTGCAATCACCCCAATAACACCATATTCTTTCGTTAATATTTGAATGATTTTACTCGTCTCACCATGAGCCCTTTCTCCAACAACAATTCCCTCTATTTTGTCCACCATACATACTCTCCAAACTATAATGAGAAATCAATATCGATAATCTCATCATCCTTCACTTTTTTATATTCCATATAATACTCTATTTTCCCTGTATGGATAAATAAATTCCATAATAATTTTTTCTTATTCATAATATCACCCATTCTATTATGAATACAATTTCAAAAATTATTCAAATTCATGAAAACCAAATTCTTGTAAATACTTTTCTTTATCTCTCCATTTTGGAATTGTCTTTACATAAATTTCTAAATAAACCGTTTTTCCTAAAAATTCTTCCAATTCCTTTCTTGCACGAATACCAATTCCCTTTACCTTGCTACCACGTGCACCAATAATAATCCTTTTCAAAGAATCTCTATCAACAATTATTGTTGACTGAATATAATAACTATCCCTTTTACGTTCAATATTCTCTACAATACATGTAAGAGAATGAGGTACCTCCTGTTCTGTCAACTGAAAAGCTTTTTCTCTTACAATTTCAGAAATCATAAAAGTCAGTGGCTTATTCGTAATCTGATGTTCATCATAATAACGAACACTATCAGGTAAATATTTACGTAATGTAGCAATAAGTTCCTTCACATTTCTACCCTTCATGGCAGACACAGGAACAATTTCATCAAAAGAATATAGATCCTTATAGGAATCTATCTTCTTTAAAATTTCTTCATTCGATATCTTGTCAATCTTATTTAAAATTAAAATAACTGGCTTTTTAGCTTCTTTAATCTTATCTAACACAAAAGAATCTCCAGTACCAAACTCTTCACTACTATCCAAAAGCATCAAAATAACATCCACATCATTAATACTAAAATATGCCTGTTCATTCAAATACGTTCCAAGTTTATGATTTGGTTTATGAATCCCCGGAGTATCCACAAAAACAATCTGGGTATCTTCATCATTATAAATCCCTTGTATCATATTACGCGTTGTCTGTGGTTTTGAAGATGTAATAGCTACTTTTTTACCAACAATTGCATTCATTAAAGTAGACTTTCCTACATTGGGTCTACCAATTAAACTTACAAAACCACTTCTCACTGTAAATCCTCCTCACCAAATGGATATGGACAAAGTTCAGAAACAGTATGAACTTCCTCATCCCCATTTGGATTCATAGCTATAATTTTCTTATCTGGTTCAAACATCTCACTAATAACCATACGACAAACAAAACAAGACATACCAATTTTGTCATTATCACACATAACATATAACGTTTCAAAATCATAACGCTTATACCCAGCAGAAATTGCACTTAAAATGGCACTTCTCTCAGCACAAATACTAGCCCCATACGAAGCGTTTTCAACATTTACCCCACCAAACTCACGACCATCTTTCATAACAGCAATAGAAGCTACTCGAAAGTGAGAATATGGACTATAAGAATTCTCCAAAAGTTTTACTAATTTATCTCTCACATTATCACCAATACAATTATACTATAAACTACAGAAAAAAACTAGAAGCAATTGTTCTGGTTTTTCAGTTAATTCGTATAGTATGAATATTAAGAACCGCTCACTAAATAAGATGCACCCAAATATTCTGTATAATAATCCATAGTAAGATAGTCATCAGTAATATCTTCCATTATTTGATAATAACCTTCTTTATAATCAAAATGAACTGAAGAAGGCCCATATGAACAAGTTAAGCTTTGATCTTCAAGTAAATAAACAATATCTCCTGCCTCCCAACTGTCTTGATATATCGACGCCGGACCACTACCACTACAAGATAATTCACTTATAATTCCCTTAAATTTATAAGTATTCATTATATCATCAGAAGCATCTTTTAATTCTACTTTTTGTGCTAGAGTTTTTGTTTGCCCCAATTTTTCTGTACTAATTCCTGCATTATTGGTTGTCACCACTTTATAGTAGTAAGTCGAATTAGCTCTTAGACCATTTATAATACAAGTATTACCTGAAGCAGTAACTGTTCCTGCATAATATGGTGGCATAGAACCAAAACCTAAATAATCTTGGCTTTGAGCATACATACATTTTGTCTCTTTAATTCCTGATTCTGTATCAGTAACGGTAAACTGTATTGTAATACTAGAAGGATTTGTTCCAGTTGTAGCTGTTGTACTAGTTACATTGCCAATTTCTACTGTTGGAGCTGTTATATCTATCTTTGTAATCGCTCCCTGTCCATGAGTACCCGCACTCGTTCCATCAAATAATCTACAGTACACAATTGTATTACTTGTTATGGCTGGAGTCTCACCTCCACTAGTAATATTTATCCATCCATTTTCTGATGTACTTCCAATCTGGTATTGTAATTGAGTTCCAGTTTGACTTCCTGTAATCGTGGCTGTCTTACTTGCCATCCAACCACTACTAGATGGTGTTACACTACATGTACTAATACTTCCCATTGTATATGAATTTACCTCTGACTCTGTTGTCATTCCTACATTATTTGTTACTCTCGTTTTTATATAATAGGTTGTTCCTGCATTTAGTCCTGTAAGAGTACTATTACTCTGCCATGTATAAGTTCCTCCCTGACTTGTACTATACCCATATTCTATCGTACTATTATTGAACCCACTTTCAGCATCTGCTTGTCTTATAATTACATTTAATTCACTTGTTGGTTTTGTTGTCGATACGGTCACGGCAGGACTCGTACTCGTTGGTGCCGTGGTATCTATCTTTGTTATACTAAGTGATTTTTCATCCGAAGTAATATTGCCATTCCTATATCTTACAATGATTATTATTGGATGTTCCTCTGTTGCTACAGAGTTCAATACAATTGGTTCTGTATACTCTGTATAATCACTTTCCTCTCCCAATCCTGTTTCCTCATTATATCTTCGAATCCTATATTCTAATGTATACCCATCTGTATCTCCTGTAAGCATTACTGTCTTACTATTTGTCCATTCTCCTACTTTCTCTACATCTATATTAATATCACCAAATGATTTTGTTACAACAGTCTTACTTTTCTCAGAAGTAATTCCAGACTTATTCTCTACTTTAACATACACTGTATATTCTGTACCTGCTTCCAAATTTGTAAAAAGATAACTCTTACTAGTAGTTTTTATATAGTCTCCATCATTTAGTTTATAATAATAATATTCAATTGTCCCATATTCACTTGCACTATGAGCACTTGTAGTCACAATAATTTGATCAATTGTTGATGTTGTATTGAATATATCTATGATAGGTTCCTCTATATCTGTACTTGCCAAATCTCCCTTTACAACATTTGTTTTATCACCGTCATATCTTCCTGTATAACTTCCATTGCTTGCTTCTATAGCAATATTTGTTGGACATATTTCTATTTCTCCCTCTGTTGGAAGAGACCCTTTAATATCTAAATCTTTTATAGGATAGTATGTCTTATTATCTCTTTGTGTTACTTCTTCTACATCATTTCCAAAAGAAAAGTATCGACATTCTGTAAGCGAATCATGTAACTCCTCTCTTGCTTGATATAGTTCTACTGCCTTTGCAACATTATTTAAGCTCTGTTCAAAAGCCCCTCTTCTAGCTTGCTCTATTACATCAAGTACCATTGGTACTGCAATAAGGGCAATGATTGCTAATATAACGATTACTGCGAGTAATTCTATCAGTGTAAATCCTTTTCTTTTCATACAAAAAATACATCTCCTATTCTAGATGTATTGTATCATATAAATTTACAATTTAGCAACATAGTTAAAATAATTTTGGAAAAAAAATAATGAAAGCACCTATCATAGCAGTAATCGATAAAATTAAACTCGCTGAAGATGCGGTATCCTTTGCTACTTTTGCAAGAGAATGAATCTCAGGTGATGCTAAATCAACAACCGCTTCAATTGCCGTATTTATCATTTCACATGCCATAATGGCTCCTATCATAGCAATACAAAATAACCATTCTGCGCTAGAAATAGAATAATAAAATCCACCTATGATAACAATAATAGCTGCAAATATCATAATAATCAAATTATGTTCATTTTTTATCGCATATAAGATTCCATCCACAGCATGGAAAAAGCTTTTGATATAACGTATAAATGTTCCCCCTGTATCCTTATTCCGAACAATTTTCTCTTTTGATTCCAAACTCATCTAATATCCTCTCCTGTAATTCAAACATTACTCTTTCATCCTCTTCATTCATATGATCATATCCTAACAAATGTAGAAAACCGTGTACAGCAAGAAATGAAAGTTCTCTTAGAAAACTATGCCCATACTCTTTGGCCTGGCTTCTCGCCTTATCAATAGAAATATAAATATCCCCAAGCAAACGATAATTCTCATAGGAAATATCAGAAACATCTTCTAACGCAAACGTAATAACATCTGTTTCCCTGTCAATCCCACGGTAATCACGATTTAATGTATGAATATAATCATTATCTACTAAAATGATATTAAACTCAACATTCCCAAGTTTTTCATGTTGAATCGCAAATTCCATCAATTTTTGAACCTGATTCAATTCATCTAGTTTCTCTTTCGTTTCATTATATATTTCGAACATTATTACACTCCTAACCACAAGATTTGGTACAAATACCAAAAGATAAAAAGTAAAAATATTACTACAACAATATTATAAAATGTATTATTTTTAAGAGAACTAGGCAAATGACTCTTCATCATATAAACAAATTGATAAGCATAAAAGCCAATGAGTCCTCCTAATATATTTAACATAATATCATCTACATCAAAAACCCGACCAATCATTAATTGTGTAGTTTCAATTGTTAAAGAAACAATAATACTTAAATAGATAATCATACTCTTTTTATCTGCTTTTAAAAAATAAGAAATAAAAAATCCATATGGCATAAACATAATCATGTTTCCTACTACATTTTTAAGGAACATAACACTTCCAAGTTCATACCGAAACATTTCTTTAAAAGGAATAAAGTTAGAAGTAGACCAACTTACATCTTGAAATGTCACCACATAAAATAGACTCATAATATAAATAATAAAACCAAGTTTTAAAATTTCTTTATAAAAAATAAATTCTTCTTGGTATTTCTTAATATAGGTCAGTCGCAATGAAGACAAAATAACGGTAAAAATTACAACCATTGGCCAGATATTTGATAATATATTTACTATTGTATTTTCAAACATATCGTTACACCAACTTTCTTATGTTTGAGGTTCTGTTTGTGGCTCCACATACTCAGCAATCTCTTTGGAACTTGTAATATTCTCACATACAGTTACAAATGCATCTAATATTATTGTACTATCATTTTCTTCAACTTTCAATTGTTTAATCTCAATAATATACTCATCCTCTCCAAGTTGACTCTCTATCTTCTCACGAATTTTTAAAACTGCTTGATTCAACGCCTCCTCTTTTGTATAATCTTCTTTAATATGATAGACCTCTGTTTGCTTATCAAACGAAAAGGAAAATGGCAACAAGTTACTTTCTAATAATACTTTTGAATTGGTCTTCTTCTCTTTATAAGGATGAAAATTAAACAATTCATACGTCTGCCCTAAAAAATGAAATGCCAATACATTTTTTTTATTTTTGGTTTCTATCACTTCCTCATAATGAAGCGGATACTCAATAGAAACTTTATACCACACCTCACCATATACAATTCCCTCTGCTCGAACAGTATCTTTAATTACATCATTTAGTGTAATATATCCACTAATAATAGTATCCCCCGCTTTTACATAATCTAACTTATTTTTCACAATTTGACCACTTTTAGCATCTATTTCCATAATAATCGCAGATTTTTTAGCAACAATATCCTGATATCCTGTATCAGGATTACTCTGATTTAAAATACGCTCTTCTACACGAATAACATACTTTGTTCCAACCTCTTCAATCTCTAGCCACTCAATTCGATCTTTATAATCTGATAAAATTTGATTTTTTATAGTTGTTAAATCATCATAGCTCTTTTTAAAATGATACTTGGTAATTCCATAAGAAGATAGCTCTTGCTCTAATAGTTCACGAAGTGACTTATCGGTATGAATTACCTCTACTGTAAAAATCACATGCGACAAAAATAAAAGAATAACATACCCAATCAAGATAAAACCAAGTAAGATTCTATTCTTTTTAAGTAACTCTTTTAGTTTTAACAAGCCATGGGTTTCAATTACCTCAACATCATAAATTGTTTTTAACTCTTCTACTTTCTCCAAATCCTTACTATAAATGAAAATATGAACACATTGTTCATCAATTTTACGAATTCGTTGCATTGGAATATTATGTTTCATAAGCCTTCGAAGTAATCGCTCAATATTTTTCCCTCTTAATCTTACCTCAATAATCTTTTGAAAACGGTCTAAAAAACGATTTTTCATGGTATCACCTAAATTCTATCTTAGCTATCTTCCCTGTTACTAAAATTTCATCCTGTAATAATTTTGAAACGACCAAGTCCTCACCTTCAACATAGATACTCAAAGAGTCACACTTAACAATCACTTTATAAGAATCAAAATGCCCAATCTCTGTAAAATTAACAATATTCAAAGCCCCCTTATACATTTTCATTTCAAATTCTTCTTCTAATAAATAATTTCGAAAACGATGGACAAGTCCCATAGTATCACCTATAACATTTTATGTATAAAGCTACCATTTATGAAAATAAACTATATAAGACCAAATGAATGAATTTCGTAAAAGAAAGAAAAAAAAGAAAAAGGATATACCTCCTTCATTTGAAAAAAATTATCTATGAATACCTACACTTTGCCTTTCATGTCCAGAAATAGAAACCACATATTTAGAAATTATATTATGTAACTCATCACAAAAGTCAATAGAAGGATTATCTCTAGCTGATAATTCATAAAGTCCAATCAATATAGGTTTTGGAATAGAATTTCCAAGTAGCAAATTATGAAGAATTTCCTCCTCGGTTGTATTACTCGGGGGACTTATTTTTTTAAACTGAATTTCATCAGCATAATTAGGTAGGCACTGTTCAAAAAATCTATCAAATTTTTCCATAGGAGATATTATATGAATCCCATCTTCTCCTTGCTTTTCTGTATATAAATTTACAATAGTAGATGCATTCCAACCTACAAATCTTTGTAACATGGTCTCTTTAAATGCTGTTTTAAAATGTTTACTTATTTGATTTGAAAAATCAATTATAGAAAACAAATCAGCCCTGTTTTCATGTATAAAACTATCATGATTTACATAGTACTTATTTTCTCCAACACTGTGATAAAGTACTGCGCTTTTATAAAAATAACTCAAAAATGGGTCACATTCTAACAATTTTGTATATTCTGTTGCAGGAACATTCGCATGCAAATCAATAATCTTCTTATCATCCAATATATGACCTATCTCATGTGAAATCATTTTGAAAATATTTAAATTCATCAAATCATTATTATCATTTTGATTATTATAATTATTTTGTTCAAAAATCCTACCAAATTTATTTGGAATATAATTATAATATATCTTTATTTTTTTCTCTGACGCTTGAACATAGCCAAACATATTAGGTTCAAAGTCCATCGAAATTACAACATCTTCATAAACAGAAGATAACCCTAATTCTTTTATACGATAAGAAGTATAAAACTGTACCATTTTAGGGCTTATAATTTTATGGTGTTGTATATAATGACACATCATAGAAAAAGCTTGTATAAATATATCATGATTTAAGTCTTTCTCATCAGCACCCACTACTTTATCTAAATATGAATCTACTAAAAAATCTACATCCTTTGGAATATCTAGTGGCTTTGATAGTAACAGATTGATTTCACTTCCAATTGATGCAAGCTTACTTTCACTATCTTTAACTAAATATAATTCACTCTGCAACAAAAAGCATTGTAATTTATTTCCACCATGATTCATTTCTTCTTGCAAATGCAATTGAAAACTATCCATTTTTACAATAGTAAGCAGACATTCCACATCATAAATTCCTCCATAGATTAGAGTCACTAACTCATCATAATTCATAGCTTTGATTCGATTTCCATACTTTTCTATCAATACATTTGGATTGGTTATCTCTGAAATGACATGAATGAATATATGAAAAGGAAGCCTATTAATACGTTCATAGGCAAGTTCAAGGATGAATCCTTTACACTCACCATTTATACTAGAATCTTGAAACAATAACTCTATATCATCGTCGCTTAATTCATTAAAATCAGATATATGAGATTTTAAATAAATTATATAATCATTACTTTGGTTTAACCCTATACAAAAATCAGACATAATATATCTACCTTTCATATATATATATATCAACATAACTACCTTAAGTCAATTATATGTTCTATAAAAAGAAAAGTAAAGAATTTTATACATTAGTTTACACTTAAAACTCCTACATCCAAGCATTCAATTCTCTTGTAGATTTATATAAAAGAAAAATGGAGTGCATCCATTTTTCTACTTTTGTTTAATTGCTTTAAACATCTTCTTCCATAAATCCTTAGAAGAATAATTTAAAATACCTACTTTATAAATCTTAAGACCATAATGTATTAACAAGTAATTGGTAACAATAACAATCAACATACTGATTATCACATCAATAATACCAATTTGCCCTAACACCAAAAGAGATGGAGACAAAATTGCAGATATAAATGGAACATACGATAAAATACGAATAAACAGTGCTCCTTTAAACATCCCAGCCATCATTGCTAAATAGTAACCAATCAGTGAAATAATCATAATTGGGGTTTGTAATTGTCCAAAATCTTCAGCATTTGTTGTCATAGAAGCCAAAATACCTGCAAGAAGGGAATATGCTACAAATGTAAGTAACATTAAAACTAATGTAAGTGGAATAATATAAGAAAGTTTACTCATAAACTCCGTTTGCATAATTCCATTAAATACACCTGTCATTTCGCTTCCAAGACTTGTAAAAATACTACCTGTTCCAAGAAGCTTTCGAACCATAAGTCCAAGCCCTGCATAAATAACAAGCAAAATGCCTTGCATTATAATAAATACATTTCCAGCAATGACTTTTGAAAAGAAATGAACGCGAGGAGAAACGTTAGAAATGATAATCTCCATTCCACGAGTTGTTTTCTCATCATTTACTTCTGCGCCAATCATTTGAACTAAGAAAATAGTAAGCATAAAAAATGGCAAAATTACAACCGGAAAGACTGTTGACATAATTGTATCCATACTCTCATTTTCTGATTTCTTCGTTTCATCTAAAATAATACGTTCAATTTCAATAGGCGCATAAATTTGATTCAATTCGTCTTCAGAAATCGATGAAGTATCAATCGCAAGCATTGTTTTTGTATTTTGAATGGCCTGATATAAAACCTGATAATCTAATGTATCAATATAAGATTCAGAAATCAAAGAAGCGGATAGTACAAAATTATCATCATTCGCTAGTGTAATGATAGCAGCATCCTCATCACCTTCTAATTCTTTTTTTGCAGAATCTAAATCCTTATCATACAATTTTACATCAAAGGTAGTTTCTTCTTCCCCCGTTATGCTAAACTCTAAAGATTCAATTTGTTCCTTTAACCTTTCAAAAGAAACACCTGTTTCATCAATAACATAAACCGATACTGCCTCATCAAAGTCTCCTCCAAAGAAACGAATTACACTATCAATATTAATAACTGCTACAATTATAAGTGCGAGTACAATATTCGCAATCATAAACCATTTGGTATGAAGTTTTCGTTTTAAACTAACATCCACTAAATACTTTAATTTATTTTTCAAAAGACTCACCTACCTTAGCTACAAAAATCTCATTGAGAGAAGGTTCCTCTACTACAAATTTTGTAATGTTCTTTTTCTTACGAACGACATCAAATACACTAGTAGCAATATCCGCACTTTCGATCTTTACCTCATATTCATCCTGATGAGGTTCTACAGAAACAACACCAGTAATACCTTCAAGCTCCTCTTTTGTAATATCTCCCTTTATAAAAATATTTTTTTTGCGGAATTGTTCCTTTATATCAGATAAATAACCTTCAAGTACTGGTTTTCCCTTTAACATAACAACCAATTTTTTACAAAATAATTCAACATGTTCCATTCTATGAGAAGAGAAAATTATCATACTTCCTTTTTTAGACATTTCCACAATTTGCTCTTTAAAAAGTTCTACATTAAATGGATCAAGGCCTGAAAAAGGTTCATCTAAAATTAATAGTTTAGGATTATTTAAGATTGCCGTGATAAACTGAATCTTTTGTTGATTTCCTTTGGATAACTCTTTAATTTTCTTATCCTTGTATTCTTCAATTCCAAACTTTACAAGAAGTTCATCCAACCGCTTTAGAATATCACTACGGGTCATTCCCTTAAGAGTACCATAATACAAACATTGTTCTTTCACTGTCATCTTTGTAAGCAAACTTCTTTCCTCTGTTAAAAAACCGATAGAATCTGTCATACTATAATCTATTTTCTTACCATCCATCGTAATACTACCAGAACTAACATCCAAAAGACCCATAATCATACGAAACGTTGTGGTTTTACCTGCACCATTCACACCTAAAAGGCCGAAAATTTCACCCGGTTGTACTGTAAATGACAAATTATCTACTGCTTTAAAATCACCATAATACTTTGTTACATTCTCTACTTTTAACATGAATTCAATCATCCCATTTCTTTATTTTTTTTATTGTACCACAACAAATAGAAAAAGAAAAGAATCAAATCGATTCTTATACTGTAATGATAAATGGATCTGCATACGTCCCACTACCACTTTTCTCTGATGATACAATATTTAGTACGTAATGAATATTATGAAGTGCATTTATCAAATCTGTCTCATAAGAAAGTCCTTTATTCGCATCAATATACACAACAGACGAAGAAGTCGTCGTAAGGGTCCATGAATCTGCCATATCCAAATACGTATCTAAAGAACAACTGGATAAAATACCACTACTGCAATCACTATTTATAGAAGCTTCCATATACTCACTCATCGAAATAAGACCAATTTCAGAGACAATCTGTGTTTTAGTCTCATACGTTCTTACTGCATTTAAATTTAAAGACTCTATCACATCAATTACCCCTACATTCCATTTAACATTTTGGTTGGTAATTGAAGGATATAAAGACTTATTTAGATTCTCTGTATACAATGTTGAAACATTAAATCCAATATTGCCAGATGCATCCCAAACAGCAGGGCTGTAGTCTACACGGACTAGCTTTAAAGATTTTGTCATTTTATCCAAACTCAGAATTCGATAATAACGATTATCTAATTTTACATAATTATTGGTAACATTTCCTCTAAATACATATCGGTCTTCCATATCATATAAACCGCTTCCAGTGACTACAACATTTTCATTATCATTTCCAACTAAATATGAAAAAATAGACTCTCTTTGCTTTGATAAATCTTTCTGCCATACACCTTTTGCATCTTTTTGATAATAATATCCTGCGGGTCCTTGGCTAGCACAATCAATATTCCCATCATCATATGTATAAGTATATGACTTATTTGTGGCATCATATGCAACCTCAATACAACCATACATAGCCTCTCCTGTTTTTGGGTTATTTATCTTTTCCCTTGACAAATAATCCAAATCCTGCAACATTTTTACAGAAACAAAAGAGGAATTTAAATATTCACTATCAAGTAAACTGGTAGAATCCGTTGCCCACTTTTTAGCAGCAAGCTCAATGTTCTGAACCTGTGTCGTATAAAGACTCTCTTTTGATTCTGATATATTCTTCATAATAGAAGGAACTGCAATCAATGCAACAACTCCAATAATAACAATCACCGCCAAAAGCTCTACTAATGTAAATCCCTTTTTCATAAAAGCCTCCTATACTATATATTTATTGTATCATGAATTTTAAGTAGTGTAAATCTTTATGAAACTTCATATTTCCCACCAAAAGTAACCAAGAGCGAACTATCGGATGAAATCACAGAACCTTCTGGTATACTTTGATTTGTTACATATCCATTTCCCTCTAACGTATATGGAATATGTAATAGAGTACAAAGAGAAATCACATCACTTTTACTCCATCCAATAAGATTGGGCATATTATATATAGAAGAATTGGTAAGAAGAAGTACTTTATCCCCCGCAACAAGGGTTGTCCCTACACTCGGAAATTGATTGATAACACGACTTCCATCTCCAATTATAATTGGATGTAATCCATATCCTCGCAACTCCTCTACAACAACTTCAATCGATTGGTTGGTATAAGATGAAACCACATACTCACTTACAGTAGACGCCTCTTCCCTTTCACTTAAATTTTCATACTTTGCAATACTCTTAATTACATCGGTTACAGCTGTATATACACCCGCACTGGTTCCCCAAAGAGGAGATTTCATAGCTGCATATATAATATACTCAGGATCTTCTGCAGGAAACATTCCTGCAAAAGAGAATATATAGTGATTTTCATTGGTTTCTATCACATAAGATCCAAGCTCTGCATTATAAATTTGTGAAGTTCCTGTTTTTCCAATTATATTGAGTCCTTCTACATTATAAGCACGCCCTGTCGTTGCACCTATATCATTACCATGAATTGTATTATACATAAGTTCACGTATCTTATCTGTAGTAGATTTTTGTACAATAGAATCACTAACTTCAATTTGTCTTTCATAATAAATCTCATTGGTATCCGGATTTACAATTTGCTTTACAATATGAGGTTTTACCATTTTACCATCATTAGCAACAATCGTTAGAGCCTGTAATTGTTGAATGGCAGTAGTTGTAATTCCTTGGCCGAATCCAGCATTTGCTACTTCTACCTCATAATTAAAATTAACACGTCCTTTTTGCTCCCTAGAAAGTTCTATTCCCGTAATATCACCAAAGCCATATTTTTTAAAACAATCACGGAGTTCATCCTTTGATAAATAAGTACGAATTAAATTGACAATTCCAACATTACTAGAATATTCATATCCTTTATCGAAAGTAACTGCTCCCCAACCTATAGTATTCCAATCACGAATTGTCGCATCCGCCACAGAAACACTTCCAGATTGATATAATGCACTTCCATCATATTTCCCACTATCAATCGCACACATATATGTATATGTCTTCATAACAGATCCTGGTTCAAATGTCATTGTAACAAGTGGATTCTCGTAATTTACAATATTACGAACATTAGGATCAAAAGATGGAGTTGAAGAAGTCGCTAAAATATCACCCGTTTTAGCATTCATTACGGTAAGTTGTAGCCACTCTGGAGAATAGGTAGTATTCGAAGCCTTAACCGCACTTTCTACAAACCTCTGCACTGTAGAATCAATCGTTAAATAAATATCATACCCATCAATCGCATCAATTGATACTTCTTTCGTCCCTGAAATTTTATAGCCATAGCGGTCTTGCTGATATTCCAAATAACCATCGGTTCCCTTTAATAAATCATTATACTTTAACTCAATTCCAAGTTCACCAGCAATTTGAATAGAAGAATTATTATTTTCATCTGTAACCTCTGTATCCTTAGCATATCCAATGACATAGGAAGCAAAATCACCATTAGGATAATATCGTTTTTGGCTCTCTATAAAATCAATTCCAGAAAGATTCAAGCTTTCAATTTCCTCTTTTTTTAACTCAGTAATTCCTCTTCCTCCTGGACCAAGTTCTACCTGAAATTTATCCATAGACATACGTTCAACTAAAGTAGAGACTTCCATTTCTAGTACAGGTGCCAAAGCCTCTGCTGTCATTTGTACATCCTTTACATAATCATCTTTCCTACTTTCACGGCTAGCTTCTAAATAAGCAATCACTGTATAAGAACTGACATTCACTGCTAAAATATTTTGATTCGCATCATACACCGTTCCGCGGGTAGCAGAAAGTGTTTTCTTTACGGTACTTCTACTTGCCGCAAACTCATCCATATCCTTACCATACACCTTGCCTGATAATGACAAATAAGCAAATTGTAGATACAATAAAAAAATACAAAGTAAAAATACACCAAAAACAAATTTTGGAAAATTCCAAGTTTGTGTATTCCTCTTTGTATTCATCTATTTCACCTCTTTAGTCACTCACAATGACAATATTATCATTATTATAAGCAAGTCCCATATCAGAAACAATCCCTTTAATCTTATCAAAAGAAGTAAGTTCATTTACTTTCATAACTAAACTTTCATTCTTTCTCTCCTGACTCTCGATATCATAACGTATTTTTTCCACACTCATACTCAAATGACTTACTCCAGCACCACAGAATATCTTTAATACCATCGTCATACCAAAACAAAACAAAGCACTCACATATAAAAGTCTTTCTCCCTTAGTAATCTTCATTTTTCTTTTCTTCGCTTTTTTCATATTATCCCTCTTTTATTCTCTCTATAACTCTAAGTTTTGCGCTACGTGCACGATGATTTTCTGTAATCTCTTGCGCAGTTGGATCTATCACACCAATTATTTTAAATTTAGGCATAAACTCCTCTGGAATGACTGGCATCTTCTGTAAATTTTTATCCACAGAACTAACCTCTTTAAAGATTTTCTTGCAGAGTTTATCCTCAAGTGAGTGAAATGTAATAACACAAATACGTCCCCCAACCGCTAATAAATCTAATGCTTGATATAAAGCAGATTCAAATACTTCTAACTCATGGTTTACTTCAATACGAATTGCCTGAAATACCTTTCTAGCAGGATGTTTCTCTAATTTATATTTCATAGGGACACTTTTCTTAATAACCTCCACTAACTCTAATGTTGTTGTAATTGGTTTTATTTGACGTTCCTTTACAATATTTTTTGCAATACTAGTTGCATACTTCTCTTCACCATATACAGTAAAAATATGAGCTAAATCTTCAAATGAATACGAATTTACAACCTCATATGCAGAAAGCGATTCCTCCCTGTTCATTCTCATATCCAAACGTGCATCACTATGAAAACTAAATCCACGATAATCCTCATCCAGCTGTGGAGAAGATACACCCAAATCAAATAGAATACCATTTACTTTTTCAATGCCACGTTTTGTAAGCTCTTCTTTTATATGAGAAAAATTAGAATAAATCAGTTCATAGTTATCTGCAATATTAGAAAGTCTCTTTTGACTACTTTGAAGTGCCTCTGTATCTTGATCAAATGCATAAAGAAAACCGTTCGGTATACGGTATAAGATTTCACTGCTATGTCCCCCATATCCTAAAGTACAATCTACAACAATACTACCCAAAGACAAATTTAAATTTTCTAAACACTCTAGCAGTAAAACACTTTTATGCATAAAAACACCCCTATAAATTTAAATTACTAGAAAACAGATTGTCAGCAATTTCAGAGAAATTCTTTTCATTCTCATCCATAAACTGATTCCAAATGCTCTCACTCCAGATTTCTAGATGATCATTTACACCGATAATAATACAATCTTTTTCTAGTGAAGCATAATGGATCAGTGGACTTGCAATATTGATTCTTCCCTGTTTATCAACATTCATCTCAGTGGCTCCAGATAAGAAGAAACGCATGAAATTACGAGCATCCCTTGTGTTCGGCAAAGACTTATATGTATCAATAATGCGTTGCCAATCAACACGTGGATATATAAATAAGCAATGATCAAGACCTCTAGTTACAACAAAGTCATATCCTAATTGTTCGCGAATTTTTGAAGGCAAAGTCAATCTTCCTTTTTCATCAATCGCATGATGATACTCTCCCATGAACATAAAATCACCCACTTATCTCCACTTTCATCCACTGTATACCACTATTTTACATTGTTATTCCCATTTTGTAAAGAGATTTTGTTATGATTCAAGAAAAAAAGAAAAAGATATCTTTGAAATATCTCCTTTCTACTTTCTTTTTCCAAAATCTTGGACTTCCTTATATACAAAGTTACATAATTTTGATAGTTGCTCTTTACCTATATAAATAACCCTACCTCCTGGAGGACTTATTTTATGATTTCCGAAAACAATCCAAATCGCATTCAAATACTGCGTAGGCATAGAGGCATACCCATCTGTAAATATAATCTTATTATCTGCTTTAGTAAAAGAATTCACAGCCACAGTAAAGTCTGTTCCTCCACCACCCACAAGAGGTATATTATCTATATCACTATTATCCCTCACTTCATAAAAACCATAAAACACAGTATCAAAGCATCCAACTTTCATTTTTGAATTTTGTAAAATATTTTTACATTCTCTAAGAAAATTTCTAAGTAACACTTCACTGATAGACCCACTTGTATCAAGCAGTATCTCCGTTTCACTAGACTCTATTTCTTCTAAATGTGGTGTCACAACACCATATTCTATCGATGCATTTTGAAATGACCAATCTTCTAACCCCTTGACTGTTTTGGATAATAAGGTTGTCCAATCAACAAATGAATCTGCCACACCAATTTCATCTATATTTCTTACAGAAGAATTTGTAGAAATTCCAACACCCACAGATTGTTTTGCTAAAGCATTTCTTAATTCCTCCAACTGTTTTTTTCTTTCTACCTTGTTTTGTTTAAAAACCTTTTTTTCTCCTAATTCCGCTACCTTTTGTACTTGTTCTTTAATTTTCTTTTCTCGCTCATCCTGTAAAGATACTTGTCCATTTTCCTTAGAATCTTCTTTTCTCTGGTTTTTCCTAAAAACCTTATCTAAAAAACTACGATTAGAGCTTTGTTGTTTTGGCTCTCCTTTTTCTTTTAAGTTATTATCATCCGGCTGGTTCTTTTGCTTCTGCTTCTCAATAGCCTTGT
The DNA here is from genome assembly GCA_910584305.1 of uncultured Bacilli bacterium. Classification (GTDB taxonomy): domain Bacteria; phylum Bacillota_I; class Bacilli_A; order RF39; family UBA660; genus CAKPTA01. Next base: position 42,610 of record CAJTZW010000007.1, read on the forward strand.
CCCACATACTATGTGAATCATGCCCAACGCAATTATTTCCTTTTTCTGGTGTAGAATTTCTATTTTTAGACAGTGAATTTTCATCATTTTTGTTTTCCCGTTTTTCTAATAACCGTTGATATAGTTCCTCTGAATCATAATTAAGAGCATCAGAAATCTCAACAACGTTATCCACCAACGTCAATCCATCATTCTTTAAAAACGCATTAATCACAGCATCTGTTGCTTTATTCCATGTTTCTTTGTCTTTACCTTCACTTCGATAAATATGATTTAAAGCGACATGGCAGACTTCGTGTGCAAAGACAAACACCTGCTCACTTTCTGACAAATTATTTATAAAATCTGGATGATAAAAAATAGTTTCGGCATCTGTTCCTGCCGTCGGATTTCCATAATCATCTACACAATCCATTGTCTCAACATAATTTAAATTTGCTGTTATACTCCCAAAGATAGGATATTGAACAAGTAATTTACTTTTTATTTTATTTATATCAACACTCATTTTATATATGTACCATCAATGAATATATATCTTCATCAATAGGATGTTCCTTTAAATTTGAACAAGTAACAAAAATCATACAATTTGGTGGCAACTCAAATGTACTAATTTTCTTATATTTTAAAATCTCCAGAAACTTTCTTTGTTCCTCTTTTGGAATTTGATTAATACAGTCAATCACTAACAAAGGCACAGCCTGATGTAATACCTCACTATACCATTGGGGCGACATATAATGAACATCCTCATAATGTCCTGACAACAAAGAAACATCACAATTAGCAGGCAAAACAACTCCCCCCTGAATTGCATTGGCAGAAATATCTTCTAATAGAATTGGAAAAACTCCCGCTTTTACATATTCATTCAAAAATTTTAATCTCTCATTATTCATCGTTTTTGCCCTCCCATCGATAGATGCTCTGCTCGTAACTCAGCAATTCGCTCCAGTCTTTTATCATCTCCATGAACCCAAAGACTATCGAAAGTTGCCACTATCTCAGGGCCTAACTTTGTTATAAAATTTCTCACAACTTCTAAATTTTCATCTGTAACAAAAGAAAGACCTACCGCTGTCGCATATTTCTCTGAAATATCCATATATTGTAACCCTTGATCACTATAATTATTACTTACTATATCCTCTATCGTTATTACTTGTTGCTCACAAAACTTAACAAAATCCTTTGTAATTTCCTCACCGACAAGTGCCCTTAGCATATTCGGATTTTTAGTAGTATATAAAACTTTAGAAGCCAGCTCCCATTTTCTTGGATCAGCATTTGGAGTTTCTCCATTATAAGGTGTTCTAAGCACCTCCTCACCCCTATATGCTACATAAGCATAAATAGCTGGGTGTATTTTTGATTCTAACTCTGTTCTCTTATAATCAAGTCGCTCATACTCTTCCTTTGGTGTGGCTGCCCATTTAAGCCATCCATCTACTGTAGTAGTAATAAAAACATGGGCCATTCTATTAAATAATGGTTGTGGGATTTCTGTTGCAGAAATAGAATCACATTTTTCATTTCCAGCAACAACAACCCTCGCATTTTCTGGTAGTTGCCACTTCCCATCTAGTTCCCTATCTAACACTAAGTTAAATGCTAAATTAAGTATATAATTCGATTTTACATTTGAAATTTCATCTAAAAACAATATATGAATTTTATCAGGTTCTTTCTCACATTTTTCTTCTAATCGCTTTAACCATGTAGGCTTAATATCCATCATTTCACCCGTTTGTTGGTTATACACAGATTTTCCTGCAAAAGAATCTGGATTTGCTGTTATCAAATACACAATTTCTGGATTTGGATCAAGTTGCTTCACTCTCGCACTCTTTCCCTCACTCGATCTACCATGTAAAAATACAGTAACTCCACCTTCTACAGATCCTTTAATGATATCTTCTTCACTTACCTCGCTGAAATCAAAGCCATATGGATTTTGTTTCCTATACGACGTTGTAGTTTCCTTTGATTGCGTATTAACTACATTAGAAAACGTCAATTCATTATGTTGAAACAAATCTTTTGATAAGTAATCATTCATAAATTTTTTAATATCCGTTGTATTAAAATTTTTTGTCTTATAATCACTCTCACGGTTAAATTGTACACCTGCAAAAATTAGCTTTTCCATCAACATAATCTTATACTTTTCATCTATCAACCATTTGACTGGCTGTACTTCTATCCAAACAAAATCTCCATCTTGATACTGCTCACCATTTGAAAGTGTAAATTTTTCCCCATCATAATAAGAGTTAGCCTTTACTCTAACATACTTTTTACCATCATATTCATACTCAATATGTTCTTGTGCTAAAAAAGCACTATCATATTCATCATTTTTCCGTGAATCTGTTGTATATATATTTCCTGTTTTATTTAAAAATCCAGCATGTAATGCAGTTTCCAAACGATTCTGTAATAATTTAGAAACCGCTGTCTGTGGATAATAGCCATATTCTACCTCTAATATTTCATCTTTTCCTCGCCCACTCACTCCGTTCGTGGAGATTGTAGATAAATTAGAGAACGGTAAAGCTGGGCGACCACACCCAAATCGTTTAATGACTCTAGTCTAGATACTAGTTCCAATTCAGTAAACGACGCGCGCGTCATTATCACCGTCATCAGTTTTTGTCCAATACCAGCCTGTACGGCTTTCTAATGAAGTATCTCCATTATAGTGATATCCACTAGACACATAACCACCTAAAAGAATTGCAAAATCTGTGATTGCTGCACTTGTTCCCCTTTTTTGAATAACATCTAATGCTTGTGTTCCAAATATTTGTTCCTCTGTTAAAAACGTAAAATCATTCATACGTAAATCACCAACCTCATAATAACATAATTTTCTGAAATAGAAAATACAATCTTCTACTTTTTTTGACAAAAATTGGAAATAACTGCCAATTTTAGCCTTGAGCTTTCACTTGTATCCTTAATATGATTATAATATGCATTCTTCCTAGCATATATATATTTTTCATCCACTAACCCCTTATTCTCTAATTTTGCTAAAGTTTTAAGATGTCTTTTTAATCTCACTCTAGAAGAATTTCGCAATTTTTGAATTACCTTTCCTGTCGGTGTTAAATAGTGACAATATCCTAAAAAGTCAATCCCATTTTTTACCTTGCCTATTTGTGTTTTATTATTTAGGGATAAATCAAGCCCTGTTTTACAAAGATTTTTTATTTCTTCCAAACAATATTTTAAATATGCCTTATCACTATGTATTAAAATCATATCATCCATATAACGAATATAATATTTAATTTGTAATTTTTCTTTGATGAAGTGATCCACTTTATTTAAGTATAAAAGAGCAAACCACTGACTTGATTGATTCCCTAGTGGCAATCCTATACTGTTTAAAGAGGATTCATTAGAAATCAATTTTTGTATCATCCACATCTCATCCTCTGAAAAAGAGATTTCCCTCAAAAGATTTTGTAATATTCGATGATTTATACTAGGAAAATATTTTTTAATATCACACTTTAAAAAATAAAATTCATTATTTTTGCACAAAAAGTATTCCCTCCTTAAAAAACTTTCCAATCGATGAATTGCAAAGGATGTTCCTTTTTCCTTTCTACAAGCCGCATTATCGTATATAAGTTTTCTCTCTATTCTAGACTTTAAACAAACATCACAAAAACACCTTATTAATACTCTATCCTTATAGGGTGGCGCTTCAATCAAGCGTTCTTTGGGTTCATATACAATAAACTTTCTATACCCACCTAACTCATATTTTTTAGTAACAATTTCATTCATCATATTCACTATATTAGCACTTAAATTTGCTTCAAAACGTATAACCTCTCCTTTATGTTGTTTTGATTTTCTACACTCCTTATGTGCACTATATAAATTTTCAAATGTAAATATATCTTCTAACTTCATTTTACCTCCAAAAAAAGAACACCCCTTATAACGCACAAAGAATGCATACACATCCGTTGTTTGTGTAGGTGTTTTATATATTTGTCCACCGCACTGATTTTCTTTTAGCGGTTAGAAAAGAAGTAAATTCCTTCACTTTATAGCACGGATATACCCTACTTAGAATATATTTCTCTGGCCTGTTTTCTAGATTCATAAAATCTCTTCAAAAGTGAATCTGGGCGACCACACCCATTTCGTTTATTGACTCTATTTTAGTTACTATTTCCATTTTAGTTAACGACGCGCGCGACCAAGGAACACCCAACAAACAAAAGAAAAAATAAATCTACTCCTTAATTAAAAACCTTTCGGTTTAAAATCCTACATTCTTTTTCTCCATCTTTCATCATCACTCTTTTTCCAAGCTGCTGTCAAATTCATTGCCTCTGATAATTGTATAGAGATTTGTTTATACTGCCGTGGTAAAATACAACAGGCATTTTCTGCAAGCATAGCAATATATCCTAAAAGTTTTAATTTAATAATTGCTTCTTTCTGATAATTCTCTCTCTCTTTCTTTTTATCTAAACTATCTACACGTATAAAATTTGCTTGTAGTAAACATTCTAATGACTCTAAACAATAGTTTTGCATACGGTTTACAAAAACACCACGATATTTCTTAGGAGATTTCTCTGTAATTGCGATAATATAAGCTCCCAATTTTTTAACAGAAGTTATTACAATCAAATCATTAGAATTATATGGGATTTTTAAAATACGATCAAGCCCTTTATCCTGTTCTTCAATCGTATCCCTTATCATTTCCTGATCAGCTTTTTTATCCTCTGAAATCCGAAATGCCATTTTTGTTGCAACTCTATCCTCTATTGTATTAACTATTCCTTCTACATTTTCTACATCCCTTGGTATTTTTAAATTATTATCTCTACTAACTTGTAACATACTACTTACTACCTCAATCACCTATACAACAAATAAATCTCCTATAAAATTAATTCCATCGCTTACAAAATTTATAAACAAATAGAATGTATCCCGAATTCTGTTTTTCTTATAATCTTTCTTTGTAATCTTAAAAACGACACCATCTCTACATGATATAACATCACACTTTTGATGGTATCTTGCATAACGTTTCTTTATGATATCTATATCAATATCTTCATTTTTAACAAAAAGAACAACACTATACTCTGCCAAATATAAGCTATCTGAAATAAATCGTCTATGATACCCATGCAAATCATCATAAGAAGCAATAATATATTGAATATTTTGTTTACGAAATTTCTTTCGAATCTTACGATAAGAAATCTTTTTAGATGGACCCCTTTTTTTACCTTCCCCACCTGTATAATTTAAATCTGATAATACTGTAAATGTTGTAATATTCTGATTTTTATCAATTTCAGATAACAATTTCTCATCTAAACTGCCAAATCCCAATACACTTCCATGCATTGTACGAGAATTATCTAATAAAACCTTTTCTATTTTATTCATAAACATCACCTATCATATGGTGTACAAGATAACTTGTACAAAGAAGTCCCGCTACACTTGGAACAAAGGAACAAGAAGCAATCGTAATACCCTCATGTGGTATAGGTCTCTCCATACTACAAACAACAGGAACTTTACCTGTAATATGCTCATCACGTACCATTTTTCGAATAATTTTCGCAATTGGATCATAAGAAGTTTTTCGAATATCCATAACTTGAAGTTTAAGAGGATCTAGCTTATTTCCCGTTCCCATACAAGAAACAAAAGGAATATTTCTAGAACTACATACACGAATAATCTCCTTTTTTACTTCTATAGTATCACAAGCATCAACGACATAATCCACTTCAGATGTGATTCGCGTAGCAATTTTCTCTGGTAAAATAAATTCACAAATCCCTATAACATTACACTCTGGATTAATATCCAAAATTCTCTCTTTCATAACATCCACTTTATATCTTCCAACCGTTGAATGAAGTGCAATAATTTGGCGATTGATATTGGTAATATCAACTGTATCACCATCTATTATAATAAGCTTACGAATGCCAAGACGGGCTAGCGACTCTACAACATATCCACCAACTCCACCAATTCCTATAACCAAAACGGTTTTATTTTGAATGATTTCTACTTTATCTTGTAACAAAAGTTCTAATCTTGTCCATTCCATATGTAACACCCAAAATAAGTATACAGAAAAATTGACAAAAAAACAACTTTCGTTGTTTTTGTAAGCATTATTAGAAATTATACATTAATTCCCTTTTCTAACTTTTGAATGATTTTCTTCTCAATCCTTGAGATATAAGACTGACTAATTCCAAGCGTATCTGCAACATCTTTTTGCGTCATAGGCTCTGTTCCAAACAATCCATAGCGCATTACCATAATTTGCTTATCCCTATCATTTAATTTCCCAATTTCAGCATGTAACAAATTCATCTCCGTCTCTCTTTCAATTCCAGAAGTTACCACATCCTCTTCTGTCCCTAAAATATCTTCCAAATGAAGTTCATTTCCCTCACTATCATAACTTAAACTATCTTCAAAACTAATCTCACTTTTTCTTTTCTTGTTCTTTCTTAAAAACATTAAAATCTCATTATCAATACAACGAGAAGCATAAGTAGCAAGTTTAATATTTTTATCAGATTTATATGTATTAATTCCTTTAATAAGTCCAATGGTCCCAATACTAACCAAATCCTCTAAATCCACACCTGTATTTTCATATTTTTTTGCTAAGAAAACAACCAATCGTAAATTATGTTCTATCAAAGTATTTTTAGCAAATGTATCATTGAGCATCAACTTCTCAACATAATACATTTCCTCTTCTTTGCTTAATGGTTCTGGAAGTTTGTCGGAACTTCCGACAAAAAAAACTGAATATTTTCCTAATACTTTGTAAATCCAAGCTAACAATTTTTGTATCATATATTATCCCTCCAATATTTTTGACTGTAATAAAACATCCACTCCATCAAATTCAATTCTTTCTGGACTAATTCCTAATAAAACATGATTACGAATGCCAATCCCCTCAATCTCAATTTTATCAACAAAAAAACAACGCATGACTTGGTGATGATTAACTGTTGAAACAGGAACATATATATACTTTGAAATTAAATTCTCTGGAATAATTCCAGGGTTTATAATCACAATAGGGTGATGGAAATATGGATCTTCTAAAATATTCCCTGTATCTAAATATCCAGTTAATTCAAATTTTGAATTTTCAAAAAATACATTCATTCGATAATAATATTGAAATGTCCGTTTTAACTCTTTTCCTTGTTTCACATAATTATATAAAATAAATGGTGAGAATAGAACCAAAATAATAAAATTAATACTAAGTCCATGATAATAAAATACAAGCCCATCCTGTTTATAAGAAAACTGAATATTTAGATAATACAAAAACCCACCTAATACAATACTTGTCATATACAAATACCCCAAATTCTTCAAAACATAAGCCATATTTTTATACGAAAATGTAGTCAGTACCATCAAAATACTCATTCCTAATTTGATAAGAAAAAGTTGTAGAGATGTAAGGGAGACAAAAAGGCAGAATATTGTAAGCGCACCCACTAATGCACCAAAAATAAGTCGTTTAAAAGAAGCCCTACGTTTCAATAAAACGGATACACTTAATAATAACATAAAATCAAATCCAAAATTTAAAAGAAAAATAAGATCCACATATAATTTCATGTTATCACCACCCAAAGTATAAAAAAAATAACATGATAAACATGTCGTTTTATAGAAATTACGAACAAATAAAATAACTTGCAATATTAACGTAATACTAGTTCACTTTGCATTTCTAAATCATCTTCCAATACTACTTGAGATGTGTCGGTTGTAAAAGTAGTTAAATAGGTAAATCCTAATACAAAAACAACAAACCCCACTAATATTTTACTATGTAACATTTCAATCATAAATACCCTCCTCTTACTATCTAAAGTATACATCAAACAAATGTTCGTGTCAATATATATTTCGAACATTTGTTTGACTTTTTACAAAAACAATGATAAAATGAACACAGAATGTAAAGGAAGTGATTTCTATCAAAATTTTAACGAAAAGGCAAGAAGAAATTTTAAACTATATAAAGAGTTACATTGTATCTCATGGATATCCCCCAACTGTTAGAGAAATTGGATCTGCACTAGGAATATCTTCACCCGCTACCATTCATGCACATCTTTCAAATCTAGAACAAAAAGGTTATATTAAAAAGGATGGTTCTAAAAATAGAGCATTAGAATTACTCGTTGAAAATGAATTTGCTCCAAAAGGAAACGATGTAGTCGTAGACGTCCCATTGCTAGGAAATATTACGGCAGGAAGTCCCATTGAAGCCATTGAGCATCCAAATGAATACTTTTCTCTACCATCCTATTTAATTCCTAAAAATAAAGATGTATTTACACTCCATGTACATGGAACAAGTATGATTAATGCTGGCATTTTAGATGATGATATTGTAATTGTCCAAAAGCAAAACACAGCAAGAAATGGCGAAATCGTAGTTGCTATGACAGATGAAAATGAAGTGACTTTAAAAACATATTATAAAGAAGAAACTTATTTCCGCTTACAACCAGAAAATGACTCCATGGAGCCAATCATCTTACCAAATGTCACAATTTTAGGAAAAGCAATTGGACTATATAGGAAAATATAAAATTACACATTTTGTGTAATTTTTATTTTAGTTTTATAATATTTTTCTACCACAGACACATTTGCATTCAGAATATTTTGTGTCTCTAGTATATTAACAACTGTAGAAATTGGTAATTGTTGTACTGTTGATTCTGGATAAGCAGACGTTACAATCTCCCAATTACATTCTGTCACCAAAATAGCTACCACCCTTCTCTTAATATCATCTACTTCAAGATCCGGATCACATATAACATTTTTAATATATAGTGCTTGATCTAAATTCACTGCTTCACTGATTGCCTTAGCCCCAAAAACTGCAAGTTCTCTATCAATTACTTGGTCATTACATAAAATATCCAATATACTTTTCGCCTGAAACTCTGTATTTGATGCTTCAATATAACAGATACCCTCCAAAGAAAGCATGGAAGGAACACAGGAAATAGCAATTGTTTCATACTTTGCTTTATACTCTGCAGAGGATTTTAAAATAATACTCACTGCTAGTTTAGCGAGTCCTAATTTTTGTAACTCTGGGTTGCATTGTATAAGCGATGCATATCTTGCTTGATAAGCATGCGTCGCAGAATTAATAATTCGAATAAGGGAATCATCTGGAACCCTATCAATCATACCATTACTTAATAAATCAAGCACAACGCCTAAATGTTTAATGCCACAAAGTTTTTTAATTTCCGCACTCATATATAGGGATTTTGGATCATCATGATATTTCCTCTTCATGAATTGTGTAGAGTAACCTGCAAACTTTATTAACTTGCATCTTCTCTCTATATCTTCACATTGTAAAATCTCTCTAGCCCAGGAATCAGAGATATTAAAAAACAATTCTAAACCAACAGAATCGATTCCACTCGACTGTAGACTTTTTAACAATTGGACCGCATACGTTCTTTTCATCACTACTCACCTTTTCAATCATAACGCAAAACGCCAATACTATACTCCTATTTACAGATTCTTTAGCAGAACAATACATGAATAGACAAAAAATCTGCACGAATGGTAAAAATAAGCACATAGACTCTATCTATGTGCCACTATAATTCTATTGATTTTTATCCCGAAAATTTTCATACCAACTCTTTATTTTTTGTTTCCCATTTTCATATTTTTCAGATATAGTATCTCTCCAACTAGGCCATTTAGCTTCTATATAAGTATGAACTGTATCATAAACATTGAATACAATTTCTTTCGCACTTTCTGATAATGACGCTAAAGTTCTTCCACCAATCGTACCACCATAAAATAGAAAATCTACAACTTTGATAAAATCTTTTTTTACAGTATCCGTAATAGAATCTGTACATTCATTTATCTTATCGCCAAGCTTTTGAATATAATCTATAACTTCCTCATCACTCATGGTATACTCTTCTGTATTAGAATCATTATAAATAATAGTCTCTTCTATCACAGTAGGCATTGTCGTTTTCTCTTCTACTGTTGTTGTAGGTAATACAGTAGTTGTGACACTTTCCGTTGTCGTAGGCATAATAGTAGTCATTTTTTCTAATGCAGAAGTGGTAGAGTCTGTTTCACTCAGGTTAGATAAAGTTGTCATATCCTCTGAAACAATCTCACTCGTTTTATTCTGATAAGGATTAACCTCCTTTTTTTGACAACCAACCATCACAAAACTCATTCCTGTCAAACATAATATTTTCTTTAAATTCAATTTAAAATTTTTCATAATATAACCTCTCTTTTGGAATAAATACATCCACAGTAATCCTGTCGATACAAATGATACTCCCTAGACAATTCTATACTTCGCTTATACCCATCCTTCTTTTTAAAATCTGACACTAAATATAAAACATCATATTCTTTTTCTAAATACCGTCCGATTTGATTTAATGTATCTGCCTTTTTGTAAGGGCTTACTGATAATGTTGTTGTAAAATAATCAAAATTATATTGTTTTGCTATACGTGCAGTATCCTCTAACCGTAAATAGTAACACTTACTACATCTAGCGCCACCCTCCTTTTCATGTTCAAGACCCTTTGCTATATCTTCAAAACGATTATTATCATATTTTCCCTCTAAAAAATGAATTGGGTGAACTGCTGGAAAATCCTTTATAAAACGTTCAATTTCTCTTATTCTTTTCTCATATTCCTCATAAGGAGAAATATTTGGATTATAATAATAAATTGTAATTTCAAAAAAAGAGGATAGCTTTTCTAATACAGAACTACTACAAGGGGCACAACAAGCATGAAGTAAAAGTGTAGGAACCCTATGTTGCAACGCTTCCTTTTCTATCAACAATTCCATACTTTTTTGATAATTTTCTTTCATAAAATCATCCCTTATCAAGATACTATTCTAGCACACTTTACAAACAAAGTAAAATGATAAGACAACATAACTATACGAATGTATAATTTATTATAAAATTGGTACACTAATGAGGAGAGTGATACTATGAGATTATTATTATATATGGCTATTTTTATCAGTAAAATATTAGAAAATGCACTAGCTACTGTCCGCCTAATTGTAGTTGCAAATGGAAAAAAATGGTTAGGGGCTATTTTAAACTTTATAATCTCTATTATCTGGGTATATACAGCTGGTCTTGTCATCATAAATATCAAACGGGATTTACTCAAAGTTGTATTCTTCTGCCTAGGTTCTGGAATTGGTTCCTATGTTGGAAGTTATATCGAAAGTAAAATGGCACTTGGAAACAATTTATTAACATGCATTATTAACAAACAAGATTTACCTATGATTGATCAATTAAGAAAAGAGGGTCTAGGAGTCACCACCATTCCAGGCTATGGAAAAGATAATGAGAAATATGTCTTGCTAATATTTGCCCCTAGAAAACAAAGAAACAAAATTGTAAATGAAATCAAAAAAAGGAATCATAACTGTATGATTATTTCAGAATCTGCAGTTCCAATCTATGGAGGTTATACAAATTCATAAGCCCTATCAGTAATAATATAGTCTACTTTTGATTTATAATATTGCACCTTATCCTTATCATTCATTGTCCATATCATAGACATTTTATGTGTATATCGAAAACTTCTATAATGATACATAACAAATTCAAATGGTGTAATATCTTTATTTTGATTCATTGTATATCCAACAATAAGTCCCATCAAAATATTAGGATACCTCTCCTTTAACTTACGCAACAAATCATAATTAAAACTACACAAATAAATGGTAAGATTACTATATTGGGTAAAAATAGACTTTAACGCTTCTATCCAATCCACACTAACATTAGTTCGTTCTTCCTTCACTTCAAGCAGTAAAATTTTTTTTGACTCAATCTTAGAAAGCAATGAAGACAAAACAGTAATCTTATCTTGAAATTGATGTTGCTCAAATGTATAAGATAATAACTCATCTAAAGTTAAATTATGTACAAAACCACTCCCATCGCTAACAAAATCAATAAGTATATTATGAAGAAGCACAATCTTCTTGTCTTTTGTTAAACGTAAATCACACTCAATTCCATCCAAATATGGTTGCTGTAAACTAAATAAAATCGCCTTTTCACTATTTTCTCTATATTTATGATTATCATTTCCCCTATGCGCAATAAACACAATATCACCTAATAAAGTATATGAAAAAAAGTATCTTATTGATACTTTTTTTGATGACCATGATTTTGGATTTTAGACTCTATAGAAAACCCAATCTCACTAAGAGCAATCGCATTCTTTTTCATAACTTCACAATCTAGTATAGAAGCATTTGGATTATACTCATATTCCTTTCTAAGTAGTGCTGAAGTATAATATCCATCATAACGAAAGAGTTCTTGATACGTATACAAATTAAAAAATTCACAAAACAAACTATATACTTCAACATTTCTCATAGCGCCATTCGAATTTACTAAAACATATAATGGAGTTAAATCTAAAGAATTAGATCGATGTAACTTTCTAATATAGGCTGTAATATCCTCATACGTCAAAAGTGTATTACATGAATCAAAATAATTGGTCTCATATATAATGCCATATAGATATATCATAGCTTTTGAAATATCATGAATTTCAGGAACTTTTGAAGGCAATATAATACGTGTATTAAGAGATGATAAAAAAGAAACCATTTCCCTTGAATCATAAGTAAGTTTATATTCTTTCATAATTTCTCCGTCCATACACATAATTTTTTGCATAATAAAACCCACTTTCAAAATAATGTATCATTCCACAATATCATTATTCTCAAATTTAATATCTAAAAATTTACGACTTGCTAAAAAATCACACATATGAACAAATCTTTGGTACTTATTGGATGGTGCAGGTAAAACCTCATTTCCTTTATAATCACTTGTCCAAGGCCCCATATGCGTAGAAATTACATTGGTAATAAAATCAATTTCAGAATCACTAAGAGTTAATTTATCCCTATTTTCACGAATATAATCACAAACCACCAAAGGATGATCAAAAACAGTATATTCAGACTTCTCCCTACCATGTTTTAAGCCATCATGAAGAATAAGTGCAAAAATCATCAAATCTTTCTCATCATCAGTAAATTTGCCAGTAACACTTTCCGTCCTATATAATTCATATGCCATACGTGCTGCCACCTTTGTATGACGAACCAGGCCTCCTTCTCCTAATGAAAATGATGGATGATACTTACCTGTAGAACTCGCAGCAACTTCAAAAAAATAATCTGGTAAAAGTTCTACCATCTTTTTTAAATTTTCTCTATATTTAGAATTTTTAATATATGTATACTCTTTTTCAAATACTTGAACTTTATTCATTACTATCACACCCTATAAAATGTATCAATATATCATTTGATATATATATATACTTATTATTTATTTTAATATAATCTAGAGAAATAAGCAACTGCTTATTATCTAATAAATCTTTAATAGGAAATACCTTTTCCAACTCTATCCCATATTTTTTAAAAAAACAAGACAAAGAAACCCCTTCCAATTTACGAAGGCCTAAAATCATCTCATTCTCCATTGTTTCTTGTTTGCTCAAAAGATGTTCCTCACTACGATACTTTCCACAAGTATATGAAGATAAATTTCTAGTATTGGTATAACGTACATCATCAATATACCCACTTGCTCCAAGACCAAATCCATAATAATATAAATTATTCCAATACATTAAATTGTGTTTAGATGAAAAGCCTGGAAGTGCAAAATTACTAATTTCATAATGATTGTAGTGAGAAAACTTATCACATATTAATTTGTACATTGCTTCATCTACTTCTTCATCAATAGAAGAAATACCTTGATGATACAACACTGTATGAGGTTCGATCATGAGTGAATATGTTGATACATGTGGAACATTTAATTCTAAAATACACGATATATCATTTTCTAAATCCTTTAATGTTTCTCCTGGCAATGCATACATTAAATCTATATTAATATTAAAAATCCCATAAAATCGTAACATTTGAATACCATCTATAACCATTTCTTTTGTATGATGTCGATTTAAAAATGTCAAAAATTTAGTTTGAAATGTTTGAACACCTAAACTCACTCGATTTACACCGTACTTTTTCATCAATATAATTTGCTTTTCTGTTAATAATTCTACATTACACTCTACAGTATATTCATATTCTTTATCATGAAATACAGTACTCACAATCTGTAATAATCTCTCAAATTCTTCATCATATAAACAATTTGGGGTCCCACCACCAATATAGATAGTAGATAACTTCTCTCCCTTATAATACATTTGTATCTCTTTTTGTAAAGAATCTAAATATTCAGATATCCATTTACGATAATACTGCAACTTACAAAAATCACAATATGTGCAAATAGATTTACAAAAAGGAATATGAATATACATTGACTGTACACCATTCATAGTTAGTCACTTCCTATAGTTATAGTATATCATAGCAAATAAAAATTAGGAAACTATCCTAATTTTTCATTTGTTTACAATCTTCTCCTGATTCATTTAATTGAATTGATTCCATAGGTATTCCTAATCCTTTACAAACTATAGGTACCATAGAATGCTTCAAAATTCTTTGAATAACAGCAATAGGATATCCCACAACCTCTTGTAATTTTTCTATATCATTAGGAAACCTATATACATCCTGCACCACACTTGTAATTAGTTCCCTACAATCCCCAATTCTATTTTGCGTCAAAATTGATTCAATATTTAATAATGACTTTAGTTTTTCATATACATTTGGTAATAATATATCTTTTAAACAATCGTCATTTAAAGATGCTACAAGTTCATTTATATGATATCCATGATCCTTAGCCATTCTTTTCATATCTCCATTATACTGAAAAAAGTAGGCCACCTTTTGAAGAAGAGAAAACTGATAATTGGTAACATTAAAAACATCTGGATAAATCAAACAGCGATACTCTGGATCTCTTACAATAAACATATCTTTTCTATTGATAGGTAATGTTTTTCTAATTTCAATTGATTTTTGAAGTAAGTCCACTACACCATCTCCAAATTCTGTTCGAATATAGTCTTCATTTGCAAGCATATCTGGAATCATTTTTTCCCCTACAAATATACGTTTTGCAATTTCTTCATAGTTATATAAACTATTTGACATATAATATATAAGATTTAACATAGTTTGTTTATATGCACGCATTTTCTCATGCGCTTTTTCAACTGGTTGCAATTCCTGTCTTCTTATAGTTATTAACTTCCAAATATCCTTATCGAAACAATCCAGAATTTTATCCTTATCATCTAAAACCTTTTTGATAAACTCTACACTTTCTCCTGTTTCCTTTGCAATTGTATCATAATCAGTATGATTGATAAATAACTTAACAATTACCTGTAACAGTTCCCTATCAAATTCCACATTTGCGCTATTGTCCATATACCTTCCCCTCATTTCCTCGTACTATTATAACAACTATTTAAAAAAATGCAAGAAAAAAGTAGATTTTATCATCTACTTTGTTTTAAACTCAAATACTTTTGTTTTGTAGCCTCTCCGCCACGAAGATGCTTCTCTTCCTTATTAGCATCTAGCTTTGCACGAACCTTTCCATACAAATCCAAATCTATATCCTTTAGGCGTTCTGCTAAATCTTTATGTACAGTTGATTTAGAAAAATTTTCATCTTCAGCTAGACTACGTACTGTTGCTCCTTTACATAAAATAAATTTTTCCCCTAACCTTAATGCCCTTTGCTCGATTACAACATGATGATTTGTTCTTCCCATTGTAACATTCCTTTCTCATACACTAAAATATATGTATGAGAAAAAAATTTATTACGTATCATCATCCATACTTAAAACAGATAAGAATGCTTCCTGTGGAATCTCTACATTTCCAACCATCTTCATTCTTTTCTTACCTTCTTTTTGTTTTTCTAATAATTTACGCTTTCTAGTAACATCTCCACCATAGCATTTTGCTAGTACATTTTTACGAACCGCTTTAATAGTTTCTCTAGCAATGATTTTGGCACCAATCGATGCCTGAATTGGAACCTCAAATTGCTGTCTTGGAATCAATTTCTTTAAATTTTCAACAATAATTTTTCCACGATTATAAGCAAAATCTTTATGAACAATTGTGGACAAAGCATCCACAGGTTCTCCATTTAATAATATATCCATCTTTACTAAATTACTACTTTTATATCCAATCATCTCATAATCAAATGATGCATATCCTTTGGTTGTAGATTTTAATCGATCAAAAAAGTCATACACGATTTCAGATAAAGGAATTTCATAATGAATATTAACTCTTGTTGGATCCAAATATTCCATAGAAACATAATTTCCTCTTTTATTTTGACAAAGCTCCATAATTGGGCCAATATAATCACTCGGAACAAAGATATTGGTTAAAATATATGGTTCCTTAATATCCAAGATTCTTCCTCTATCCGGAAGTTTTACAGGACTATCAATCATAAGATGGCTATGATCAGTTAGTTCCACATCATAAATTACAGAAGGACTGGTCGCAATTAAATCAATATTAAATTCTCTTTCTATTCTCTCTTCGATAATCTCCATATGTAAAAGTCCTAAAAAACCTGTTCTAAAGCCAAACCCAAGTGCCTTGGAAGTTTCTGGAGTAAACTCTAATGCAGCATCATTTAACTTTAACTTTTCAAGAGCCTCTCTTAAATCTGGAAACTTACTAGAATCAATTGGATACAAACCACAAAACACCATAGGTTTCATTGGTTTATACCCTGGTAGTGCTTCTGGATTTATGTCACTAGCAAGTACAATGGTATCCCCCACTTTTACATCCTCAATGCTTTTTATGCTTGCACACAAATACCCAACTTCACCAGTTTCTAAACAATTCTTTTTTACTTCATGTGGAGTATGAACACCAAGTTCTACCACTTCATACATAGCACCTGTTGCCATCATACGAATTTTATCCCCTACATGTACACTTCCATTTACAACACGTATAGAAGTAATAATACCTCGATAAGCATCAAAATAACTATCAAAAATAAGAGACTGTAAACTTCCCTTTGTAGCACCAGCTGGAGACGGAACCTTTTCTATGATAGTAGCAAGTAGTTCTTCAATTCCAATCCCATTTTTAGCACTAGTTAATACAATTTCATCCTCTTTAAATCCAAGTGTATCAATGAGGTCTTTTTTGACCTTTTCAGGATCAGCATTTGGAAGATCTATCTTATTAATAACAGGTATAATTGTTAGATTATTCTCTAAAGCCAAATATAGATTAGCAAGTGTTTGGGCTTCAATGCCCTGTGCTGCATCCACAACTAAAATCGCACCTTCACAAGCAGCCAAACTACGACTTACTTCATAAGAGAAATCAACATGCCCTGGTGTATCAATTAAATGTAATAAGTATTCTTCCCCCTTATATTTGTAATTTAAACTTACAGCATTTAACTTAATAGTAATTCCACGTTCTCTTTCTATATCCATATTATCAAGAAGTTGATCTTGTTTTTCTCTTTCTGTAATTGCCCCTGTGACCTCCAAAATACGATCTGCAAGTGTACTTTTTCCATGATCAATATGAGCAATAATAGAAAAATTTCGAATGTTCTCCTGTTTCATAACATCACCATGTTCCTATTATACCATTAAAAAAGAGTATTTTATACAAAATATTCTTTTATTTAATTTTACGAAATACATTTTTCTCTTGGTATGCCATATAAAAATCAGATACATCATACAAAGGAAGTGGGAATCCATTTTCCTGTAGACATTCTAAAACATCATCACCATAAAATGTCCTAACGAAATCCGCATCACTGTCACTCCAAGACGAATATTTCTGTGTAGTATATCCAATCGGCTCAATATTATTTGCAGAAATATAATCCCAAACATTATCTAATACGATAAAATTATCTTCTACCAATTTACTACCTGTAAATAAATCTAAGTCAAATAAATAGTTTACTAAAAGTAGTTCTCTTTCTTCTGTAGCAGCAATAATATAATCACTTCCTACCTGTACATATTCACTATCATTCAATTTGATTGTTAAAATAGCAGGATTCTCTCCATTATTTGTATTCACTTCAATAATCTTTAAATCCTCTTGTGTTAAACGCTTGCTAGAACCTATTTCCTGTAAATAAGAATTATAATTCATTAAAATTTTACTAGTTTGCAACAAATTATTAGAAATATCAACAATTAATTTTTTTGATTCATTAAATTCATCAAAATCATTTTGTTCATTTTTGATTTTCTGTATATCTGATGTATCATTTTGTTTCTTACAACTAACTAAGCCGTTACTAGCAATTAGGCTTGAGATACATACTAGTGCGATTTTCTTTTTTAATTTATTCATTGCAAAATTCCCCCAAACACACGTAATATACTATAAATATTCTAAAAATGCAAATTGTCAACAATATTTTGAATATATAAATATCAAAAATCTATTTATTCTTCCCTAGACTCTTTTATCATTTTATGTTCCAAGTAACTTACCAATAAACTTAAATGTCGATTCAATTCCTGATTGGACAAAACTTTCTAAATGAGTAGAAAAACTATTCCCCAATTTAGAAAGATTATTCTGGTAACTAGGAGTATCCTTAACAATATAATTTTTAATATCTACCTCTTTACCATCTGCGACATCCTGTTCAAATTCACGAATTTTCTCTTCTGTTAGAACCATTTTGTTATGTTGCTCAAATTCATAATACCCAGTAGCAGAGGAAACATAAATCGCCAAAAAAGCTATAAATAAGGCAAGTAAAATTCTACTAAATATTTTATTACACAATTTCTTCTTATCTTCAGTTTTCATTACCATCACCCAAATATTCAGAGATTATAATAGAAAGTACATCAATTGTATTCATAACTTCTTCAATACTATTTTCCATACCACCACATTCAATTAAAATTACATGATCTGCAACATCCTGATTATAAATGCCATTGACCCCCGCACCTGTTTTCTTAATAACCCCTCTACTAAGTCCTGGGTATTTTGCTTTAATCATATCATTTAATGTATTAGCAAGTGTTAAATTGGGTTCATAATTTTCATAATCAAGCCCAACTACAAATAATACTTTCGCATAACTTTTACCATTAATCTGGGCAGTAGAAAGTTCTTTGCCAATCGCATCCCTATGCAAGTCAATTAACAAATCCAGGCTATCATATTTATTAACCGTATCTAACATATAAAACCGACTTGCTTTATAACTACTCGCATAATCCCATCCATTGATTGCTAAAAAGTCTGTAATATTAGAAGTTTCTACCATAGTACTAATTCCTAATTTATTTAATTTTTCTTTAAACAAATAAGAAGCCATCATAACATTCGGAGTAATATTATACGCTTCAAAATTCGTAGCACTATATGCTTCCAACTGATGGGTATTATAGATATAAACTCTAGGATTATTTATATCAACAGGATTGGGATCCTGAATATAGTTGCTTAAATCAAGATCTAAATCTTCTCCTTCACTCGCATCATGATAAACAAGAGTCGTACTTCCTTCTCCTTTTTCATATCCAAATACGCTTTCCAACATATCCGTCGGTTTTTGTAAGTTGACATTCGATATCCATAATAAAAATCGATTAAATAAATTATGATTACTTTTTTCGTATAAAATATGGTGGTTTGAATCCTGTAATAATCTTTCAATAAATTCCTGATTAGAATTTGCAAGTTGGAATTTCAAAAAGAATCCAGTAACAATAGAATACAAAAGATATATACTAGCAACAACGAATACGAACTTTAGAAGTCCTAATTTTTTTCTTTTCTTAGCCACAAATTTTTTTCTATGCCTTACCATATAATCACCTACTTATTTACAGTATATAGAAACAAAATAGAAAAAAATGTCAAAAAGAAAAAAAAATAATAGTTTTCTCTATTATTTTTCATTCAACCTATTTTTTACCAATTTACTAACCTCTGCCATATCAGCCTTTCCCTTTAATAATGGTGTTAACTTCCCCATAATACGTCCCATATCAGACATAGCGGTCGGATGGACCTCATTAAATACTGTAGAAACTAATGTAGAAATTTCCTCCTCTGATAACTGTTCTGGCATATATTTTTCTAATATCTGAATTTCTGCCTCTGTTTTTTCTATTAAATCATTACGATTTCCCTTTTGAAACTCAACAATTGATTCTTTTCTTGTCTTAATCTGCTTTCCAATGATAGCAATTACTTCATCATCACTAAGTTCATGCTTCACATTTAACTCTTCCATTTGAATAGCACCCTTCACCATTCGAATCACCATCAGCTCATCCTTCTTCTGAGATTTCATCGCCTCTTTTAGATCATTCAAAATTCTTTCCCTCATATAAAATTCCTCCTATGTTATAAAAGAGCCATACGGCTCTCTTACTAATAATTATTACGATTATTACGATTTCTCTTGTGACTATTTTTAATAGCTTCCGCTTTTTCCTTTCTTCTCTTTGCACCAGGTTTTAAATAACCTTCTTGTCTTTCACGAACTTTTTTTGAGGAACCATCTTTTGCATTTCTTTGTTTTAATGTTTTTAAGGCACCATCTACATTTCCGTTTTTTACAACTACTGTAGCCATTGATAATCCCTCCCTTCTTACAAACACTGATATTATATCATTGTTTGCTTTTTATTTCAAGCTTTATTTGACTTTCTTTTGCTTTTTATGCTCAAAAGACAAATACACTCCTGTCAAAATAATTCCAATACTACAAACCAAAAGTCCTGTCTTTATTCCTGGTGTTTGATACACAAGTTCTACCTCATGTTCACCTTCTTTTAAAGAAACACCTATAAATGCATCATACAAACACTCATAACTAGTTTCAACACCATCTACATATACAGTCCATCCTTTTTCATATGGAATTGTAAACAGAAGAATTGGCTTATCTTTTGTGGATACGACCTTACCCTTAATAGAAGTTGCTGTAACACGTTCAACATCAAAAGAATACTGATTCAATTCTTCTAAGGAAGCATAAATCTCATCTATATTTTCTTTATAAAAATATACTACACCTAAACGTTTCTCTTCATCTTTCACTTCATCACCATATTTAGCCTCAAGTTTTATAGTAACTTCTTCTCCAGGATATTCGTTATTAAGGGCAAATATTGAGCTATGATAATATTGGGAACTTTCAACTGGTGAATCATTTACATATATATTCAAAGTATCAGGTGAATCATAATACATAATGGATAAATAAACTCGGCTCCCATCTGATGGCATAATCACTTTATATTGATAAGATTCCTGATCTTTTATATCAATCAGACTATAGTATGTTCTAGAGCTACCTAGCATTGAATTTACAATAGATTGACTAACTTCTAAATAGCTAACATTTTGAACATCACTTCCATATGAATCCCAATCACTATCAACCATATACCCGACTGAAAGCGAATGAGAATTCTTACAAATATGAACATCCGCCTGCGTTAAGCCATATAAGTAGCCAGACATAGCCGAATATTTAAAAGAATCAATTTGTTCATACCCAGTCCCACAACTGGATTTAGTTAGATAATATTTTACGCCCAAAATAGAGTCCATAAGTATATGATCATTAGAAGAAACAATGGAACTAATTTCATTGGCAAAATAACCATTCAATTTCAAAAAATTCAATGATGACACATTATTGGTTGATAAGAAAGATTCTATACCATTGTAATTAAAAAGTAACCCGACATTAGAAGTAAAATAATCTTGCTGATTCATGCGATAAAAATCATCCGAGCCACTTTTATACTTATCTATATTGCTTCCATATATCTCAATATAATCAGAATACTCTTTGGATGTAGTTCCAAAATACGAATGCAAAGAATAATATACATTAAAAATTAGTTCTCCTATAACGAGCAAAAGTACAAGTACCATTAAATCTTTCCTATTTTTTTCACAATTTTTAGTATTTCCTAAATACTTAAGAATAAATAAATATAAGAATATAAGTCCAATTGAAATATACATAGGTATCAAATTATCTACATATGTAGAATATATGAACATCCCATTCATAAGTAGCATATAAACAAAGCCAAATATATAATAATGTTTTGTTTTAATCGCATCAATACATAGGAAAGAACGGCATGCCATATAAATAAAATAAAACATAAATAAGAACATAAAGCGATAATTTAACCCATTTGGAAACGCAAAGCCATGCCATATATAATTTATATATTTAATACTATAACTTAAAATAAAAAATACAATCATGCCGAAAGAAAACATCTTTTCTTTTTTTGGTATATTTTTATTTACAAAATAGAAATATATAAGTGGTAAACAGATGAGTCCAAAATATAAATTAATTGACTGATATTCAAGAATATCAGCTGCACTATAAGAACCGATGAGTGTTCGATAGATAAGTTGCCAATAATCATAAACATTATGAACAGTTGATAACGTAGCACCACCTTGGTAATTTCCAAGAGCCCTAGCAGTACCATTTAAATCCACAAGCATTGGAATTAACACAACCATACTAATGACTCCACTTAAAATAGAAGAAATTGCAAATCGGAGGAATAAAGAAAAGAAATCTTTTTTATTTTTATATTTTCCTTGCATAATGACTTCATATAGAAAATAAATGCAACAAAAAATACACAACATATACCCCATATAATAATTCATCATAATACTAAGAGCTAAACACAAAATATACATAAAAGAAGATTTGCCTTCTACAAGCCTTTTAATTCCTAAAAAAACTAATGGTGCCATATATATAGCATCTAACCACATAACACAAAAATAGAAATTAACAACATAAGCACTAGCAACATAACAAGTACTAAATAATACTAGTTTAATACTTTTCATTTTAAATGTATAACTTAAAAATATATACATACAAAGACCAGCAAGTCCCATTTTTAATATAATAATACCCAATATCATAAAAGGAATATTACTTTGTGATACAAATACAATTAGTAAATTTAAAGGGCTGAGCAAATAATATGCAATAGTACTTGCCATATTACCCCCAAGACCTTTAGAAAAACTATATATAAAGGATGCGTCTCCCTTTAGGACATTTTGTAAGTACGTAAATAAATTGATATACTGTGCTTGTAAATCCCCATATGTAGGAACCAAATTTCCAGTAGACTTAAACCGTAAACAAGTATAGAATCCTATAATTGCAATTAAAACAGGAATCAAAAAGGCTAACAAATATAATATAATTTTTTTCTCTTTAATTTTTGTACAAAAATACTTCATTTATTTTCACCTAATTCTATAGTACTTTAAATGAACAAAAAAAGCAACAAAAAAAGTCCTTCGGACTTTTTTATGGATTTGTTACAGTAGCTACTGTACCATCATAAGCGATAGTATAACCTTTGATAACAAGAGTACCACTTTGAATAACACCATTTTCTAGATTTAATGTTACAGAAGTAGGAGCATCACCTTTTACTTTAGCAAAATCAACATCTGTAATTAATGTAGGTGCATTATTACTACCATTCATCATATTAAGTGCAATCTTTGTTTCTACTTCTTTAATATAAGTATACGCACTTGATTGTGCAGCTCCCTTTCTTGCATCGTCAATAGTATTTAATACCATTGGTGTTGCAATTAATGCAATAATCGCTAAAATAACGATAACGGCTAATAATTCAATTAATGTAAAACCTTTGTTACTTCTCATGTAAAATCCTCCTTTATTATTTACAGTATAAATATATCACATTACAGACTACTAGTCAATCATATTTCAAAAAAATTGTCGAAATAAAATGTCTAATAATGTAACTTTTCTTTTATAGTATTTTCCAAATTATTTAAAATATACACAAAAAAAGAATAGTACAACTATTTCTTTTTCATTATACCCTCTTTACTTAAAATATATAATTCATCAATCACTTCATCCATATATTTACGGTCATGGGATACACTAATGATTGTTCCTTTAAATTCTTTTAAAACTTTTCTTATCACAGGGTTAGAAAGCGGACTCACATTTCTAGTTGGTTCATCTAGTAATAAAACGTCACATCCATCAAAAGCAAACTTCATTAAAAATAATTTAGCCTTTGTTCCATTACTTAAATCTTTAATCTTTCCTTCCATTTCATCCCTTGTAAAATTCATATTACCCAAATACATTCTTACTTTTGTAAGAGTTTCTTTATCCTTAGTACTAAAAAAATCCAATACATTATCATACTGAGCTAATATGTCCTCATAAAATTGTGGCATATAACCAACATGTATATCTGTTCTTGTTTTTAATTGCTCATAAATTTGCTTTAATAAAGTTGTTTTTCCAACTCCATTTTTTCCTATAATACACAAATGAATGTTACCAATTATATCCAATTTGATATTTTTTGACAAAACTTTTCCATGCATACACAACTCTTTAATATCTAATCGTATAATCACCTTACTACTAGGAATTGTAACATTTTCAAAAAAGAAGTGAATACTTTCTTCTATATCTGGCATTTCAGTAAGTTCAGCATTATTTAATTTTCTTTCTTGAGATTTTAAAGAATGCATCTTCTTTTTTAAAACCTGTGCACCATGTGGATCCTTCCTAGAAATTGTATTTTGCTTGTATGCAACTTTCTGCATTACTCGTGTTAATTTCTCTTGTTGTTTATTAAATTCTCTTCTTTCAGATTTAGATATCTGTACTTGATGTTCAATAGACCGTAATCGATTCTCTACATAACTATCATAACCCATTCGTAAAAGTGTATGCCTACATTCTGTCTTTTTCTTGATTTGCTCTATGTGTAAAATCATATTAGCTGTGCGAGATAATAGTGTCTCATCATGGGAAACATATATAATTGGTTTATCAATTGTATTCATAAAGTTTTCCAACCACTCTAATGTCTCTATATCCAAATCATTTGTAGGTTCATCCAATAACAAAATATCATATTTATCTAATAAAAGTTTTACGATACTAACTTTAACCCTTTCTCCTCCGGATAAAGTATGCATAACCTGTTCTAGTATCGTATCATCAATTTTTAAAGTTTCAAAATAGCCATACAACTCATGTATCTTGTCATAATACGCAAAATCATCTTTAAACAAAAAATCATATACTTTTTTGTGCAAATTTTCTTCACTAACTGACTGTTCTAAATAACCAACTGTATGACCTTTAAAATCAATTGTCCCAGTGATAGTAGCATATTCACATATTCCTAGTAATGCTTTTAGTAAAGTTGATTTACCATTTCCCTCTTCACCTATAACGGCAAGCTTATCCCCTTTATTTAAATGCAGTGTTAATGATTGAATTAAATATCTATTAGATAACATGATATCTACATTTTTAACTTCTAACATATTATGCCTCCTAATACTATGGCATAATCAAAGTTTATGCCTAACTTATTTAACTAAACTTCTCATCTTTCCACCTCCACTTGATAATTCACTAAAATATTAAACCTATTGGTTTGACATTGTATTTTCCCTTGTACAAAATAAATCTATGATATCAATATTTTCTATCGGTTCAGCTTCTGTCTCTTCTAATTCATAATGCATAAACCAATCCAAACCTAACGCCAATATTATTTTTAAATGGCTCATTAATAGAAAACCCAGTATATCGAATAACTTTATAACCTACACCAATATAGGTTACTTTACAAGTAGAATCATCTGTAAATAGAATACAGAAAATAGGAATTTTATCTTTCTTAATCCTATTATAATCAACTACACCTGCTATTAACCCAAGAATAACTACCATCACCTAAAATAGTTTTATATTTATTCTTCATACATAACAACTCACTTTTAAATTACTATTTTCTAATATCTATCTCTATATTTTTTCCTTGCTAAATTAACTATTTCATCAACAAATTCTTTCTTACCAGCAGTGTATAAATCTCTATTAGGGTTATATTTATGAAATAATTCTAATTTTAATTTCTCATACTCTTTAGCTTTTAGTTGATTCTCATTAAGATAATCTCTAAAGTATAATTCATCACAATCTCCATATTTTTTTATATGCACATGAAATACTTTATCAGCATACCCATTCATCGTATATCCTTTATTAAATGATATTTTATCTATATCTTCACTCATTAAAATATAATTATTATTAGTCAATACATTTTTTACAATATCTCTATTATCAAAATTTATTTCTATCAAAATATCAACAATGGGTTTTGCTTTTATATTTGCAATTGAGGTACTTCCAATATGACTTATTCTACTTATATAATTACCCAACAAGAATGTTAAACTTCTCTCTTCATCTAAATAAATATCTTTAAAATCATCTGTACCATCTATGAATGTTATTGGAAACAACTCCCATAATTTTTCCAAACTCATATTCTCTAATTTCATAGTTCCTACCTCTCAGGTTGTAATTTGTATTACTCTATATCAAAACTTTCTGTCTCTAAATCACAATAATATCTACCACTTGTAGCAGTAAATTTTAAAACACAATAATCTGGATCAGTTACACCTTTTTTATAAAACATTGTATCCCCTTTTTTCCAAATCATATTTTTAGTTTCTTGGTCTGTTAATACTTCCATTGTTCCTTTTAACATAACACCAATATACTTAATTAATCCTTTATGATAAAAGTATATACTAGCATTAGAATTTTTTTGATATTGTTTTAATCTCATAGATGAAGTATTAGTAGAGAAATAAAATTCTTTTAATCCATTTCTCTTTCTAGGTTTTAGCATTGCTTTCACATTAGGATAATTTTCATTATCAATAGAACATATAAAACTCATACTCTGCTTATCAATAAATTTTTCTATTTTCTTTAAATCCATAAAACTTCATCTCACTCCTAAATTGTAATTTAGCGATTACTTTTAAAATCGATATTAGATAATTTGGCTTGTTTAATTAAATCTTTTGTTTGCAATTTATATCGTCTTCCATCTTTTATAAAATAAGTTCCACATTGTCTAAACTCAAAACTAACATTTTTTCTTATACACTGTTCTCTAATATCTAATACCCATTGAAAATCTAATGGTCTTGCACTTATATCAGATTCTCCCCCAACAACAACTAATTCAATATCATCAAGATATTTTTCTATACCAAGCCTTTCTAATAATGGCTGTGCTGTAATACATTTATGCTTTATTGGTAAATCTTTAAATATAGATAATTTATAATCGGCATTTTTCTGATTTTCAATAGTACAACACACAACTACATTATCGTACCCATTATTCCAGTCATTTGGAATACATTTCATAAATCTATCTATTCTTTTAGTTAGAAATAGGAAAGTACAATCTTGTCTTTCTCTTATCATCTTCCAACAGTCATCTCGCCATTCATCTGCTTCCTCTATTAAGAAATCAGTAGAAAAACATAGATAGACAATTCCAGATTTCATTTTATAATTACCATTTTTTAATTTTTCTATTGCTTTACCAAAGTCTTTTGTTTTTACTATTTCATTAGTATTAACATTTCTTTTTGAATCGCCTTTATGAATATAGCAATGCAAACATCCATCACTACATTTTTTACATCCTCGCCACGGATTCCACATTGCCATAAAATCTCACCTCTAGAATCTTGATTTTTCGTAATTATATGGAATACTTGTTCCTACAACAACATCTTCTATTTTTTCTATAATTAGCCAATCATCCATATTTCCTTGATGATCAAAATCTAATAGATCAATACTTTCTACATTATTAAACTCCACTAAACATAGACATTTTTTATGCCATCTTTCTTTTTGTTTATCAGTTAATTGTAATTTACTATTATTATCTTCAATAGTTCTAGTTATTTCTTCTTCAGATAACTTCACAAAATTTTGAACATCAGTTACTATGGCTTTAGCACTAATTTTCTTTAATCCTTTCTCCATAAAGTAAAGTATATCATCTTTAAACACTCTACTATGTGGTATCTTTCTTCCTGCTACACCTCTTATAATCATTGTTTTACTACCATCTAAAATCTTATTTAATTCTTTTGATTTATCATCACAATATCTAAATGTACCATAATTTCACCTCATCTTTCTAATTCCTAAATTACTATTTATCACTCTATTTACAATATTGTAGCATGAAAAAAGCAAATCTTCTACGTGATTTACTATTTAGATATTCCAAAACCTAAAGATTCAATCTTTTTAATCACCTCTTCTACTACCTTTTCCCTTTTTACTGCTACTGTTAATTTCTTAGTTTCTAATGAAAGATTAACAGAATCAATACCTTTAATTGTAGATAAGACATTCTTTATTCTGTTTACACATCCTTCACATTTCATTCCTTCAATATTGAATTCAATATTCTTCATTTCTTCACTCTCCCAAATCTTAACGAATTTAATACTACAGTCAAACTACTAAAAATCATTGCTATACTTCCAAACATAGGTGTCATATTTATATTATAAAATAATCCCATAGCAATTGGAATCATACAAACATTATAGAAAAATGCCCAAAACAAATTTTGCTGAATCACATGATAAGATTGCTTACTAATCGCTATTAAATCAAGAATATTCCCCATATCATTATTCATTAAAATAACATCCGCTGAATCCATAGCAACATCTGTGCCATCATTTACACTAATTCCGATTGTCGCACTGACGAGAGCTGGGGCATCATTAATTCCATCCCCAACCATAATCACCTTCCTACCGTTCTCAATAAATTGTTTTATATATTTTTCCTTCTCTTGTGGTAATACATTTGCTATAACTTTTGTTATTCCAAGTTCATTCGCAATCAACGCAGCTGTTACTTCATTATCTCCTGTCAACATAACCACCTCTATATGATTCTTGGTAAACTCATGAATGGTATCTTGCACATCTGTTCTTATAATATCCCTTACTCCAATGAGTCCAACAACAATATTATCTTCAATGACATAAATAATACTGCATCCATTTTGAACTAAATAATCATAGTCATTCTTCCTATAATCATTTTTTATTCTTAATTTAGATAATACTTTATCATTACCTAAGTAATACTCCTTACCACTTATTTCTCCATAAATACCAATACCATGTAATGTTTTAAAATTCTTTACTTCTAATTTTTTACTTATTTCAAAGGCTGTACCAATTGGATGTGATGCATTTTGTTCAAGATTAGAAACAAGATTTAATAACTTATTATCATTATATTCTGAATAATTAAAAAACTTAAATATACTTAATTTCCCCAATGTTAAAGTTCCAGTTTTGTCAAATACAATCGTATCAATATCCCTCGCTTTTTCTAAAACTGCACTATTTCTCAAAAACAACCCTCTTTTAGCGCACAATCCATTACTGACAACAACTACCAAAGGAACTGCTAAACCTAAAGCACATGGACAAGCTACTACAAGAACAGTAACCATGTGAATCAATGCCTTTTCAAAAGAAAATCCACACATCATTTGTATTAGAAAGGTTAAGAGTGCAATTATAAAAATAATAGGCACAAAATACCCACTAATTCGATCCGCTATCTTTTGAATTTTGCTTTTGGTACTTGTAGCTTCAACAACCAGTTTTACTATTTCAGATATGGTAGATTCTTTTCCAATGCGTTTGGCTCTATATTCAATGTATCCATCATAACTAATTGATCCCGCAATAACATTGCTTCCAATACTCTTTAATACTGGAAGACTCTCCCCCGTGATAAAACTTTCGTCAACATAAGTTTTTCCACTGAGAACAACACCATCTACTGCGATTTTATCCCCAGACCTGCACACTAAGACATCTTCCTTTTTCACTTCATCTATGGACACTTGTTTTTCCTCACCATCTACTTTTAAAGTAGCATTTTGTGGTGTAATAGTCACCAATTTTTTTATAGCATCTTTCGTTTTATCTTTACTGATATCCTCTATAAATCTTCCTAGTTTAACAAAATAGATAACCATACAAGTAGATTCAAAATATAAACTACCAAGATATTCATTCATCCCTAAGATTATACCAATATATCCATAAAGACTATAAAAAAAACTAAAGAGTACACTACACATGACCAAAGTATCCATATTAGGCATTTTATGAAGTAGATTTTTTATACCACTTTTTAATATGTCATATCCATACCATAAAAATAGAAGTGTTGAGAGCAACATTACAGTTGCCAAAATGATTGGATAATTATGATTAACGAAAGGAATTATAGGTAAACTTAGCATATGTCCCATAGAAATATACATAATAAATACAATAAAAATTCCTAAAGAAATCAATTGAACTTTATCTTCTTTTCTTGTTTCTTTTGTCTCTATTCCCTTAAATTCTCCTAAACTAATAAACCCTGCTTCTTTTATATAGAACTCTATATCCTTCTTACTTATATCTTCATATTGAATGGTGGCAATCGATAATACCAAATTTACATTGACACTTTTAACTCCCTTTTGTTTACTTAAATATTTCTCCAATCCCGATGAACAGGCACTACAAGTCATACCACCTATCTTTAAAATTATTTCTTTCAAGACAGTCACCCCTTTATTTCATAACTTTCATTCTTAAAATTCGAAGAGCATTCATAATCGCAAGTACAGATACTCCAACATCTGCAAATACGGCTGTCCACATACTAGCAAAACCAAAAGCACTGAGTATTAACACACCAATTTTGACTGCAATAGCAAAAACTATATTTTGTCTTACAATTCTCATTGTTTTTTTAGAAAGTTGGATAGAATCTGCCACCTTTGATGGCTCATCTGTCATAATAACCACATCCGCTGCTTCAATTGCAGCATCACTACCAAGGCCACCCATTGCTACTCCTATATCAGACAATGCTAAAACTGGTGCATCATTGATTCCATCTCCAATAAAAACAAGCTTTCCTGTAGATGACTTCTCAGTCATCAATTTTTCCAAATAAAAAACTTTATCCTGTGGTAATAATTCTGCATGATATTCATCTATCTGAAGAGCATTCGCTATAGAAGCACTAATATTTTCATGATCCCCTGTTAGCATAACCACTTTTTCAACATTATTACCTTTAAATAACTGAATTGCTTTATATGAATCCTCTTTAATTCTATCAGCAATTAAGATTGTTCCTGAAAAACTTTCATCTATTACAACATAAAGAAGTGTTCCAACTTGTTCACTCTTCTCAAATGTAATATTATACTCTTCCATCAGTTTTTCATTTCCAACCAAAACTATCTTTCCATCTACCACTGATCTAATACCCTTACCAGAAATCTCTTGCGTTTCAGTAACAGTTTTTTCATCAATTTCTTTATCATAAGCCTGTCTTAATGAAAGTGCAATTGGATGCGTAGAAAAACTTTCAGCCATTGATGCATATCGTAATAAATCGCCTTGCGAACAACCTATAGGATTTATTTCTTGTACCTTAAATACACCTTCTGTTAAAGTTCCTGTCTTATCGCATACGACAACCTCAGTACTTGCAAGAGCTTCTAAATAGTTACTTCCTTTTATCAAAACACCCATTTTAGAAGCTGTCCCTATTCCACCAAAAAATGATAATGGAATAGATATTACCAAAGCACATGGACAAGATACAACTAAAAAGGATAACGCTCTATAAAACCAATCACGAAATAAAGCGTCTTTCACAACAAGAGGTGGGATAATTGCTAGTAAGATAGCTACAATAACAACAATTGGAGTATATACTCTTGCAAATTTACCAATAAAATTTTCAGACTTTGACTTTCTGGATCCCGCATTCTCCACTAAATCTAATATCTTACTAACCGTTGATTCCTCAAACGCCTTACTCACTTTAATTTTCAAAATGCCTTCACAGTTTATACAACCACTTAATACTTCATCACCTACCATTACCTTTCGTAAAACGGCCTCCCCTGTTAGAGCCACTGTATTCAGCATAGAATCACCCTTTACAATAATTCCATCTAAAGGGACTTTCTCTCCTGGTTTTACGAATATGATTTCCCCAATTCTTACCTCATCAGGATCTACTCGACAAGTTCCCTCTTCACGATATACATTTGCATAATCTGGTCGTATATCCATCAAACTAGAAACAGATTTTCTTGACTTTTCCACCGCATAACTTTGGAACAATTCTCCTACTTGATAAAAAAGCATCACAGCGACTGCCTCCTGTAATTCCCCTATGCAAAATGCCCCAATAGTAGCAACTGTCATCAAAAAATTTTCATCAAAAACCTTTCCTCTAAAAATATTTCTTACTGCTTTAAATACAATATCATATCCCACAACCATATAAGCTATTACATATAGAATATTATGAAATATCTCTATATCAAACTTTAGTACGAAAGAGATAGCAACTAGTAAAAGAGAAACGATGATTTTGATAAGTTGTCTACTGCTTTTTCGGCTCATGATAATTATACCTCCTCTAATTTCACATCTGGTTCTTCTTTCTTGATAACCTTTCTAATAAGTTCTACTGCTTGATTCTTATTTTCTTCCGTACATTCAAAAGTTAATCTTTCTGTCATAAAACTTATACTAACATTCTCTATAATATCAATTTTTTGTAAAGAACCTTCTAAAATACTTGCGCAGTTTGCACAATCTAAATTTTTAATTTTAAATTTATATGTATTCATCATAATCCTTCTTTCTATTACAAATTACCCTTTATGGTTAATGTGTTCTAAGCCAATTTCAAATAATTTAACAATATGTTCATCATCTAAAGTATAATATACTTCCTTACCACTTTTCCTACATCGAACAACATCACTTCTTCTAAGAACAGCAAGCTGATGTGAAATTGATGATTTCGTCATATTAAGCACATTGGCTAAATCACAAACACACATTTCATTCTGATCTAGCGCAAATAGAATCTTACATCTTGTTGCATCTCCTATAAGTTTGAATAAATCCGCTAATTTATTAAAAGTATTCTCATTTGGCATACTCTGTAATACTGCATCCACCGCTTCCTTATGAATAACATTGCAATCACAAGAAAATTCATTTCTAGACATAAAACACCTCCAATACTAGTATATGAATATTAGTTGAGTTATTCTTCAACTATAATCAGTATAGTTGAATATATATTCAATTGTCAATAGAATTTTATAAAAAAACTAAGAATACATCTCTTCTTAGTCTAATTCGTATATAAATACTACCTACTTCTAATAGTCGTACTGAATCTAAGTTTATCCTGCAAGTCAAATATATATCGCACAACGATTGCTATAATAATTAAAAATATCATTGTAACTATATTACTAAATAATTTAATATTTATATATTTAAACACTAGGTTTGCCACCTTAAATCCAAATATCATTTGAAGCCCATACAATTCCAAAGTACTTGAGCCAATAGAGTTACTTAACTTATTTGTCCCTATTTTATCTAATAAAAGAACAAGCCCTATACATAATGGAATATATAGAATATAAAATATATCCTTATACCAAACAACCCTAAAATGATTCACATATACCAAATACGAGATTATAATTCCAAATATTAAAGTAATCATAGTCGTTATCCAGTATCTCACTTTGGTATCGTTTAAATATGTAAAAATATTATGTTTTGCAAAATAATATCCTAATAGAATAATTGGTATTCTATTCGTAAAAATAAATAAACTCGTATAAGTAGTAAATAAACTAACTATAATTGAAATAAACAAATATAATAATATAGTTAAAAAAGGAGTTATTTTTGAATACTTTTCATCCATTTTCTTATATAATGGTACTATCAAATAAACCAACATAATACTCGGTAAAAACCACAGAAATGATCCTCCACCCTTTTCAAAAAAATCTATACCCATAATTACCTTAATAAATTGAATTCCATCCCAATTCAAATACAAAGCCCCAACAATCGAGAATATAATAAATTTGAAATAGACTTTATAAAATCTATCAATCATAAAACTCTTATATTCAATCTTTCCCCTTTTGGAAATTGAATATGCAGATAAAAAGAAGAATAAATCTACCCCAATAACACATACCTGCCTTAAATACATCTCAATTTGTAAATCAGTGACATAAATCCATAAATGAAAGATTAAAATACATACAGCAGAAAATAACATTATTGTTTTTTTATTTTGCATATATTCTACTCTTGATCAAAGTTTTCTGGTGACATTATAAAGAACACATAATCATCCACAGTAGCTACTTCCAAATCATCTGCTTCTGTACAAATGTTCCATCTTAAATCTGCACTCGATTTTAGATTTTTGGCAAACTGCTCTGCATTCTCCACTTCAAAAATATATGCTACAAACGGAATAGAGCCAATCATTGGTCTAATTGCAACCGCTCTATCAAATCCTTGGATTTCAGTTTGAAATCCACTGATATAGTCCCCTTTTTCAATAGCGGATACTTCAACTTGAATATCTAAAATTTCATTTTTTGAAATCTTAGAAGCAACTTTCTCAATATCTTTTTCACTTTTAATTTCATCCTTGAATTGTTCAGTTAAAACCTCAGCAACTGATTTTCCCTTAACGCTTTGATCTGAATCATCCACTACACCGCTAGCCTTTCCGCAACCGGACAATAGAAACACTGTAAAAAACAAACTAATAGTAACCAAAACGAATTCAAATTTTTTCATATTTCCCTCCTACAATTCAATTATAACACCCTTTACTTCTATATGGCATTTGTTATTCAAAATAATATGTTTGATTTTTATTATTTTGAATTATAGCATTTTTAGGAACTACCCTTAAAACATTAAATATGTTATAAATATCAGGATAAACACTTATCATCCCCATCATTGCTATTCCAAACAATATTCCATTTAATTCTTTTAAATTATTACTACTAAAACAAAATATAACTAATGGAATCAGCCCCAAAATAATGGGTAGTATACTTCAAAAAATAAAGCGATTTCTCTTCACTGGACTTGCAGATAATGCAACTGCTGTTAAACTTTTCGGCACTATGCCTATATATACAATAGCATTTTTAGGAAAAGCAATAGCGTGTAATAATTCATGAACAATTATTAAAAAGAATCCCATAATTATCCCTATAAAAAGAAAACCTACATTTATTATTTTTTCATTTGCAATAAATGTCTTTACAAACATACATATAAAGCATAGTAAAATAGATGGAATCATAAAAGGCAACGCTTTTATCTGCATTTTTTTCATATCTTCTTCAACATCTAATTTTTGAGCATTTTTAGGTATGTTGGCAGTAGGAAAATCTTTTTCACTTTTTATTATACCTCTCCATATAATTTTAGGCATCCCTTCATCTCCTTACAAATTGTAATTATTATGGCAACCAAAATAATAAATCCAAAGCACATAAAATAGTATTTTTTAATTTATCATTTGTCCTACATAATTTAATAATTGCTCCTATAAATAAATATATACTAATAACTATAATAATAGGTGCTATAATCCTTGTATTATTGAATAGATTGATAGCCCCTATGAATAATACTATGGATAATACGATTAAAAT
Organism: uncultured Bacilli bacterium; assembly: GCA_910584305.1. Taxonomy (GTDB): domain Bacteria; phylum Bacillota_I; class Bacilli_A; order RF39; family UBA660; genus CAKPTA01. Next base: position 78,294 of record CAJTZW010000007.1, read on the forward strand.
ATAATATAGTATTTTACTCTTATTTTTCATTAACACCCACCTCCTTATTAAATTGTAATTTGAATTACCTTATATTTTCTTCAATAGCTTTTTTACTATTTCTATATAAGGAAAATGTTACTAAAAACACGAAGGCAGGTGGAACCACTACTTTGATGGGACTGTCATTTATTATAAATTTAACTGGACTTGAATCTCCCATTATAGTACACAATACTCCCGCAATAAATATAAATGCGGAAAAAATTGCTAATGCTAAAAACAAATTCTTTTTGATTATTTCTTTCTTTAAATTAAACATAAAATTTCTCACTCCTAAATTAAATTTATTTGTTAACCCTAAATGTACTAATTGGAAGTTCTTGTGAACTCCCTGTATTATACTGAACAACTCTTTTTGGGAATATCTCTTTAACTACATCTCGAACCCTTATCGCTGCAACATCAATACCCTGATTCATTGCTTCAGAAAAATATTCAATCGCATCTTTATATCCATAAATAGCCCATTCTGTGGATATTTTATCAACAGGCACTTTAGAATCTATTATCTTGCCTAACCTTGTTAACTCTATAATATCATTTTTACCATTCGTAAAACCCATTTTATATTGTATGAATTCATTAGTTATTATTTCATCCATATAATGTATCCCCATCAAGTTACTAGTAGTAACCCATTTTTATTATAACACGTATAATGTTAAACATAAAGATTTCAAGTTTAGAATTTTGATTTCTTTATGTTTTTTGTTATTATAACAAACATCGGTAAAGA
>CAJTZW010000008.1 GCA_910584305.1 uncultured Bacilli bacterium
ATCGAGACATTTTCGCAAGTTAACACTTAAGACATTATCACATATTAATCATATAGTGGAGGTGTTTTTGCACCTTTTTCTTTTGTTTTTTTTTGAACTATGGTATAATGAATCAAGGTGATAGGTATGGAACAGATGAACCGTAGTGAGTTGCGAAAGAAGATTATGACAATTTTATATCAAATTGGAATATATAGAAAAAATCATATACAATATGATGTAGATGATGTTATTAAAGAAGTAGTGGAAATTGATAATGAATTTGTAAAAGATACTGTATATGGGGTTATGACATATGAAAAAGAATTGATAGAGACTGCCAATCAATATTTGGATGGGTGGACTGTTGATCGCTTAGGATTTACAGATCAAGCAATTTTGAAATTAGGAATTTATGAATTGTTATATACAGATACTCCAGAAGTTGTTTGTATTAATGAAGCAGTTGAGCTTGCTAAATTATATAGTGATGATAGTGTTCGAAAAATGATTAATGGTGTTATGGATAAGGTATATCATAATAAGAAGTAGGTGATTGTTATGGAAGAACACAGATATTTAACAATATCTGAATTTACTTCTCGTTTAAAGGGAGTTTTTGATTCTTCAAAAATCTTTCAAAATATGTATTTAAAAGGGGAGATTTCCAATTTTAAAAGGCATACAACAGGGCATTTATATTTTTCTATTAAAGATGAAGGTAGTGTTATTAATGCGATGATGTGGTCTAAAGATGCTACTACGCTTTCATTTGAACCTACCGATGGAACAAAGGTACTTGTTCATGGAAGAGTTACTGTGTATGAAGCTAGAGGAACATATCAAATCTATGTTGATAATATGATAGAGGATGGAATTGGAGAACTTCAAATTCGTTTTGAAAAATTAAAGCGACAACTTATGAGTGAGGGGTTGTTTTATGAGGCCAATGGTATATATCATAAAAATCCAGAGAGAGTTAAATCGTTACCTAAATTTCCTGAACGCATAGGAATTGTAACTGCTTCAACTGGAGCTGCTATTCGAGATATTTTATCGACAATTAAAGGTAGATATCCTTTGTGTGAAACAATTTTGTTTCCTTGTTTGGTTCAAGGTGAATCTGCAAAAGATGACATTGTAAAGCAAATTAAGAGAGCTGAAGATTATAATCTGGATGTTTTGATTGTTGGTAGAGGTGGAGGTTCTATTGAAGATTTGTGGGCTTTTAATGAAGAAATTGTAGCAAGGGCTATTTATGAATGTAAAATCCCAGTCATTAGTGGTGTAGGACATGAACCTGATTTTACAATTGCTGACTTTGTAGCAGATCATCGAAGTCCAACACCAACTGGGGCTGCAAAGGACGCTACTCCTATTACAAAAAACGATTTGCTAGAATTTATTCGTAAAGATCAAATTCGTGTTCAAAATGCCATTCACAATGTAGTTAGAAGGCAGAGATTGATTTTGGATAAATATATGAGTTCGTATGCAATTAAGAATCCCATGCGAATGTATGAAACGAAAATGCAGAGATTGGATTGGCTATTTGATAAAATTCAAAGTGTAAATCCTATGATGATTTGTAATCGTGAATATACTCGCTTAGAAAATATTATTGATAAAGTAAATCGAATTATGAGAAATAGACTTGATACTACTTTGCTTCGATATAATAGTTTGATTGATAAATTAGAGCTTGTAAATCCTTTATCGACATTAAAGCGTGGATATAGTGTTATTTATAAAGCAGATCAAGCTGTGTCGGATATTCATAAAATTAATAAGGATGATATATTAACAATTAGAATTTTTAATGGAGAGGCAAAAGTATCTGTTATAGATACAAAGGAGGTTCTTTAATGGAAAAAGAAATGAAATTTGAAGAAAAAATGTCAAAATTGGAAGAACTCGTGATTGAACTTGAAAAGGATGATATTAAAATTGATGATTCGATTGAGAAATATAAGGAAGCAGTTCAACTTGTAAATGAATGCAATCAGCAATTGAAATCAGTAGAAGAGCAAATTGCGAAAATTGTCAATGAAGATGGTACACTTTCCGATTTTGATACAGAAGAAGTATAAATTTTTTTCTATTAAATGGCTTATAGATTTTCTATAAGTTTTTTTACCAATATTTTCTGTTTATATAAATTTTAAAAAAATTCATACTAATACTGTAGCCTGCAAAATAAGGAGATGTTTACATGTTTTTTAAAAAATTAAAAAAAACATCTGTCCTTCTTCTTTCATTATTTATTATACCAACAAGTGTTTTGGCTTATTCAGATTACTTGATTCCTGGTGGTGAAAATATTGGAATTCAAATTGAAACATCAGGTGTTATCGTTGTTGGAATGTATGATGTAAATGGAAAAAATCCTGCTATGGATGCAGGCCTTAAGGTTGGAGATATCATAACGAAGGTTAATGATGAACCAGTTGCTTCTATTGATGATATGGTATCTAAAATTAATACATCTAAGAATGAGAAAATCTCTATTTCTTACAAACGAGATGGACAAGTGAAATCGACTACTCTTGAAATCTTTAAGGATGAGAATTCAGTCTATAAAACAGGATTGTATGTAAAAGATAGTATTACAGGAATTGGAACACTTAGCTTTATTGATCCAGAAACAAAGTTATTTGGTGCCTTAGGACATGAGATTGTTGAAAAAAATACGGGTGTCTTGCTTGAAATTCAAAATGGGAAAATTTTTGAAACGAATGTAACGAGTATTGACCGAAGCTCTAGTGGAACACCTGGGTCAAAAAATGCTGAATTTTATTTGGATAGTGAGCAGGGAACAATTTCCGAAAACACCGAAAGTGGTATTTTTGGTACCTATACAGAAGAGCTTCCAAATAAGAAACTGTATAAAGTAGCACAAGTTGATGACATTCAAGTTGGAAAAGCTACAATTCTGACCGTTTTGGAAGGTCAAAACGTTCAAGAGTATGACATTAATATTCTAAAGCTTAATAATTCTTCCTCTCAAAAGACAAAGAATATTTTATTTGAGATTACAGATAAGGCATTACTTGAAAAAACTGGCGGTGTAGTACAAGGTATGAGTGGTTCTAGTATTATACAAGGAGACTATATTATTGGGGCTGTCACCCATGTTGTTGTAGATGAACCGACCCGTGGATATGGTATTTTCATTACAAATATGTTAGAAGAAGCAGAGAACTAGGAGTTGTAACTCCTTTTTCTTTCGTATTGCGTTATACTTTGTTTTGTATTATAATACATATAAGGTAGTGATTATTCATGAAAAATACAATAATACCACGTCATATGGCTATTATTTTAGACGGAAATGGTAGATGGGCGAAAGAAAAGGGATTATCTAGAAGTAAGGGACATGTTGCTGGTTTTGAAACCTTGAAGAAAATAGTTCCTTATATTTTTAATAGGGGTGTATCTATTTTAAGTATATTTGCATTTTCAACAGAAAATTTTAAACGTAGTGAAGCAGAAGTTTCCTTTTTAATGAATTTATTTGTAAATAAATTTAGGAAAGAAAATAAATTTTTTGTGGATTCAAATATAAAGGTTATTTTTTCGGGTAGGATTGCATCGCCACTTCCGGATAATGTTCAAGAAACCTTGCGCGAACTTGAACGCCTTACTAGCCATAATACAGGAGGTATATTGAATGTTTGTTTAAATTATGGTGGACATAGTGAAATTGTAGATGCTGTCAAAAAAATTGTACAAGGTGGATTGCGGGTAGAGGATATTGATGAAGAGGTCTTTGAGGCTTATTTATATCAAAGATTACCTGCAATTGATTTTTTAATTCGGACAAGTGGGGAAAAACGTGTTAGCAATTTTATGCTGTGGCAACTAGCGTATGCGGAATTTTATTTTCCAGAAATATATTTTCCTGATTTTAATGAGGAACAGGTGGATATCGCTTTAGAAGTATATGCAAAGCGTAATCGAAGATTTGGAGGAATACAAGATGAAACAGAGAGTGATTAGTGCATTGGTAGCATTTATTATATTTATACCAATATTCTTATGGGGTGGCATGATTTTTAATTTAGCAATTTATGTGCTTTCTATGATTAGTTTATGGGAGTTTTTACATATTAAAAGTGCTCGTAAAGAGCTTCCTGATTTTATTACATTTATATCTTATATTATTATGACTTTATTTGTCCTTGTAAATACAAATAGCCAGGAGTTAATGTATTCAATGGATTATAGAATTATTGTTGGGTTATTTTTAGTATTTTCACTTCCAGTTGTGCTATATCATGATCGAAGTCAATATAGTATAGTAGACGCTTTTTATTTGATAGGAGGAATTTTTTTCCTAGGGACCAGTTTTTCACTATTGATTACTGTTCGTAATATTGGGTTAGCATTAACTTTATTTTTATTTGTTATTACAATTGTAACCGATACATATGCCTTTTTAGTTGGTAGATGGATTGGGAGAACCAAATTGTTAGAGAGTATATCACCAAATAAAACGTTGGAGGGAATGATTGGTGGAACTTTGGCAGGAATGTTCGTTGGGACTGCATTCTATCATACGGTAATTGACCCTAATTTATCTTTGTATGTAATTTTATTTATTACAATGTTTTTATCTATTTTAGGACAACTTGGAGATTTATTCTTTTCTGCTGTGAAACGTTATTATGGGAAGAAGGATTTTTCAAATATCATGCCAGGACATGGAGGTATTTTAGATCGTTTGGATAGTATTATATTTGTAATTCTAGGTTTTATGTTTTTTATCTCAATTATATAGAAAAGAGGTTTATATGACATTATTATATTTTGTTTTAGTGCTTGGTATTACTGTTTTAATTCATGAGTTAGGACATTTTCTATTTGCTAAGCGCTTTGGTGTATATGTATATGAATTTTCTATTGGTATGGGGCCAAAGATTTTTAGCTTTCATAGAAAAAATGATGAAACAGTATATTCAGTACGATTACTCCCTATTGGTGGATTTGTTAGTATGGCTGGAGAGGATATGGAAGATGCGAATCAAAGTATTCCGACAGATAAACAATTGGTTTCAAAAAAATGGTACCAACGTTTTTTGACAATTGCTGCGGGTGTTTTGTTTAATTTTGCTCTGGCTGTTATTTTGTTATTTTTTGTAGGATTGATGAATGGATCTACTACAGGTGTTGCTTATATCGATTCTGTTGAGCCGGAATACCCTGCATATGAAGTTTTGCAACCAGGAGATCAAATTGTAAAGGTGAATGGTACAAAGGTTCATAGTGTTGATCGTTTGTCTTTAGAATTACAAATACATCATGGGCAAGAAATTACATTTACAGTACTTGGAGAGGATGGGATAGAACGTATTGAAAAGATTGCTCCAAAGACTGTGAAAGTAGATGGAGTAGACACATATGTATATGGTTTTACCTTGTCTAGTGAAGTAGACCACGGATTTTTTTCGGCAATTCGCTATGCATTTACTAAAATATTTTCTCTTTTAGAACAAATGGCCTTAATTATTTTCTATTTGATTACAGGTAAACTTAGTTTAAATAGTTTAGCAGGTCCAGTTGGGATTTTTAATATCGTTGGTGAATCTGCAAGAGCTGGCTTTGTATCATTAATGTATTTAACTGCTTATTTATGTATTAATGTTGGATTTATTAATTTTATACCTCTTCCTGCATTTGATGGAGGACGCCTATTATTTTTAATTATTGAAAAGATAAAAGGTTCTAGAGTAAAACCAGAAATTGAGAATATGGTTCATTCGATAGGATTTATTCTTTTAATGATATTGATGGTGTTTATTACGTATAATGATATTTTACGCTTATTTCATTGATTGTTATTTCAAATAAGAACTAGTTTGCACTAGTTTTTTTTGCTTTACTGAGATGGTATTTAGCTGTTAATTTTATGCAATGTGATACATATTTTAATAATTTGAAGGGTTTTATGTATTCCTTAGGGAAAATATAAGTAGGAGGTGAGAAAGATGAAATTTAGAAGTATAGATTGGATGAAGTACAGGACATATATCATCATAGTGGGAATAGTCTTACTTTTATTCATTATTTTTGGTGGAATGTATTTCGTTCATGCTTCAAGTAATCCAGAAGAGGTTGAATCAGTTTCTATTCTTACAAAAGAAGTGGAATCTATAGAGAAGGAGGAAAACGTAAAGGAAACTGTTTTAGTAGACATTAAAGGTGCTGTTGTAAATCCTGGTGTATACCAAGTGAATGTTGATTGTTCAGTACAGGATGTCATTTATATGGCCGGTGGGCTACTTGATAATGCTAATACAAATGTTATTAATTTGAGTAAAAGAGTTTTTGATGAAATGGTAATTATTATATATACCAATGAAGAAATAGCAACATATAAAGAAGAAAATGTTGTAACTGAATTTGTTTATGTAGAAGTTCCTTGTGAATGTCCAGATCAAATGAATGACGCTTGTGTAATACCAAAACAGGAGGAAGAAAAAACTAGTGATAGTATACAAGAGAATACACTGGTTTCTATTAATAAGGCTTCTAAAGAGGAGCTGATGACTTTGAATGGAATTGGCGAATCTAAAGCACAGGCAATTATTTCATATAGAACAGAGCATGGCGATTTTCTGGATATTTCTGATATTATGAATGTATCTGGAATTGGTGAGGCAGCTTTTGAAAAGATTAAAAACCAAATTACTTTATAGTTTTATTATCATTGGTTGTTTTTATATTTTGTATATTATTTTTGGAAATGTTTATCATAGTCGATATAATTTAAATACTACTTCTATTCGAGGGAAAATTTTATCATATTCTATTGATGGAGATTGTTTACAGTTAGAGATAAAGGCTAAGGAGAAAATGATTTTGTTTTATACCTTTTCTTCTATAGAAGAAAAGGAGTTTTATGAGAATTCTATTGCACTTGGCGATATATATAATTTTTATGGGGTTCTACAGGTTCCATCTACGAATTCTAATTTTCATCTATTTTCTTATAGAAAGTATCTATTTAGTAAAAAGATTTATTATATAATGCAAGTAGAGGAATTCTCCTTATATAAAAGGAATAGAAATATTTTTTATACACTGAAGAATAACTTATATCATTTAATTGAAAAGAGAAGTACTTCTTCTTATTTGGCTACTTTTTTGTTTGGTGATACAAGTTTGATGAAATCATCTACATTACAAATGTTTCGAAATTGTGGAGTTAGCCACTTAATTGCAATTTCTGGAATGCATATCACTTTGTTTTCAATGGCTCTATTACATCTACTAAAATGGGTTCGTTCAAATTATGTAAAATATTCTTTTATTATTGGAATTTTATGGGTGTATGCATTTTTAGTAGGATTTACGCCATCTATTATGAGGGCTGTACTTTCTTTCTCTATAGTTTCGATTGGACATCTTTGCCAAAGAAGATTACATCCTTTGGCTATAATACTATGGCTTTTCTTTTTCTTTCTTTTATATAATCCATTTTATATTTATCATACTGGTTTTTTATTTAGTTTTATAGTAAGTTTCTTTTTGGTACTTAGTCAGGACATAATAAAAAAATCTAAATGTTATATAAAAAAAATATTTTTGATTTCATGTGTTGCATTTCTATCAGGAATTCCTATTATTGCTACTTCATTTTATGAGATTAATTTATTATCTTCTGTTCTTAATATTGTATTTGTTCCTTTGATTTCTTTCTTTGTATTCCCTTTTGCATTATTTAGTTTGATATTTCCATTCCTAGAATGTATTTTCAAATTTTCCTTATATATTTTGCAGAATGTACTAGAGTATTCAAATGCTTATTTTACATGGAGATTTATTGTGCCTTATATGAATATTTATTGGATAGTTGGGTATTATATAATTTTATTTTTAATTTTATATTATAAGAAGTTTAGATATATTATTCTTATATTATTATTTTTACTTCTTCACTCATATCGAACAGTATTTGAAAAGTATCTCATTATTACGGCGATTGACGTGGGACAGGGAGATTCTATCTTAATACAATTGCCTCATAATCAAGGAAATGTACTGATAGATACGGGTGGTAAAATTGCTTATGGGGTAGAGTCATGGCGACAAAGAAGTACGAATTCTATTGCTTCGACTACTCTTATACCTTTTCTTAAAAGTGTTGGGGTCCATTCTTTAGATTATTTGATTTTAAGTCATGGAGATTATGATCATATGGGAGAAGCGATTAACTTAGTAGAAAGCTTTAAAGTAGAAAAAGTGATATTTAATTGTGGGCCTCATAATGATTTAGAAAATGAATTAATCAAAGTATTAAAAAAGAAGAATATTAATTATTCTAGTTGCATAAAAGAATTAAACTTTGATAGTAACAAATTATATTTTCTAAATACAAAAGAGTATGACAATGAAAATGATAATTCAAATGTTATTTATGCAGAACTTAATAATTACCAATTCTTGTTTATGGGAGATGCGTCCACTGTAACTGAAAAAGAAATATTAGATAAATATAATTTACCTAATATCGATGTACTTAAAGTTGGTCATCATGGAAGTAGGACAAGTAGTAGTGAAGTGTTTGTAGATACAATAAATCCTAAATATGGGGTAATTAGTGTAGGCAAAAATAATCGATATGGTCATCCAAATAAGGAAGTATTAAATAACTTAAATAATTCTAAAATATATAGAACAGATATAGACGGAAGTATATTGTTTAAAATTAAAAACTATAAATTAGAGATAAAAACATGTCCACCATAGGAAGGAACAATATGAATTACTACAATGAGATAAAAGAAAAACTATTACAAATTGTCAAAGTTAATTCAATAAATAAAGGTTTATCTGAGTATGCAATAAAACAAGCTATACTAAATAATTTAGAGGAATTTTTATTTCAACTTGGATATGGTTTTACTTATGTAGGTAATGAATTTAAAATTAAAGTTGAAAACAGATACAATTATATTGATTTACTACTATTTAATTATGAATAAAATTGTTTTGTAGTGATAGAATTAAAAATTACTGAATTAAAGAAAGAACATATAGGTCAAATTCAAGTATATATGAACTATATTGATAATAAACTAAGGAAAATTAATCAAGGCAAAACTATAGGTATAATAATTTGTAGAAAAAATAATAAATATATTATTGAATATTGTTCTGATGAAAGAATCATTGCTTGAGAATATGAATTAGTGTGATATAATGTATTATAGGGTGGCGATTATATGGGAGTAGTGTATCATGGAAGTAAAGAACATAGTATAAAAAGATTAGAACCAAGAAAATCCACCCATGGAGTTTATGTTTATGCTACAACAGAAAAAGTTTTAGCCTTAAATTTTAGTAGTAGATGTGGTGATGATTTGACATACGATATTGGGCATTTCGATACAGATAAAAGCGAACCCTGGGAATTAGTTGAAAATATTCCTGGAGCTTTTGAAAAAATGTATGCAAATAGTTCTTCAATTTATTCTTTATCTGATGAAACATTTAAAGATATTCATACTGGGTTTACAGAAGTTGTTTCTGAAGTTGGAGTTGATGTAATGAGTGAGGAAGTTTATGAAAATGTATATGACGCTTTACTTGAAGCAGAAAAAGAAGGATTAGTAATAATATATAGATATCCCAATAAGCCTGTTAGTATGAAACAAGATGGGTCTGATTTGTTGGACAAGTGGAGATTTTATAAAGATAAACTAAATAAAGGTTTCACTAAAGATGAATTTGATAGAATGGCTTATTTACACCCGGAACTTCTAACTCAAATTAATGATTTATCAGTAGAACTAGGTTATGATTATTTTTATCAACCAAATGACCTAATTACAATCTTCAAATCAAGAATTGACAGACAGTTAGCAAATAGAGAACATGAAGAATATATTGATTCAGCCTATATAAGTATATGTAATGCTTTCCCAGAATTAAGACTTGAAATTGATGAGTTATACAAACATTATAATGAATCAATAAATAATATTGGTGACTTAGAATCTTCAAATTCGTGTGCATAATTGATGGCCTCCACACAGAGATTATGACCATATGAGCGAAGCGATTAACTTAGTAGAAAATTTTAAAGTAGAGAAAGTTATATTTAATCATGATGAATTTAATGATTTGGAATTAGAGCTGGTTAAAGTGTTAAATGAAAAAGTGCAGACATCGTCTGCACAATTATCAATGAAAAGAATATATTATTTATGGGAGATGCAGGAAATTCTAGTGAAAAATACATTAAAGATGAATATTTTTTACCTGAAATGGATATACTAAAAGTAGGACATCACGGTTCTGGATATAGTAGTTCTTTTGATTTTCTAGAACAAATACGTCCAAAAATAGTGTTTATTTCGATTGGGAAGAATAATCGTTATGATCATTTACATGAATAAGTAATTGAGAATTTAGAAGCTATGGGTAGTGCAGTGTATCCAACAAGTATTCATAATTCGTCCTATTTTAAAGGGCAAAGTAATAGTGAATACTTGCATTTAGGTCACGCTAATGCTTTGGCGTTTTATATAGATAGGAAGCTGTTAGTGGCTTCCTTTTGGTTTTAAAGCAGACAAAATTTGACATATATTTTATATTATGCTAAAATTAAAACTGCTTCTTCAAAAATATGATGAGGTGAAAATGTGAAAGTAGATCGGAAGACGATTGCTATAGTAATTGGCATTATGATTGGAACAGTTTGTGTTGCATTTGGAACAAGCAAATTGTTTTGGCAGAAAAGTAGCAAAGTCGAAGAGTATGTGTACATTAGTCAGGTAAATTCTTCATTAACAGAAGGAATTGCGGAGTTATCTGAAGCGAGTGGTATTGAATTAGAAAATATGAGTGACGAAGAAGCTTTAAATACTAATTCAATCAAACAGGAAGTTGTATATGATGGATTAACTATGGAGGAGCTTTCTGATAAGTTAAATCGATCTTTACATTCCACACTTGCTAATCAAGGTGAACTTATTGCAACATATTCCTTGCAAGTTGGTGTAGATCCTTATTTGGCTACCGCCATTATGTTACATGAAACAGGTTGCAGTTATAACTGCAGTACACTAGTAACAGCATGTAATAATGTAGGTGGTATGAAGGGTGGCCCTAGTTGTGGAGGAGGAGCTTATCGTTATTTCTCTACGCTGGATGAGGGAATTCGTTCATTTTTAGATAATCTTGCTAATAATTATTATGCAATTGGATTAACTACACCTGAACTTATTAATTCTCGTTATGCTGAAAGTACAACTTGGGCTTCAAAAATTAATACATATATAAACCAAATAAAGTCAACTTAATGTGTTGACTTGGCCATTGACTATGTCAATGGTTTTTATATGTTAAATTTGACAGTTGTGGATTCATTATAGGATGCCCTAATTATTCATTTCTTATTTTAAATATTGTAATGATTGATTCCATATTTTTCATGTTCTGTATCAAAGAATAGATGCGTTTTAGGTGGGTTGTATGTAAGATAACCTAGAATAATGTATGTTATAATAATACCTGTGATAGCAAATATACACTCATAGGGTATATCTTTGTATGTTGTGATTTTATAGTTGATGTATTGAGTGATGGCAATGACTATTAGCAGTAGTGATAGTGTTATGGTCATATGTTCTCCTATATGATAATATAGGGGTAGAAATAAAGTTAGATATATGGGGATTGCTAGTATGGCACTTATAAATGTAGCGATACTAAAGTTTGGAATTGTAATTTTTTTAAAGTATATATATAGATACTCTAATCCATGATAAAGTAGGATTGTTGTAAATATCATTTTCATATGTTCCCAAATACTTTCATTAACCGGGAAGAAGATGGCAGTGAAAGTGGATGGAAATATATCATATATAAAGTGTGTTGCAATGCATAGACAGAAGATTCCAAATATACCAATAATACTTAATCGTTTCATAATGTTGTACTCCTTTCTAATTTTTATTTTTATCTAAATGGAATAAATTATGTATTTTTTATGGAAATTGTAATTTCTTGTTCTAAAAAAAAGGATTTTAGAAATTTTTGTAGTATATTTATTATGTAGGGAGTTTGATATTATGACAGGTGGCAGTAATTTTCTTAGCAATGAAGAAATAAATCAAATTCGAAGTAGTGTGGATATTGTTGATGTTATTTCAGGCTATATTCCACTTACTCCTAGGGGAAAGAACTACTTTGGTGTATGCCCCTTCCATGATGATCATTCGCCTAGTATGAGCGTATCTAGGGATAAACAGATATTTACTTGTTGGTCCTGTGGCGCTACTGGGAATGTATTTAAATTTATTATGGATTATGAAAATATTTCCTTTATTGATGCTGTGAAAGTGATTGCTGATAGGGCGGGTATTGCTATTTCAGTAAAGAATTTTGCATCTTCTACAAAACAAGAAAAATACCAAGACATTTATGATATTTATGCATTAAGCCAAAAATTTTATCAGAACAATATTAATACTAGCTTAGGGATAAAAGCAAAAGATTATTTGAAAGAACGGGATATAGATTCTGATGTAATTAAGGAATTTGGAATTGGACTTTCTTTAAAAGAAAAAGAATCACTTACGAATTTTCTGATTAAAAAGAAATATCCAATACAAACGATTTTGAAAACAGGACTTGTTAATCAAAATAGTCAAGGATATTATGATATGTATTATAATCGAATTATGTTTCCTCTTTGCAATTTGAATGGACAAGTTGTAGCATTTAGTGGACGTGTTTATGATACAAAAGATTCTTCTAAATATATCAATTCTAGAGAAAGTGATATTTTTAAAAAAGGGGAATTGCTTTATAATTACCATAGGGCCAAGGACATTGCTAGACAAGATGGTAAAATTATAGTAATGGAAGGCTTCATGGATGTTATTCGCGCTTATACAGTTGGAATTAAAAATGTTGTAGCTACTATGGGAACCGCGGTTACCAAAGAACAAGCTACTTTGATTAAGCGAATGGCAAAGGAAGTTATTCTTGTGTTTGATGGGGATGCAGCTGGTGCAAAGGCGACTATGTCATGTAGCGCTGAATTAGAGAAAATTGGTGTAACACCAAAGGTTGTTCGCTTAGAAAAGGATATGGATCCAGATGAATATATTCGTGCATATGGGAAGGAACAATTTGTTCAAAAAATTGAAAATCCAATAAATATCATGGATTTTAAGTTGTCTTATTTGAAGGATAAAAAGGATTTAAAAAACGAGGCGGAATATTCTACATATATTCATCAAGTGTTAGAAGAATTATCGAAATTAGAGGATACAATATTGGTAGAATTAACACTCTCTAAATTAAGTGAAGATTCTAAAATAGATATTGAAATATTACGGGATCAGTTATATGCATTACAACAATCGCAACAACCACCTTCTCTTGTTCCTGCTCCCAAAAAGCAGGGAAAAAGAATTACAAAATATGAAATTGCTCAGAGAAATCTTCTATATTACATGGTCAATAGTACTGAGGTTATAAAGATATATAATCGTAGAGCAATTTATCTTCCCACTGAGAAGTATCGCCGTCTTGCAAGAAAAATCAGTGACTTTTATAAAAGAAATCATTTGATTGATGTAGCCGATTTATTTACGGAGGTTTCTCATGATGCTACTATCTTGCAAACATTAGAGGAGATTGTTTCTTTACATTTGAAGGAAAATTACTTGATAGAGGAAATTCAAGATTATATAGATACGATTTATGAATATAATGTTAAATTTGAAAGTGAAAAATTGCAAGAACAAATAAAAAAGGAAGTCGATTCTACTCATAAAGCTGCACTTGCGCAAAGAATGATAGAGTTACGTTTATTAAAAGAGAAAGAAATGGAGAGATAATATGTTAAATGAAATTAAAACATTTGAAGAAAGAAAACAAGAACTTGTAAAAAAAGGAAAAGAAAAGGGATTTATTACATATGAAGAACTAGCAAATTCATTAAAGGGTTTGGATTTAGATGCGGATTCTTTAGATGAACTGTATAATTTATTTAATGAAAATAGTATCGCTGTTGTTTCTGAAGATGAGGATGATCAAAATAATGGTGGTACGGATAAAGCTGTTTTGGATGATTCATTACTTACAAAAGATTTAACAATTAATGACCCTGTTCGTATGTATTTAAAAGAGATTGGACAAATCAAACTTTTATCCATGGAGGAAGAACTTGAGCTTGCAGATCGTATTTTGGCTGGGGATGAGAGTGCAAAAACAACCCTTGCAGAAGCTAATTTACGTTTGGTTGTAAGTATTGCAAAACGTTATGTTGGTAGAGGAATGTTATTTCTTGATTTGATACAAGAAGGAAACATTGGACTTATGAAAGCAGTTGATAAGTTTGATGTAACAAAAGGGTATAAATTTTCTACATATGCGACTTGGTGGATTCGTCAAGCGATTACTAGGGCCATCGCTGATCAAGCGAGAACAATTCGTGTTCCTGTTCATATGGTTGAAACAATTAATAAACTTGCCCGAATTCAAAGACAGCTTACACTAGAGTTAAATCGTGAACCTAGTGAAGATGAACTTGCAGCAAAAATGAATTTGTCTGTAGATAAAATTCGTGATATTTATAAAATTAGTCAAGAACCAGTGAGTTTGGAAACTCCAATTGGGGAAGAGGATGACTCTCATTTAGGTGATTTTATTAAAGATGAGCGAAATGTAAGTCCAGAGGAATATGCTACGAATGAGATGCTAAAAGATGAGATTGATGAAGTGTTGCTGACACTTACAGAAAGGGAAGAAAAGGTAATTCGTTTACGTTTTGGATTAGATGATGGAAAGTCAAAAACGTTAGAGGAAGTAGGACAGTTGTTTGGAGTTACTAGGGAACGCATTCGTCAAATTGAAGCAAAAGCGCTTCGCAAATTAAGACACCCATCTCGTTCGCGTAAGTTAAAAGATTATATTACAGATTAATGCAAATACGAAAAAGACTAAAGACTATTGCTTCCTTAGTGGACAAGGGTAGTAAAGTTATTGATGTTGGGTGTGATCATGCTCTTTTGGATATTTATTTGACTTTATATAATTCTAATATATGTATTGCAAGTGATGTGAATCAGAATGCATATACAATTGCAAAAAGGAATATCGAAAAATATGGTTTAGTTGAAGCGATTCCAGTTGTATGTGGCAATGGATTTGATAATATTGAGATGCATGGGAACTATACTGCTATTATTTGTGGAATGGGAACAATGACTATTTTGAATATCTTAAAAACGCCTAAATTAAATCATTTGGATACATTGATTATTCAAACGAATAATGATATATATACGATTCGAAAAGAGGTAAGTCATCTAGGCTATTTTATTCAAGATGAATTGGTAGTAAAGGAACGAGGAATTTTTTATGTAATTATTAAATTTGTTCGTGGAAAAAGACATTACAGTTTTAAACAGTTATGTTTTGGGCCAATACTTTGTATAAGAAAAATGCCCGAGGAATTAGAATATTTTATGTATTTATTTCAAACAAATTTACAGATTTTATCTAAACTTCCTAAGAAGTATTATTTTAAAAGATGGAAATTTCAATACATAAATCATTTGTTAAAAAAAGAACTACATAAATAGTTCTTTTTATAGAAAGAAAGTAGGCCCACTGTTATTATCTGAAAATTCTATTTCTTCTTTATCTATAGGATTTTCTTCTGTAGATACCTGTGAATTCTTTTCATTGTTAGAAGCAATCGGAGTATCTACTTTTTTAAACTCATTCATAATCTTAAACATTGTTTTTGCATTTTTCATCACAGGAGATACTTGCTTTACAACTGGGATTGCTTGATTTACGATTCCTAGTGTTTTTTGAGTTCCAGATAAAATAGAGCTCCAATTGATACCGTTTCCTAATAGTCTACTAAATAGTCCACCACCACTGGTGGGAGCTGCTGCGCTCATATATGGATATCCAAAATAGGGGTTATAGTAGTTCATAATCGTACTCCTTTCTAAAATATTATATGTTTTAGATAAAAATGTTTTACATTTTATTAATTTGTGATATAATCTATTATAGAATAATATGGGATTGGTGATCTTTATATGAGTAGCATGGCAAAGATTATATTATGGATAGTACAAATACCATTATTACTTATTAGGTATTACTGTATTGGACTTTTCTTAGTAGTGTATTATATTCTTTCGTTCATAGTTTCTTTGTTAGAGTATATGGGAAAGGGATTTGTTTGGACTTTCTATGCTATGAAGTCTATTTTGTTTTATTTCTTATATGGACTTGCTACGCCTTTTTTATTGTTTTATCTTGGAATATGCTTCGTATTGCGTTTATCTGAAGCAAATGCTGCAAAGAGTAGGGAACAAAGAGAACTACAAAAACAGGCCCGTTTGAAAAAGAAACAAGCTATGGCAATAGAACGTGAAAAAAGACGTGAAGAGGCTGAAGCAAATAAGGTAGCTAACGTAGAAAAACAGAAAAAATTGGCGGAACAAGAAGAACTCTTAAAGAAGCAAGAAGAGGAAAGAAAACAACTTCAAGCCGAAGAAATGAAAAAAGCCAAGGCATTTATTGCAGAAGAGAAAGCTAGAAAAAGGGCAGAGACTCAAAAAGTAAAGAAGAAGATTGAGAAGGAACAGCAAGAAGCTTATATCAATAAAAATGTTAAGTTAGATAGACGTGCTAATTCTTGGTTTGCAAAATTGAAGAAAAGACTCAAATCATCCTCAGGTGGTATTAAAAACAATCATTTCTCCCGTTATCGCAAGAATAAGAAAGATTTAAGCCGTCAAGTTTTATTAATCAATTTTGAGGGTGAAGATGCAAAGAAAAGTGATACTAAACTTTTATATGAGTATGTTGCGAAAGATCCAGAAGGAAATATAATTAAAGGATATTCCGAAGCATATTCAAGGGTAGAAGTTCACTCTTACTTATTAAGTGAAGGGTATGAGGTATATAGTATAAAAACCAATTGGTGGATTCGTTTTGCTCATAGCCAAGCTGGAGGAAATCGTACTAAATTTAAAACTAAGGATTTAATCTTTTTATTAACACAACTATCTACTTATTTAAAGGCAGGTATTACTTTAGTAGAAGCCCTTCGTATTCTATCTAGGCAATATAAGAAAAAAAGTTATCAACGTATTTTGAAAGCAGTTGTGTATGACCTTACTATGGGTGATAATTTAAGTGATGCGATGGATAAACAAAATGTGGCTTTTCCTAAGTTATTAATTAATATGATTAAAACAGCCGAAATGACTGGGGAACTTCCTGAAGTATTGGATGACATGGTGGAATATTATTCAGAAATGGAACAAACTCGTAAACAGATGATTACAGCACTTACATATCCAAGTTTAGTATTTGTCTTTGCTGTAGGGGTTATTACATTTATGCTTGTATTTGTTATTCCTCAATTTACTAGTATTTATACTAGTATGGAAGGTGTTGAAATTCCAGCATTTACTGTTGCTGTTATATCTATTAGTGCTTTTTTACGGAATTATTCGATATGGGTTTTAATTGGTATTATAATATTCTGTATTTTATTTGTTATTCTTTATCGAAAGGTTCGTGGATTCCGCACAATTGTTCAGTGGTGTGTGATGCATATTCCTGTCATAGGGGACACAGTAATCTATAACGAGGTTACAACATTTACAAAAACATTTTCTTCCTTACTATCACACAGCGTATTTATTACAGATAGTATGGATATCTTGAATAAGATTACAAATAATGAGATATATAAAATGATTATTTTAGATACAATTACCAATTTAGCAAAGGGTGATAAAATTTCGGCAGCATTTAAGGATCACTGGGCATTTCCACTTCCTGCATATGAGATGTTAGTAACTGGAGAGACAACTGGCGAGTTACCTGAAATGATGCAGAAAGTCTCTACATATTATCAAATGTTGCATAAAGATTCTGTAACTAGAATTAAAACATTTATCGAACCTGTCTTAACAGTATTTTTAACTGTTATTGTAGGTGCGATTATTCTTGCTATTATTATACCAATGTTTGGTATGTATAATTCAATTCAATCATATTAAGGAGTGGCGATGTAAGATGGATGCATATTATATAATTATTTCATTTATATTTGGAATCACGTTGGGTTCTTTCTATAATGTAGTTGGATATCGTTTACCAAGGGGTGAATCTCTTGTATATCCATCTTCTCATTGTACTTCTTGTAATCATAAATTGGGAGTGTTGGATTTATTTCCGGTATTCTCTTTTCTTTTTTTAGGAGGAAAGTGTCGTTATTGTAAACAGAAAATTTCATGGTTTTATCCTTTTTTTGAGTTTATGACAGGACTTTTATTTGCACTTTCTTATATAATATTTGGAGCAACTATTCAATTTTTTATCTCTATTGTATTTATTTCATTATTACTTATAGTCATTATTAGTGATTACCAAACAATGATTATACCCGATGAACTTTTGCTTATTGGTGGGTGTTTGTTAATGATACTCATTGGAATTGATAAAGGAATTGAAACACTTTTTGTTTCAATATTTCATGGAATTATTGCCTTCCTTATTATGTTTTTAATAAAAAAAATGGGAGATTTTCTATTTAAAAAAGAGTCAATGGGTGGAGGAGATATTAAACTAATGTTTATATTTGGGCTTGTCCTTGGTGTACCTATGACGCTCATATCTATTTTTCTAGCATCATTTATAGGACTGCCTATTTCTCTTTATATTTTATATCGTAAAAAAGATCATGAAATTCCATTTGGCCCTTTTCTATCAGTTGCAGCAATGATTCTCTTTTTTAGTCAACTTAATATAGAGAGGTTAATTGAGATTTTATATTAAAAGAACGAGTTATTTCGTTCTTTTAATTAAATCATATTTGTTTCTAATTTTAACAAAATATATACCTGTGAAATAGGTAAGCATTAATAAACTCACATTCAATAGTGTGTTATCTGTAAGTAAAGATAAGCATGATGCAAAACAACCTAACCCAATCGCTATTCCAATTAGTATCATTAGTATGATTTTGTTTATATTGAGTTTCATATTAAAATCCCCCTTGTGTGGTGACTATTATACTAATTTTTTTAATTTTGTCAAATTTAACCAATATAATATATGAAAAAAGAATCGTTTTATGATTCTTTTTTGAGTTTTTCAATTGCATCGTATACTGTTTTTAGCGCCTGTTCATATTTACTTGTTGTAATAGGTGTATAGTATTTTTTATTGATTAGATTATCTGGTAAATATTGTTGGTTGACCCAATGATTCGGATAATCATGAGGATATTTATAATCTACTGCATTGGTTTTAATATGATTAGGGACATTTCCTGTATTTCCTTTACGGATATCATTTAAAGCAGCATCTAAAGCTAAGTGGCCACTATTGGATTTTGGGGATAGGGCAAGTTCTATTACGATATTTCCAAGTGGGATTCTACCTTCTGGAAGACCTAACCGTTCACAAGCTGCGATAGCAGCTTCTACTTTGGGTCCTATAGAAGGGTTTGCAAGACCTATATCTTCATATGCGATTACAGTCATTCGTCTATAAATAATATCTAAATCTTCTGCTTCAATTAGTCTTGATAAATAGTGAAGTGCTGCATTTACATCACTACCACGAATAGATTTTTGGAAGGCACTAATGACATCATAGTGTCCATCTTCATTTTTGTCATGAAATAGATTTGGCTTGCTACAAATATTTTGAAGGTGTTCAGTAGTTATCTTATAATCGGAAGTAGAAGCATAGGCAACTTCTAATAGATTATAGGCATAACGTAAGTCACCGCCAGATACAGTTGCAATATAATCAATACTTTCTTCATTGATCTGAATATTTTCCAAATATGGACTTATGATGGCTCTTTTAATGGCGTCTATAATATCTTCTTTTGTTAATTCTTTAAGTTCATAGATTTGACAACGACTACGAATGGCAGGGTTGATTTTATGATAAGGGTTGGAGGTAGTCATACCAATTAGAGTAATTAATCCACTTTCTAAATAAGGAAGTAATAAATCTTGTTTATCCTTGTTTAATCTATGGATTTCATCCATAATTACAACTAGACCTTTATACATTTTGGCTTCTTCTACCACAATATCAAAGTCTTTTTTATTATTAATAACAGCATTTAAAAATCTGTATTGAACATTAAATTCGTTTACAATCGCAGTGGCTATGGAAGTTTTACCAATGCCTGGTTTCCCATATAGAATCATTGAAAATAGTTTTTGATTTTTTACTAGATTTCTAATAACTTTATTTTCTCCAATTAAATGTTGTTGCCCAATAATTTCATCAATTTTTGTTGGGCGTAGTTTTATCGCAAGGGGTTTATTATTCATACTTCTCACCATTTTCATTGTAACAAAAAAAAGATATTTTTCATAGTGATTGAACAAAAAAATTGGATATTATGGTATAATAATAAAGGATGGTAGGGATGTTATGAGAAAATTGCGATTTGAAGAAACGAATGCTTATATTACATATATTACCATTGATAAGGGATATCGGCAGAATACAATTGTCTCTTATCACTATGATTTGGAGGCATACGAGCATTTCTTGAAAGAGAAAAATCCAACTACTGTTTTACGAAGTGATATTATTGATTTTTTGGAAGAAAGGAAAGAAAATGGTATTGGAGAGAAGAGCGTAGCACATTCTATTACTGTTCTTCGGGGATTCTATAAATTTTTGTTAATTGAGCAGAAAATTACTTCCAATCCAATGGAGACTATTGATATGCCAAGACTTCCAAAAACATTACCTAAAGTGCTATCTTTTCATGAAGTAGAGATGCTTTTGGATGTTCCACTTAAAGATAAATATGATTTTAGAAACAAAGCAATGTTGGAAGTTATGTATGCGACTGGTATGCGTATTAGTGAATTGATATCTCTAAAATATACAGATGTTAATTTGCTTCAAAATTGTGTTATTGTATTTGGAAAAGGTGGTAAGGAGCGGATGGTCCCCCTAGGAGATTATGCGACAGAGGCACTTAGAATTTATATGGAAATGTATCGCCCTAAATTTTTAAAACGGCCAAGTGATTATGTATTCTTGTCTGTTAGAGGAGATAAAATGAGTCGGCAAGCTTTTTTTAAAATCTTAAAAGAAGAGGCAAGAAAACGTGGAATTGAGACTCCATTTTCTCCTCATACACTTCGTCACTCATTCGCATCTCATTTACTTCAAAATGGAGCTGATTTGCGTAGTATACAGGAACTTTTAGGACATAGCGATATATCTACTACACAAATTTACACACATGTGTCAGACCGACTTAGAGAAGAAACTTATCACAAGACACATCCACATGGATAGAAAGAGGGATTTTATGAAAATAACAAAGAATATAAATAAGGAAATATTTAGAGAATATGATATTCGTGGTAAATATCCTAATGATTTAAATGAGGATGTTGCCTATACTTTTGGAAAAAGCTATGGGTCTTATATTCGCAAATATGATTCGAATAAGGTATTAATAGGACATGACAATCGTATCTCATCTCCTATTTTGCATCAGGCAGTAATACAAGGAATTTTAGATAGTGGAATTGATGTCATTGATTTGGGTCTTGTTACAACCCCAATGTACTATTTTGCCCGTAAATTTTTAAATATACCAACAGGGATTATGATTACGGCCAGTCATAATCCAAAAGATGACAATGGGTTTAAGATATCTTTCGAAGAGTATGGAAATGCTTATGGGGAGCACATTTATAATTTTCGCGATTTTACATTGAAGGGTGACTATATTGATGGAGATGGAAGTGTTATTTCTTATAACATTCGGCCTGATTATATACGTTTACTTACAAATTCTGTAAGTATTAAAAATACAGATGTTAAGATAGTTGTGGATTGTGGAAATGGAACAGGGTCTATCATTATTAAAGATGTTTTAGATGCATTACATATTACATATTATCCACTCTATTGTGAAAGTGATGGTAACTTTCCAAATCATCAGCCAGACCCTTCGGTTCTAAAAAATCAGGAAGAACTTGCACGAAAAGTAGTGGAACTTGGGTATGATATGGGAATTGGTATTGATGGAGATGCAGATAGAGTTGGAATTGTTGACAACAAAGGCCAAATTTTAGGTGCTGATTTATATATGCTTATTATGTACCGTTATTTAAATCCGTCGTTAAAAACACGCAAAGCTCTATTTGATGTAAAGTGTTCTAAGTCATTAATTGATGGTATTAAAGATTTAGAATTAGAACCAGTTATGTATCGTACAGGGAATTCGTATTGTAATTTAAAAATGCAAGAGGGAAACTTTGATTTTGGAGGAGAATATTCTGGCCATGTATTTTTTAGGGACAAGTTTCCAGGATTTGATGATGGAATTTATGCTGGACTTCGTATGATAGAAGTTGTTCATAATTCAAACCGTAGTGTACATGATTGGTTAAATGGAATAAATTCATATTTTGCGACAGAAGAGTTAAAATTTAAAACAACAGATGCTAAGAAATTTAAAGTGATCGAGAAAGTAAAAGGGTATGCTGATAAAAAAGGATATTCTTATGCAGATATTGATGGAATTCGTATCGAATTTACAGATGGATGGGCACTTGTTAGAGCGTCTAATACTGGCCCAAATATTACAGCTCGTTTTGAAGCAAGTACAGAGAAACGCTTAACAGAAATTCAAAAAGAATTCACAAAAGTAGTAGAAAGTTTTCTATGATTCCTTCTTATTTTGATGAAGAGACATATCTGATATTTTTAGAGTATTTATATTCTCTTGCAGATTCTAGGTATAAAGAATTTCACTCTAGGTTAATTATGGATTCTAATTTAATTGGTATTAGAACTCCTGATTTAAAACGGATTGCAAAGGAGATTTCTACTTGTGATTATCAAGGGTTTATTAAGTATAATACAAAACAGATATATGAAGAAAAGATACTCTATGGCCTTGTTTTAGGATATATAAGGGTAGACTTTGAAACTCGATTGCAATTACTTAATGATTTTATACCTTCTATTGATAATTGGGCTATTAATGATATTGTGTGCGCTAATGTAAAGGATTTTAAAAAGAATCTTGAAAGGGGTTACTCATTTATTATTTCTTGCCTGCAGAGCACACAACCTTGGCATATTCGTTTTGGCCTTGTATTGTTGCTTGGTTTCTATATTCAGGATACTTATATTGACAAAGTTTTGAATATATGCAACCAAATAAAAAATGAAGATTATTATGTGAAAATGGCAGTGGCCTGGTTATTGTCTATTTGTTATATCAAATATAAGGAAAAAACACTTTTATTTTTGAAAACGACTACCCTTGATGATTGGACATATAATAAGTCGATTCAAAAAATGATTGAATCCAATAGAGTATCAGAGGATGAAAAATCATATTTGCGTACATTAAAAAGATAAACAATTTTGGGCACCTTTCATACAATGTATTGAGAGGTGTTTTTATGAATCAAAATTCTAATATAGATGTATTAAATGAATATATGACAAATTTAAAAGTGATGAATAACAATTTATATAATATGCATTTTAATATAGCGGGTGAAAGTTTCTTTGGACTGCATCGGAAATTACAAGAATACTATGAGAAGGTAGCTTTTATGTATGATGCGACTGCTGAAAGGGTGAAAATGCTTGGTGGAATGCCTATTACTTCATTAAAAGAGATAGAAGACATTTCCACTATGAAATCTATGAAAAGCATGAATTTTTCTGGGAGGCAGGTATTAGAAGTGCTTGATAATGATTTTACTTTTTTAAGGGATTATACTAAAGATTTAATTGGCTATTATGAAAAAGATAAAGATTTTTATACAGTATCTATGCTCACAGAAAATTTGTTATTTTTTGAAAAAGAATTATGGATGGTAAAGACAAGTTTGCAATAAAAACTGGTCTTTTTAATTGAATTGATGTAAAATAGTGGATGAATAGGTGGGAGTGATATTTATGACTATAGAGGATCAGTATCGCATGTTAGTAGGTGCTTACTATGGAGTTAGGGAAATGGATGAATATGAAGTAAAAGTATTTATACTAGATCAACTTGAAACGTATATTAAAGAATTTATTTCGGTAAATCCAATTCCTAATTTTGATTATGAAGCACAAGCAACTATTGTAGAGGATACCATTCCTTTAAAGAGGAAACTACAAGATGCACTTCTTGTCCTCCCAAAAATAAAAGCTCCTTTAGAACTTATTTTACTTATAAAGGAACGCATACAAGATTTAAATGAGAAGAGGTAATATTATGAGGAAAATAAAGTTAAGCAATTTTCCAAAACTTATTCAAAATGATGCATTTAATACGATTGATTTCATTTTAATATATCCTACTACTTATAAAGAGGAAGATATGTTTTATTTGAACTTGCTATGCCAAAATATTACAAATTCATCAAAACAATATCCTAGTGAACAACAATTTAAAAGGGAGGCACAAAAACGTTTTATTATTGATTATAAAATGAAAACTATTCATTTAAATACCAATATATTTATACAGGTTTCTTTACGAGTCCCTAATCCTAAAAAAGTAAAATCTTTTGATTTAGATAGTGCCTTTGAATTTTTTATGGATATGATATATCATCCGAATGTAACAGATGGTGTATTTGATTCATATCAATTTCAACGTGAGAAAAACTTTATTAAGGATTCGTTAGAAAATAGTACGACAAATATTTATAGTGTAGGGTACCAAAACTTTTTAACATATGTAGATGAGAATGGAATTTTGAAAAACAATTTATATCATAATCAACATTTGTTAGCAAATGTATCAGAGAAACGTTTATATGAGTTTTATCAGAAAAGTATTTTAAAGAATACTCCATGTATTATTGTGTATGGAGATATTGAAGAGCAAAAAGTGTATTCATTATTTTCTAAATATATAGATTTGACTCCAAAAGAAATAGAAATTCACCGAAATTATGAATGCTATTTAATTCCACGAAGTGAAACGCAATATATAGAAGAAAATTCATCTTTTAATCAATCTGCTTTATATATGGGTTATAAAGTTAAGGATATGAAACGAAGTGATACAATTTATTTGCGCGTATTATCCCGTATTCTAGAAGGTAGTGAGAACAATCTTCTGTTTAATACATTACGTCTAGAGCATAACTTAGTTTATGATGTACGTTTATCTAGTTTTTTTAAAACAGGATTATTGTTTATTGAAACATATTTAAAGGATAGTTCTAAAGAGGAGGCTATTCGTGCAGTTTGTGAAACTTTAGAAAAACTTCGTGACGCTGATTTTGTGAAGGCTTGTTTGGATAAAATCATTCTTGCTAATACATATCATTTGATTCGTCAGAAGGATTCAAAATACAGTGTTGTAAATGAGTATATCGATGCATGTATGGATATAGAGTTATCATTAGAAGAAATATATGCTCAATATAAACAATTGGATATTCAGAAATTTATTGAATTTTTGGATAGATTTATATTAGATACAGTATATTTTTTAAGAGGTGAACCTTGTGAGAAATAATTATATATTCAAAATAGAAAATGGACCAAAATTAATTTTTTATCAAGATACTACTAAGCATTCTGTATCGGCAAATATTATTATAAGGTATGGGGGTATTCACCATGATTTTATGCTTAATAAACAAGAATACCATATGGAAGATGGTATGGCTCATTTTTTAGAGCATCTGCTTATTGAGCATAGTATTTATGGAAATGCTTTAACAGAGTTTCATAACCATTATGTATCGTGTAATGGTTGTACTTCTACCTATATGACTGAGTATTATATTGATACTGTGCATGATTTTGAAGAGAATTTGCTTAAATTGATTAAGATGGTTAATGTACCTAATTTTACAAGTGAGGATATAGATACAACAAAATATGCAGTTATAGAGGAAATCAGGAAAAATAAGGATTCTAAATTTAGAAATTTAGATATTGTTTCCAAAAAATGTTTGTTTCATAATATTAGGTATGCAAATAATACTGGAAGTGAAGCATATATTCAAAGTTTGGAATATGATGATGTAAAACTTTGCTATGATGTGTTTTATCAACCTACCAATCAAGTAATCGCTATTTGTGGGAGTTTTGATGCAGATAAAACAAAAGAGTTAATTGCAAAAACATATAAGGAATTATCTAAAAAGAATACTCAATATACTATACCGGATTTTCAGGAACCGGCTACTGTAGTAAAAAAGGAAGATACTTTAGAATTTGACACACATCAGACCTACACACAACTTAACTATAAAGTTGATATTAGTGGTTTTAGTAGTTATGAAAAAGTAAAAGGATCATTTTATTTAAATTATTTCTTAAAGTATAATTTTGGAATTTCTTCTGATTTATATAAATATATGGTAGAGAATAAAATCACAGTTACAGATATTGATATCTCCATTGGCATGATTGATAAATTTGTAATTATTGAAATTGGGGCTTTTACAGAACAAAGTGAATTATTTGCAAAATTGGTTCAAGAGAAGATGAAAGAAAAAGCATTTGATGAGGAAGATTTTGAAATCAGAAGAAAGAAATCAATTATATCATTAATCTTACGAGAAGAATCCCCAAGCAAAATGTTAGAACCTTTTGTAGATAATATTATGACATTTGGATACGATGACATAGATAAAATTGAAGATATTGAAGCATATACTTATGAGGAATATACGCATATGATTGGGCAACTTGACTTTAGTAATTACTGCATCACGCATATTGTGAAGAAGGTATAAATAATAAAAGAAACAATAAAATTTTGTTTCTTTTTTACATTTCAGACATAAAATGATACATTTCAGACTGTTTTGTCGAGATATGTACTATTTTATGATAAAGTTAGACTGTGTGTCTATAATTCGATAAAATAAAAACTGCCTAAGCAGTTACACACTTGTAGTGAGTATTTAGGGCAAAGCCTTTATTTTAACTCTCTATGTCATCTTAAATGGTATTAAAACAAGATTTGTTAATGCATTTTTTAAAGAATGGTTTTAGATCTATGTCATCTTATTAAGTGTCTTTAAATTTGTATCATTTTATATAATATTAGTAGCATATAATTTATTGGTGATTATATGCCTTTTTTATTAACAACCATTGCAGGGCTTTCTACCATGATTGGAACATTTTTAATTTTTATTTCTAAGAAGAAAAGTGATTTTATTATACTTGGATCGCTTAGTTTTGCCGCTGCAGTTATGATGACTGTTTCTTTTACAGATTTAATACCAGAATCTTTTCATATGTTGTCCCTGCAAATTAAAACGTTTCCTACACTTCTAATATTGCTTATATTTTTGAATATTGGTATTATTTTATCCTTTAGTATTGATAAATATTTACCTGATACATCTAGTGATGGGTTATATAGAGTAGGGTTGATTTCAATGCTTGCTATTATATTACATAATATACCAGAGGGCATTGCAACATTTATGGCAGGAAATACAGATATTGCTCTTGGAATTACTCTTACAATCGCAATAGCACTTCATAACATACCAGAGGGTATTAGTATCTCTGTTCCTATTTATTATGCGACAGGAAGCAAAAGAAAGGCTTTATTTTATACGTTTATATCAGGGCTTTCTGAATTACTAGGAGCTATTATTACATATTTATTTTTAAAACCATTTATATCTGATTTAGTTATGGGGTGTTTATTTGCTGTAATAGCAGGTATTATGTTACATATTGCAGTATATGAATTGCTTCCAACTTCTTTAAAATATCAATATAAGAAACTTACAATTATTTTCTTTGTTATTGGTATGTTGTTTATGATTACTAGTCATTTGCTATTTAATTAGTTTTATATTATAATGAAATTGGTGATTTGTATGAAGTATTATGAATATAATCCGAGTGGAGTTTGTTCTAAGAAAATGAAATTTGAAATAGATAATGATATTATTAAAAATATTGAGGTTATAGGTGGATGTCCTGGGAATTCTTTAGGTGTAATCTCTTTATGTAAGAATCAACCAATTGATACTGTAATAGAAAAATTGAAAGGGATTAAATGTGGCTTTAAAACTACATCTTGTCCAGATCAACTTGCTCAGGCTTTAGAGAAATATAAAAAAGAAACAAATTGATGTTTCTTTTTTTTGGGTATGAAAACTATCTAAGTTCAAAAGAATGGTCATCGTTTTCATCTAATTCAAATGAATGAGATTCATCATCGAAACCTATGCTACTATTTGATTGTTTGTTTGAAACATTGTTTTTACAATGATCACAATTTTTACAACTATTTGTTGCTTTGTTAGTAACATTTGTCTTTTGCATCTTATTATTTGACTTCATATTTTTATTACTTTTCATTTTTATCACCCATTCTTATTATGGGTATTGTTATAAATAATATACAACGATATGGAAAAAAATTGTCAAAATAGGGGAGAATATGATATACTTTTCTTAGAATAATAAATGCTAGTATAGGTTTATTGTAGTGGAGGCATTATGAATATTGAAGATGTATTAGAGCTAGATTGTTACCTATCACAGTCATTTTTAAAGAAAAATAATATTGATATTAGTATATATTCTGACTTAATTGTGACACATAATAAAGAATATATAGCTAAACATTTTATGGATCAAAAAAATTATTTTAATGACCTTTTTAAAGAAATAGACAATAATATCAATTTGGATACAGAACAGAGAGTTGCTATATTAACAGATGAAGATTATAATTTAATTATTGCGGGTGCTGGAAGCGGTAAAACGACAACTATGATAGCCAAAATTAAGTATTTAATTGATTATTGCAATATTAAATCTGAAGAAATTCTTGCAATATCATTTGGTCGAAAAAATACAGAGGAATTAGATTATAAATTAAATGATTTATTTCATTTGCAGGTTAAAACAAGCACCTTTCACAAACTTGGATTAGATATTATTAAACTATACGATCAGACAAAATATGATGTAGCCCATGAAAGTCAACTTTATTTTTGTATTCAAAATTATATGCAAAAAGAGGTTTATTATTATAAGCAATCATTACATGAATTATTGAATTTTTTAATTTGTTATTTTGAATTTGATCCAGAAATTAAGAATTTTGAGTCATTAGAGGATTATCATAAATATAAAATAGAAAATACTTATAATACCGTAAGAAGTGATTTGGGTAAATATAATAAAACTGTGATTGATAAAAGAACGAAAATAAAACGAACAATTAAGAGCGAATATCTTAGGTCTAAGGCCGAGGTTAATGTTGCTAATTTTTTGTTTTTAAATGGTTTGGACTATGAATATGAAAGAAAATACAAAAAAGTTTTATTGAAAGGCAGTTATTATCACCCAGATTTTACTGTGATTCAAGGTGAAAATATAGTTTATATAGAAGTATTGTCAATCAATGAAAATGGAGAAAGTGAAATTTATAATAATAAAGGTCTAGAAAAATATAATTTTGCTATTGATTTAAAAAAACGTTTATTACTTGAGGAAAAAGCAAATTTAATTTTAGTTTATGCCTCTTATTTTGATGGATTGTCTCCTATTGAGCATTTAAAATATTCTTTAATTAAATTTGGGTTTGTTTTAAACCAAAGAACTGAAGAAGATATATACCATGAATTAATGGAGAGTGATGTAAATAAGTATTATCATAATTTCTCTGTATTGGTTTCTACATTTATTCAAAAATGTAAAATTAATGAAATAAATCCAGATACATTATTATATTTAAGTACTTTACAGAGTGATAGAAGAACTAAAGAATTTATTCGAGTTATTGTCCCTATTTATCGTTTTTACAATAAATACTTAGAAGATAGAAATCTATTGGATTTCGATGATATGATTTTAAAGGCTAAAAATTATTTAGAGAGTAGTGATTCACAATGTGGCTTTCCGTATAAATATATTATTGTAGATGAGTATCAGGATATATCTAACCAACGTTTTCAATTAATTCAAAATCTATCAAAATTGATAGATTCAAAAATAATAGCCGTGGGGGATGATTGGCAGTCTATTTTTGGATTTGCTGGGTCAAATGTAGAATTATTTACAAAATTTAAAGAACAAATGGGCTATGCAGAAATATTAAAAATACAGCATACATATAGAAATGCCCAAGAATTGATTGATATTGCTGGGGAATTTGTCCAAAAAAATGATGGTCAAATTAAAAAAAGTTTGATTTCTGAAAAACATATTGACAAACCTGTTATTGTATATTCTTATGATGATATGGAAAAAGGTACAAAGAATGTGGCTAAGTGTAATGCTATTGTAGAAGCCATTAAGAATATTACACAAATGGATACAAGCGCTAATATTTTGATATTAGGAAGATATAATTTTGATAAATCCACACTAATTGATAGTGACATGTTTAAAGAAAAACCACAAAATAAATTAGAATGTATAAATTTTCCAACAACCGATATTACATTTCAGACTATCCATAAATCAAAAGGATTAGAGTATGATTATGTAATCATTGTTAATGCAATTGATTCAAAATATGGTTTCCCATCGAAAGTAAATGATGATCCAATTTTTTCTGTATTTAATTTGAATAATAGAGAGAATACAAGTGTATCTTATGCAGAAGAAAGAAGGTTATTTTATGTTGCCCTTACAAGGACTAAAAATTCAGTTAGTATTATTGTACCCCGATCTAAACCCTCTCCCTTCATATTGGAAATTAAAGATAATATTCATGTAGAATTTAAAGATGATATTATCAACTCTTACTATGAAAAGGCAGAAGAAAATCGTTGCCCCAAGTGCCATGCTTTTTTACAATATGGTTTTTCAAATATAGTAAATGACTATGTATATTATTGTACTACTGATACTGAGGTATGTGGTTTTATGACCAATGATTTAAACACTAAAATTAACCTTATCAAATGTCCAAATTGCGAGGATGGGTATTTATGTTACAAAACTACTACAGTAAATGGAGTATATATGCTAGGGTGTACAAATTATGATGAAACTGATAAAAAAAGGTCATGTGGTTGTGTGTATTTTGTAAGACCGTCTGATGTTAAAAAGGGAGGCTTTAAACATTATCAATCTACAATTCTAAATAGATAAGAGGAGTAGTGTAGGGGAGTAGGGTATTAATTGCTCATCTTTTTAATGAAAATATAGTTTTAATTATGTCTTATAACCTTTTGATATAGTGAATCATATTTAAGTGATATCACTTAAAATGAAAATTATACTATGTAGTTGTATTTTATGATGTATTCTTATTTTTGATTTACTTCCCCTATTTTTATGATAAGTCCCCTACTTCTTATTAAATGATTTATAAGAAGGGAGTAGGTGGATAGAAATAATTATAAGCCTTTAATACTTATATTACAATATATAATTTGTATGAAATTTAAAATCGAGATGAATAACTATTCATCTTTTTATATCTCGATGCAAAATAATGAATCATGTTATTTAAATTGAATGGTTATTCGACTAAATTGAAGTTATTTTAAATAAGGTGATGTATTTATAGTGCATTGAATAAAATAAGAATGAACAATTATCTATTTAAATATAAAAACATTACATATTTAGTATGTGCGATGATTTAAATTTTATTTAATTATAAATTACATGCTTATATTATTTGATAGTGATTTTAATACTATTATAATAAACTAGTATTATAGTTAATATATTATAGTTAATAAAAAGGTATACTTTATTATTTAAATTTAAGTTATATATAACTTCTTATAATATATATTATGTTAACTATTTTAAATATAATAAAAACGACGTACAAAACGTCGCATTTTATCTCTATTAATAATTTCTATCATTCTTCATACCCTAATCTAAAATGGCAAAAATATTTTACCTTCACTATCAAACATTGGATATTTTATATTTGCACAAATTACTAATATGCCTAATAATAATAAAAATATCATAATAATATAAAATGTATGTTTTTCAATTCTTTTATCATTAAATAAATTAACTGAAAGTACCATAACCATTACTAAATATAATGAAATCGGTGCTGATAAGCAATAAAAGACAAACAATATTTTATCTAACATAACTACTCTCCTACTCTATCTAATCTATTAAAATTACAAACTACTAATCTATCTAACTCTATAAAACTCTTTAATGGTTTTTTTGTATAAAACTCTAATTCTTTTAATTTTTGTTTAATCTCTTTTTTGCCTAATTCACTAAAATTTTTCATAATATAATCTAAAATATAATCGATTCTATGCAACATAAACGAAACATCAATACATGAATCATAAGCTAACGTATGCAATTGATAATATTTGCATTTTATCTCATCAAAACTTCTATTTTTAATATATGGCAAATCATTTACATTAAAAGGATTTTGTATTTCAAATCTATTATTTCTGTAATTCATCTTTATTTTCCTCACGTTCTTTTTTAATTTTTTCATTTTTAATCATATTGTTCCACAAACTAATTACTACATAAATATAAAAAATTACTAATA
The DNA here is from genome assembly GCA_910584305.1 of uncultured Bacilli bacterium. Lineage (GTDB taxonomy): Bacteria > Bacillota_I > Bacilli_A > RF39 > UBA660 > CAKPTA01. The sequence goes on from CAJTZW010000008.1 coordinate 32,504, forward strand.
AAAACCAAATAAAATATTCTAATTTCATCTATAATCACTCCCCTACTCACTTAATAAATTGAAATCTGCTTATATCCTAAATATTTTATCTTTTTTGAATACCTAATTTTTTTTAGAAATTGCTCTAATAAGAAAGGACTTCCTATTTTTTTTACAAACGAATTATTTGTTTGTAAATCTTTTAAATAAACTTCATACATTTTCAAATACCTCTTTTCTTTTAAATTCCTGGAATTCAATAACTTGTCCAAATTTATCAGCATACACATTTTTATAATTTTCAGTATAATTCTTGATATTATCTTGAAATGTTAAAAAATCTATTACATCTGCAGTTTCTAAATCTAAATATGAAACACTAGGCTTTTTAAGATTTTGTGAATAAAGATATCTTCTGTGTCCCCACAACCTATCATCAATATCTTTAGTCATATACTTTGTCAAATAACCTACTACATTTTCATCTTTCATATCCTTAGCCATATTAATACCATATGACCAACCTACTACATCTCTACCAATTTGCCAACACTTATCTTCTTTACTCCAAATGTGTCGTTCATCTTTACTCAAAAGAGAAAAATCTGTATAATCAATATTGGTTAAAAGGTGATAATGTACTGCTCCGCGCTTTTGGAACTCGGGAACACATACATATTTAAAATCATTTTTTAACCTTTTTATATACGTTCGCCAAATATTAAATTTTTTATTTGCTTTATCTATATCAATAATATTTTCTTCAAATGTTAATGTAATAAATGTTTTAAAATCATCTTCATTTGTTTTGATAAGACGTTGCATTTCATTTTTACTACGGTTAATATTTTTTATATCAATAGTTTTATATTTCTCTTTATTTTTATTTTTTTCTTTTTTTAATTGAATTTCATCATCAATATTTTTAGAATTAAGATTTTTATAAAAAGAACTAGTTTCAAAGGAATTATTCAATTCTATTATTTTTGTATCTTCTAAAATAATAGAATTAATACTTGTACTTCTTTCAACAAAATCTTTTTCCATCTTTTCACGATGTACAACTTTATCTTTTTTTGATATCTTCTTATCATGAGAATCACTATATTGATAAACTTGTAAATATTTACCACAATAAATAACTTTATGTGTATACTTCTTAAAATTAGTTTGAGTTATGAGACTACTATCAAGTAAAAACGTAGCCGGGTGTTTCACACCCAACTCCGTCTCATCTCTCACAATGTTCTCTAAAAGATAATCTCGTTTAAGTTTCCAAAATCGTAGATTTTCTTCTTTCGTATACTTCTTTTTAGAAGTATGACCAAAATATTTCTCTTCAGCCATGCATGTTCATCTCTCCTTACTTTTGAAAAAGTAAGACAAAACTTTTCAAAACTCGCCGTTAAGGGCAAGTTCCAAAAAAGAAATGAATACTTTTTTGGAATTAAATCCATTATACTTATATTCTTAAAACTCAATTACATAGCCGGCATATTCTCGTACACTAATAGTGTACTGCGATATTCCGTTATTCCATTGACTTTACGAATATGATTATCAGTGCGACGTCCTACCTTTCCATTCGGAAAGGTTACTCCTCCGCACCAATAAATTCATTCTTCGTAAATTTCTCATCAATCAACCGTTCTATTCGCTTAAACGTATCATAAGACTCTCGAAGTTCCTCTGTATGTACAAAGAAAAATGTACCATGATATCTTTTAAATTTATTCTTATCAGGGTTATAATCTTCAGGGCGTGCTTTTCTAACTATAGTTAAACAGTTAAAGAATGTACGAGGCAAATATACCCACTCAGTCTGATCACGTATTTCTTTTGGAACTTTACCAAACACCTGACAAGTACCTAAAATACAACTCTTCTGTTTACGTTGCGTACTAATCTCCTTTAATAATTCAAAAGGAACCGAATTGCTCTTCATAGATAACCATGTATGCAGCTCATCAATTCCATAAATAGTACCATAAATGCCATTATTAGTAGTAACAAGTTGTTTCCAATGCGTAAGTTCTTCATCTTCGTATTTGTATGCAAAATTAGTAAGAATTTTTAAAGACGGATACTTCTCACGCCATTTATTCATTAAATAAACCGTTGTCATAGTTTTACCAGAGCCTTGACGCCCACAGAAAATATTAATACCAAATTCTTGAAATTCGTTACAATCACGATTTATGCTATCTAATGCTAATTGCCTTGGAAACATTATCAATAATCTTTTAAAAATAGATGGTCTCTTTTGAGTACTTTTATATATTTTTTCTGTAACTGTTCCGTCATCATTTACAATACGTTTTACAAGTGGCTTGCGTTTCATACCTTTTACAACTCTAAAATAAAGTAAATAAAATATATATAATAATAGAATAATCAAAATACACATTACAAATGGTATTGTTAAAGGCAATAACATCTTACCAACCGACAAAAAACTCTTAAGAACAGTTAAAAACATATCAAATACATTCACTTTTATTCACCTCTAATCCTTAAACCAAGAAATTATTGTTTTAAATAAACCCCAAAAAAAGTGGGTATAATGAAATAGAAAAACAATAAGAACACATGTTAACAAATAACCAACTGGAACAAAATAATTCATAGATACAAAAACTTGATATATAGAACCGCCCTTTACAAACATAGAAACAAATTCATCTGGAAAAGCAAGTTCAAACGGAATTATAGTAACTAAAGCAACAAGCAATGCAACTATAGATACAGTTTTAACCGCTTTATTAGAAAAAAATGATACTAAACCACTAACAATAGAAGATCCTAAACCTACAATCGCTGACCACATATGTGCACCTTCTTTCTATTTATTCCAATATTTTGCAAACTCTTTTACAAAAGTAAAAACAACTGAAAGAGTAGCAAACAACTTAATATAACCATGAATTTGCGACCGTATATTATAATCAATTTCTAAAACAACAGTAATGGGTTTCATATGTATAAAACTTAAATCAAATGTAAATGAGGGTGCATCTGTACCTTCTTGAATATCATAAAGAAATATACTATCATAAATAGTTTTTAACTGTGAGATAAATTTAAGTTTACTAAAAATATGAGTATTAACAAAATTTTGAATATCATTTAAATCATTAGATTCATATTCTTCAAACCATTCGTCTATATCGGAAGTGTAAGAAATTGGAAAACTTTTTTCATAAATAGTATTATTAGAAGATTTTTCTACAATTTTAAAATAAGCTATTGTATCTTCTGTATATTGTTTTTTATATATAACAGAACCACTACCAGTCGGAACTACAGTTAATATAGAATTATCAATTAATTCATAAGATGAAATTGATGTTCCATAATAGTAATCGTATTTAGAATTATCATAATTATAAATATAATATAAACATGTATAAACTTGTCCTACATCCGATATATGACACTCTTTAGTAATATATTGTCCTAGACCTGAAACTTCTCCTGGAATAGTTGTAATTTCATAATATTTTTGGTCTATAATTTTATTAGTCGTATTATCCACTATTCTAACTTCTATGAGACTATTTGTATAAATAGGATAATTAATAGTCTGTTTATTAAATTTAGCGGATGTTCCTAAAGTATTATTAAATACATAAAAGCTATATTTATTAAAATCATTAATATGTGAATTTATTCGCAACGTTTTACAAATTGTAACGTCATTAGCTATACAATTATCTGTAGCAATTTCGTCAATTTCAATATAAGGAGTACTATCATAATTAATTTCAGTAATAGAAAAAGTCGCATTTGATATAACCTTATTCGTTGCTATTTCTATAACTTGTACATATAACGTATCATTTGTATTAAATGTAAGTTGTTTTGAATTACCACTAGTTAAAACTAGTTGTGTCCAGTCGCTATTTAAACCATATTTATACATGTACAAATATTTACTATTATCAACGACTGAAAAATCTATTTTTAATGTGACATCTGTAATATATGTATGGCCTAAAATTATTACAGATGTTTCACGTTCTTTTGTTATTGAAGCATTAGGCAAAGAACTATCAAAAATATTCATTTTTTTAACATATATTGTGTTTGTATCAATATCTGTTACATCATAGCTAGCATTCAAATATTCTGTTTGAAAAATTGGATATAAATTTTGTACATTATCTGCAGAATATGTATACAAAGTAGGACTTTGATTAATTTGAAACTTATAATAATCCCCAGTCGGTAGAAATCCACCAAAATCATTTTCACTTGCATGTACACTGGAATAAATAAATGGATATTTTGAATAAAACAACTGCCCAACAGCGAAATGTTCAACAATAACATATGGGTATTCATTCAAATCAACTGACCCAGTTAATACATTATCATAATAAGTTTTTAATATATTCGCATCCTTATCATATATAATTTTACTTCTATCTGTTTTTAGAAAATATGCAGTATCATCTAGTGTTACCTTTAAACTAAGATTATCAATATAACCAGTAAAACGGTTATTTGTTGCACTTCCTTGACCAAATTGTAAAAAAGTAATATCTCCTGTATAATTTTCAGTCTTTACAGATATATCATTTACATAGTATTCAATAGTTTTACTATTATAAACTATTTTTAGATGATTCCATTCGTTTTGCGTCCATGTTGTAGTAACCTCTCCACTAATATACATATTTTTTGAAGCGCCTTTTACTTCGATTTCTCGATTTATTCCACCAAGATATAAAAGTCTTGGATAACTATCACTACCGTTTTTTTTAAAGTCAAATTCAATTGTAAGATTAGCTATATCATATTCAAATTTTGCAAAATCATATTTGATATAACTAGAACCATTTAAATAAAGAGCTTCATCTTGAATAGTCGCGCCTGAATTTGTAATTTCTGTTACTAAATCATTCGTATACCCTACACTACTCGTAAATGTATAATCGAATGACTTATACTCTTCTGCATTTACATTACTTATGAAACAAAAAGAAAGAAGAATTCCTAAAAAATATAATATTTTTTTATTCATAAAATTCTCCTTTCTTTATTGATAAAACTTGTATATGCGTATCTATTCTACACATAGCAATTAAAAATAGTGTTTCAATAGTATTAAAGAGGTCTTGGACATCTTCATTCTTTTTTCTGTAGTCAACAACATAATATCTTTTCATTTCTTAATCCTTCTTTAATCCTTCTAGATATTCATTTCCCCACAATATGAATATCAAACATAGGTAGGAATTGGGGCAATTATAATACTACTAACTGCCCCAGAACTCGAATAGTTTAAACTATGCGCGTCCGATAAATCCCATAAGTGTGCTATAACCTTTTCTGATAACCCTAACAGTTAAACAGATACCCATTCCTACACCGATAGCGGCTACAATAGTTGGAACTACTGCACTTGTATCAAGTGTAGAGAAATCTACTAAAGATTTAGCAGCTTCTACTGTATTTTCCATAATTAACCCCCTTTTTATTTCTTAGGAACAATTACTATTCCCCACTTTTAGTAACTTTTTTTGGTTAATCATGAAACTTACGGTTATTAACTGAAGAATAACCAATCTATGAATGAAGATAATGACTTCCAAACGATGTATATTAAGAATATAGTTAGAAATGTTAATACTGCATCCATTTGCTGACTTATATAATTTAAATATTCAACCTCTGTTGTCATTATCTCTCACTCTCTTTTCTTAAAATTCCCCTCACTTTTGTTGTTCCGTGCGCTATATAAATTTAAATATTATTCCAATTCCTCTTTTTCATTTACCTATCGATTATTTGATTATCAAATTGTTGCCTTGTGCATTTACATTTCGCCTACGGCTCCATTTTTGCAATTTGTTCTTTAATTCTATCAAATATCGGTTAAATGAAAAGGATTTTCTCGACATAAGTATTTAAATTTATATTTTAGCTTACTTCACTTTTTTTATTTGTGAGGCTCCCCTCTTTAGGGAATTTTATTTTGTTTTTAATTCTTGGTTATTGATTGATTTAATTGAGTATTTGCAACCGGTGTCGGTTGGAATCTCATCTATTTCAACTACTACATTTTTCATGACATTATCTTCTACTATTTTTCGAAAATCTCCACGTTTGGTAGATGTCATTATTTTAGGACCAATCTGCTTATCACTATTTTCTTGATTTAACGTATAGCTTATTTTTGTAAATTCTACCATTTCGCCTGTTTTTTCATCTGGAAAACTTGAATAATTGCAACCTAGAATGTAACTATTGATTTTCTTCATCGATTTTGTCCCCCTTTCGTTAAATTTTTTAAATTTAGAACAGAATAGCTGGGCTAGGATTATAACCTAGATAGGGAATTAGCCTGTCTTATTTAAACGACCCAACTAGCCTATTTTTTTAGTATAGAGGTTTTACACTGATAACTTAAAATAAGTTATCTATAAATATAATAACCTATTTTAAGTTATATGTCAATAACTTAAAACAAGTTATGAGAAAATATTTTTGAGGTGAAAAAAATGAATAGATTAAAGGACCTACGACAAGATAAAGACATGTTTCAAAAGGATATAGCTAAACTATTAGATATGTCACAAACAGGGTATTCGCAATATGAAACAGAAACTAACGATATACCCACAGAAATATTAAAAAAACTAGCACTATTCTATAACACTTCAATTGATTATATTCTAGGATTAACTAATATAAAAGAACCATATCCTAGAGCAAAAAATAAAGTATAAAATTGCTAGTAAAGAATTTTATAAATAGATATAAAGGAGGTATGGAAAATGTTTTTATTTTTATTATTATTTTTATTTCTTATGATAATTATTGTTGCAAAATCAAAAGCAAAAGAAATCAAAAAATTTGAGAAAAAAACAGGCATTAAAGTAAAAAGCCTAGAAGAATATGAAATATCAAAAGAAGCAGTAAAACAGGCACAAATAGAATTAAAAAAAGAAGAATATAATAAAATTAAAGAGAATAAAAAAGCAACTAAGTGAAAAGTTGCAAATAAAAAAAACATATGTTATAATTCGTATGTAAGCAATTAATTTGCATACACTAAAAATGAGAGTTTAACTTCGCATGTTGAGCACTCACCGTTTTTTGGTCAGCACTTAATCTACGCTAGTAAATTGAGTGCTTTTTCTTTGCTATCTTTTATATCAAAATGATAAAAAGAAGGATTATAAGCAAGATGATAATTAATAAAAGAATAGAGATTAATAAATCTTTTTTTCTCATAACTACCAAGCCTCCTTCCTTTTTAGGAAATTGGCAAGCACCCAACAGTTAAAACTCTCAAATCGATTATATCATAATTTTAGACAAATGCAAATTTGTTGCACTCGCTCGGTGGGGAGTCTCGCTCGTGCTAATGAACAAAAAAATAAGGACGATTTTATATCGCCCTTTTTTCATAAAATTCAAAAAATCTGTTTTAAACTATATATTATGTTAACTATTTTAAATTAAATTAGATGTGTATAGAAATATTTTAAATCAATGTATATTTTATCAATCTCTTCATGGGATAAAGTAATATCATTATTATGTATATCTAATAATAAGTTTTCTATTAGTTTTTCATTATTGATAACCCTAGTTATATATTGGTGGTTCTCATTAATGATTATTTTTTGTAATTTTGAATCATCTCCAAAAACTACATATGAATGGAAATATGATAAATCAAGATTCAAATTCTGAGATATAAAATTTATATGGTATTGATTTTGCATAATTGGGTTATCAAATGTTTTATGGCTTTGTTTTGATAAAACTTGTGTCCATTTCTTATCCTTTTCATTTCCAAAAATATAACCACTAAAGTTTTTGCTTTCTATGACAAATATCCCAGTACAAGTGATTAATATGAGATCTACCTCAGTAGTTTTACCATCCTTTGTTAAAATGACATTCTTAATTATTTTTTGATATATATCTATATTTTTATTGATATTATCTTCAATGATTCTCTCCCCTATTCTTCCCTTCACTATTTTCTCTTTATCTATTACTGTATTTTGCATATACTACTTCCTTTCTATCTTTTTATAATGAAAAAGATAGTATTATTTTCATACTACCCTATTAATTTACTTTTCTAGATTCAATTTCTGCAATTTTCTCTAATACTTCTGCAGCATTTTCGTCATTAATTTCTGTATATCCTAGTTCCTTTAATGCCTGTATCTTCAAGGTGTTAAGCTCTAATGTTCTGCTGATTTTTTCTTCTCTTTTCTGATCAATTTGATTTACAAAACGTTTATGCGCTTCTGCAATTTTAGTTTTTGATACACCATTCCGATTATTGTATAATGTTATGGCAGAAAACATAAAACTTTCGAATAAAAATTGTTCTTCTTCATCAAATTCATATTCTAATGGTGGCACAAACCCAGAAGCCTTTACTACATATCCTAGTATGTATTTTAATTCTTTAGATGTTTCCATTGCTTGTAAGAAATGATATAAATATTTATAACTTTTTACAATTTCACCAGATTCATCGTCTTCTAAATTTTCTTTTAAAATATTGATAATATTGGTAAGAATTTCTTGTTTTTCTTTGCTTAGACCATCACATATTGAATTCATGTTGTGGGATTCTGTTGTTTTTACTGATGATTCAAATAAACTATTAATTCTAGATTCTACTTCGATAATATAATCTGTATCTACTTTTATAGAATCTAATTCTTCAGCGTTTTTAATCCCTAACAAGTTCATTAATAATACTTTTTTATCTTTTGGCCATTTATTTAAATCATCTAGTTCTAGATAGTTATAAATCATTTGTCTAGATACACCTAAGAATTTTGCAAGTTTTACTTTTGATATACCAAGTTCATGTAATATTTCGTTTAATCTTTCCATCTGTCTTAAACCCTCCTACTATCATTTTAGCTATTTATATGTCGAATGTCAAGTGTAAATAAAAAGTAAAATCATTATAAATACCATAATTTTTCTTGATTTTTTCGAACTTCTTTGATAATGCCTCCACCTAGACATTCATCCCCTGAGTAAAATACGCAGGCCTGCCCTGGGGTCACAGATTTTACCATTTGTGGATACTTGACTATAATCTCTGTTTCATTCAACCACTCTAGTTCTACTGGATTGTCTTCTTGTCTATATCTAAATTTTGCTGTACATTTGATTAATGGGCTGTTTCCAAGCCAATTGATAGTATCTACAATACAAGAATCGCTATATAAATATATTTCTTTTTCATCGTCAGATACATATAAAATATTATCCTTTAAATTTTTACCAACTACATATAGACGATATCTTGTCCCTCCAATATGAAGCCCTCGTCTTTGCCCTATTGTATAGTACATAAGCCCTATGTGTTCTCCCATAATATCATTTGTGTTGATGTTTACGATTTTTCCTGGCAAATTAGGCAGATAATTGGTAAGAAATTTCGTAAAGTTTCGTTCTCCAATAAAACAAATCCCGGTGGAGTCTTTTTTGTCTGCTGTAATTAAATTGTATTCTTCTGCAATCTTTCGTACTTGTGGTTTTTCTAGATTTCCAATTGGGAAAAGTACATCTTTTAATTGTTCACGGTTTAGTTGCGATAGAAAATATGTTTGATCTTTATTTGTATCGATTCCACGTAATAATTTACCGTTTTCTAATCTAGCATAGTGACCAGTTGCTATATAGTCAGCGCCTAGTTTTTTAGCTTCTTTTAGGAACATATCAAATTTTATATATTTATTACACATGATATCTGGATTTGGTGTTCTTCCTTTTTTTAATTCGTCTAAAAAATATGTAAATACATAATCCCAATATTCTTTTACAAAGTCGACTCTATGTAGTGGGATTCCAATGCTATTACAGATGGATAGTGCGTCATTATAATCTTGCTCTTGCGGACAGATACTTTCATTTAGTGTTGGATTCCCTTCTATATCATTATTGATGCTTGCATCCCAGTTCCTCATAAATAAACCTATGACATCATATCCTTCTTTTTTTAAGAGTAAGGCAGCTACACTACTATCTACGCCTCCGCTCATTCCAATTACTACTTTTTTCATGTTATCACCATATTTATTATATCACGTATAATGTTGAACATAAAGATTTCAAAAAAAAAGATTCTCTAAAAGACAATCTTTTATTCATTATTATATTCTTTCTATTTGTAAATATTATTTTATAATAAATAGTATTTTTTGTAAGAAAAGTGGTGTTATAAATATTTCTATGATGGTTGTTAAACTAATTAAAAGTATTGCTCCCACTAAAATGACTGTATATCTTTTAAAAACATTTTGAAATGAAATAGCCTTTTTACTCTTAATTGATAAGAATAATTTTTTTGAGAAATTCATCGAAAAAATAAGTAAAATTGTGTAGATGATAATATTTATGACATGATGTGGGAATATATAGATAAACGCTAATAAACACCCTTTACTTTGATATTGCAATACAAATGCCGATATAGAGAATCCAAGCATGAATGTTTTGGCAAAGTATATAAACAGATTTATTGGAACCCCTATAATAGAGATTCCTAAAATCCATATAGATATAATGAAGATTAAATTCGATACAAAAGCATTTTTAAAACTATTGATATAGTTGAGTTTATGGGTATCAATTTTATTTATGAATTCTACAATATAGTTTTTTACAAGGGTTTTGTCGCTAGATGATAATATTGTGGTAAATATAGATCCTGTAATGAGTCCTATTAAGGCAATTCCAAATAGAAATAGTAATATTTTTTTGTGATGTTTTGCTACTTGTTTTAGTTTGTCCACTTTTAGTTTCATATTTCACCTCTGATAAATCGTATGAAATGAATTGAAATATATTCCTATTTTTTTAAATTTATATTATAATTGTATATGTTGAGGTGATTTTATGTCTAAAAATCAAAAGAAAAAGAAGAAATTTTCTTTCCAACAAGTTTTTGCTGTGGTAGCACTTATACTTATGATTGGACTTTTTATTTCTTCTTTAATGATGTATATGTAAAAGACTTAATTGTCTTTTATTTTTTTGTGTAAAGCTTGATTGATTCCTTGACCAAGAATTTGACTTAAGTTTTCTATAATGAAGTCGATTTCTTTGGTAGTGACCATTAGATTATATCCAATGGGCGTTAATACCTCACTCAATAATTGTTTTATGTCTTCTTCGTTTAAAGAACCAACAATACCGAGTAGATTTTTTTTATCTTCTTCATTAACTTTTATTTCCTTTTTCAAGTAATTAATTTGACTACTCACAGTTAAATTATGCATTGGACTTTTTTGATAGTTTTTGTGAAAAGCGTAATGTTTGTGCATATATTGTATTGTATCACTAACAATGGTTACAGCATCTACAACAGTTGGTATTCCAATTGCAATGACTGGAATTCCTAGTGTTTTTTGACTGATTTCTTTTCTAGCATTTCCTACTCCGCTTCCTGGATGAATTCCTGTATCACTAATTTGGATAGTTTTATTGACTCTTTCAATGGATTTACTTGCTAAAGCATCTATGGCAATCACAAAATTTGGTTGAATTGTATTTATGATGGATTTTATTAAATCGCTCGTTTCTATTCCTGTTGTTCCTGTTACTCCTGGAATAATTGCACTGACATTTCGAAATCCTTCTTCTGGAACATCATATAAAAATAAGTGTCTTGTTACCAGTATGTTATCGATAGAAAGTGGGCCTAGCGCATCAGGTGTTGATTTCTTATTCCCAAGGCCAATAATCAAGCAAGTGTCATTATCTTGTATATTTAATTCATTCAATAGTTCATTCAATGTGATTTCGAGAACTTCTGTTACTTGCTTTCTATTTTGATAATCTGTAACATCTTCAAATTCAATGGTTATATAATTTCCTTCTTGTTTTTGAATTTGATTAGCCATATGATTATCCAAATATGTTTTGGTAACTTTTATATTTTTATATTGTTTGACTTCACTTTCTATTTTTTCTTTACTTTCTTTTACTGCTTCAATTGCTAAATCTGTACGAATCTGATATTGACTTAAGTCGATTGTATGTTTTTTCATAGAATCACCTATTGTTATTTTTGTCTGGAATTCCCTTTTTATGTATAAAATTTTATATTTTTATACTTTCTATTTGCTTTTTTTATTTAAATTTGCTAAAATATAGTAGGTTAATGACTTGGAGGTGAGATTATGCCAAATATGAAGAATGCGAAAAAAGCGGTATTAACAATCGCTAAAAGAAAAGTAGAAAATAATGATTATAGAGCAAGTATGAAAACTGCTATTAAAAGTGTAGAGAAAGCTGTAATTGCAAAAGATAAGGAAAAAGCGAGTGAAGCTTTAGCAGTTGCAATTAAAAGAATTGATAAAGCTGCCTCTGCTGGTGTAGTTACAAGTAATTTTGTAGCACGTAATAAGTCAAGATTAACTAAAAAAGTTAATGAAATGGAGTAAATTTTACTTCTTTTTTTAATTCTTAAAGGTTGTTATAACCTTTATTTATAGGCCCTTACGATATTTTTGGGGGGATATTCACATATACTTTTATAATTCTTTATACCTCTATTTTCAATGGTAGTAAATATAGTTTAAAATATAACAACAATTAGATGTGGGTTCAAATATCTAAAATTTATTTTGGAGTTTGTTCTATTCTTTGTTATAATAAGTATGGTGATGCTATGAAAAAATTTTTAACTTGGCTTGTTACTGTGGGAATTTTGTGTACTATACTCTTTTATAGGGAGCAGATTTTTTCTTATTTGTTAGTAGAAATTATCTATCCTCATGAGTTTGTAGTATATGAACCAAATCAGTATTATCAGGAGATTGATTATAAATTTGTACAAGAAACAGATGATTTTACTCCAAAAAATCGGCAAGAGCTATTTAATGTTTTTTATACAGTTTTGAATCGAGGATGGGATTCATTTTCCTTCGTTTGTGATCTTTCCTATACAGATTGTGTTACAGATATTCAGAATATTTTAGATGAAGGAACAGAATTATCTAGTTTGAATAATTTTGTTCATCCATATAATAATTACAAAGAGATTGAAATTATGGTGAATAATTTTGGCCGTGTAGATGTTTTTATTGATAAATTATATTCTGATAGAGAGATACAAGAGATTGATGCTGCGATAGATAAAATTTATAATGAAATAATTTTAGAGTCAATGACTTTAGAAGAAAAAATAAAAACAGTACATGATTATATTATAAATACAACTAAATATCTTCGTGAAAAAGAAGTAGATGAAAATGGTGATTTGCTATTTCCTTTAGGAACTAATAAGGCATATGGGCCTATCTTAAATCATGTTGCTAGTTGTGGGGGATATACAGATGCAATGGCTTTGTTCCTTTACAGAATGGGAGTTCAGAATTATAAAATCTCTAGTGTAGAACATATTTGGAATTTGGTGTATATTGATGATAGTTGGAAACATTTAGATCTTACTTGGGATGATCCTATTACTACGACAGACGAAGATGTCTTGACTTATAATTTTTTCTTAATTAGCACGAAAGAATTAATTTTGAAAGATGTTGCTGAACATGACTATAATGCTTCTATTTTTATGGAAACTGAAGAAAGCAATTAGAATTTCTAATTGCTTTTTAGATATGTTAAAGCATCATCAAATGTCTTTATAGGGACAATCTCAATAGGATAGTTGTTTTTTTGTTGTAATTGTTTTGATACTATGTAATTCTCCCCCCCTGGGACTAAAAATATATCTGCTTTTTCCTTGCTGGCGGCTTGTAGTTTATACTCTACTCCATCGATTTGCCCTACATTTCCTTCTTTATCGATGGTTCCTGTTCCCACAATTTTTTTACCATGAGTGATATCTTCTTTTGTTAAGGCATTATAGATAGCTAGGGACATCATTAATCCACCTGAGGGCCCAGATTCAGAATTTTGAAAATGGAATTCAATATTTGGCGTAGTTTCTATATCGCTAGTTTCACTAACTACAATTCCTAAAATATATGCATTATCTAATTCAATTAATTCTGCAGTTCTATGTATTTGTTGTCCCTCATGTTGTACCAATATATCAATTTTTTCCTTGATGGAAACATTTTTTAGTGTTTCTTGGATATCTTGTTTGCTAGTAATGGGTTCATTATTGATACTAATGATTTCATCTGCTATTTGGATATCAGTTTCTGCGCCTTCATAGACATATGTTACAAGAACCTTTTGATTGGATTCTTGTATCTTAAGACCAGCTTTTTGGTAAGCTACTTTAATCGCATTTTGGTTTGCTTCTACAAGTAAAATATGGTTACGAAAGTAGTCTGCCTCACTAGTCGTATTTTGTGTAATCTCTTCTTTTTTTACGAGTTTCCAGTCCTTCTTTATTTTGGATATGAGTATAGTTGGTAATGTTGCTTTATATTCAGAAACATATGCCATATTAAGGGTTCCTTCGCTTTCATATGCGTTTTCTATTTCTATTCTCTCCTGTATATCGATAATTCCTCCTGGAGCCTCAATATAGTAGGGAAATTCTATGGTGCAGATAAAAAATGTTATTAGCAAAAGTAGTAAAAATTTATAGTTTTCTTTAATGATTTTTTTTATTTCTTCATATAATTTAATAAGCATTAAGGTCATCCTTTCTATTTTATTGTATCATAAGTGGAGGCATTTTATGAAGAAAATATTGGAGAGTATTTGTATTGTTGGCATTTTACTTTTTTTTGGAATTGAAATTCTAATAGGGTCCGCTACTGTTCTGGAATCTGTTTCATTTGCATTAAATGTATGGCAAACAAATATATTTCCTTCTCTATTTCCATTCTTTGTATTAAGTGAATTTCTGATACAATATGGCTTTGTAGAACTTGTTAGTGAGTTATTTCGAAACATGATGCAACGTTTATTTCGTATCAATGGATATGCTTCTTTTGTTTTTATTATGAGCATTATTTCTGGTTTCCCTAGTAGTGCCAAATATACTAGAGGGTTGTATTTAGAAGGCCACTTAAATAAGGATGAAGCCTCTAAACTATTAACATTTACACATTTTTCGAACCCACTTTTTATTTTAGGCACTGTGTCACTTTTATTCCTAAAAAATAAAGAGGTTGGTGTTTTGATTTTGCTTTGCCATTACATTGTAAATATTGTTATTGGCCTTTTGTTCCGTAATTATGCACCAAGTCCCTATAAATATACGAAAACATCTATAAAAAAAGCAATTCTTATGATGCATAAGAAGAGAATGGAAAATTCTTCTTCTCTTGGGAAAGTCATAAGTACTGCTGTTGTAAATAGTATTCAAACTCTACTTTTAATTTTAGGTACAGTCACCTTGTTTTTGATTATCACTACTATTTTGGATAACAATTTATCTTTAAATGCATATTATCAGGCTATTTTAAATGGAATGATAGAAATGACACAGGGGTTAAAATATGTCAGTTTGTTAGAAATTCCTTTAAAACTTAAAAGCGTGTTAACAGTTATGATTTTGTCTTTTGGTGGATTTAGTGTGCATATTCAGATGTTTAGTATTTTAAGCGATACGGAAATTCGATATTTGCCTTTTCTTACTGCGCGCTTATTACATGCTGCTCTATCGGGATTAATTCTTTATTTTGCTTTTGATTTTTGGGTTACCTTTCTTTAAATGTATAGCGATTTATAAATTCATTTACTTTTAATTCTAATGTTGTATCTTTTAGAATACCTGTTTTTTGGAGTGCCACTTCATAGGTATCTTTGCCTAATGCAGTATTTATTGAACCAGATATATGTTGATGTTCTTCTACAAATTGTGTATATACATTATTTCTTTGACACCAACGACTGGTATTCATCCCTGTTTTTAGTTCAAACACATTTCCAACAAAATTACTATCACTACAAGTATCAATCTTCAAGTATTTAATCTGCGTTGAAATAAGGGAATTTAATACAGCATCCTCGGCATCATATATTTTTAACCAGTAATCTTTTCCATCATAAGTAATGGATGTTTTTGTTATAGCTCCATTTTTATTTGACAATGGAATGATGATTTGGTTACTAATTCCAGTATCAGTATACGTATCTATAATTTTATTGGTATGTTGTTTTGTAATTTGAATTCCATATTCTCCTCCAATGGTTGCGGATGCAATGGGGATTTTTATGGTAAAAAAGTCTGTTCGTTGATTTAATGTAAGTTCTCCAAATTGGATTGTATCATCTAATTCTTGATAGTTAATTGCATAGTTGTTATATGAAACAATGTGGTTCAGTGGATCTACAAGTAATGTACTTGTAGAGTTATCTGTAAACACAAATTGAAGACAGGAATTTTGCCATTTATCACAGGTTGTAATTGATGCTACAGTTTTGTTCTCTACATCATCATATATTTTCTTAGTCATAATGGCTTGCTTAGTTAGTAAAATGGTCTTAAGATCACCTGTAGTATATATTTTTTTTATAGACGTAATCATTTGGAATAATAAAAATGAAACTACAGATATTAAGCATATAGAAACTCCAAGCTCTACAATTGTAAACCCTTTTTTATTTTTCATAAAGTTTCACTTCCTTATAGCGTGATGGACATTGTAGCAAATGTCCCATCTTTATATTTTACAATTAAGTGATAATTTGTATCTTCGTCTCCAAAGTTAATTTTCTTTGCAAAATAATATAATTCATCATCTGTTTCAAATACTATAAAAGTTGGATTGATGTTATTCTTGAATATATTGTCCTTAACAAAGTAAATTACTTCGGTATTTAAGTCGGATAACAATTTTGTACAAGTATTGCCATTAATGCTTGTACAATCAAGTGTTGTATAACCAGACTCACTGATAGTTGCTTGTAACACAGCATAACCATTTTGCTTTGCGATGTATTGATTGATGTTCTTAATTCCATACAGAGCAGGAACTGTATTGTATTTGAAATTGTCATCATAACTTCGTTTTAGAGCACTAAACTGCAAAAATAAATATGTGAGGACCCCTAAAACAAAGGTAGATACAAGTAAAGTTTCAATTAACATAAACCCAGAATTCTTATTTTTTTTCATAAACTTAACCCCTTTATGTTGTAATTATCATAAATCTATTATATAATATATCCAGGATAAATACTAGTCCTAATTGAATAAAAAGGTGATGAAATAATGTTAAGAAAGTTTGATTTTGACAAAATGCCTGTAGTGGAAATTGTCAACGATATATTAATTGATGCTAGCAAACGAGGGGCCAGTGACATTCATTTTGACCCTTTAGATGATTTTATGAAAATTCGTATTCGTATTGATGGTGCACTTGTTGATTATGCAGAAGTTCCAAATGCTGTAAAGAAAAATTTGATTACAAGAATTAAAATCATTTCTGGTATGAATATTACAGAGAGTAGGCTTCCTCAGGATGGTGCGATTAAAGCAACTATACAAGGAATTGATTTGGATTTGCGTGTTTCGGTATTACCTATTTCGCTTTCTGCTGAGCAAGCTGAAAAAATTGTTATTCGTATTTTGGATTATACGATGAGTGCACAAGGACTAGAGGCATTAGGGTTTAATCAAAGTAATTATGAAAACGTATTGAAAATGATTTCCGCACCCAATGGAATTATTTTAGTAACAGGAGCTACGGGAAGTGGTAAATCAACGACTGTCTACTCTATTTTGCAAAGACTTAATAAAGAAGAGGTAAATATTATTACTGTTGAGGATCCAGTTGAAATGAATATTGAAGGAATTAATCAAATTCAAACCAATAGTGAAATTGGTTTAACTTTCGCAACTGCCCTACGTTCTATTTTGCGTCAAGACCCCAATATTATTATGATTGGAGAAATTCGTGATACTGAAACAGCCCAAATTGCTGTTCGTGCGTCTATTACTGGACATTTGGTTTTATCTACGATTCATACCAATAACTCTTTAAATACGATTGAACGTTTACTGGATATGGATGTTGAACGTTACTTACTTGCTAGTGCACTTACAGGTATTATTTCTCAAAAACTAGCACGTCGTTTATGTCCTCATTGCAAAGTTAAAAGAAAAACCAATGATTATGAGAAAGAATTATTTCAAAAGGTACTACATTGCGAAGTAAATGAGATTTATACAAGTGAGGGATGCTCAGAATGTTCTAATGGATATTCTGGACGTATTGCTATTCATGAGGTTCTTCTTGTAAATCAGGAAATTAAAGATGCTATTAGTAGCAATATGCCAAAAGAAAAATTACGTCATTTGGTATATACATCGAATGTTATTACTCTTCTGGAAGATGGTCTTGAGAAGGTTGTAGAAGGTTATACTACATTTGAAGAACTTTTAAAAATTATAGAACTTGATGATGTGGCTGAGGACAGAAATAAAAATAGTAATGCATATGATTTGAAAGAGGCTTTAGATTATACATCGATTGCACAGAATACGGGTTCTGATCACGATGCACGCCCTATTCCAAGAATTGTTATGGAGAAAGAGGAAAAAAAGAAACCAATCTTAGAATCAACCTCAGAATTAACTTCTAAACCAAAACCTGAACCTAGAACTACTTCATCAATCCAATCTCAAAGCTTGGAAGATACGGAAAAAGAACTGGATGACTTTTTAAAAGAACAAACATCTACAATTCCTTCTTTTCTAGAGAAAAATGATTCCAATTCTGTAGATGATGACGAAGACGATTTAATGCGTATGGAATTTTAGACACAAAAAAATTGTGTCTTTTCTTTATATATTTAATATAAAGAATTCTAGACCCAATTCCTTTTCTATCCTTCCAGATTTTATATTAATATCTAATTCTGATAATTTTTCTAAGTAAGATAGTAGTGTTTTATCATCAAACTGTCTACCTTTAGTGAGTGCTAATTTAATTCGATATGGATGAATTCCGAGCAAGGAGGAAATATCCTTTTCAGAATAGCCCTTTTTGTATAGATTCCTTGCCTGATATATTAATCGGAATTGATTGGCTAGCATGATAATGATTTTAATTGGCTCTTCTCCCAAGTGAATCATTTCCTTATAACTTTCTAAAGCCTCATCCTTGTTTTTATTTACAATATTTTCAATTAGATTGAAAATATCCGTGTCAATGTTTTTTGAGGTTAATTGCAAAATATCATCTTCTTTGATTACAAAATCCTCATCTTTATATATTTTTATCTTATTAATTTCTTGGTATAAGGTATTTAGGTTGTCCCCTACTCTATGGATGAGTAGATCTATTTCTTTTTTTGTAATTTGATATGGTTCAAATTCTTTTTTTATAAAATCATCCATATGAGCTAATTTATTGAATTCCTTAAGCTTCTTCTGTTCTTTTAATGTCTTTACAATCTTTTTTCTTTCATCTAATTTCTCTTTGTTAATGGTAAAGATTAAAATGGTATTGGGGTTTTCATTTTCAAGGTATGTTTCTAGTACTTTGGTATTTTGTTCAGGTAGTTTCTTGTTTGTAGCCCCTGTAAAGATATATGCATTTTCGCATAGTATGAATTTATTTTCAGCGAATAAGGAAATAGTGCTTGCGTCGTCAATTACTTGCTCTATAGAGCAATCTTCTAGATCATATGTACTTATATTGATATCATCAATTTGGTTTTCCGCTTTGATTTTATTAATTTCTTTTTTTATTAAAAATTCCTCTGTTCCATACAATATATATGTCATAGTACCACCTACTTCATTATACCATTTTAAATAGTTTTTTTAAACCATAATAAAAAGTATAATATACTAAAAAATTATACTTCTATATTTCATAACCCATTGCTATTTCTATAACATATTTTTTCTTTTTAGAATCAATGCTACTACAATTGAAACGATAATCGCTATTACTGAAATCAATAGAAATGATAGTTCATTATTTGCGAGAAATCCTAAAGGAACATTCATACCCATAAAGGAAGCAATCATTGTAGGTATAGAGAAAACAATTGTAATCCCGGCCAGAAATTTCATAATACTATTTAAATTATTAGAAATAATTGTAGCATAGGTATCTGTCATACTTGTTAGTATCTCTCTATAGATGTTTGCCATTTCAATTCCTTGTTTATTCTCGATCATAGCATCTTCTAGTAGGTCCAAATCTTCTTCAAATAATGTGAGGTTGTTCCCTTTTGATAGTCTTTCTAATACGACATCATTTGATTTTAATGACGTAATTAAATAAACTAAACTTTTTTCGATATTGAGTAAATCAATAAGTTCTTTATTTTGTGTTGAATGATAGAGGGTTTGTTCCCGATTGTTGATCTCTTTACTTATGCTACGGAGACAACGTAAGTATTCGCTGGCAATTTTAAATAATAATTGAATTACGAATCTTGTTTTTTTATATACGAAGAAGTCACTTACTTTTCCGTGAATAAAGTCATCTAGAATGGACAAGTGAGATAGCGTTAGTGTAATGATATAGTTCTCTGTAATTAGAATTCCAAGAGGGAGGGTTCTATACTTATTTTTTGTACCAGTTTCTTTAATATATGGATAGTTTATAACAAGTAAGGTTACTTCCCCCTCTGTTTCAATTCGAGCAACTTCTTCCTTATCTAATAGCTTTTTAAATAACTTATTATCAATATTTGTATATTCACTAATTCTTTGAATTTCAGAAGTTGTTGGATTCTCTAGATGAATCCAGCTGTTTTTCTCAATTTCTTTTATCTTCTTTGTTTGATTTTCAGCATTTGTTTTATAAATCTTAATCATGATATGCCTTCTTCTATTTAGGATTCAATTTCTTTCATGGCAGTTTCCCATGACCAATTTTCTACTTCATCTAAATCTTTTCCATAGTCTCGTATATATTGGTGGTGTTCTACGAGCGTATCTTTACATTTTTGGATTAATGCACTACTAATATTTTCTAATTGTGGTAAGTATTTTAATGCATCAATGACTAAATGATAACGATCTAGTTCATTTTGGACTCTCATATCAAATGGTGTTGTAATTGTTCCCTCTTCTTTATATCCATGTACATGTAGATTTTGATTGACACGTTTATATGTTAATTGGTGAATTAGGGAAGGATATCCATGGAATGCGAAGATGATTGGCTTATCTTTTGTGAAGATTGCATTATAATCTGCATCTGTCAATCCATGTGGATGAGCTGTACTCGATTCTAGGCGCATTAAATCTACTACATTTACAACACGAATTTTTAGATCTTTAAAGTGCCGTCTTAAAATGGTTGTTGCTGCTAGAGTTTCTAAAGTTGGAGTATCCCCACAGCATGCCATAACGATATCTGGGTCACATCCTTGGTCATTACTAGCAAAATCCCATATACCAATTCCCTGTGTGCAGTGTTTTACTGCTTGACTCATTGTAAGCCATTGTTTGCTAGGATGTTTACTGGCAATAATTACATTAATGTAATTTTTACTTTGGATGCAGTGGTTAAAACAAGAAATTAGGCAATTTGCATCAGGTGGTAAATACATACGTATAATATCAGACTTTTTTGTTACCATATGATTTAAGAAACCTGGATCTTGATGTGTGTAACCGTTATGGTCCTGTTGCCATATATGTGAGCTTAATACATAGTTTAAGGATGCGATTGGGCGTCGCCAAGGGAGCTCTTTGGTAACTTTTAGCCATTTGGCATGTTGACTTGCCATAGAGTCTACGATGCGAATAAATGCCTCATAGCTATGCATAAATCCATGCCTACCCGTAAGTAGATAACCTTCTAGCCAGCCTTCGCATGCATGTTCTGATAGCATAGAATCCATTACTCTACCTTCTTGTGCTAGAAATTCATCATTTTCATATATTTCAGCATTCCATTGGCGATTTGTTTTTTCAAATACTGCACTAAGTCGATTGGATAATGCTTCGTCTGGGCCAAAAATACGAAAATTATGGTTATCAACGTTATATGCGACAATATCACGAATAAATACTCCCAATTCTTTCATATCTTGTGCTACTTCATGACCAGGAATGGTTACTTTTACGCCATATTCTCTATAATCAGGTAAGCGAAGTTCTTCTAATAATTCTCCTCCGTTTGCATGTGGGTTTGCTCCCATACGTTTATTTCCAGTAGGTGCTAATGCTTTTAATTCAGGAAGAAGTACTCCATTTTCATCAAATAATTCTTCTGGATGATAGCTTCTCATCCATGATTCTAACAATGGAAGATTATTTTCAATATCATCACTTACTACAATAGGTACTTGATGTGCACGGAAAGTCCCTTCAATTTGAAGTGTATTTACTTCTTTTGGCCCTGTCCATCCTTTTGGCGTTTTTAATATAATCATTGGCCACATTGGACGACTATTATTATTATTTTCTCTAGCATTTTTCCAAATTCCTTGAATTTCTTCAATAATTGTATCCAGTGTTGTTGCCATTTTTTCATGCATTTCAAGAGGATTGCTCCCTTCAACTACAAATGGTTTCCATCCACAACCTTTGAAAAAATTGATTCTTTCTTCTTCTGAAATGCGTGCAAAAACAGTTGGATTGGAGATTTTATATCCATTTAGATGTAAAACAGGAATAACTGCTCCATCAGTTTTAGGATTTAAAAACTTATTCGAATGCCAAGAAGTAGCAAGTGGCCCAGTCTCTGCTTCGCCATCTCCAATCACACAAGTAGCGATTAAGTTTGGATTATCTAAAACAGCTCCAAAGGCATGGGATAAACTATACCCAAGTTCTCCTCCTTCATTAATTGATCCAGGTGTTTCTGGCGCTACATGACTTGAAATACCTCCTGGGAAACTAAATTGTTTAAAGAGTTTTTTCATTCCCTCTTCATCTTCCGTAATATTTGGATATACCTCACTATAGGTCCCTTCTAGATATGTTTGAGCAACAATTGCATTTCCACCATGCCCTGGTCCTGATAAATATATCATATCTAAGTCATATTTTTTAATAACACGATTTAAATGTGTATAAATGAAATTCTGCCCTGGCACAGTTCCCCAGTGCCCTACAATTTTATGTTTAATGTCCTTTATTTCTAATGGACGTTTTAACAATGGATTATCTAATAAGTACAACTGCCCTACTGCTAAGTAATTTGCAGCTCTAAAATAGGCATCGATTTTTTTTATTTCTTCTTCTGTTAGTGTCTGTTTCATATATTCCTCCTATTATCTAGTATTAGTATACCATATATTAAAATTCTTATCTAGACAAACACTCATAAAAAGAAAAAATCTAGAAAACTAGATTTAATCTAATGCTTTTTTAGATATTACAACTACTGGGCGAACTGGATATTTGTATGTTCCTGGATCTGTTCTTCCTGTTGCTCCTATAAAAGGACACATTGCATCACTATTTGCAGAACCATCTGGAGTAACAGCTGGAGCACAAGCTCCTACTTCAGTTTCACCATGATAATATTTGCTCATTCCAAAAATTATCAATGAGTGTGATACACTTTTTGTTAAAATGAATTCCATATAAATATCAGTATCTTCTGATCCAGCATGTCGTAAAAATTTAAAAAATACATTACTATAATTTTTTTGTAAATATATTATTGTTCCTTCTGCACTATCTTGGAAAGTACCAAGTTGATCAGTAGTTTCATATACAACATAGTTACCAAAATCAGGTAATGTTATTTCTTTAACATAATTTACTTTATCTCCAAATGTTGCTTTATATGTACTATCTAAATATGCTTTTAATGTTGATGTCTCAAAGTCTGTTCCTCCATTTTCATCAAATACAAAATCTCCTATTGATTCATCTCTTAATAATGTTACATATTCATTTATTGTACTTGATGTTTTTGTTACATGGTATCCTATTCCATCAATTGTTACTGCATCTCCTACTTGATATGCTTCATATTCTCCTTCTTCTACTACTTCACAACTGCTTCCTGAACAAGTTATTGGATAATTATTCATTACCATTTCTATAGTATCTACTGTTCCTTCTTTGGTTACTATTACATATCCGCTTTCTGGTTTATCTCCTTTTAACTCAATTAAATCATTGATAAACACTTCTTCTGGAACTGCTATGCTTGCTACTTCATATGATGTACTACTTAATTGATATCTTACTCCTGCTTGTAATTGTGGCTTACTTGAATCTAACATTGAACTTACCATATATTGTTCAATCGCATTAACGTACGCTAATGCACTAGATTTTGCTGCTCCTTTTCTTGCATTATCAATTGTATTTAATACCATTGGCGTTGCTACTAATGCTATGATTGCTAGAATTACAATTACTGCCAATAATTCTATCAGTGTAAAACCTTTTTGTCTCATAATTTACCTCCTCTATTTTACAATATCAGTGTATCATATACCCCCCCCCCACTTGTCAATACAAGTGGCAAATTTTGTTGCAATTTCCTAAAAT
>CAJTZW010000009.1 GCA_910584305.1 uncultured Bacilli bacterium
ACACTATAAAAGTGTGTAGTTTTATACTAACTTACACACTTTATTTTACACTCTCTTCTTTAAATTTTTTAGAATGTAAAAAAACACATACATGAATGTGTTTTTATAATATTTTGTCTATGATACCATAGTTTAGAGCTTCTTCTGCACTTAAGAAGTAGTCTCTTTCTGTGTCGTTTTCTACTGTTTTTAAGTCTTTGCCTGTATTTTTTGCTAGCATTCTATTTAATTTATCTTTCAATTTTAAAATTCTTTCAGCTGCAATTTTGATTTCAGTTGCTTGGCCTTGTGCACCTCCAAGAGGTTGGTGTATCATGACTTCACTATTTGGAAGACAATATCTTTTTCCTTTGGTACCACTTGAAAGTAGGAAAGCTCCCATACTTGCTGCCATTCCAACACAAATAGTGGATACATCTGATTTAATAAAATTTATTGTATCATATATCGCCATTCCTGCAGTTACACTTCCTCCTGGAGAATTAATATATAGGCTAATATCATTATTGTTTATTGAGTCTAAATATAATAGCTGTGCGACAATTGTGTTTGAATTTATATCATCAATTTCTCCACATAGAATGATAATACGATCTTTTAATAAACGTGAGTATATGTCATATACTCTTTCTCCATTACTATTTTTTTCAATAACGGTAGGAACTAAACTCACTTGAATCATCCTCTCTATTCTTATCATAGGTTTCTTTTATCTATTTTATTCATTAAAAGATGTGACAAAATGTGTATTTTTTGGTACAATGAATAGTATAAAGAATAGAGGGATTCTGATGGGGAAAAAAATAACTGTAAATTTTAGAAATTTGGAGACAATGGAATTTGAAGTTGGTACACCTTTGTTTGATATTGCACAGAATTTTAAAAAGTATTTTAATTATCCAATATTGGTTGGAAAAGTTGATAATCACATTACTTGTTTAACCGAGCCTATTACAAAAAATTGTTCTATTGATTTGTATGATAGAAGTAGTGGATTAGGGAATGAGGTATATGGTAGAACTTGTCAGTTTTTAATTGTACTTGCTGCAAAAAAACTACTTGGTAAAAGTGTGGATGTTATTGTAGAACATTCTATGGATAAAGGTTTTTATTGTGAGATAGTTGGTATAGAAATTGATAAAAAAACTGTTCGTGAGTTGGAGAATAAAATTTTTGAATTTGTAAAGCAAGATTTAATTATTCAGAAAGTCAGTGTTTCTAGATATGATGCGATTAAATATTTTAATAGTAAGAAACAAATCGATAAAGTAAATGTTTTAAAATATATTAGTAACAGTTACATTAACTTGTATCGTATTGATGATATTTATGATTATTTCTATGGTGAGATAGCACATAGTACAGCACAAATTGATGATTTCAAATTAACATATATTAAAGGCAATGGGTTTGTGTTAAGTTATCCTAGTGTAGAGAACCCTGAATGTACATTAGATTATGTTCATCATCAGATGTTATTTGATAAATTTTTAGAATATACAAAGTGGGGAGAATTGGTTGGTATTAGTAATGCAGCTGATTTAAACCGTGTGATTTCTACTGGCAAATATGATGACTTTATCCGTTTATCGGAGGCATATTATAGTAATCAACTTTCTAGGATTGCAGATGAGATTTATACTAGAAAAAATGATGTTCGCATGATTTTAATTGCGGGGCCTTCCTCGGCTGGGAAGACAACAACATCAAAGCGTTTAGAGGTATTTTTACAAGCAAAAGGATTTAGAACTCATCAAATCTCTATTGATGACTATTTCTATGATAGAGATAAGACACCTATTTTAGAAAATGGCGAATTGGATACAGAATCTTTGAATGCAGTGGATGTGACTTTGTTTAATAAGCAATTTACCCAATTATTGGAAGGTAAAAAGGTAGAACTTCCTGAGTATAATTTTATTTTGGGAAAAAGGGAATATAAGGGTAAAAAATTACAACTTAAGGAAAATGATATTATTATTATTGAGGGGTTGCATGGATTGAATGATGATTTAACAATCTCAATTGATAGAAAGAGTAAATTTAAAATTTATATAAGCCCACTTACACAACTTAATATTGATAATCATAATCGTATTCATACCAGTGATACCAGAAAATTACGTCGAATTATTCGTGATAATAAATTTCGCTCTTATGATGCGGAACATACACTTAAGATGTGGGATAATATTCGTGTAGGAGAGGAAAAGTACATATTTCCTTACCAAGATGATGCAGATGCTATGATTAATTCTTCGTTGCTTTATGAAATCGCAGTGTTAAAAGTTTATGCGGAACCACTTTTGTTTTCAGTACCAGAAACATCAGAGGTATATCCTGAGGCACTCCGTTTGATTAATTTTTTACGTAATTTTTTACCAATGCCTAGTGATCAGGTTCCAAATGATTCTGTGATTCGTGAGTTTATTGATGGAAGTTGTTTTAAGTAGTTTTAGAAAGAGAGTGAAAGAATGATTAAAGTAGCAATTAATGGATTTGGTCGTATTGGAAGACTTGTATTTAGAATTATGGAGGAGGATCCAAATTTTGAGGTTGTAGCAATTAATGATTTAACGGATGCAGAACAGCTTGCTTATTTGTTAAAATATGATACTTCCCATAGAAGTTATAGAGTAGATGATATTACTTTTGATGAGGAGAATATTATTGTTGGAAATAGAAAGATTCGTATTTTTGCAGAAATGGATCCTAAAAATTTGCCATGGAAAGACCTTGGAATTGATGAGGTGTTTGAATGCACCGGTAAGTTTGTAGAAAAGGATAAAGCCTATGCTCATATTGAGGCGGGGGCAAAAAGGGTTATTATTTCAGCTCCTGCGAAGGGTGATTTAAAGACTATTGTATATAATGTAAATGAAAATATTTTAGATGGTAGTGAGGATATTATTAGTGCAGCTAGTTGTACTACGAATTGCTTAGCTCCTGTATGTAAGGTATTGGATGACAATTTTGGTATTATAAAAGGATACATGACAACTGTTCATGCATATACGAATGATCAATCTACTTTGGATGTGGCGCATAAAAAAGGTATTAAAGCGCGTCGTGGTAGAGCTGCTGCCGCTAATATTGTTCCTTCTAGTACAGGAGCCGCTAAGGCGCTTGGACTTGTTATTCCATCGTTACAGGGTAGAATGAATGGAGGCGCATTGCGTGTTCCTACAACGACTGGTTCTATGATTGATTTGACCCTTGAACTTTCTAAAAATGTTACTATTCAAGAACTAAATGATACATTTAAAAAGAATACAAGTGAAACACTAGGGTATACAGATGATCCAATTGTTTCAAGTGATATTATTGGTTCCCGTTTGGGAGCTCTTGTTGACGGTTTGCTTACTGATGTATTAGAAGTAGAAGGCAAACAAATTGTAAAAGTGGTGGCTTGGTATGATAATGAGATGAGCTACAGTGCGCAAATGGTTCGTACTGCTTTATATTTAGGTAAGTTTTTAGAGAAGTAGAAATACTTTTCTTTTATTATGTAAACTTCTTGAAAAACACTTTAATTCGTTATACAATAGTAATAATGAATAATAGGTGATATCATGAAAGATAAAGGTTTTACTTTGGTTGAGGTGTTAGGTATTATGACACTTTTAGCAATTATTTTTGCACTTGTTTATCCTAATGCGATACAGATGTTAGATCAAGGAAAACAAACTGAATATGAAGAATATCAAAACGATATATTTTTGGCTACGGAGGCTTATGTCAATTCTGACCCATCATTGTCATCTTCTTTGAATGTTGTAGGAAATGAAGTTTCTGTTTCTTTTGCGACTTTACTTCAAAGCGGATTTCTAAGTTCTAGTATTGTTGATCCAAAGACAGGTCTTAATGTAGTTGAGCAAGCGAATGATAGAAGTGTGATTGTTTCTGTAGCAATTGATGGCACATTTACATATTCTATAAAGTAATTAAGTGAGGGGAATTTTATGAAAAAATCAATTAAGGATTTTGAATTGTATGGGAAAAAGGTATTAATTCGCGTTGATTTTAATGTGCCAATGCAAGATGGTGTAATTACAGATGATCATCGCATCATCTCTAGTATTCCAACAATTGAGTATGCAACTGCAAAAGGTGCAAAAGTTATCTTGCTATCCCATCTTGGTCGAGTAAAAGTGACAGAAGATAAGAAGAGGTATAGTTTGGCTCCTGTTGCAAAACGCCTTAGTGAAATATTAAAAAAATCCATTGAGTTTGTTCCTTATACAAGTGGGAGTATTGTGGAAGAGAAAGTTAGTAGTATGCAGAATGGAGATGTCCTATTACTTGAGAACACTCGTTTTGAAGATATAGATGAAAATAAGGAAAGTTCTAATGATTTAGATTTAGGTGCTTATTGGGCAAGCTTAGGAGATATATTTATTAATGATGCATTTGGGACGTCTCACCGTGCACATGCTTCTAATGTTGGCATTGCTTCCCATCTTCCTAGTGGACTTGGTTTTTTAGTTGAAAAGGAGCTAGATATTTTAGAATCTGCTATTCAAACTCCAAAACGTCCATTTGTTGTAATTTTGGGTGGTTCTAAAGTTTCTGATAAGATTGGTGTTATTCAAAATCTAGTTCATATTGCTGATTATATTTTAATCGGGGGTGGGATGGCGTATACATTTTTATATGCAAGCGATATTTCTATTGGTAGCTCTTTATTAGATAGGGAACATATTGATTTTTGTAAAGAGATTTTAGAGAAACATGGGGATAAGATTATTCTCCCAATTGATACAGTATGCGCAGAAGAGATTATGGATAATGTAGGTACACGTACATGTTTTATTAATGAAATTAAAGAGAATGAGATTGGTGTTGATATAGGATATAGTACGGTTAAGTTATTTCGACAATATTTAGAACAAGCGAAAACAGTTCTTTGGAATGGACCGGTTGGTATTTTTGAGAAAGAA
Organism: uncultured Bacilli bacterium; assembly: GCA_910584305.1. Taxonomy (GTDB): domain Bacteria; phylum Bacillota_I; class Bacilli_A; order RF39; family UBA660; genus CAKPTA01. The sequence continues at coordinate 4,941 of CAJTZW010000009.1, forward strand.
TCTTTTGCAACTGGGACGAAATCAATTTGTGAAATTTTAAAGCAATTGGATGCTGTAAAAATTGTAGGAGGTGGGGATACTGGAGCTGCAGTTACTATGTTTGGACATGAAAAGGATGTTACTTATATTTCAACTGGTGGTGGTGCTTCTTTAGAATTACTCGAAGGAAAGTCTTTGCCTGGAATAGAGGTAATCAATGAAAAATAAGAAAATTAGTTCTATTTTAAGTTTTATAGTTTTACTTATTGTTACAATTATTGTTTTGTATTTTTCACTTAAGGATGATTATAGAATGATTCTTACACAGATTTTTAATATGAATCCGCTCTGGTTATTGGTTTCTTTTATATTGGTGGGGTTATATTGGCTTTTTAAAGCATTTACTATTAAAAGGCTTGCCTGTCATTTTCAATCTGATTATTCCATTCAAAAAGCAATGCGACTTGTTGTTGAAACGAATTTTTTTCATGCTGTGACTCCTTTTTCATCTGGAGGGCAACCTTATGAGATTTATTCATTAAATAAGTGCAATATACGTGTTACGGATGCGACGAATGTATCAATTCAGAATTTTATTGTATATCAAATTGCGCTTGTTTTTCTTGGAATTATTTCCTTGATAGTAAACTATTTTTGCCATTTATTTACTAATAGTGTTATACTTCAAAAGTTGGTAGCTCTTGGATTTACTATCAATACATTTGTTATTATTATTTTATTTTTAGTAACGTTTGGCAGAAAGCTAAATCGAAAGATTATTGATGGTTGCATTCACCTTTTATATAAACTAAAAGTAGTAAAGAATGAAGATAAGTTGCTTCAGAAAGCAGATTCTTATTTAAATGAATTTCATCAAGGTGCAAAACTGCTTTTAAAAAATAAGAAAGAGTTTTTTCTTTTAATCGTGATACAACTACTATCTTTATGTTGTTTATATATAATTCCATTATTTTTGTTATATGGTACAGGAAATTATTCCGCCTTTGCGCCATTTGAGGCGATTGTAGCTTCTGCCTATGTTATGCTGATAGGGTCCTTTGTTCCTATTCCTGGGGGAACTGGTGGACTTGAATATGGTTTTGTAGCCTTTTATGGAAATTTTATTGTAGGAAGTTCTTTACGAGCTATTATGCTTTTATGGCGTTTTATTACATATTATTTTGGAATGATTGTTGGAGCAATTGTATTAAATATTAGAAAGAAGTGATGGTATGCGTATAGGAATTTTTACAGATACATATCCTCCTTTTATTAATGGAGTATCTACAAGTATATCTATGTTAGAGCAGGGGCTTGTTGCGAAGGGGCATGAAGTTTATATTGTGACAGTAAACCCTGACAACTTGAGTTATAAATATGAAAATGATGATCGTGTTCTTCGTATTCCAGGGATTCCTATTGGGATATATGATTATAGGTTAACTGGAATTTATCCTTTAAAAGCATTGAATAAGATTAAATCATGGAATTTAGATATTATCCATTCTCATACGGAGTTTGGTGTTGGTACGTTTGCACGTATTATTGCTAAACAATATAATATCCCACTTGTACATACATATCATACGATGTATGAAGATTATATTCATTACATTACTCATGGTTATTTTGATAAACCTAGCCGTAAAATTGTTGAGTATCTAACAAAGTTTTATTGTGATAAGACAGCAAAAGAGTTGATTGTTCCGAGTAAGAAGACCTATGATTTATTTAAAGAAAAGTATAAATTTGATAAGGGAATTCATATTATTCCAACAGGAATTGATACGGAACGTTTTCATAAGGGAAAGCACAATCCAAAGGATTTGGAACGTTTGAAGAAAGAATTAAAGATTTCAAAAGATAATTTCATCCTTTTATATGTGGGTCGGCTTGCTGAAGAGAAAAATGTAGAGTTTTTACTTGAAGGACATGTAGAGTTGATTAAGAAGAATCCAAAACTTAAATTAATGATTGTTGGAAGTGGTCCTGATTATGAAAAGTTTATTCATTATGCAGAACAATTAAAAATTATAAAGAATGTAATTTTTACCAATGCAGTTCCTTATGAGGATATTCCAAAGTATTATGCGATTGCGGATGTATTTGTTACAGCATCAACGACAGAAACACAAGGTCTTACTGTCATTGAAGCAATGGCAGCATCCCTCCCAGTTGTATGTATTGATGATGAGAGCTTTAATACATTTGTTGTAAATGATCTGAATGGATATTTATTTCACAATCAACAAGATTATGTGGAGATACTTAGTAAACTGGTTATGAATAAGGAGAAATTGCATTCTATGGCTAAGCAAGCATGTTTTTCTTCAGAACAATATTCTCTTAAGTATTATGCTGAACAGGTTTTGGATGTATATCGTATTGCTTTATCTGGAATAGGTTCAGATAGATCTTTCTTTACAAGAATTAAAGATGTTGTTAAAGGTGGTTTGCATGGTGGATAGAAAATATGTAGTAGGTAATTTAAAGATGGCAATGAAAAAGGATGATGTTATTCAATACTTAAAAAGAATTAATGATAAAATATATAGTAATCAAGTTATTCTTTTTCCATCTAGTATTTATATTCCGTATTTTTTAAATCAATATTATAAAGTAGGAATACAGGATGTGCATTTTGAAAGTATAGGCCCATATACAGGAGAGATTTCTCCTTCACAAGCTAAAAGTATGGGAGTAAGTTGTGTACTTGTTGGGCATAGCGAGCGTAGAAGATATTTTCAGGAGACGGATGGGGTTGTGAATAAGAAAGTACTAAAGTCCCTTAGTGAAGGGCTTTCTGTGATTCTTTGTGTTGGTGAAACTAAAGAAGAGAAAGATTTATTGAAAACAGATCGTATTTTAAAAAAACAAATTACATATGATCTTCGTGATGTGGATGATTTTCGTCAGGTTATGATTGCCTATGAACCTGTTTGGGCTATTGGGACTAAGGTAGTTCCTAAAAATCAGGAGATACAGAAAACCATTCAATATATTAAGGATTTGGTTAAACAGGAATATGGTTATCCTGATATAAAGGTTTTGTATGGCGGAAGTGTGGATGCAAAAAATATCGATACGATTTGCCAAGTTAGGAATTTAGATGGTGTATTGGTTGGAAATTCTTCAACAGATGCGGAGCAGTTTTTACATATTATTGAAGTTGTTTTAGGTAAATAACTTCTTTTTAATTATTCGACAAAATTAGATGTTTTTTACTCTAGAAAAATACTTTCTAGATGCGTATAATAACAAATAGGGAAAAGGAGTACTGGGAAAGGGAGAATTAAGATGAAACAAATTAAATTATTAATGATAGATGATAATGTCAATTTAGTTCAAATGGTTAAGGAATATTTTTCAAATCATGAAGAAATTGAGGTAACTTTTGAGGCATATGATGGATTAGATGGAATTCAAATGATAGAGGATAAAAAGGATGAATATGATTTAATTATTTTGGATTTGATTATGCCCAAAAAGGATGGATTGTTCGTTTTAGAGGAAATGAAAAATCGTGGTATCGATAAAAAGGTTATTGTTGCAACGAGTTATAATGCTAGTGATGTGATTCGTCAAGTATCAGAATATGGTGTAAGTTACTTTATATTAAAACCATTTGAATTATCTGATTTGGAGAAACGTATTAAGGATGTTATAAGACCAAATGGAAAATCAAGTAAACAAATTGATTTTAGTTATAATAATTTACAAATTTCAATTACTAAGATATTACATGAACTAGGGATACCCTCTCATATTAAAGGATATCAATATATTAGAGAAGGTATAGGAATTATTTATGAAAGGCCTGAAACTATTGGTGGTATTACAAAGGAACTCTATCCAGAGTTGGCTTCTAAATTTGATACAACTGTTTCTCGTGTAGAAAGGGCAATTCGTCATGCAATAGAAGTTAGTTGGAATCGCGGTAGTTGGGACTTAATGGAAGAAATATTTGGACATAGTGTAGATATAGACAAAGCAAAACCAACAAATTCAGAATTCATTGTAACAATTGCGGATAAGCTTCGTTTAGAGGGAAGTAAGCTAGGTATATAATCTTAAAGTATTGAGTATATAGAATGGAAACGTAAGGTACTAGAATAGTACTTTTTTCTTATATAATAGGGAATTCATACTCCTTATTCCAATTATATTACAATTAATATAATTGAATAAAAAATATCCTAATGCCACAGGGGGGTCATTAGGATTTACCAAAAAACAGGAAAATACCTAATACGTCTAGGTATGTCCTATATTTATTATATACGTATAGTATAATAAATACAAGTTATTTTATGAAAATTTTAAATTTATAAATTTGCATTATGATAGGGGTTAATATATTTATACTGTAGAGGATAGTAAATCCATCTTTTTTTGTGTATAATGAATTTGGTGATGTTATGAAAAAACCAGAGTTACTTGCTCCAGCTGGAGATATGGAAAGTTTACGTGCTGCTGTTTTAGCGGGATGTGATGCAGTATATCTTGGAGGATATATTTTTGGAGCCAGAAGTTATGCTGGTAATTTTTCAAATGAAGAAATTATAGAAGCAATTCGCTATTGTCATTTGCGAAAAGTTAAGGTTTATGTGACTGTGAATACCCTAATTCATGAAGATAAATTTGATATGTGTATTTCTTATATAGACTTTTTACATCAAAATAATGTAGATGCGATTATTGTACAAGATCTAGGACTTATGGATTATGTGAGAAGGGTATATCCAAATTTAGAAATTCATGCTTCTACACAGATGCATATTCATAATGTGGAGGGGGTTTTATTTGCGCAGGCCCTGGGTCTTAAACGAGCTGTTGTTGCTAGGGAGATGGATATACAAACCATTCAAGAGATGAAAAAGAAGAGTTCTATTCAGCTTGAAGTCTTTGTACATGGGGCTCTTTGTGTTAGTTATTCAGGGCAATGTCTTATGAGTAGCATGATTGGTGGTAGAAGTGGTAACTTGGGAAATTGTAGCCAATGTTGTCGTATGAAATATACATTTTTAAGCAATGGCGAGAAAAAGGGTAAGAATAAATATTTACTGAGTACAAAAGATTTAAATACCTTGGAATATGTTGGACAGTTAATAGAAATTGGCGTTGATAGTCTTAAGATTGAAGGAAGAATGAAACGCCCTGAATATGTATATATGGTTACTAAGTTATATAGAAAAGCAATTGATAATTATTATCTGTATCAAGATACAAGGATTACTGAGGAAGATGTGGAATCTCTTGCCTTATTGTTTAATCGTAAGTTTACAAAAGGCTTCTTATTTGGAGAGGATATAACACAATTTACACATAGTTATAGACCAAATCATATGGGTGTCACACTTGGAAAAGTATTAGCGTGTCACAAGAGAATGGCTTCAATCCTTTTGCAGCATACTTTATCCATTGGAGATGGGATTCGTATTCTTGGGAGTAAAGAGGATGTTGGATGTACAGTTACAAAAATTTTATGTGGGAATAAATCTGTGGAGGAAGGGCATGCTGGTGATACTGTTCAAATATATGTAGATTCTGACGTAGAGACTTCGAGTATTGTTTTAAAAACTACGGATAGAAAACAGCTTGAAAAAATTCATACTCTTATGAAGGAGGATAAAGCATTTTCTATTCGTGGGGACGTATATATAGAGATCGGTAAACCTATTTTATTTATTGTTTATGATGAAGATTATATGGTGCAAGTGACTAGTAAAGAATTGGTAGAAGAGGCTACGACTTCTCCAACGGATAAAGACAGGATTATAAAGCAATTAAAGAAATTTGGTGGAACAGTGTATTCTCTAGATATGCTTTCTATTCATATGTCTAATGACAATGTATTTATTCCTATTGCTTCACTGAATGAACTTAGAAGGGAAGCTACATATAAATTGGATATGCATCGTTTATATGAAATACCATATAAAAGGGAAGAATATAGGCTTTCTACCCCTTCGTTTAATACCGAAAGAAATATGACAATTTTACTTGATACAGAAGAACACTATAGAGAAATTCAGGGTAAAAAATTTGCGGCAGTTTATACAGAGAATATAGATTTATATAATACAATGAATAGTGATATTATGGTACTTAAATTGCCCCGTGTTATTCACCATTTTTATGAATATTCGGTTCCATTATTGATTGGGGAAGTTGGTAGTTTACGAGCATATTCTGAAAACACTTTATATACTGATTTTTCTTTGAATGTTGTAAATTCATATGCACTTGCTTTCCTACATTCTCTTGGTGTATATAAGGTAACTCTTTCATATGAGCTTACCAAAGAAGAAGTTGGTACTATCATTTCTTCTTATGAAAAAAGATACCATGCTCATCCGAATGTGGAAGTTATTGTATCTTCTAGGCCGGAGGTTATGATTAGTAAGTTTGATTTAGCAAAATGCTTTGGTTGTACAGAGAGTGAGAATTATTTAAAGGATTCATTTGGAAATTTATTTCCTATTATTTCTAATGATGAATTTATGCGTATTTTTCATTATAAGAGATTAGAGGAAACAGATTATGAAAGTTATTTTTCTTTGGGTGTAAATTCACTTCGAATCCATCGTTCCCCATAATTTAAAGTGGCATACGATATAATGGGTGATATAATGTATGATATGATAGATGCTCTTTATGCTGCTTTTATGCTGAATGTAAAATTTGATAAATTTACAAAAGAGGAATTTTTAGATGGTATTAATATTGAGCTTGAGCATGGATTTGTAAATCCTAGTACCAATGTAACGAATAATGATTTACTTACTACAGCTAAAATTGCATTAGCTCATTTAAATGAATTTCCAAATTATTATAATAAAGAATATGGACTAAGAGCATTTGAGCAAATTTTAAAGGAAAGATTGGATTTAGAACAGAAGAAGTATAATGGTTTTAAATCTTTATAAAATTAGGGTTACCTCTAATTTTTTTGTATAAACAATCTCTTTTTAAGGAAACTAATAATGGGTGATATTATGTTACTAGTTTATATACAAAATTATAGTTTCTTAACCAAGGTAATCCAGTATTTAAAGCAAGCGGATATACAGTATACAACGGATTTCGATATGAATTTTTCTTCTATATTGCTTGCAGAGATGAATTCTAAGTCGTTAAAAATAATGGATGAGTATCCAGATAAAAGAATTATTTTTATGACACACCTAGAAGAGGGTAAAATCGTTCATTGTTTTCAATCAAATCAAAAGCGTAGTAGATTGTATAGAAATCGATATCATTCTTTTTTTAGTAAATGCTACAAATTGATTGTAAGTCTTCCCTATTTTAAAACTCTTTTTAAAAAAGATTGTGACCAAATTGATGTAATCCCCTATGAGATTCCTATTATCAATATTAGCCGTAATACCAGAGATATTTACCAGAAATATCATTTGAATAAAAGAAAAAAGAGAATTATTGTAATTGATTTGTATTATGATTATGTTGAATTTATGTATGATGTAGCAGTTCGATATCCAAAGTTTGAGTTTATATACATGGGATATCAACCAAAATATTTACTTACGAGGAAACAAAGTATGGTGTTACAAAAACTCCCACCGAGTATAGTATATATCCCTTATTTTAATGAGAATATTTTTAGTGATATTTGTAAAATTGGATGTATTGTAATTGATTTCACTTCTTATCTTTTAAACCGTTCATATTTATATATTTCTTTATCATTTAAGAGCCAGTTATTATTACTGGATACTCCTCTCTATCAAGATTTTTTAATTCCAAGTAAGCACTGTTATTTTTTTAAAACAAAGGATGAGCTTTTGTTACGATTGGGTAAGATTATTGATGATAGAGCAATGAATTTGACAGATGTAGGGTATGATTTAATTCGAAATTATACATTTTACGAAATTGTACAAAAATATAGAGATTCATTGCAATAAGTCTATATTTTTAAAGAAAATTTTATTATAATAAATATAAGAGGTGTAAGGATGAGAGAGCAAATTTTAGAAATTGTAAATCATGCAGAGAAGGCTTTATCTGTCGACGAAATTTTTGATTGTATGAAGTTAAGTACAGTGGAAGAATTTAAGGAACTCATAAAAGAACTCAATGCGATGGAGGACGAGCTTCTTATTTATAGGACTAATAAAAATAAGTATATGAAGTTTGGTAACAGCAATTTAAAAATAGGTAAGATGTTAGCAACCAAAAAAGGATATGGTTTTGTTGATATTGAGGGGGATGAGGATGTATTTATTCCAGAACCATTTATGAATCATGCGATTCATGGGGATAAAGTTGTTGTAGAGATTACCTCTAAAAAAGGAACCGATTTAGAAGGTAGAATTGTTCGTATTGTTGAGAGAAATCTTTCTTTTATGGTTGGTGAGGTTATAATTCAAAAGGGAAAGCCAATGGTTCTGCTTGATGACCCTAAAGTTAAATTGACAATTTATTTAGATTCAAATAATATGCATGGAGCAGTAGAAGGTAGTAAAGTTTATATCAAACTCACAAACAAACTTAAAAATAATTCTTATAATGCGGATGTGTTAGAGGTACTTGGTCATAAGAATGATCCTGGAGTGGATATTTTATCAATTGTTCGAAAATATGGTATCAATGATATATTTAGTGATGAAGTAAAAGAAGAACTCACTCATATACCAGACAGGGTGTTAAAAGAGGAGTATGAAGGTAGAAGAGATTTACGTAATGATATGATTTTTACTATTGATAGTGAGAAAACAAAGGATATTGATGACGCTATCTCTCTTGTAAAATTAGAAAATGGGAATTACGAACTAGGTGTTCATATTGCCGATGTAAGTCATTATGTGAAAGAGGGTAGTGCTCTATATAATGAGGCAATGGATAGGGGTACAAGTGTATACCTTGCTGATAGGGTTATTCCAATGCTTCCCCACCAATTATCCAATGGTATTTGTTCATTAAATCCAAATGTAGATCGTCTTGCCATATCGTGTGTAATGGAAATTGATAAGAGTGGTAAGATTTTATCTTCTGATATTTTTGAAAGTGTTATTTGTTCTAAAAAGAAAATGACATATACAGACGTAAATAAAATTATAGAAGAGGGAATTGTACCCACTGGATATGAAGAATTTGAAAATATCTTACTAGAAATGAAAGAACTTGCATCTATTTTAAGAAAGTATAAGGAAATGCGCGGGTATATTGATTTTCAAATAGACGAGTCTGAAATTATTGTAGATGAAACTGGGAAGGCAATCGATGTTGTTTTGCGCAATCGTGGACTTGGGGAAAAAATGATAGAAGACTTTATGATTGCCGCTAATGAAGCTGTAGCAACTACAATTTATTTTATGGATTTACCATTTATTTATCGTGTTCATGGTGAACCTAGTGAAGAGAAAATTGAAAAATTCTTATCATTTGTATCTAGCTTAGGGTATACGATTACTGGCAAAATAAGAGATATTACACCTAGAACTATGCAAAATATATTAGCGCAATTAAATGAGAAAAAAGAGTTTCATATTTTATCTTCTTTAATGCTTAGAAGTATGCAAAAGGCTGTATATGATATGCATAATATTGGGCATTTTGGACTTGCTAGTGAGTATTATACACATTTTACTTCACCAATTCGAAGATTTCCAGATACAACTGTTCATAGATTACTACGCAAATACTTGTTCCATCATGATTTAAATAAAGGATCTATTGAGGCAGAAGAAAGAAAGCTTCCTTATATTGCAGAACATTCTTCTAAAAAAGAAAGGGATTCTATTGAATGTGAACGAGAAGTTGATGATATGAAAAAAGCTGAATATATGATGGATCATATCGGAGAGAAGTATACGGGAATGGTTAATACGATTATGAGTTTTGGGATGTTTGTAGAACTTCCAAACTTAGTAGAAGGTCTTATTCGTCTAGAAGATTTAAAAGATGACTATTATACTTTCGATGAATCTATGATGGCTCTTATTGGTAGAAAAAACAAGCGTGGGTATCGTTTGGGAGATGAGGTAAATATTATTGTGAAAGATGCAAATAAAGAGCTTAGAACTGTTGATTTTATATTGAATGTAGAAGGGAAGACAAAAGAAAGGGCGTAGTAGAGATGGATTTTTATAACGTAATAGGAGTTTCAAGTGGGGCTAGTGCAGAGGAGATAACCAAAGCTTACAAGGCTACTGTAAAAAAATGTCATCCAGATAACTTTATAAATGCTTCAAGGGAAGAACAAGAGAAAAATACGCAAAGGTTGCAATGGCTTAATCAGGAGTGGCAGAGGTATAAGAGTGGAAAAAAGGATTCTACTGTTAGCCCTAATTATAATAGTCAAGCGTCTACTTCGTATAATTCATATGATTTCACCTCATTTAAGCAACAGTTTAATCAGGCATATACTGATTTTATGAACGCATTTACTGCTAGAACTGATAATGGAAGAGATGAATTTTTAAAAGTTCAACGTAAAAAAGATTCTATAAAAGCTACCCTTAACGAAAGAGAACGCATAGTTCGCTTGGATAGTTATTCAGAGGTAGAAAATATGAAACAGCAAGCTGGTTTACTCAATAATGATATAGAAGCATTTCGTAGGGTAATTCAGGATAATGCAACTGCTATAATCCAAAAAAGAAATGAATTAGCCAATTTACATAACAGGAAAATATATCAGTTGATGCCAAAACGATTTAAAAGTGAAGATAATATTTTAGTATCTCAACTTGAGAAATTGGAAAAAAAGGCTCAAATATTACAAAATGAATTAAATAAAAAAATAGCGCAATATACTGAATTGCAAATGAAGATTAGGAATTATCCAGAAGAATGTGTTAATAAAGATCCTGAGGTTATTCGACTTAGAAAAGAACTTAGCGATATTGAACAAACGATTAAAGAATTTGTTTCTACACATCCTAAAGCGCATGCAAAATAATCATAGACATATAATTGGAGAGAACAGTATGATAGAAATACAGAATAAAAAAGCAAAATTTGATTATGAGATAATAGATACTTATGAGGCTGGAATCGTTCTTACAGGTACAGAAATTAAATCCATTCGAGCAGGTAAGGCCCAGCTTAAAGATAGTTATGCTACGATTAAAAAAAGGGAAGTTTTTCTTCTTAATATGCATATAAGTCAGTATAAACAAGGAAATATTTTTAATCATAATGAAACAAGAACTAGAAAACTATTACTTCATAAAAAAGAAATTTTAAAACTTCGTGATAAAGTAGAAATAGGTGGTTTTACACTTGTTCCTATTAAATTATATTTTAAGGGGAATAAAGCAAAAATTTTACTCGGAGTGGCTAAAGGTAAAAAAGAGTATGATAAGAGGGAAACTATTAAGAAAAGAGATACTTTATTAGAAATGAAAAAGAGTTTAAAGAGATATTAGTCACTATAAAAAGAGAATTAGATTCTCTTTTTATAGTGCTTATGTCGTTCATTTAATAAGATTGCTTTTATAATCTCACTATTCTCAAATTTAGAATTTATCTGATAGTTTACTTGTTCTAAAACATATTTATAAATATCATGCTCAATCCTTATTATACATTGCTTTAATTTATAAGGATCCTGGGTTGGCGTATTTTGTAGCCTCTTTTCAAACAATTGATTCGTTAAATCACATATCAAATTATACTGTTTGGATGTATCTTCAATTATTTTTAATTTTTCTACTTCTTTTATGTAAAATCCATAATCTTTATATTCAATTGTAATAGGAGCATAGGAGTCAATTATGTCAAGATTAAAAAGTAATAGTGTTCTAATATTCCAATTGTTAAATTCAGTATGTCTTAATTGGGAGCTCATCGAAAAGGGTGAGACGAAGGCTGCATCATATAAAGTTGCCAATTTTTCATAATTGATTGCTACTGGCATATCATGCTTTTGTTTGATTTGTTGGACTGCATTATCGCTATCAAGACGACAAATATTACTCTTAGAGTTAACTTTTAATAGGCAACCTTCGTCATGTGGCATACGATAAAATAGATTTTCGTTTTCTAAAAGGAAGTCCGTCCAATCACTTATACTACCAGCGATATTATTGAAAGGACATTTAATACCTAATCCACCAATTGGTTTTTTCGTCTCTTCTTCATGTATAATATTTACCCATAAATCTTTTGAAATATATTTAGCTCCTATATGTACATAATTAAAATCTTTTAAATTCATAAAATCACCTAACAAGCCAATATTATATCATGGTATGAAGAAAAATAAAGCTTTATTTTAAAAATATTTTATGCTATAATCACTTTAATGGGGCTGTCTTGGTTTCGACAGGAATACTGAGGTATAAACTGCAAGTCGGAGGTACACGTTACGTACATACAAAAAATAAACGGAAATAAATTAAAAAATGCATTTGCTACAATGTTCTCTAAGAACACTGTAGCATTCGCCTAATAGAATAAAGGCATGCGCTTTCTTTAATTCTTCTCCTACGGGAATTTTAGAAGGCTCAATTTAGTAGGATATATAAATATTTAGCTTAGAAATATTTATGAATTTTATAAGCTTACTAAATTATGGGTTGTTAGTTACTAACATAATTTAGGAAATTTTATAACTAACTAAACTTGTAGACGTTTATATTTATGTATTTTTGGACAGGGGTTCAATTCCCCTCAGCTCCACCATTGAGAAATCTGTTCGAACTATTCGAACTTAATATATACTTTCAGATTGAAATATGACGGGTATTCTATTTAATAAAAATTCTAAAAGGTGATTTTGCTATTCTTGGCAAAATACCTAGGGGGTTAAATATTTTGTCAAATAACAAAGCATTTAATAAAAGCATATGACAGGTAGGAGATATATTATGGAATTTAAAGATGTATACACAGATTTTAACGATTTCTATTATTATCGGCTAAATGATATGGCTAGTAAGGCTAGCAAAGATGGTAATTACAGATATGTCGATTTCTTAAAAAAAATAAATGAAAAAGGGATAGATTTAGACAAAATACTGTATAAAAAATTAGTAGATGATTATGAAGAAACAGAAATTAACTCCAAAAAAGTTAGACTTCTTCCAATGGGAATTAGAAATAGTAATGTTCCAGGGTATTTTGTAAGAAAGGAAGAAAGGAAAGTAGCTGGAAGGTATGGAAACTTAAATGTATTTGAAGATATGTTTCTACAAGAAGCAGATTGGAGACCCATATATCATCATTCAGCTGATTCTTTAAAGCAAATATTTAGAAGAATATGTGACTCTTATATTGAACACTATCAAAAAAGTTTAAATGAGGTTTGGAGCGAAGAAGATTTTTATGCAAGGCTATCTGATTTAGGATATTTATCTGTTAAATACGCAGAAGACTTAGAAACAGGTGAAATCTTTGCGATTGGTTTTTTTGGTTCCTTAGTAAAAAATAGTGCTGGTGGCAAAGCATTAACAGATGCAGAATTATATGTAATGCCAGAATTTAGAAATATGGGAATTGCTAAAAGAATGGTTGGTTTAACTTTTGAATTAGCCAAAAGAGATGGTATTGAAAATTTTGATTCTATTACGTATCGTGTACAATCTTATGATGCTTTATCGTTCTGGCAAAGAATAGGCGCTTCAGTTACTGGACTTACCCATATAGAGGGAAACATCTCTGATATAATAGAAATTATTGATAAAGGGTGTAAAAAGAATAGAAGTTTTTAATTTGATGATTGCTTTACATTTATTGTATAGCAAAGTTGTAAATAACTTCCCCAACAGTACCATGTGGTTATAAAACAAATAAAAATGTTTGTTTTTAGATAAATTTTATAGGTGTGACTTTATGATAAAAAGATTAATATTTGATGTAGATGGAACATTAATAACTGGTGTCAATTTTATTAAACCAATAGAAGCAACTTTAAAAAAATTAAATATATATAATGAAAGCAATGTTAAATCTTTTTTAAGGGCTATTTCAACTTACGAAGAAAACTATAATAATTACAATAAAAAAGACTATATAAAATATTTTGAAAATAGTTTAGGAACAGAATTAGATGATATGTTTCTTAATATATTTTTTGAAGAACTAAGAAACTGTGTTCCACAGGACGCAAAAAAGTTAAAGGAAACCATTGAGGTTTTGGCTAATAAATATGAACTAGTACTTTTAACTAATTATTTTAAATGTTCTCAATTAAATAGACTTAATACTATGGGAATTGGTCATTTATTCTTAGAGTGTTTTGGAGAAGAATTAATTAAACCAAATAACGATATATATTTAAAGGCTTGTGGCTCTTACCAACCCGGTGAATGTATCATGATTGGCGATGATTTATATTTAGATATCGAGAAAGCAAAAGAAAATGGTATTAATACTATCTTTGTTAACTCTAAAAGTTTAAAAGTAGATAACATAGATTTGTGTGTTGTTAATAGTGTTGAAGATATAACCTATGAATTAATTGAGTCAATTTATTAGAAAAATGATAGCCTATGTAAGTTATAGTCTTATAATTAATGCAAATCCACAACTAAATACGAAGTAGTTTGTTTTTGACTCCGTCAGGTCCACCATGTGGTTATAAAACAAACATAGTGTTTGTATGAAAATAAATTATCAAAGAATTTAATATTTTTCTTACTTATAATATTAATGACAAGATATAAAAAAATTTAATTAATAGAGGTGACATATAATGAATACTGTTTGTATTGAAGATGCAACAACACTTGCACTTATTTATAATTATGAAGCAACACATTCGATTTCAAGGATGTTAAAACATAATCAAATTAAAGATTTTGTTGAAGCAATTAATTTTAATCTTCAACAATTGGGTAAAGAAATATGGCCAATACAAGATTTAGGTTTAATTTATTTTAACAGTCAGGATGAGGAGGGTAATTGGTATTCAATATTAAAACCTGATCTTGATATTGAAAAAGTTAAGTATAATTATGTATACAAAGGTTCGTTTGAACTTTGGCAAGCTTCTCAAATGCCTAATGCTTTAGAAAAAATTAATATTGAATCAGTAGATGGTAAAATGCAGAAAATAGAAAAAGAGAAATATTTATCTTTGTATTACCATTAAATAAAAATTGAATTTCAAATTTAAAAGAATAAAGTATACAATTTAGTAAAAAATAATTTATTAATGTGCACAAGTGGTGCAGAACCCCATTATCAAGCGATTGAAAGGAGTGTTGAATATGAGTGAAAATGGTTATAGCGTCAAAATAGATGAAATTAGTCAAAGTGTTGTTGTAAAAAATAAAACCAAAAAGATTTTATCTGATTTAACTTTGTCTGTAAATAAGGGTGAATTAGTTGCTATTGTAGGTTGTTCAGGGGCAGGGAAGACTACATTAATGAATATTTTAAGTGGATATAATAAACCAAGTAAAGGGCATGTTTATGTTGAAGGTTTAGATTTATTTGAAAAAGAGGAATATTTTAAAGGTAAAATAGCGTATGTCCCCCAACAAGAAATATTAGATTAAACTTTGACTTTACAGAAATCTTTAGAATATTCTTTTGCATTACGAGTTAAAAATGTTTCTAAAAAGGAAATAACAAAAACTATTAATTATGTTTTAAAAATATTAGAACTTTCTCATGTCAAAAATTCGTTGATTAAAAACTTAAGTGGTGGGGAGAAAAAAAGGGCTGCTATTGCAACAGAAATGCTTAGTAATCCTAATTTATTTTTATTAGATGAACCAACATCAGGTTTAGATGCGAATATTGAGAAGAAAATCATGAAGAAATTGAGAGAGATTGCCAATACAGGTAAGACGATTATCATTACTGCCCATACGGTATCTAATTTGAATTTATGTGATAAGGTTATATTTATGGGTAAGGATGGGAAGATATGTTATTATGGTCCTTATAAGGATATATTTGATTATTTCCAAGTGAATGAATTTGTAGATATCTATGATATTTTAAAAGCAGATACTAATACTTGGTATAAGAAGTATCGAAATAATTTGAAAAAAGAACCAAATGATTCTGGATATTCTGATATTGTGATGGAAAAGACATCAAGAGTGGGGTTTATTTCGCAAACCAAAACTTTGGTGAAAAGATATATTTCTTCTTTAATAAATAATAAATTTATGATGATATTACTTTTAGGACAGTCTATACTAATGGGGCTTTTAATTTGTGTAGCAATAGAGAAAGATTGTTTATTAAATTTTATTACAGCACCTATGGTATGTGCCGCGTTTACTATGGCAGCAATTTGGTTAGGATTATTTAATACAATTCAAGAGATTGTAAAAGAAAGAGACATGCTAAAAAAAGAGTATATGAGTGGATTAAATTTTACATCGTATATGTTCTCTAAGATAATCATTTTTTCGATTTTATCTATGTATCAAGCTATTACTTGTGTATCAATTGTCTACTTTCATTTAGACCCTAGACCAGAAGAAGTTCTTATAATAAATACCCTTTTAGATTTAATTATAAATTTCTTTTTAGTTTCTTTTTCTACAAGTATGATTGGAATATTTATTTCATCAATTGTAAAGGAAACTAAAACTACATTAATTTTATCCCCATTATATATGATGGTACAGATGTTGTTTTCAGGTATGTTTCTTCCTTTTATTGAGCTTACAAAGAAAATATCCTACCTTGTAATAGCTAGGTGGGGATATGAATCCTTTGCTTCTATTAGTAATTTAGCACAATATAGTGTTTTGCCTCCTACTAAAGGATTCTTTGAATTCACTACTTCTCATGTGGTAGGCATTTGGTTGATTTTTATAGGAATATTTGCTATTTTCCTTATGGCTAGTATTATAACAATAAAAAGGAATATTCTGTCAAAGGGAAGCAATTACTTATTCTTAGACGACAGCAAAAATAAATTGTCTAAAACTAAAAATCCCAAAAAAATTATTCATTTAAAACATGATAATGATATTCATGCAAATTAGTATGATAGAACCTAGTAGATAGTTAATGCTAGGTTTTTGATTGATATTATATGAGAGAAATACTAAATAGGGTTTTTTGTTTTTTTGCAGTAGGGGCATTGATTTATATCTTTTCTTTTAGATATTCTCATTTGCCAATGATGTCCATATTTGCAGGTCCACCATACTTTTTTACCTGATTTTGGGAAGTATTCCTCTGGGCCTTTATCATTGTTCTGATAATCCCATTCCTTGGTAATATTTGGATATATGACTTTTAAATTATAATCTTTAGATAGTACAGTCCTATTGCAAAATGAACAGCCTTTGTTATGCAAAACCATAGAGCATATTTTCTCCTGCCATTCGTGTCCTTTGTCGCAAATCCACCATACTTTTTGATCGGATTTTGGTGTATATTCATTTGGCTTCTTATCGTTCTTTTTGTAGTTCCAATACTTTAAGATTTCTTTGTGAATGATTTCTAAATTATAATTGTTTGTCGGTTTTCTTTTACTACAGAATGGGCAACCTTCTTTTAGAACACTTCGATTTGATACAGTTGCTTGCCAAACATGCCCTTGTTTGCATTTCCACCAAACCTTTCTTTTTGATCCTGCTTTAATATCTGTAGGAGATATGATATTTTTCTCGTAATTCCATTCTTCTAATAGCTCTTTTGCGTCAACAGCAAGATTGGATTCTATGCTTGCTCTATGATTAGAGCAATAAGGACATCGATTTCCTTTGGTTATCTCATAGACCCTTTCCTGCCATTCGTGTCCTTTTTCACAGATCCACCATACCCTTTTACCAGAGCCAGAACCAACATCATAGGGTGTTAGTGTTAGATTTTTATTCTTGTTCCATAGAGGGATTAATTGTGGATTCTTTTCTGCGAATGATTTTCTTCCCTTTTTACAAAGTGGGCATTTTATTCCAGATAACATTGTGTGTATACTTTTTTGAAGACCGTGTCCATTTTTACATGTCCACCACCATATAGAATTTTCATCCTCTATAATGGAGAAAAAATCGATTCCTTGGTTTCTTTCTTGATTCCAATATTTTATTAGGTTTAACTTTTTCTCATATCGTTTGTAATTTCTTGAGTAGCAGATAGGGCATCTAGTACTTTCAGTAAAATCTCTTACTGTTTTTTTAAATGAGTGTCCTTTGTTACATTCCCACCAAATTGTTTTCCCCGATTTCGGTGAGACATTTTCTGGTCCTAATTCGTTTTTAGTTTTATGCCAGTATTTTATCAATTCTGGGTAGGCTGCTGCAAAGCTATTTTCATAACTTATTTTTTGGTTGCAGCAATACGGACAATTATGGTGAATTGATCTATTATTCGCGCTTGCTTCCCAACTGTGTCCGTTTTTACATTTCCACCATAATTTAATTCTTGAATATGGACTGATAAATTCTGGGTTAATTCCTTTATTTTTTTCATAATCCCATTCTTCTATTAATTCCGGTCTATTACTTAATAAACTTTTCTCTTTCTTTAATGATAAAAACTCACTATATATATTGAGTGAATCTTGGCCAATATCTATCTTCATAGTTAAATTTTTATGATATTTTTGATTAATGTATTTAAATATATCTTGAATAACAGCATTTAAATATTGGTATTCACGATTAACATAGCAATAGAGTATATTATTATCTAAGTAACTTTCTTTAGCATTATCTTTTTGTTCTATGATTCTTAATAAATCAATAGTATGTTCTTTTAAGATATTGTTTTTAATTTGGTCATTTTTTTTACTTTGCTCATTCTCATGATATCTTATTCCATCGTATTCTATTACGAAGTTTAATGATGGTATATAAATATCAAATTCTTTATTTTCTATTTTCACTCTATTTTGACAATCTTTAAATACTTTTTTTAAATAATAATAGATTGCTTGTTCTGGGAAGGATGTTCCTATTTCTTTTCTACAGATTGGACATCCATACGGTTTTTTAATCGCATTACAGATGCATTTTTCATAATGATGATTTTGATTTAGATTGCAAATCCACCATACTTTTTTGGTGCTATAGGGAAGGTAGTTTTCTGGTGGTATATCATTTCTTTCATAATCCCAATTTTTTATAACTTCTGGATATAAGACTTTTAGGTTAATCATTTCGCTTGGAAAATTGTGGGAGCAATACGGACAATTTGTGCCTCTTGATCTACTATTTACAGTGGCTTCCCACTCATGGCCTTTTTCACAAATCCACCATACTTTTTTTCCTATGCTTGGCAGAATCTCTTCTGGTTTTAAATTTCCATTTTTCTCATAATTCCATTCTTTTGCCACCTTTGGGAATATTGTTTTTAAATTATAATTACTACTTACCCTTTTTCTGGAACAATAGGGGCATAGATTTTTATTTTTTATGGCATTATATGGTCTTGCTTTCCACTTATGACCATTATTACACTTAAAGTAAAATAATTCTTTTGTGTAAAAATCAATTTCTCTTGGATTCCTGGTATTCTCCTTAGACCACAATTGATGGAGTCTTTTTAATTTGTCGTGTTTTTCACACCACTCTACGATTGTTATCATCCTTTATCACTTCTTTCTAAAGCAACTATAGTACCTTATGAATTGTTTATTTGCAAGAAAATTGGTAATTTTCTTTATGACTGTCTTTTAAGGAAGGTTGATAAATGTAAGGATTTATGTTAGAATGGAAAGAAATTATTTATTGGGGGAGAAATATAAATGAATCTATATTTACAAATGCTATTTCAACAATTTGTGATTCGGATGGAAATGAGATTCGTAAGTTTCAAGTTTTGATCATTTGATTTTGTGCTAAATGGTGTAGATAATTATGGTGGTGATGTATATTGAATATATATAAATCTTTGAATCAAATTATTTCGTATATTGAGGAGCATTTGGATCAACCTATTCCTTACACCGAACTTGCAAAGATGTTAGGGGTAAATGTGTATACGTTACAGCGAATTTTTTCATTGATTACTAATATTTCTCTTTCTGAATATATTCGTAAAAGAAGATTGTCGAATGCAGGATTTGATTTATATAATACAGGTGAGAAGGTAATAGATGTTGCTATGAAGTATCAATATAATAATGCTACTTCATTTTCAAGGGCATTTCAAGCCTTTCATGGCGTTAAACCAAGTGAGGTAAAAAGAGGTGTACATCATTTTAAGAATTTTCCGCGAATTACTTTGGATGAAAAAATTAAGATGAATCAAGATATTTCATATGAAATCATTGAATTAGATGAGCTTGTTTTGTATGGTAAAGGTATCAAAACAGATGAGAAGCATGTTAATCAAGATGCGCCTAATTTTTGGAAGTATATTTTTGATACGTATAACTTTCTATATGATAGTGCCATGTATGGTATGACTTCTTATGAAAATCGATTCGAAAGCGATTTACTTGAATATTGGATTTTATGGGATTATAAGATAGATGGATTCCAGGAAATGGTCATTCCTAAATCAAAGTGGTTGGTATTTCATACTACTTCTACTGAGGCTTGTGACATTCAAAAGATTTGTAATGATTTTTATGATGAATTTTTACCAAGTTGCAAATTTAATTTGCGAGATATTCCAGAACTTGAATATTATCATGATGGGGTGACTGATTTTATGGTACCAATAGAATAAGTGATAAAACTGATTTGTAAAAAGTCAGTTTTTTTCATTGCCTTTTTGTTACAGTGAAAGAGATGGAATAGGAGTGAAATTATGGAGTTAGATAAGGTAATACGTGAGAGAAGAAGTATTAGAGAATTTAGTTCTAAAAAGATTGAAAAGGATAAGATTATACAATTGATTGAAAGTGCTAGATTAGCGCCATCTGCTGGGAATAGGCAACCTTGGCATTTTGTCATTGTTCAAGGCCAAGCAAAAGATAAGATTGTTCATGTTATATTGAATCAAATAAACGGAATGGATATAACACTCGATAGTTCTGAGCATGCTACAAGGCCCTATAATCCAACTAGTAGTTTAAAAGCGAGTATGCAGTGTATAAAAGAGGCCCCAATTTTTATTTTGGTCTTTCGTAAACATAGCGATGATTGGTTAGAGGGAGATTATTTATCAATTGGATGTGCTGTTGAACATATATGTTTGAAAGCAGCTGATTTAGGATTAGGTTCTTTATGGATCAGGGATGTTGTTTATACTAGAGATAAGATTGCTAAAATTATGGGTCATGAAGATATGGAACTTGTAACAGGAATTGCTATTGGATATTCTAACGAATATCCATATGAAAGGCATAAAAAAGGTTTGGAAGAAATTATGGAGTGGTCTGATGAATGATAAAATATTAGATTTTTATAAACAAACAAGTCTGTATACTGATTTAGGGCTATATAAAGATTTTGCACAAAAATTACCCGATGATATAGAGGAGTTATGTTTATTACAGAGGAATCAAATCATTCATCCTTTTGATTTATTAGATGAAAAAATGCGGAAGGATTCAAATTCGTTTTATGGAGATATGACAAAGGTTGATGTGACAAGTTTGTGTTATGAGAATGATCTTTTGCCAACGGCGCAATCTATGATAGCAGAACTTTTAAGAAGGAATAAGGTATATGCAAAGGATAGAAATATCGAAGACAAGATTCATGTATGTTGTAGAGAAAATGCGATTTTACTAGCTAGTATATTAAAAGCAAAGGGATATTCTGCAAGAGTAAGAAGTGGGTTTGCTATGTATGTGAATGTACTAGAAAATCAGGCAGGGGATCACTGGATTACAGAATATTATGATACTTCTCGTAAAAGATGGGTTTTGGTGGATGCTGATATGTATTTTGATGATGATATATTATCACAGTATCACATTGATTTTAATTTATTAGATGTACCTCGTCATCGGTTTATTTTTGGTGCAGAGGCTTATTTGGGATTAAGAGAAGGGAAATATAAGAATGAGGAAATTTACTATGTATCACCTCCACTGACAATAGGGATTAAGGCTTCTTTACATGGATTGTTTTATGATTTTCATTCTCTTATGAATAATGAGATTATTTTCCTACATTTACCCAAATATATTGTGGATAAAAATTTTGAACTATCTATAGAGGAATATCATGAATTGGATACTTTGGCAACTTTAATGCTTAACCCAGATGAAAATTTTGATAAGCTGCTTGAGATTTGGAATACGCAGTATAAATTTAGAATTATGTGTGGAGGGTTAAATTAGATATAAAGGACTCTTATGAAAGATTTTATTTACTTTTTATTACAAATCGTTTATAATGAAAACAGATAGTAAGGAGTAAGGGTATGAGAGAAAAAATATGTAAGTTGTTTGCGGTCTTCTGTTTGATGTTCGTTATGACTGGTTGTGTGAAATTTAATGCTAGTATGGATATTAAGAAAGATAAGTCAATGGATTTTAATATTATTTATGCATTTGATACTAGTCTTTTTGGTGATCAAGAATTACTTAGTGATTCTGATAAATTGGAATTACAAGAAAAAGGGTTTACAGTAAGTGATTATGTTGATGGAACAATGAAAGGATTTACTATATCTAGAAATATTAAAAATATAGATACGGTAAGTGCTACAGGGGATGCAGAGTATAGTTTATCTGGTATACTAGATGATACTGATTCAAATGATATGATGTTTAGAGTAAAGAAGGGCTTTTTAAAAAACACATATACTGCTACGTTGGATTTTGATGCTTCGGATAGTTCACTGAATGACTCGACAAGTGATGATTTTGAATCAGACTATGAAGAGGATAATATGTTCGAAGATGAATTTGAACTTGATACAGATGATTCTTTTGATGAAGATTTTGATTTTAGTGGTATGGCTAGTGCTATGGATTTGAGTTTTACAGTTAAGGTTCCTTATTCTGTAATAAGCAATAATGCTACAACAGTGAGTGATAATGGAAAAACATTGATATGGAATTTAACTTCTGGAGATACATCTTCTATTGAGTTTGAATTTGAATTATATAATATGAATGTTATATATATTGGTGGAGCAATTGCTTTTGCCATCATTATTATAATTATTGTGATGATTCTGAATAAGAAGAAAAACGGTGGTGGTAAGGTAGAACAAGTTACACCAATTCAACCAGTGAATTCTGCTCCTATGGTGAATCCAACAGAAGTAAAACTAGAGGATACTGCGCCTGTGTCACAACAAATGAATCCACAAAGTATTGGAAATCCATCTGTTCTTTCGAATGCTTCTGTAGGTGTGGTTACGGATAGTGAAGTAGTACCACAACCAACAGATTTATCAGATTTAGAAAATTCTACTCTATCATCTGGTACCACATTTTATCAAAGCAATCAGCAAGATTCTTCACAAGAGAATGTATCTGAGGGTGAAAAGTTAAATTAAGGACGTGTGTCCTTTTTTTGTGTTATAATGGGGGTAGGTGGTATAAATGAAAGATCTTTTTTTGCAATATCGTAAATCTATATTCGTTGGTGGTCTTTTTTTCATTGTATGTTTAGGAGTGTTATTCTTCGTAAAAAATGATTATTTTTTATATGATGGGATTATTGCTAAGATTATTTCAGTCGAAGATATATATGATTCTACCGAAGAGAATACTTTAGGTTTTCAAGAACAGTATTATAATCAAGAAATGAAAGCAAAAATTATGAATGGTAAGAATAAAGGGAATGAGATAATCCTTTCTAATCTTTATGCATCATCACTTGTTTATGATAATGTATATAAAGTGGGAGATGAGGTTTTTGTTTTAGAATTTGGTAGTGCATATACAATTGATGGGGTGAAAAGAGATACATATTTAGTTTTTGTCCTGCTGGTATTATTGTGTAGTGTTGTTTTTGTTGGACACTGGAAGGGACTATTTTCCTTTTTCAGTTTGTTATGTAATACATTTCTTGTATATGTTTATATATTGTTATATTTAAGAGGAATTTCTATTTTTCCATTAACATTAGGATTGATGATTTGTTTTTCTTCTATTTCTTTATTGTTTGTTAGTGGTTTTAATAAGAAGACCGTTTCTGCGATTTTGTCAGCGCTTATCGGTAGTATTGCAATGGTTGTGATTGCGCTTTTGGTAATTCATTTTACAAATTATCAAGGAGTATCTTTTGAATATTTAGATTTTTTAACTATACCAATTCATGATTTATTTTTGGCGGAACTTTTTATTGGTGGACTTGGGGCCATCATGGATATTTCTATTACGGTGTCTTCTTCTTTTCAAGAGTTGATTGATAAAAATAATGAGATTTCTAATAAAGCTCTTAAACAATCCGGAATCGAGATTGGTAAGGATATTATGGGGACGATGGTAAATGTTTTATTCTTTACGTATGTGTGTGGGGCTATACCTTCTTTGATTTTGTATCTTCGAAATGGAATTACGTTAACCAATGCACTAGGAATGAATCTATCTTTGGAATTGACCAGATTCTTGGTAGGTAGTATTGGTATTGTTATTACGATTCCGATTTCTATTGTAGTATCTATTTTTGTTTTAAGGAGGCATGAAGCATGAATTTTCTTTTATTTATCGTTTTATTCCTTCTTATGATTGGTATTGGGAGAAAAAGAGGTTTAAAGGCTTTTGTAGCTTTATTACTGAATTATCTTATTTTAGTTATTTGTATTTATTTAATGGCTTGTGGTATTTCAATACTTGTTTTGACTCCCTTATGCTGTATTTTGGTGAGTTCTATTATTTTATTTTTTATTAATGGTAATAATATAAAAACCAGAGTGGCTTTTATTTCTGTTATTGTTACTTTATTTTTTACTATTTTGTTTGTTATTATTGTAAATAGTGGTGCGAATCTACAGGGATTTGGAGAAGAAGCTTATGAAGGAATTTTTCCATATTCTTTTAATATCAATTTTGATATGTCTATGCTTGGGATGGCTGTTGTACTTATGGGTTTAATCGGGTCTATTACAGATACTTCTATTGCAATTACATCTGCTCTTCATGAAGTGCATGTGAATAATCCAGACTTATCTAGAAAAAAACTTTTTCTATCTGGCATGAATATTGGGCGTGATATTTTGGGAACGACTTTAAACACTTTATTTTTCGCATATCTTGGTGGATTTTTAAGTTTACTTTTTTGGTTTAAAACAGATTCTTATAATTTATCTCAAATTGTGAATTCTAAAGCATTTTGCTCGGAAATCGTTCGTATTCTTTGTAGTGGACTTTGTTCTGTGGTGATTATTCCAGTGGCATCTTTCTTGTATTCCTATGGTCAAACACATAATTTTTCTCATAAAAAGATTGAAAAAACATAAATTTATGGTATACTGAATGTATGTGATTTATGAAAGCGATGAATAAGGAGTAGTAGTAAATGATACTATGATAGAGATCTTGTGGTTGGTGGAAACAAGACAGTTAGTTTATGAATTCGTCTTAGGAGTCTTATTAATAGTAAGCGTATTTCTTGCGTTAAAAGATTTGAGTGTATAGTAAGTAACTATAAATTAAGGTGGTACCACGGGTAATCTCGTCCTTAAATTTATGGTTACTTTTTTATTCACATAAGGAAGGATTGAATTATATGAAGAATGAAAAAGTAGAGCAAATCAAAATCGTGTTAAATGAAGATATGAAGCAAATTCATACTATGAATGAATTGAATGATTTTAAAGTGAAATATCTAGGTAAAAAGGGCCTTATTACAGAGTTAAATAGTGAGATTAAAAATATTCCAAATGAAGATAAAAAAGAGTTTGGAATGCTTGTCAATGAACTACGTACTATATGTACTTCATTTTATGATGAAAAGAAAGAGTTGTTAGAAACGGAAGTTTTAAACGAAAAACTTTCTAAGGAAGTCATTGATATTAGTTTACCTGCTACAAAAATTCCTGCAGGTGCTCCTAATATTTTAGAGAAATTGGTAGAAGAAATCGAAGAGGTATTTATGTCTATGGGATATGATGTCGTAGATGGGCCTGAAATTGAAGAGGATAAATATAATTTCGAAATGTTAAATATACCAAAGGGACATCCTGCTCGTGATGCGCAAGATACATTTTATATTGAAGGGGATGAGATTTTACTTCGTAGTCAAACTTCCCCTGTACAAGTACGTACGATGTTAAAGGGAAATGGAGAAACCCCAATTCGTATTATTTGCCCTGGAAAAACGTATCGTAGGGATGATGATGATGCGACACATTCTCATCAATTTATGCAGATAGAAGGACTTCTTGTGGATAAAGATATCAGCCTATCTGATCTGAAAGGAACTATTGATGTGATTGTAAAAAAATTATTTGGGGAAAATATTCAAACACGTTTTCGCCCTAGTTATTATCAATTTACAGAACCTTCTGTAGAAGTTGATATTAGTTGTTTCCATTGCAAAGGAGATGGATGTAATATTTGTAAAAATACAGGATGGATTACTGTAGCTGGAGCAGGAATTGTTCATCCAAATGTACTTACTATGGGTGGATATAATCCGAAAGAGTGGACAGGATTTGCTTTTGGGTTTGGAGCAGAAAGACTTGCAATGTTAAAATATGATATTAGTGATTGTCGTGTATTTTATAATACGGATTTAAGAGAAAGTAAAACTTTTGATAGAAAGGAGGCGGAATAATATGATTAGTTTGGAATGGGTAAAAGATTATATTGATATTTCTGATGAGGATTTAGGGGAACTTGCTGTTAAAATTACTAAGGCGGGAATTAATATTGAAAAAGTTATTACGCAGAATATAGATCATTTGGTTATTGGAGAGGTAAAGGAATGTATAGACCATCCAGATAGTGATCATTTACACATTTGTAAGGTAGATATTGGAGAAAGCGAGTTACAACAAATCGTATGTGGCGCACCTAATGTACGCGTTGGTATTAAAGTGATTGTAGCTCTTCCTGGTGCAGTTTTACCTGGAGATTTTGAAATTAAAAAGAGTAAAATTCGTGGAGTTGAATCGAATGGAATGCTCTGCGCTCTATATGAATTAGGGCTAGAAGAAAAGACAGAGGAAACTTATAGTAAAGGAATTTGTGAATTAGATAGTGATGCTCCAATTGGTAAAAATCCAATAGTTTATATGGGACTTGATGATACATTGTATGAATTAGATATTCATAAGCATCGTAACAATGATTGTTATTATCATATTGGTTTTGCCTATGAAATTGCGTGTATTTTAAATAAAAAAGTTACTTTACCAGATAGTGATTTTACTGAAATAAATGATTCTATACAAAATCATTTGACTGTAAAAGTGGAAACTAGTAGGTGCCCTTATTATCTAGCACGTATGGTGACAGATATTGAAATCAAAGAATCTCCAAAGTTTATTCAAAAGAGATTACAGAGTGTGGGTATGCGATCTATTAATAATGTTGTGGATATTTCTAATTACGTTATGCTTGAATATGGACAACCACTTCACTTTTTTGATAAAGACGAGTTAGGAGATCATATCCTTGTAAGAGACGCAAAAGATGGGGAAGAAATTGTTACTTTAGATGGAAAAGAACGTATATTAAAATCAAGTGATATTGTAATTACAAATGGTGTAGAACCTGTATGTATTGCTGGTGTTATGGGTGGAGAAAATACAGAAGTTACCAGTGGGACAAAAACATTGGTTATTGAAAGTGCTATTTTTGATGCCACAAGTATTCGTTATACTGCTTCTAATTTAAATTTACGTAGTGAAGCTTCTATCCGCTATGGAAAAGGGTTAAGTTATGAGTATACAGATAAAGCAATGGCTAGGGCTTGCCATTTACTAGAAAAATATGCTGGTGCAAAGGTACTTACAGGAATTATCAAACATGATGTTGTAGACAAAAGTGATAAAATTGTAGAGTTTATTCCAGAAGATATCAATCGTATGCTTGGAATTACAATTAGTGAAAAAGATATGGAAGTAGAATTACAGCGCTTAGATTTTCCATATACAATTGATAGTGGTAAATTTATTGTTACTATTCCTAAGAGAAGACTTGATATTGATCCTAATGTAAATGATATTGCTGAAGAAATTGGACGTTTGTATGGATATCATAATTTAGTATCTACACTTCCTAAAACAGTAATTCGTAGGGGAACTTATATTGGAGACGTTAAGTATCGAAAAATGATTTCAAAACGTCTTCGTAGTATGGGATTAAATGAAGCAAAAACATATACCCTGGTCTCTCCAGAAATGGCTAATTTGTTTGATTATGAAGAGAAAGAAAAGGTTGTACTACCAAATCCAATGAGTGTGGATAAATCTGTTGTTAGAACAACTTTAATACCATCTTTATTCAATGTATATCAATATAATAAAGCTCGTAAAGTACAAGATGTATGTATTTATGAAATTAGTAAAACATATGATAAAAATTATGAGGAAGAAAGTAAAGTAGCATTTCTTATGAGTGGAAATTATATCTCAAATGGATGGGGAACATCTATGAAAGTGGATTTCTATGTTGTAAAAGGAATTATTGAAAATTTACTAGATTATATGGGATTTAAGAATCGCTATACTTTTGAAGTTACAAACACAAAGGACTTGCATCCAGGAGTGAGTGCTACTATTTTATTAGACCGTAAACAGATTGGAATTGTTGGTAGGATTCATCCAAGCGCATGTAAAGATGAGGTGTATGTAGCAGAAATTTCTATGAATGCACTTATGAAAGACATTAAACCTTTAAAATATAAAGAAGCACCAAAATATCCAAAGATAGAAAAAGATATGGCATTTGTTATTGATAAGAGTGTTCCATCTAGTGAAATTATGAATATATTAAGAAAAGTTGGTGGAAGAATTTTAAGTGATATATCTGTATTTGATGTATATACAGGAGAAAATGTATTAGAGAATGAAAAATCAATCGCTTATAAACTCATTTTCCAATTGCCAGATCGTACTTTGACAGATGAGGAAGTAAGTTCTGTTTTCGATAAAATGATTGTAGAAGTAGAGGCAAAGCTACCTGCAAAATTAAGAAATCAATAAAAAGGCATTCTAGTGGATTGTCTTTTTTCTTTTGTCTTTAAAATATTACAATATCTATGTAGTCAATCTTGATTTTTAAGATATATCATATTATAATTGAGATATGCCGAAATAGCTCAGTTGGTAGAGCAACTGTCTCGTAATCAGTAGGTCGTAGGTTCAAGTCCTATTTTCGGCACCATTATGTGAGGATGGCGGAATTGGTAGACGCGCTACTTTGAGGGGGTAGTGATTATAAAATCGTGGGAGTTCAAGTCTCCTTCTTCACACCATGAATATATTGCCGCAATAGTATAGTGGTATTACGAAGCCATGGTAAGGCTTTAATGTAGGTCCGATTCCTACTTGTGGCACCAGATTTAAGGATTACTCGAAAGGTTCGAGTAATATAGAAAACGACTTGTCAAAAAGTCGTTTTTATGTTATTATGAATATGTCAAGGAAACTTGCATAAAATAGAAAAAGGGAATACTTAACTTTGGCGAGTTGAGTACTTACCTAAAAATGGTTAAGCACTTAATCTATGCTAGATTGAGTGCTATTTCTTTATTGATAGAATCATTAAAGAGACTATTAATAAAATGATAATTATTATTAGAAATGAGATTAACAAATCCTTTTTCTTCATAATATCAAGCCTCCTTTCATAAGAAAGTTGGCAAGCACTCAACAATTAAGTTTCCCTATATGAATTATAACAAATTAATATCTATAAAACAATAAATATAACTAAATTATGACAATTATGACAATTTAGTAAACACACTTGTACATTGTTATCAACAATGTACGTGTAATTAGTAATTATATATTTTATTCGGGGTGAGGGAATTTACTGAAACTGATAAAAAAATAGTTAAAGATGCATATAAAATGATTTTACTTAATCTTAAAGATTATTTGCAGCAATACGATATGAAAGATGAACTAGAATATTCAAAACTATTTTTTTGTATGTTACATGGTGGCTTTTTTAGTATGGATGGAACAATTAAGTTTGATAATAACTATGACTATTTAGGATTACCAGTAGAAATAAGTCAAGGAGTTCAGGTTATGCATGGAATATGTTGTTGCAGGCATGCCACAGAATTTTTTTATAATTTATTGTGTATTTTAAATTTTAATCCTTCTTTAATATATATTTGGGTAGATAATGATACTGGACTTTGGCGTAAAGTAAATCCAGCAATAGAAAAAGCTAATCATCAAGCAATTTTATTAGATAATAAATGTATTATTGATCCGGCAAATAAATTTATTTTACAAATCCAAAAGAATGGGGAGTTAACACAGCTAGACTCAGAATACTTTGGCCAATTAGAAACTTATCAAGAAAATAATATAGTTACTATACGAAAAATTTTAAAGAAATATTATACTTATAGGGAATTAGGAATAAAAAGTGTATATATTTAAAAATTTGTTGAACGTTCTTCCTTAGGGCACCAGATTTAAGGATAACTCGAACTTTCTATTTTTTTGTAGAAATTCGAGTTTTAATATGCTTTAAATTATTGTATAATATATTTGTAGTAACCAAACTAAACTAAACTTATTTATCAGGAGGTTTTAATGAACAAAGAAATAGTTTAATCAGAAATTAATGTAAATGATAACAAAATAAAAGTAATAAGAATAGGATCTAAGGAATATATATCTTTAACCGATTTAGCAAGATATGCAAATCCAGAAGAACCTAAAGTCCCTATACAAACTTGGATGAGAAATAAAGATGTAATAGCTTATTTAGGATTGTGGGAAAAATTAAATAACGAAAATTTCAAAGGTCACGAATTTACGACCTTTGAAAATTTTGCTGGTAGAAATAGTTTTTATATGTCACCACAAAAGTGGGTCAAAGAAACAAACGCAATAGGAATTATATCAAAATCTGGAAATAATGGTGGTACATATGCTTGCAGTGATATTGCTTTGGAATTTGCAAGTTGGTTATCTCCAGAATTTAAATTATATGTTATTCAAGAATTTGAAAGATTAAAGAAAAATGAGGCGCACCAGTATAAGCTTGATTGGTCTGCTAACAGAATGCTTGCAAAAACTAACTATCATATCCATACAGATTCTATTAAAGAAAATATTGTACCTAAATTAACTGAAAAGCAAAAACAATATATTTATGCAGAAGAAGCAGATGTGTTAAATGTAGCATTATTTGGTATGACTGCCAAAGAATGGAGAGAAGAAAATCCGAATTTAAAAGGCAATATTCGCGACTATACTGATTTAAAACATTTACTAATTTTATGCAATCTAGAAAATACTAATGCTGAACTCATTAACGATAATATTCCACAAAAAGAAAGATTAGTAAAATTAAATAATTCTGCAATTCGACAAATGAAAATTTTAGAAAATGATAAGAGTATAAAGGAACTGGAAACATTAAATAAAAATCTAATTGAAACTAAATAAAGTGTCAATTTAGTAAAACACACTTGTACATTGACATAATCAATGAATTTATGTAGGAGGTATTTATGAAAAATAATAATATACTTAATTTTTATAAAAAGACAAGTTTATTTACTGATTTGGGATTTTATACAACTTTTGCTAAAAGCTTACCTAATGATATAGAAACTCTATGTTCATTACTTAGGAATCAGATTATTCATCCTTTCGATTTAAAAGATGAAGAAGAAAGAAATAATCCGCATAGTTTTTATGGAGACATGACAAAAATATCTAAAACAAGTTTAATTTATGAAAATGATTTGTTTCCTACTGCAATAGCAATGATGGCAGAATTATTACGAAGAAATCCTCATTTTACTATAGAAAGAAAAATTGAGGATAAAATACATGTATGTTGTAGAGAAACATCAATTTTGCTAATAGCGATATTAAAGTCCAAAAATATTCCAGCAAGAGTAAGATGTGGATTTACACATGCTGTCAGTGAAATAGATGGAGCTGGAGATCATTGGATTGTAGAATATTATAATGAATTGTGTAAAAGATGGATATTAGTTGATCCTACTATGCTTTATGACCAAGAAACTTTAGATTATTTCAATATTGATTATTCTCTAACTGATATGCCGCGAGATAAATTTATCTTTGCTGCTGATGCCTATTTAGGGCTTAGAAATGGAAAATATAAGACAGAAGATATATATTATTTCTCTAATCCAAAAACATTTGGTATTAAAGCTGCTATCAATGAATTACTTCATGATTTTCACTCTTTAATGAATAATGAAATTCTTTTCTGTCAAAGTCCAAAATATTTAAAGGATAGCAAGTATGAATTAACTAATGTCGAATATATTGAATTAGATGAATTAGCAAAATTAATGTTAAATCCTGATAAAAATTTTGACGCCCTTAATTATATTTGGGAAAATACTGAAAAATTTAGAATTATATCTGGAGGAATGAACAATTAAGAAGAGTTATTTTACGTCCTCCCTTGGGGCACAGATTGATAGGAAACTCGAGCTTTTAATTTATTTTCGAGATTTGAGTTTTAATCTCTTAAGGGTTTAATTCCCCGAGGCTCTGCCTCGATAAAAATTGTGATATAATAAGACATGAAATAAAGCCACATTTAAAATTACTAAAATAGATAAAGAATATAAAAAGCACAATAAACAAGCAATTACAAGAGCAATAGTTAATGGAACGATAATTTTATTATGTACTGGTATAGTATTAAGTTCTGATTCTAATTTATCCAATTTTGGAACAGAAGACTTATCAAATATATTTGATAATATAACCAAAATGGCTTCTAATCTTCCTAAAAGTGATGCCTTGATTGCAGTTTATACAAAAATGTTTGATGGAATTAATTATATTATTGATAAAATTGGGTTAATGGGTATAATACTTGCTTCAAAATCAATTAAGTTTATTTTAACATCTGTAAAAGATGTTAGAAAATCATTACTAATAAAAAATGAACTAAATGAATTAAAAAATAAATTAGAAAATAAAGAAAAACATATTAAATAAAAGAAAGAGGTAAAAAATGGGTAATGAAGAAAGAAAAAATATCATATATGAAGCTTTAAAAAATAAGAATCAAGAAAAATTAAAAGATTTAAATGTTAATGAAGAAGAAATCAATGAAATTTTATCTGAAATAGATAATAAACTGGAAAAATTAGATTCTGAAATATTAGAATATATTAATAGTGTTGAAAAAGAAATTAATTATATTTTTGTAGATGAATATAAAGAATACTTATTAAAACAACCATCATTAAAACCTGAAAAAAGAATTTTAGGTTTAGCAAACGGTAATGAAAAAATAATTAGGCACCTATATTCAATGAATCCTAATAGCAAAACTTATATTTTAAAATTTCAAAGTTTTGATTCTGAATTAAAAGACAAACTTGTGCCTTTTGCAGAATTAGAATTTGGAGATACTTTATGTTTCGAAAGAGAAACAAATAAAATAGTAGTGTATAAACATGAAACAGATACTATTGATTACATTGCAAGTAATTGGAATGATTTTATAAAGGAGTTATATGATTGAAAGAGTATATAATAAATTAGTAAGAGATAATATTCCAAGTATCATAGAATCAAATGGAGAAATTCCAATTACTAGAATACTATCTGATGAGGAATATAAAATTGAATTGGAAAGAAAATTAAACGAAGAATATCATGAGGTGTTGGACGCCTTCGGAAAAGATAGGCTTGAAGAACTTGCTGATATGATAGAAATTATAAAGTATTTAGCTAAAGTCGAGGGATCTACTTTAGATGAGATTATTGCAATTGCGGAAGAAAAAAGTTTAAAGCGAGGGGCCTTCGAGAAAAAAATATTTTTAGAAAAAGTTTTCGAAAAAACTATAAAAATGTCATAAACTATAGTCAGTTACTAAGTTATTATTAACTACTTTTTTTGCCCAAAGAGTTGTTGTACTTCTCTCTCGGACACCAAATTTAAGGATAACCCGAACTTTTAGGGATCGAGTTTTAAAATACTAAAAATTATGAAAGCAATAAGTCCTTTCATATAGATTTTGTTTTCAATTATAACAGTGGATTCAATCTTGAAAGAGAAATTATATTAAAACCTAAATGTAATTTTTTATAAAAATTAAAGGAGATGCGATATGCAATCCCGTAATCTTCAACCTATTTACTATTATTTCGAACATACTAATTGTTATACTTACTTTACAATAATAGGTGATTTTTCTCCAAATACCATTACGGAGATGTTAGGATTAGAACCAGAGAAGTTTTGGAAAATTGGTGATAAGCGAAAGAATGGGACAATCTACAATTTTTCATTGTGGAAATTTGGAACATGTGATGAATATGATATTGATGTAGATAAACAGATGCTGAAGACAATAACACCGTTGTTGTCGAAGATAGAGACACTGAATGAAATTAAGGAAACGTTTGAAGTTTCTTTTTTTTCTAGTGGTAGTTCCTAAGGCCCGATTTGATGAACCCGCTCCAAGCTTAGCACCATCAAAAGAGGTCATAAGGTTTTGTTATGAAACAGATACAGATATCACTATTGATTTATATGTATGTTGCCCTGATTCGTTTGATGATGGTTTTGTCTGGGAGCTTTCCGATTGATAACTGGTGATTTTATTATTGCTAAAGAAGATTTCATGGAATTAAGGGGTATACTCATTTTTATTAGGTACTATTCCTAACTTTAGCTTTAGTGTTATAAAAGTGTCATAATGCATTGCTTAGGTAATTGATTATTGCATTTTTTTCTTATCATGAACTTCTAAAAATGGATAGATGTATTTAAATTTTAAATTGATTTACAATAAATTGTTGAATTTTGTAAAAGATATGTTACAATAGATAATCAATAAATATGTATATTGTCAAATTATGGTATGTATTTGTATGGAAATGGAGTTGTTTCGTATGCTATATTGTTTTGATAATAAACTGGACTTTGATTATTTTAAAAGAGAAATGGCTGTAGCTAAAATAAATAACAATGGTATTTTTTATGATTCTACTTTAAAGACTTTTTTAGATTATGAGGGGAATGAAGTAGATATTAAGGATATGTTATTATTTCCAAGAACGGGATGGTCCCAAATTTATGATATGAATTATGCGATTGTAGAACATGGAGGACATCCAATTCTTACAAATGAAGAAATAGATATTGTTGTATCATGGCCTAATTATTTTAAAACGATTAGAGGAATGCGAATAGTGAAGGGGAAGGATTTGCTAGTTCCATCTATTATTGATGATATTGAGCGAAGCTATGGTAATGAGATATTTTTTAAAACGAAGGATAAAGATTTTCATGATGTTATTTCAATTGATTTATTACGAGATCCTGAATGTGCCTTTTATAAAACTCTTCTTCACCATTTAGAGGATGAATTTATTATTAGTGAGGAAATAGATGTTGTAAATGATAATTATGGTGTAAAAGAGTATAGGTGTTTTGTTGTTAATGGGGAACTTATGAATATATCTAGAATGACTGTAAGTGTTTTTCATTCTATTGAGCAGGATGTTTTAAATAAGGCAATGGAAGTCGTGAATAAGTTAAGTGATCCTTTTCCAAAAAGTTATTCTTTTGATCTTTTAGAATATGAAAAGGATGGTGAAAGAATTATTGATGTTTCTGAATTTAATCCGATCCATGAAGCTGGATTATATTTATATAATTCAGTAATGTCTAAAAGTGAAGACATATTACATTCAAATATGAAAAGTATTTCTTATGAATTTATTGATATGCTAGATCAATGTAGTTTTGATGGCTCTGTTATTAATGATAGGAAAAATGAATTTGATGGACCCAATACTTTTTCTAATGATTTAATAAGTATTTGTATAAATGGTGATGTCGGGTTACAATACACTACATTGTATATAGATTCATCGGATTATTCACGTCATGAAGGAATGTTAAATGATTTTGCTGTAATTGATTCTGATGCAGAATTATTTAGTGCTGAAGAAAATTATGAGGATTCAGATAATCCATTATTAGACAAAGTAAATGCATTATTAAAAAAAATATGAAATTACTAATTAAATATAATGGGTTTAAATATTTGTAAAAGGTATATCAATACTATTTATTGGTATACTTTTTTGTATAATAGAAAAGTCATACTCAAATTTTTGAAAAACGATTGACACAAACATTAGCTCTTGATAGTATTAAGGTAGACAGGTGGTGAATAAAATGATAATCCATAAAGCATATAAATTTAGAATCTATCCAAATGACACACAAAAAGAAATCATTCATAAAACATTTGGATGTACTAGATTTATCTATAATTATTATCTAGATATGAAGCAAACAGAATATAAGAATAACCATCAATCAAAATCTGCTTATGAATGTATCAAAGATATTCCAACCTTATACATAGAAAGACCATACCTAAAAGAAATAGACTCTATGAGTTTACGATGTGCTCTATTCGATTTAGACGATGCTTACAAAGCATTTTATAAAGGAATTAGAAAGTATCCAAACTTCAAAAGAAAATATGATAAAAATAGTTATCGAACGAATAGAATAACAAGTACCTATGAAGGAAAACCATTATTATATAGATTTACAAACTCACAATTACTCTAGTTCTAATAAGAAAGTTTTATAAAAAATTACTAAATTTTTACTTACATTTTTTGTTTGAAAAATGATATAATACATATACAACGAGTTGCTTTTACTGGCGTAAGTCCTGTTGAAGCAACTCGTTTTTTGTTAGAAGGGGATGATTTTTTGTTTAAAGCAGGTGATTATGTAGTATATAAAAGAGATGTATGTCAAATCAAAAGAACTAAAACTATTTCTGATAGAGAATACTATGTACTGCATCCAATTGACGATGAGACTCTTACAATTAATGTTCCCATTGACAATCCATTAGGGTATTTAAGACCGGTTATTTCAAAGAAAGAAGCAGAAAAATTAATTGCCAGTATTAGCAAGATTCCTCTCATTGAAACAGCAGATCGTATGATTGAAAATCAATATAAAATTTTACTACATAGTGGTAAGTTAGAAGATTTAGTTCGTATTATTAAAACATCTTACTTACGAAATGATGAGCGTAAAAAGAATGGTAAGAAAATTGGAGAAATTGATGATAATTATTTTCATTTGGCAGAAAGAATTTTATATAATGAGCTATCTATTAGCCTTGGCAAGTGTTATGCTGATACAGAGAATTATGTTGTAGAAACTGTACAAAAATCAAGTGAGAAATAGAATATGAAGTTAGATGTTCCAATAGAAACTTTGCATTTGACTGATAATATAATTAAGAAATTAAAAGAATTACAATTATATACTGTACAGGATTTGTGGTGCTGTAAAAGGGAATTTTTAAAAAAGAATGGTTGTACAGATTCTGAAATTCATAAGATTCAAATTGAGTTACAGTTACGTAGTATAGATTTCAATCATAAAATATATAAATTTTAATAGGATAATGAATATTGATTTTGTAACAAGAGCTTGCTCTTGTTTTTATATGGTTAAATATTTCCAGTTGTCTACTTTAAGCTTCCACTACAACAACATTATTCGACAAAACACCCCTCTCCCCATTGACAATGGGGGGGGGGGTGTATGATATCATGATTATGATATACATAATAGGAAAGAGTATTGCCAACCTATACGAATGAGGAGAGTAATTTTATGAAAAACAAACTATTGGTTACAGTAATTGTTCCTGCAATTGAAATGGAATATGATGTATATATTCCAAATAACAAAATGATTGGAACTATTAAACAATATATTATTACATCCATTATTGAATTGTCACATAATACTTTTACTAAACCACTAAACGAAGTATGTATGATAGATCGTGATAGGCAAGTTGAGTATGATAATAGTATGTATGTCAAAGATACAGGAATAAAAAATGGGACAAAGTTACTGATTATGTAAGGAGGTGAATGTATGAATTTAAAAATAAATTTTGATGAATTGAAATCTGTTAGCTCTGTTGTTGGGCATAAAGGTGAAGAGATGCAAGAACTTTTAACTCGTATCAATCAAATCAATAATGAACTAAAGGCTGAATGGGAAGGACAAGATGCTTCTAAATATTCAGTAGCTGTTGAAGAACAAGCAAAAACTGTTCAAAAACTTATTAATACAATTAATGAAATTAGTCAATTTTTATCAAAAGCTAGTGATACATATCGTCAAGTTATGGAAGATAATGCTAGTGGTATTAGATAATATTTATAAAGAAAAATGAAAGGAGATATAGTATGAATAATGATCATTCAAAATTAACATATGGTAAAGTTCGTGATATGTCTAGTCAACTTAGTTCCTCATCTACTACTATGGGGAATATTTTAAGTGAAGTGGAAGCCCAATTTAATAAAATTGGTGATGAAGGAACTTGGAGTGGTACAGCTGCTGCTGAAGTAAAAGCAGAGTTTGATACTTTAAAAAGTAAATTTGGGGATTTTACACAGGCAATTGCTGATTGTTCAACATATTTAAATAGTGTTGTTGCAAATTATGAGGCTGCTGACAAAGCGCTTACAAGTTGGAAGTAATAGGCTCTATTTGAGCCCTTTGAGCAATATATATTAAGATTAGTATATATTGCTGAGAGATTAGGTGAAAGAATGAATATTACAATAAAGGAAGAAGAAATAAAAAAATTAGGCGCTAATCTGTGTAATTATGTGGATGAATTTAATGGGGAGATTAAGAAGTTTTCGTCTCTTATAGATTCTATTAATACTGCTTGGAGTGGGGATGACGCTACTAAATATATAAATACAATGAAGGAGAAATATGTCCCTCAAATGGAAGAACTTCAAAAGATATTACAACAATATGGAGATTATTTAAAAAATGTATCATCAGCTTATACAATTTTAGATGATGTATTTGCTTCAAAGAGAATAGATGTATAGGAGGGGAAATCGATGAATACAAAGATTTCTTATAGCAAAATAGAAGGATATTGTAATGAGCTTCATGCTCTTGCAAGTCAAATAAAAGAAACACTTGAGAATATAGAACAAATTGGAAAAAAAGTACAAAGTTCTGGAAGTTGGAGTGGAGATGCTTCCTCTTTTTATGTAAATAAGATTAATAATGTATCGAAAAATTTTACTGAAATTTTTGAAGAGATAGAAAACAGTATTTTGTATATGGCCAGTTGTGCTGAGGGATACCAGGCAATTGACAAGATGGTTATGGGTGAAATTTGTTCGAATTTGAATATTACGGAACCCAACTTAAATACATCACGAATATTTAATGGAGGTTAGTATTATGGCATTTGAAAATGTAGATGTTAATAGTTTAAAATCAGCGCTTAATTCTTGTAAAAATTCTATTAATCATACAAAGACAGATTCTCTTATTAATGCCATTAGTAGTCCAACTATATGGCAGGGTAAATCACAAAATAATTTGAAGCAAGCGTTGCAAAGTCTTCGGGATGTTAGATATAAAGAACTTGAAACTCAATTAAATTCTTATATAGGTGTTGTGTCAAATATTGAGCAATATAAGAATTTGGAACAACAAAATAGACAATATTCCAATGAAATAAATTCTTTACAATCTCAAGTTGCAAGTGCTTCTATACAGACATATACAGTTGTTGGAGGAGATACGTTGTATGCAATTGCAAGGAAGAATAATACAACAGTAGATGCTCTTGCCAAGGCTAATGATATACAGGATATTAATAACATTCGAGTTGGCCAAGTGTTTACGATTCCAAATGGAACAGTAAATACGGCTGGATTAAATAGCCAAATACAGTCTATCCAATCAAAAATTAATCAAAATCAAAATGAGATGGAAATATTAAAGAATAGGGTTGCGAATGCAATATAAGGGGATGAATTTATGAAATATGAAAAATATTTACCAATAGGTACAGTAGTTTTGTTAAAAGAAGGAAAGAAAAGGGTTATGATTACGGGATTTTGTACGATTCCAAAAGAAGATAATAGTAAAATTTTTGATTATAACGGGTGTCTATATCCAGAGGGTATTTTATCTTCTGAACAAAGTTTGTTATTTAATCATGATCAAATTGTAAAAATATTTCATTTGGGATTATCTGATGATGAAGACAAGGAATTTAAGAAAAAATTGAATGCTTTTATTCAAGAGAATAAGAATAGCACGATACCATCTACAACAACGTCAGTTCAAGAAAACAATGATATTGATACCTTAGAGATATAAAAAGTAAAATTATAACAGAAGGGAGTAGTATTATGAGTGATATACATAAAATAAATGTCTCACTTTTAAAGTCTTATAAGACTGATTTTAATAGTGAACAGAGTAATTTTTCAAATGTAACATATAATACTTTCTCTTCTTGTTATATTCGTAGGTGTAACGATCCATATATTTCTAAAATGAGTAGTAATCTTGATACCTTATACTCTAGAATTCATAAAGGTTATAGTAATATTAATACATGGTGGAGTGATTATTTAAAGAATGTAGAGGGATTAGAACAATCATTATCTAATAATGGTAAGGGTGGATATATTGATGAGACTAGTGTTAGAAATTATGTTATATCAAAATTGTCTAATTTAGCTGATATTGCCCTAGATTTACCTACTTTAACAAAGAAAAATATTACGATTAAAAATACAGTAAAATTCTCTGCCAATCAAGTGACATCTACTATGTCACATTTTTCTGATTTATCAACTGGTAATATGGCAATATCGTCTATAAAAACTGGACAGGCCCTTATTTCTAGGAAAGTTGCTTCTAAGCAACAAAAATATGCGAATTTATTTTCCTCTATAAAGGGAGCTTTTCAAGGTTCAGGTTTTTCTAGTCTGACTAGTGGAATATCTAACTTTTTTGGAAAAGCAAAAGACGATATTATAGGCAATTATAAACAGCAAGAGGAATTAATGAATTCTTATATGGGTGTTTTGGTAAATCCAAATTCAACCGAAGAAGAAAGCTTACAGGCTATATTAAGCTGTTTTGGAGATACAGAACTAGGAACTGCATCTAAGATCTCTTTAGCAGAACACTTTTGTAATATCCGAGCAACATCAGGAATGGATAAAATAGCAGTATTTGATTATTTAATTCAAACCGGAACCTTAAGTGAAACAGAAAAATTAGGAATATATGAATTTCTAAAAAATGATAAGTCAATTACCAATGACGAAATGATTCAAATTAGTTCTTATTTTGCAACAAGCTGTGGTTTATCAGATGAAAATACTTGGGAGATATTAAATTATACATTAGATGAATTATATCAGATGAGGGGTATGCCAGTTGAGTATAAAATATCTGAATTTATGTCGTTTGCAGAAGCGATGGGGTATACCGAAGATCAAAAGAAAGATTGTGTTAAGTTTATCGTTTATAATGACAATAGTGCGGAAGCTCTACTATATTATTTTCAGATATTTGATATTCCAGAGGAAGAACAGAATAAAGAAATAGAAAAGTTTTACAAGGCCAATGGTATTACGATTTCATATGAAGATAATTCTTTCCAAACCTTCGAGGGAGATATCGATGAAGATTTAAAAAATATAATGATGCTATATGCAAGTGATAGATGTGATAAAGAATCATACCAAGAATATTTGAGAACAAAGGGACTTCATGATAATGGTTGGGGTGATTTGCTAAGATATTATCGTGATAAGAATTATGAGCCAAGTTTTTTGGAAAGGGCACAGGCCACTTTTGTTAATGGATTTATGTCTTTTGGTGAGGGTATTCTTGGAATTGGTGAGAAATTCTGGGATGTAATTACATATGCAGGAAGTAAAGTATATCAATTTTCCTCTTCAGCAATACTTTCAATGTCTAATGACTATACTTTTGCCGAAGTATGGGATGCCTATGATCAAACCGCAGGGAAAGAAACTCAAAAGTCTATTGCCAAAGAGCATGTTACAGATTTCTTTAATGATAATTTTTACAACACACAATATGGACAATATATAACAGAAACTGGATATGCATCTAATGTTGTTCGTGGCTTTGCAAATGGGGCAGCGGGTGTTCTTGGAAATCTTACACTTGCTATGGCTACAGGAGGCTCATCTGTATTTATTGCAGGTGTCAGTGGCTTTGGTAGCGGTTTAGAAGATTATTATGCTAGTGGTGGAACGGATGAAGGAAAAGCTTTCTTAGCTGGATCTTTATCAGGAGGTATTGATGCATTTTCTTATTGGACTGGACAGAAGATTAACAATTTTAATCCTTTTAAAACCACAGTTAAAGATGGTGTAAAGCAGACATTCAAGCATACTTTCAAAGATACTGTAAAAAATGCAGCTCTCCATGTGGGACTAGACAGTGTAGATGCGTTTGCTAGTTCTTTTATGCAAACATCGGCAAAAGCAGTATGGGCAACCGGTGCTTATGATGAAAATGGTACATGGCATGAATTTACCGATGAAGATAATTATAAAACTAGATTCTGGAGTATTTTTGATGAACAAGGTGGATGGAGTGCTGTAGGGCAAAACGTTCTTTTGGGAGCTGGTTTCTCTGCATTCTCGGAAATGTCTGGTATTGCTAAACATTTTAGAAAAGATGAAGTTATTGATGTAAAATATCTTGATGATGTATATACGAATCCATATTATAAATCTGCCAATATTTCAGAAGCAGATATTGATAATGCAAAAAAACTTTTAAGTGAATATGATAATTTGAAAAAGATTCAAGATTCTGCAGAATATAAACAGTATTTAGATGAAAATAATAAAGGATATGCACATGAATTTAATCAAGATTTTGATACCTTAGATTCTAAAATGTCTAGTATTCAAAAGCAAATGGCTGATTTAAAGGCTAAAGGCATTGATTTTGATGAGATAGGCAAAAATGCTGAGGTTTCTAGTAAGAATATTATTAATTCAGAAGATATTACTGCCTTAATGGCTGATGCAGGAATGGCTGATTATCATATCAATTGGACACCTTCCGATTTAGCAAATTTACTACACAAAAATTTTGACAACTTTTTTGGAAGAGATGTTGTGGATTCTGTAGTTAAGACAATTCATAATATTGATAGTGTTGAATGGCCTAGTTTTCTAAAATCCAGAGGATTAGGGGATAACATTTTAGGCTTTGTAGATGGTGCGAACGAATTATATTTACCATCCAATGCGAATATGCATACTGCATTTCATGAAAGTTTACATAAATTTTCTGAATTAACTGGAAAACATATAGAATATAATGGTGAAATGTATAAAGTAACAGGAATTAGGGAAATATTTTCGGATGGAACTAACACTAACTGGGCAAATGAAACTTTAACTGAACATTTGGCATCAAAGTATTATGATGGTAAAAAATATCAATCAATGTATGGTATTAACAATATCGAT
Organism: uncultured Bacilli bacterium; assembly: GCA_910584305.1. GTDB lineage: Bacteria > Bacillota_I > Bacilli_A > RF39 > UBA660 > CAKPTA01. The sequence goes on from CAJTZW010000009.1 coordinate 48,180, forward strand.
TTATGGGATAGATTAGATGAGACTATGTCAAAGATTTATGGTTCTGATTCTAATACCTTACTTCGAATATATCTTGAAAACGATACGTCGTTTTTACGAAATTATTTTGATAATTATGCAAAAGGAGCTACGTACGATCAATTTGCTTCATTCTTACTCGATTCGCATTGGAAAAAATCATCATACGAAGGGGCTTCTAATATTATTTCTAATATTGAAAAATCTATTAAAAAGAATTCAAGCGCTTTTGCTAAATTGAAAAGTATTTTTAAATTAAATGATGGTGGGTTTGTGGATTTAGATGCCATAAATAGTGTTACCACGTCTATTAAAAGTAAGGCTGCTTCTCTTATGGATAATCTGAAAAAAGTAAAGGAAGCAGATGGGATATCTTTAAGGAAATTAAAGAAGGCAAAAAAGTATGACGACATTTATCAAATATATGGGCAAGAGGCTTATTTAAAGAACACACCGAGTCGCTATCTAAAAAAGGATATGAACAGTTTAGTAAAAGATAACAGATTTTATGAATTATATGAAAAGTATGGTGAGGCTAATTATAAGAAATATATAAAGCAGATGCAAAAGGTAGATGTTCAATATGAATTGGGGTTGAAACCTGGGTTTCTAAATTATGCAACTTTAGATAATATAGGTCAAAAAATGAAACTAGTTGCAACTAAATCTGCATTTGCGGTATCAACTATAGGAACCTGCATGCCACTTTTGCTTACTGGTATGTTTGTAGTTGAAGGTACATCAACCAGTCGGGAAGCTTCAGAAAAATTTGCAGATGAATTTGCAGAATACAATGCTGAGATTGAAAAATATGCAGAGTATATAAATGGTCTTGGACTTAATGATTTAGAAATTATCATTAAAGTAATATATGATATGTATAGTAATGTATCATATAGAGATGGTTCATCCATGTATGATACATACGGTTCTCAGCGACTACATCTTTATTATAATGGATATGGAGTATGTAGAAATATGGCAGACGATTTTTCAGCACGATTAAATGCAATTAACCCTGATTATGATGCATGCAATCTTGCAGTATTCATATATGGTGCGGAGTTAAATGATATAGAAGTAAAAGTTGATACAGTTAATGAAACTGTTATTGGTGGAGAATCTACTAATAGTTCTACGGAAGCTAATACAAACTTTTTTAATGATTATCTCCAAGGCATCAGTGGAAATCACATGGTATCATGCATTTATTTGAAAAGTGAAGATGTGTATTTAATTGTAGATCCTACCAATCCATCAATTGGTGTGATTAAGGATGGCGAGATTTATATGCTATCAGATTTACAACCAGATGGTATTGAAGTGAAGCCATATGGTAATTTAATAAGCGGAATAGATCAATATAGCGATTATCGTGAAAGAGCAAAAAAAAGTGGTTCTCAAGATGTGGATATTGAAGCGCTTAAAAAGAAATATGGGATTGATGCACAAAATGAAGCTTTAGAATTTGTTAAGAAAAATACTACTACAGATCATTATAATACCAAAGTTGACTAAGGGAGTATGACGTTAACATGAATTGTTATAGCTTTAAATTTAAAGAGTGTAAGGAGATTAATCATGATGGATTATGAGCAATGTTACCAAGTAATAATTAAAAAGATAAAAAATAGTATACAAACGAAGAATGACTCTCTGCATGATAAATTGATTTTTCATTTTAAAAAGTGGTTTCATAAAAACTATAAAGATAAATTAGAACAATGTTGTAAAACAAATGATTTTATATTGTTGGAACAAATTTATAGCACAGTTGACCGTGTTTGTAATTTATCTGATTATGAAAAGCTAAAGGTAATTTATGAGGATACACAATTTATGGAGTTTAAGAAAATATCTCAAGAAATATATAATTTAGCAACTAATATGTATTTGAAAAAAACAGTAAAATTCGATAATCATTCATATGAAGAATATCTTAAAAAGGTAAGCCTATTTTCAGGACTAATTTCGGATGTCTTTCAGGAGGATTATAAATTAGAATTGTCAGAGTGTATATTAGATCTAGAATATTTAAAAAATCATGGAAATGTAAGATATTTTAGCCTTCGTTTGAATAATTTTATGAATTAAAGGGGTGACTTATGAGAGTATCAATGATTCAGGAGAAAAAAATTAAGGATATAATATTACCTAATAATGTAGAGGGTAGTTATTGGCTTTCTGATAATGATTCTAATGGGATTAAGAAGAATTTAATTTCGATTGAGGCTGATAATGGTAAATGGAAACTAGTTAGTAATAAAGAGGTTTATTATATTGAGCAGGGGTTAATGAAGCCATTTGTTTATTTACAACCAGGTGGATTTTATTATATTCGTAATGACTTAGAGGATAGGAATGTTTTAATTTATTGTTCTAGTGTTCTTACAGAATATAATTATTATGATGTTAACAGTGCTTTAATGAGTGGTATTGTTGTAGGGCATGGGACAAGTAGTTTAGTGGATTATCCATTTATGGAGAGTTCTACAGTTGTTATTAAGAAAGAGAATAATCAGTTATATTTATATGATTATGGTTTTAAGTATGGTGTATATGTAAATAATGTTCGTATTCCAAATCGTAAGGAGATTAAGCTAGGAGATATTATCTTTCTTTTGGGTTTGAAGATTATTTTTGTAGCGCGTGATAATACGTATTATATGTGCGTGAATAAGATTCATAATGTGACTGTGAATTTAATGGCTACTGGATTTATGGCTCCTTTGAATACTTCATTTCATGAATCAGAGGAAGAGCTTGTGTTTCCTATTTATGAGGAGAGTGAATATTTTCATAAAACACCTCGTTTTGTTTCAACTGTAAAACCTCTTATGTTACAAGTAGATCCACCCCCTGCGAAAATTGAGAATCAGGAAAATTCGCTTCTTTTAACAATTGGGCCTATGCTTACGATGTCAATGACTTCTATGGTAACTGGATATATGGCTATTAGTAATGTTACGAGTGGAAGTTCTACTTGGAAACAGGCTATCCCATCTCTTGTTATTTGTGGTGCCATGATGGCCAGTGTACTTATATGGCCTATGTTTAGTCGTTGGTATGAAAAGAAAACTCGTAAAAAGAATGAGGCGATGCGTCAAAAGAAATATAGTGATTATATTGAGAGTAAGCGTGTAGCAATCGTTAATGCGAAAACAGAGCAGTCTCAGATTTTACTCAACAGTTATCCTTCTTTGAAAGATTCTGTGGATACTATACTAAATAGATATACGACATTATGGCAAAGAAGGATTGAAGATGAGGATTATCTATGTGTGAATTTAGGTAGTGGGTCTTATCCAATGCAGATTGAGATTAAGTATCCAGAGGATCATTTTTCTATGGTGGAAGATAATTTAAAGGATATGGTCTCTACTCTTGGTAGTGAGCCAAAGTTATTATCAAATGTTCCAGTTGTATTTTCATTTATGAATTATCATATTAGTAGTTTGATTGGGCATGGTGAGGTAGTTAGTGAGTATATGCGTAGATTGCTCATTCAGATTGTTGCTTTTCATAGTTATGATGATTTGAAAATTGTTGTGCTTACAGATGAAGAGAATGAATATAATTGGAAGTTTTTGAAGGATATGCCACATTGTTTTTCTGATGATAAGAGTATTCGCTTTTTTGCAACCAATAATGATGAGTATAAAGAGGTATGTTATTATCTAGATACAATTTTTGATTTGCGTAAGGAGCATTTGGGAACACAAGAACCGAAAGCAGAAGATTTTGATAAAACGTATTTAATTATTACGGATAATTTTAAAAAAGTTAGAGATTATGAAATTATTGATGAGATATTATCAAATAAAAAAAGTTATGGCTTTAGCTTATTTATTTTAGATGAGAAGATTACCAATTTACCCGATCAATGTAATTCATTTATTCAAATTGAGGGAGATAAAGGAGAATTTCATAGTGATCTTAGCAGTACAGAAACAACGAAATTTTCAATTGATTTTGTAACACCAGTTGATTATGAGTTGTGTACTACAAAACTTGCGAATGTTCCAATTGAAATTAATAATAATGAAGAGGGACAACTTCCTAGTAAGATTGGTTTCTTGGAAATGTATGATGTTGGGAAAATTGAACAATTGAATGTCTTATCTAGATGGCAGCAAAGCAATCCTATGCTCAATTTGCAAGTTCCGGTTGGAATTGGAAAAAATGGTGAAAAGGTAAGTATTGATCTTCATGAGAAGTATCATGGGCCGCATGGTTTGGTTGCAGGTATGACAGGTAGTGGTAAATCGGAATTTATTATTACATATATACTTTCTATGGCTATTAATTATCATCCATATGAGGTTCAGTTTATTTTGATTGATTATAAAGGTGGAGGGCTTGCTGGTGCTTTTGAAAATCAAAGTATAGGCCTTAAACTACCTCATTTGGTGGGAACGATTACCAATTTGGATGCGAATGAAATTAACAGAAGTCTTGCTTCAATTGAATCAGAGCTTAAAAGAAGGCAAGCATTATTTAATAAGGCTCGTGAAGTTTCTGGTGAGAGTACAATAGATATTTATAAGTATCAAAAAATGTATCGTGATGGATTAATAGAGGAGCCAGTATCCCATTTGTTCATTATTAGTGATGAGTTTGCTGAACTTAAGAATCAGCAGCCTGAGTTTATGGATCAGTTAATTAGTACAGCTCGTATTGGACGTAGTTTGGGGGTGCATTTAATTCTTGCTACGCAAAAACCTAGTGGTGTTGTGGATCCACAGATTTGGAGTAATACTAGGTTTAGGGTTTGTATGAGGGTGCAAGATAAATCAGATTCAAATGAGGTTATTAAGTGTCCTGATGCTGCTTATTTAAAACAGACTGGTCGATTTTATTTTCAAGTTGGATATAATGAAGTATTTGTGTTAGCGCAAGCAGCGTGGGCAGGTGGTAAATATATTCCCGCAGAAAGAGTAAATAAGACCATTGATACCTCTTTAGAGTTTATTGATAATATTGGGTATCCTGTGAAAAGGGTAGAGACAAGAGAGAAAAAAGAAGTGAGTACTACTGCACAAGGTGAAGAACTTCTAAATATTGTGAAGTATTTAAGTGGGATTGCGATAGAACAAAACATTCATTGTAGGCCATTATGGTTAGAAAAGATATCAGAGGATATTCGTATTGAAAATTTAGCGCAAAAGTATCAATATACGAAGGAGGCTTTTGTAGTTAATCCAATCATAGGAGAGTATGATATTCCAAGTAATCAGGAACAAAGGATTTTAACACTTCCTCTTTCTAAGGAAGGGAGTGCGACAGTATTTGGAGCGAGTGGTAGTGGAAAAGAGAATTTTGTTACAACGATGATTTATTCTTCTATGTTATATTATAAACCAGAGGAATTGAATTATTATATTATTGATTTTGGTTCTGGGGCTTTAAAGATGTTTAAAGATTGTCCATTGGTTGGGGATATTTTAACTGTGGATGATGAGGAGAAGATTAATAATTTATATAAAATGCTTACTGTTACTATTAATGAGCGTAAAGAGTTATTCTCTGAATATAATGGAGATTATGTTACATATTGCAAAAATAGTGGAAAAACGGTGCCAAACATTGTAGTCATTATTAATAATTATGAATCTTATCAGGAGACATATGGTGATTTAGATGATACATTAATTGTTTTATCTAGAGATTGTATACGTTATGGTGTTTACTTTGTAATTAATGTTAATACACCAAACGGAATGCGTTTTAAATTACGCCAAAATTTTGCGCAAACTTTTGTATTACAGCAAAATAGTGAAGATGATTATGTAACTATTTTAGGGAGTGTGCATAAAACATATCCTGCAAAATTGTTTGGTCGTGGAATTATCAAAACAGATGATGTATATGAATTTCAAACTGCTATGGTAACAGAGAAGGATCATATTACACAATTTATTAAGGATGCATGTATTAAGTATAATAGTAAGTGTGAGATAAAGGCAAATCCAATTCCAACACTTCCTAATGTGGTAAGCTATAAAGACATAGCATCTTCTTTTGGAAAAGTAGATGGATTAATTATAGGAATTGATAAAATGGAGTTAGATGTTGTAACTTTTGATTTCAATAAAAATTTTGCTACGATTGTTTCATCCCTTGATATCGAAAGTTCTCAAAATTTTATTAATCCACTGATTAATCAGACGATTGCTTTAAATCGAAGTTCACTAGTTGTAATCAATGCCGAGGATTATTATATTGATGATAAGTATAAAGGTAAATATAACTATGTTGATCAGGATTTTAATGATATATTTGATAGCTTGAGTAATTTTGCTAAGGAACAACATTCTTTATATGTTCAAAGTAATTATGATAAAAAGATATTTGAGGGAAAACGACCTATTACATGTTTCATTATAGGAATCGATTCTTTTAAGAATAAATTGTCTGACGAAAATAAATTAAGATTTGGAGATTTATTTACAAATTTAAAAGATTTAGGAATAGCTCAATTTATTATTGTTGACAGTATTGATCGAATTAAGAATAATGAATTTGATACATGGTATAAAAGTTGTATTAATAATACAATGGGAATTTGGATTGGAAATGGTATTAATGATCAATTTAGTTTGAAGATAAGTCAAAAAATAGAAGAAATGCGTGAAGAGGTGCCTGATGGTTTCTGCTTCGTAATTAGCAGAGGAAAACCGATATATGTTAAGTATGTAGAGAAATTTGAGTTAAAAATATAGAAAATATTGATTTAATAAATTTATATATTTGACTTTAGGAAAATACAGATTTAAAATTTCTGTTAAGAGAATTTTAAAAATCTGTATTTTTTAG
>CAJTZW010000010.1 GCA_910584305.1 uncultured Bacilli bacterium
TCGTGGTATAATATTAATATAAATTTAGTGTTGACAAAACTTAGATAGTCAATTTGGTGAATTGTTACGAAAAGTAACAGAAAAGTTTATAGTAGTGTATTTAATTAAATGAAAAATTATACTACAATCTTCGTAAGAAAGGAGTTGTATAAATTGAATTTTAGTGAAAAAATTAAGGAAATTAGAAAAAAGCAAAATCTGACTCAAGAGCAGTTTGCAGAGAAGTTATTTGTTTCAAGAAATGCTATTGCTAAATGGGAAAGTAATAGAGGGTATCCAGATATACAAAACTTAATAACAATAAGTGATGTATATGAAATTAGTTTAGATGAATTAATAAAGGATGACAAAAAGTTAAAAAATAAAATTATATTAGATAGTGCTTCAAAGAAATGGCATATATTAGTAATTTTATATCTTATTGCAATTATCATCTATATTGGATATTTTCATTTCGCTCATAAAATCCTAATGATTGGTTTTTTAGTTGCTACACTATTTATGCTAGGGTTTGAATTGAGGATATTTATAAAAGAAAAAATATGGAAGAATAGATCATAAAGAAAAATTATAATTTAGAGGTGTGAAATGGAATATAAAGAATATGGGTCAAAGAATAATGAGATTATAATTTTATTACATGGTGGTGGTCTTTCTTGGTGGAACTATATGGACGAAATAGAATTACTTGAAGATAAATTTCACATAATTATTCCTATACTAGATGGACATTCAGGCAGTGATACAAATTTTACTTCTATTGAAAATAATGCCTTAGAAATAATAAACTTTGTAAATGAAAATTATAACGGAAAAGTAAAATTCATTGGAGGACTATCTTTAGGAGGACAAATCTTGTTAGAAATATTATCTAAGAATCCTAATATATGTGAATTTGCTATTGTTGAAAGTGCTTTGGCAATTCCAATGAATTTTACTTATAAAATGATAGAGCCAATATTTAATTTATCATATTGTTTAATAAGTAAAAGATGGTTTTCAAAACTACAGTTTAAAAGTTTAAAACTTAAAAGTAGTTTATTTGATCTATATTATGAAGATACTTGTAAAATTAAAAAAGATAATTTAATTGCTTTTATGAAGTCAAATTCCAGTTATGAAGTAAAAGATACTTTATCACATACTAGAGCAAAGATTCTTGTATTAGTTGGAAGCAAGGAAAGATCTATTATGAAAAAATCGGCAACTAGAATTGCTAATTTGATACCAAATAGTGAACTTGAAGTATTACAAGGATATTATCACGGAGATATTAGCATAAATCATGCAGTCAATTATGTAGAAAGAGTAAAGCGATTAGTTAGATAAATTACAATTTATAGAGCAGATCATATAAAAGTGATTTGCTTTTTTAATTTTGTTTGAAAGGAAAATATAGTGATAAGAATATGAACAATTTAGAAAAAACGAAGAATATAGTATCTAAATCAAAATGTGATACTAATGCTTTAAAGAACTTAATTGAAAATGGAAGAAAAATGAAAAATATATCTCAAAGAGAACTATCAAGAAAAATTGGAATAAGTCATGTATCAGTAAATGATCTTGAAAAGGGCAAAATTCAAAAACCAAGTATAGATACATTAATAAATATTTCTGAAGAATTAGATATTTCTATAAATGAGCTATTAAAAGCTGCTGGTTATGAGAAATTATTATTTTTATTAAATAGTGATAAATCTAAAATTAAAATGAATAGGAGATGATTAATTTGAGTTTCGTAAATAAAGCTAAAAATATTGCTAAGGGTTTAAAAGAAAAGCCAAAATATTTATATACACCTGAAGAAGAGGAAGAATTTGAAGCATATATAAATCGAAACTTTGGTGAGTATTCAAAAGTTTATCATGAACTTTATTCTCCAGATATACATGTAGACATTCTAATTATTCCACCTTCAGAAAAAAGAAATTATTATAAATTAATAACAATGGGAATGGGTGCTTATAAAATGAATGTACCTAATCAATTAAAAGGTCATGGATTAGAAAGAGCTGAATTAGTTGCTTTTTTACCTCCTGAGTGGGATTTAAAAATTGATAACAGTATTTATAGCTGGGTTATAGGAGAATTAAAAACACTTAGTAGGATGCCAATTATAGAAAATAGTTGGGTAGGGTTAGGTCATACTTTTTCGAATGATGAAAAATCGGAGATCCCATTTTCTAAAACAACTAAATTAACAAGTTCTATATTATTACCAGCAGTAACTAATAGTTTTGGGGAATACAGTGTTGATTTAAAAATTCCAAATAAAGGAACAATTAATTTTTATCAGTTTTATCCTTTATATAGTGAAGAATTAAAATATATAAAACAATACGGTCTTGAAGAATTTTCGAATCTTATTCCAGATGAAGAACTTTTACCAATAATTAATCCTACTCGATCAAATTATTGTGAAGCAAAATTGAATAATATGGAAGAACAAAATGTAAAGTTGAATGATTGTGAAGAAGAAATAGAAAAATGAAAAGGAGAAAAATATGAATATTGAAGAAATTAAAAAACACATTAATTATTTAAGATGCGATAAGTATGATAAAGAATTTTATATTGCTTTACTTTTATATGATATAGCTGGATTACACGAGAAAGACATTACTGAAGAAGATATAAATAAAGCTTACGAAATATTTGATGAATATGATTCTATTTATAAAGAAGAAATTCGCTATGAAGTTCAAGATGAATTATATAGAGTACGTGAAGATAAAGAAGAGTACGAAGAGGAAATTTGTTAATATGGAATATAAATTAGGATATTCATATAATCATTGCTCGATAACTCTTTTTTTGGAAAGTAAAAAAGGACGGATTCCAATTCGTACTACTTTTCATCATTTAAATTGGGATGATAATACTATTAAGAATATTGATAATTTCATAACTAATGAAATATATGAATTAATTAGCCATGCTAAATTATCTGATCATTTGTTTAAAATTGATTATGATAGATTAGGAAAGGAAAAAAATAAAATCTGTAAAAATTTTTCCAGTTATTTACAAGCTAAAAATAAACTTTTAAATGTTTCTATTAAAGAATGGTATATGGAAAATTATCCAAATGACGATTTAGGTAAAGAAGTTTTAAATTTTTCTTTTAAAGACCTTAATAATTTATTAACGTATGGTGAAGGAGATGTCTATTCTCTTATTGGTTGTGCTGATAGTGTTATAAGAGAACGATGTTTTGAAAATTTAGCTAAAATAACAGAGTTGCCTTACAAAAGTATTTATGACAAATGGTTGGATTTAAAAGAACCAGAAGAAGTCGAAGAAATAGAACAGGAACGATAGTATGAAAAAAATAAAAATATTATTACTTATATGCTTTAGTTTTTGCTTAAGTATTAGCATATATGAACTCGCAAAAGTATCTAAAGAAACAAAGCAAGCAGAAACTTTAAAAGAAGATTTAATTGATTTGATAGAAATAGATGATAATTCAAGCGAAGAAACCGAAGATATTATTAATTTTGATGAATTAAAAAAAATTAATTCAGATGTAATTGGATGGATAAAAATAGAAGATACAGAAATTAACTATCCAATTGTACAGGGAACTAATAATTCTTTTTATCTTAATCATTCTTATGACAAAAAATGGAGTGGTGCAGGTAGCATTTTTATGGATTATTCTTCCACACCAGATTTTTCGGATTTAAATACTTTTATTTATGGACATCATACTAATAATGGTTCAATGTTTGGAGAACTATATAAGTATATGGATGCTACGTTTTATAAAAAGCATCCTTCTTTTTATTTATATACTTTAAATGGGAATTATGTAGTTGATGTTTTTAGTGCTTATGTTGATGATGTTGAATCAGATTCTTATCAGCAAAAATTTTCTTCTTTTGAAGACTATGAGAATTATTTGAACAATGTTATTAATAAAAGTAAATATAAAACTGATGTAGAAGTAAAAGCTGATTATGATAGAATCATAACACTTTATTCGTGTTCGCACGAAAATCGAAGAACTAGAAGAGATAGGTATTATGTTCACGGAATTTTAAGAAAATTGTAATTTTTTGTAGTATGTAAGTATTTTACTTTTTTAGAAAAATATAATTAATTAAAGGAGTTGATTATAATATGGAAGTAGAAAATTATTCTATAGAAGGTAATATATTTAAAGCAAGAGATATAACTTTAGACGTTTCACTTATATATGTATTAGTAAAGAAATATATGAATAAAGAAGCTTAAAAAAATCTTGTTTGCATTACTACCAAATTTCAATCAAAAATGGTATAATAAGTACAAGACTTTTTACTAGAAATGCTTTTATAGGAAAAGGAGGAACTAAAAATTAGTATCGTAAAAGCAGTAGTAAAAAAGATTAAAGCAATCTACGTTCGTGTTTCAACTGATTCACAAGTAGAAGGCTATTCAATAGATGCCCAAATCGAACTTGTAACGGCATACTTAAAGAGTAAGGAATGTACAGAATTTAAAGTCTATACCGATCCAGGATATAGTGGAAAGGATTTAAATAGACCAGCGATTCAACAATTAATTGCAGATATTAAAGAAGGCAAAATCGAAACAGTCTTAGTATTTAAATTAGATAGATTATCAAGAAGCCAAAAAGATACTCTTTATATGATAGAAGAAGTATTTAATAAATATGATGTTGGTTTTATATCTATCAGAGAAAGTTTTGACACAACTACACCATTTGGAAAAGCTATGATTGGTATCCTATCAGTTTTTGCTCAGTTAGAAAGAGAAACTATAATTGAGAGAACAAGATTAGGAATGCTAAAAAGAATTCAAGATGGCTTCTGGCGTGGTGGAGGAAAGATTCCATTTGTTTATGATTATAATAAGGATACAGGAATACTTGAATTTAATACTGAGCGAAAAATGATATTTGACTTGATGAAAACTTTAAGATTGCAAGGAATGAGTTATCCTCAACTAGAAGCAATTACAGGATTAGACCAGGCATGGATACAAGAAATCCTAAATTGTAAAACGAATTTAGGTTTAATACCTCATAAGGGAGAACTATACAAAGGGCGACATAAAGCAGCAATCTCACAAGAAGAATATGATGAATTACAAATAATAGAAGAGAACAGAAGCCATGCTCAAAGAGCTAGTCATTATCTTTTATCTGGTAAAATATATTGTGCTCATTGTGGGGCGAAATATAGATACCAAAAATGGGGACAAAGAATAATTTGCTATTGTTATTCCCAACAAAAAAGTAAACCTCAACTTATTAGAGATCCTAATTGTCAGAATAATAGATTAGATAGTTTTGAAATTGAAGACACTTTCTTAGAGCAGTTATTTGAGATGTCGCTTGATGAGAATAAGTTTAATGATACATTTGATTTGGCTCAAGCTGACGTGCAAAGCGAATTAAATACACGACTAGAAGAGGTTCAAAATCAAATAACCAATTTAATTAATTGTATGTCTAAAGGAATTGTTATTGATGACATGAAAAAAAGAGTTGATGAGTTAGCCCTTGAACGAGATAGAATAACTAAAACATTAGAGGAAGAAAAACGAAAAGGTATAAAAGGTGTAACATCTTATGAAAGTATCAAAAATTTAAGTAAGATATGGAATCAATTAGAATTTACAGAACAAAGAAATGTTGTTGAAAGTTTAATTGATAAAGTAGTAGTAGATAAGAAAAAGTTGAAGATATATTGGAAAATTAGCAATGCCTAATTTTATATATTTTTCGCTTTTCTCCCTGTGTGTGTTTAGTGCCAATCATAGACATGCTTATATTTATTTTAGCAGCACTGACGATGGTGTTTTTATTACTTGGTAAAATAAGTTTAAAAAATATCTGTGATTTCGTTGCCTGAAATGATTTCATTAATTTAATTTTGTTTGAATCTGTATCATTGAAGCTTTGTGTGACATTGATGATTGTGATGATGACAGAGATAAATAGTGCCATTAAAATGATAGATTTAATTCCTGCTCCTGCCCAAATAATGATTATGGGTCCTAAAGAAACTTTTGGTAAACTATTTAAAACTGTCAAGTAAGGATCTAGGACTTTAGAAATAAATGGGTTCCACCATAATATAGTTGCAATTAGACAACCTAAAAATGTGCCTATAGAAAAACTTATAATTGTTTCATAAAAGGTTACCCATATATGATGATATAAATTATTTCCTTTATGCAGTTCTATGATAGTAGTAATAATTTTTTTAGGACTAGAGGATATAAATGTATTGATGATTTCTTTATCAGCAAGTATTTGCCATATTGCTATAAATCCTACTAAAATTAATATTTGTAGTCCTCTTGTAATATATTTTCTTTTTTTGATATTAGACAAGTATTTCTTATGTTCTAAACTATACATGAAAATCAATATCCTTCCATATCATATCGTAATACTCTGCGAACTCTTTGCATTTTCTATTTTCTATCGGTGTTGATTTATTACTTAGTTTGATTTCATAGATACTCTTAATTTTACTTGGCCTTTCTGTAAGTACAATTACTTTATCTGACATACTGATAGCCTCAGCTAGGTCATGTGTTACCATAATTGCACTTTTTTTCTCCTGTTTTATGATTCTATATACATCGTCTGATACAGCGAGCCTAGATTGATAATCTAAAGCTGAAAAAGGTTCATCCAAAAATAGGATATCTGGTTTGCAAGCAAGGGTTCTGATTAAGGCGACTCTTTGTCGCATTCCTCCCGATAAATTTTCAGGATAACTATTGATGAAATCTTTTAAACCATATGTTTCTAATAGATGAATCACATAGTTTTTATTCTTTTCTGTAAGTTCATGTTTAATTTCTAGTCCAAGTAAACAATTTTCTAAGATTGTTCTGAAATCAAATAGGCTATCATTTTGTAACATATATCCAATTTTGGTTGTGGAATCCATTTCAATGCTTCCATCTGATTTTTCCAATAATCCACATAGAATTGATAATATAGTTGATTTCCCACAGCCACTAGGACCTACTATTGATACAAATTCTCCTTCTTTTAATGAATATGAGAAATTTTCCACAGCTAAAATTTCATTTTGCTTTGTATGATAAATTTTTCTTAAATCTTTAATATTTAAAATACTCTTTTCCACTGTATATCTCCCCACTCTAATGTATAATATGCAAATGTATCTAGTTTGGCTGTGCGTTTTGTGATGTGAAATATCCTTATTTTGAAGAATGGTTTATTAAAATTTGTGATTTTTCTTGATATAACTTTTATATATTACAAGTTGTACATAGGATTGTTTTTTACTTATTATTAAACTGATAATGTTGATTGTTAAAAAGTCAGTTTTTTATTTTGTACTTTTGATATACTTTATTATAAGGTGACATATTTATGAGGTTAACGTCAGAAATATATCTAACTAATAAATCTGTTTCAAAAGAGGAGTGGTTAGAACTAATTAAAACAATATCAAATTATAATGGAATTTTAAAAAAATGGAAAATTATGATTACATACGACAAAAATGAAATAAGATACTTTATTAAGACTGGCTGTACTTTACCTGCCACTATAAATAATCTAAATTCTTTTTTACTGAAACCTACGAAAGAAATAAATGTACCAAAAGCTAATTATGTATTACTTTCTTTACCTAAAATTGGTAGTAGTGTAATAGATTTGATTACTTATAGTGAGGTTAGAAATAAAGGAATTCTTACACATCTAGAGATTAGTTTATTAAAGCTATATGGAGATAGAATTAAATCAAAGGTAGAGTTTTATCTAAATAAAAATGGGGTAATCAAAAAGTATAAAGTGATGTTTGCTATATCAATAAATATACTCTCAACGAATTTTGAGGGTAATAAAAGATATTTTTGCAAAAGTTTCCCAAAATATTTAGAGATTAATAAAATATTACATTTATTAAATAGTGATTCAAATAACTCTTTATTTTCTATTGATACCTTTCCATATTTACAGGGAGATTTTTATTTACACCAATATAGTTTTAGTTTTGATAAACATTCTATAGTCATTGGCTCTTCTGGTTGTGGGAAATCTAAATTTATAAGTCTATTAATCAATAACATTAATAGAAGTGGGGACTTACGACAAAGATATAAAGTTGTTGTTATTGATCCACATGCTGCACTTGAAAATGATGTTGGTGGTATAGGGAGGGTTATCGATTTTAGAAGCGATTTGGATAGTATAGATTTATTTATTAATAGTAGCGATGATATTGTGGCCTCTACGGAACTCTTATTAGATTTATTTAAATCTTTAATCGCAGATCAATATAATTCAAAACTGGAAAGAGTTTTAAGACATTCTATACATCTATTATTAACTGGCGAATCATTTGATTTTAGGAATTTAAGAAGACTTATTTTAGACTTAGAATATAGAAATGATTTGATAAAAAAATTAAAATGTGATCTGCCTATAAGTGTGATTGATTTCTTTTTATCTGATTTCAATGATTTAAAAACTAAATCATATGGTGAAGCAATATCTCCTATTATAGGCTTTATAGATGAGATGGAAATGATACCTGTATTCAACTCAGAGAGCATTCATGGAAATTTGAAAAATACTATATGTGATAATTTTTTAACATTATTCTCTCTTGATAGAACTAAGCTTGGAGATAGGGTGACCAAGACAATAGCAGGATTAATTATGCAACAACTCTTAACGATAATAGGGAGGCAAGAAATAGACGAGCATATTATATTTATAATAGATGAGGTTGCAGTTGTAGAAAATCCTATTTTGCCCAGATATTTATCGGAAGCAAGAAAATATAACTTATCCTTAATATTAGCAGGGCAATATTTTAATCAAATCTCTAATGAACTAAAGAATTCTATATTCGCTAATGTTATCAATTATTTTATATTTAGGGTTTCAAAGCTAGATGCAATGATGCTTGTTGATAACTTTAATATGAAAGTACCTTTAGATGATTCTAAGGAAAGAAAAATAAGGATACTCTCTGAACTAAATAATAGAGAATGTATTATTAGAATAGATTCTAATGGGACTCTATTGCCAGCATTTAAGGGGGTTACATCAGAGTATACAAGTATCCCTAGAATTAAGAAAATTACCACAGATAAAAGCAATAATGTAGGTAATGATGATAATTTAAAAAAATCAAAATCTAATTTTAGTTTAAATAGTAGTGTAAGTTTAAAAGATATATTAATGTCTAATTCTTCAAGTAGAAGGGTCGTAAGATAATGAATGATATGAAAGCATTAGAAATTGTTAATAAAATATTCAAAAATATATTTGAAAGAGATAATAATTATTCTTTAGATATATTATTAGAAAAGTTTGCATTTGATGTTAAATTACCAAAACAAGTAAACGATGTCACTACAAATGAAATAACTTGGGCTGACTCTATTAATAGTGGTAGATTTATCACAAATAAGAATATGGAAAAAAGAGAAGAAACTGAAGGATGGATGTTACCTAAAAGGGAACTCAGTAATTTACAAGAACTAATTGATATATGGAATACAATTAATTTAACTACTACTGAAAGAGTTTATGATTCTATTAATGTAGTAAAAAGCGATACTATTTATAGATGTGAGAATATTTATAGAAGTACGGGGTGTAGTGATTCTAAAAATATGATTTATTGCGATTCTTGTGGTAATAGTGCATTTTTACTTGCATCTCAAAGATCTGGAACTTGTAAATTTTGTATAAGAACGGATGATTCAAAAGATTGTAGTAACAGTTATAATGTTATTTGTTCCAATAAAATAAGTAATTCCTTTTTCATCCAAGATTGTTTTGACTTATATGAATGTATGTTTTGCTCCCATATTACCTCCAAAAGATTTTGTATAGCAAATATGGAATTTGAAGAACAAGAGTATTATGGGATTAAACAAATGATTATTGAATGGATATTAAATTCTTAATGATAATATGGGTATTACTATTTATCTTTTTAAATTATTGATATTAATAAATAGAGATTCAAATTGAATCCCTATTTTGCAAAACTATTATCGATAAGTTTATCATAAGGTGCAGTTTTATCAAGTTCTCCAGCATTTTCTACAATCTCTTGTACATGGATGAAATCTTCTTCTGAGATATAAGTTGTTTCAAACCATGAATCAATGTTCATATAGCGTTCAACGATTGCTGTTAAGTCATTTAAAGATGTATCTGGAAAGTAGTCGGTTATTTCTTTAGCAACTTCTTCTGCTGTATGGGAATGAGTATATTCCAAAGCTTTATTGATGGCCTTTGTATAGCCTTTAATCACATCTGGATTTTTCTCAATATAGCTTTTTTTAGCATTGTAAGTTGTATATGGAACTGTTCCACCAAGTTCGCCTATAGATGCTACAACATACCCAGTACCTTGCTTTTCAAGTTGTAGAGCAGTTGGCTCTCTTAGTGCAAGTATAAGAAGTCGCTAATATTGTTCAAAATAAATTTCCATATAAAATACTGCGAAAGATAGCAAATAAGCTGTCTTTTTTTGTCAATATATGATATAATTTATATAGTTGAGCAGTATTAAACTATGATTTAATACTGTCTTTTTTACATAAGGAGGTAATTATTATGTGGAAAGATAGTGAAACAGAACTTGATTTTTTAGATTATGATTGTTTAGTTAATGTTTTAAAAGATATTATTAACAATGAAGAATTGTTACCCGCAAGTATTGGTGTATATGGTGATTGGGGTAGCGGAAAATCAAGTCTAATGCAAATGTGCAAAAGGCAATTAGAAATAGAAGATAAAAAAATTAAATGTTTGGTATTTAATGGATGGCTATTTGAAAGTTATGATGATGCAAAGACAGCAATATTAGGAACAATATTGGATGAAATCAGCAAAAACACCACCTTAACTGAAAAGGCAGAAAAACTATTAAAAGGTTTGTACAATAGTGTTGATAAATTTAAACTATTAACAAAAGCTGGGAAAGCGAGTTTAGATTTTGTATTAACTGGTGGGATTGGAACTCTGGCAAATATAACTGTAGAATCAATTATGAAAAAAATTTCACCTAAAATCCCAGAAATCGATATAGATAATATTAAAGAATCCGTTAATGATGAATTAAATAATAAGGAACTAAGAGATGATATAAGAGAATTTCAAAAGAATTTTTCAGAATTGTTAGATGAAAGTAAAATTTCTAAATTGGTTGTGTTTGTTGATGAATTAGATAGGTGCACACCAGATACAATTTTGAATACCCTGGAAGCAATTAAACTATTCTTATTTAATGGCAATGTTGCTTTTGTAATAGGCGCAGATGAAAGACATATTTCTTATGCAGTAAAAAGCAAGTTTAAAAACATTGAAGGTATTCAGATTGACATTGGTAAAGAGTATTTGGAAAAGTTAATTCAATATCCTATTAGAATACCCAGATTAAATGAAGAAGAGGTAGAAACATATATTACTGCGTTATTATTACAAAAAGAACTTCCAAAAGAGGTTTTTGAAAAATGGGTAACTGAAATGAAAGCAGAAAGAAAAAAAGATTTTTTAACATTTTCAGTTGATTCTCTAAACTATTCTAATGAATCATATTCGGAGTACAATAGAATTATAATGGATTGTTTATTTATTTCAAAACAACTATCTGCTGTATTATCAAAAGCATTGCATGGTAATCCGCGTCAATGTAAAAGATTTTTGAATTCCCTTATCATGAGATTAAATATGGCAAAATATAAGAATAAAATTTTGGATAGAAAAATTTTGGCTAAAATAATGGTGTTAGAGTATATAAGACCAGCTTTGTTTAATAAAATGGCTATTATGTGCTTTGAGGGTACTCTGCAAAATGAATTAGAATCATTAGAACAAAAAAGGTATGATAATCTACATGAATTTAATACATGGAAAGATGACAACTGGATTAAAGAATGGTGTGAGATATCTCCAACTCTATCAGATTTGAATTTAAAACTTTATTTTTATTTTATGAGAACATCTTTAGAAGAAAAAATTAGTAGAGTAAGTAATAATCTATCGCCAAAAGGTCAGGAAATACTAGATCAGCTACTATCCTTTAGTGATATTAATGTTAATAAGGCTATTTCATCAATTTCGGATATTGCTATAAGTGAAAGAGTAGCAATATTACAAACAATGTATGAGAAAATAAGTTCTAAAAGTTCTATTGATATAGATGAAATTAAATGTTATTTAAAATATTCCCAAAGTGATACAGAATTATATTCAGATTCTTTAGATTATTTAAAAAAACTTAGACCTGAACAAATTAAATTTGGTAGTGCACCACATATAGCTGAATATGCAAAAAAGACTAAAAGTGAAGAACAAATCTTGCAATTATTAACTGATTGGGGAAAGGCTGGATCTAATTTACAAAAAGCAGTAGTAAATGCTTTAAAGAACTAGAGGTGATTTTATGGGGACGTCAAATATTTTTAATGGAAGAAAAAATTCATTTAACAATAATCAAAATAATGAAAATATAAATGGTAATGATGATTGGAAAAATGTTAAATCTAACTTTTCAAAATATATTAACAGTGATGGAAAAATAGGAAGTATTAAAGGTATATCAAGAGGATATATTAAGGCATCTGGAGGAAGTAAGGCTATGAAACACCAATCATATTCTGGCTTAAATGCAGGTAAAAGATTAGTTAGTATTATAAATAGTATTCAAAGGAATGGTTTTCAAGAAACATTAAGAGATATAGGTATAGATTATGAAAATAAAAGTTTAAATGAAGTTTTTTCATTATTAATTAATGTTATTTCACCATCTTCTAATTCAAAAGAAGATTCTGTAGCAAGGATTGCAGTTCAAGATGCCTGTGCTAAAATATATGATTTTATAGAAAAAAACAATTTGCCTATAGATAGTATAGATAAGATGCCTACTGAATTATTTAATGAAACAGTATGTGAATTTTTGAGTTCTTATATATGGACTTTGATGATGAAAGACTTAGAAAGCAGATTGGAAAAATATAGTAATATGCCAGAAAAAGCTGTGTCTATTGAGAATGACTTTAAAGATTTAATTCATAGTACTGTTGAAGTCGAATTATCAAAGGATAAAAACATTTTTGGAGAAAATACAACTACTTCTATTGAATCAATATATGAAAGATGCATAAAAAATTTGGAGGGGATTGAATGATTGTTAATTTTATTTTCGATAAAGAAGATTCATATAAGGCTCCAAATCAAAATTATTTAATAAATTTCTTTGATAGTAAAACTTTTTCATTTACATTTTGGAATAATTTTCATAAAATGAAATCTTGGTATAATGAAAAATCTTTAGATTTATTATATATATCACTTGCGGTTTTTGCAGCAGATAGAATAATTAGAAGAGACGATGGTTATGATAATTGGAGTAGAAATATTAAAATTTACATACCTGTATTAAATTTTAAGGTATGGAATGATAATAAAAAATTACTAGAGGAAATGTTAAGTTTCTTAAGTGGCGACACCTGGAACTTTGAATTTAGAAAAAGAAGCCTTACTTTAATTGAAATTTCTCATAAAGAAAAAATGGAAAAATCAAATGAAAAAATAGAAGATTATGATCAAATATGTATGTTTTCTGGAGGTTTAGATTCGTTTATTGGGGCGATAAATTTATTAGAAACTGATAAAAAAAATATTATGTTTGTTAGCCATTATGGAGGTGGTAAAGGTACTAAAGAATATCAAGATATTTTAAAAGAAAAAATAATAGAAAAGTATGACTTAAAAATTAGTAACTTTAGCCAGTTTTTTGCAAAGGTTGTTAATGGAGTTGAAGATACGACTAGAACACGCTCATTTATGTTTTTTTCACATGCTATTGCTTTGGCAACTATGTTAAATAAAAAAGTGGATATAATTATTCCTGAAAATGGATTTATATCTTTAAATATTCCAAGTACACTATCTAGAATAGGAACAAGTAGTACCAGAACTACTCATCCATATTATCTAAAACTGTTACAACAATTATTAGATAATTTACAGTTAGAAATTAAATTGAAAAACCCATATCAATTCTATACAAAAGGAGAAATGATAGAGAATTGTAAAAATATCAAATTTTTAGAAGAAAATATTTCTAATACGATGTCATGCTCACATCCAGATAGTGGTAGAATGCAAGGAGAAAAAATTACTAAGCATTGTGGATATTGTTTGCCATGTGTAATTAGACAAGCTTCAATTAAGAAGGCTGGAATTACAGATAGTAGCTTATATAGAGATAGTAAATTCAATAATTTTAATATTGCTAAAATGAATTATAATTCTTATAGATTAGGATTAGAAAAATTTGATTCAAAATATGCCTTCATGTCAATTCAGAAATCAGGACAAATTAGTGATAATATAGAAAAATTTACTGATATATATGTAAGAGGAATGAATGAACTGAAAGAATATATTAATTCTTTAAAATAAGTACTAAAGTTGAGAAAAACTCAACTTTTTTTGGTATAATTATATTAAGAAAACTTGAAAGGAGATTAGCTATGAAAAATAACATGGTTATATATGTATCAAAAGATGGTAATGTAAAAGTAGATGTTAATATACAAAATGAAGATATATGGATGAGTCAAGATGTAATGGCTAATCTTTATGATACAACTAAACAAAATATTAGTTATCATTTAAATAATATATTTAAAGATGAAGAACTTAATAAAGATTCAGTTGTCAAGGATTTCTTGACAACTGCTAGTGATGGCAAGAATTACAATGTTTTGCACTATAATTTAGATGCTATTATTGCTGTAGGATATCGAATTAACTCTAAAAAAGCAACCGAATTTAGAATATGGGCAACAAAAATTTTAAAAGAGTATATGACAAAAGGATTTGCCTTAAATGATGAAAGATTAAAGAATAATGGTGAAAGTCCATATTTTGAAGAATTACTTGCAAGGATTCGTGACATTAGATCATCAGAGAAAATATTCTGGAGAAAAGTATTGGATATTTATGCAACTTCAATTGATTACAATCCTAAAGATAAATTATCAATAGACTTTTTTAAAACAGTCCAAAATAAAATGCATTATGCTACCCATGGCAACACAGCAGCCGAGGTAATATTTACACGAGTTGATTCTAATAAAGAAAATTTAGGGCTTACTAATTTTAAAGGTGATTATCCAACAAAAAGTGAAACTGAAATTGCTAAAAACTATTTAACAGAAGAAGAACTTAATACTTTAAATAGAATGGTGTCTGCTTATTTAGATGTTGCAGAAATTAATGCACTAGATAGACATCCTATGACAATGAAGGATTGGGTTAATGAGTTAGATACATTTTTAAAGATGACAAGAAAAGATATTTTAAAAGATAATGGAAAAATATCTCATGAACAAGCATTAAAAAAGGCACATGAAGAATATGATAAGTATATGCAAAAACATTTAACAACTGCTGAACAAGATTATCTAGAGGTTTTAAATAAAGAAATTGGAGAAATAAATGGGTAATATTGCTATTTATTAATACTTAATGTATAATAATTGACACAAAGGAGTGGGATTATGGTTGATATTGAAAATAAAAAAATTGAAAATGCAATTAGTTTCTATATGTTAGCAAATAAATTAAAATATGTAACAGCAGATGGAAAACAAAGTTTAGCTGATCAAGTTTATGGTTCTATGGTTTTAGCTACTGCAATTAATTCAGAATATAATATAGTTGATGAAAAAAATCTTGGTATCGTTCTTAGAATGATTTTGTTAGGTATAATGAGAGAAAATTTTAGTGATGAAATGAAAGATTGTTTGTGTAATTTAAATGAAGGCTTATTATATACAGTAGAAGCATGTGAATATTTTGATGCATATAGATGGAAAAGTAAAGGTGGTAATTTTGCATTTCATTGTGAAACAATAGAACATCAGTTGGAAAATTTTTTTGAACAATTTTTAATAGAAGAAAATATACAAACTGATAGTGTTGAAGAATTATATAATATTGCTAGAAACTATGGAATAACTGATAGTTTTGGTAATGATGAAAAGAAAAATTTTGAAATTTTTAGGTTTTATTATTTAAATAGGATTTTGAAACAAAAAGTAAGAAGTGGCTGGAATTCAACACATTGGAATATTTCTAATGAAAGAATTGAAAGAATTTCAGAACATTGTGTAGGAACTATCGCTTTA
This sequence comes from uncultured Bacilli bacterium, assembly GCA_910584305.1. Classification (GTDB taxonomy): domain Bacteria; phylum Bacillota_I; class Bacilli_A; order RF39; family UBA660; genus CAKPTA01. Next base: position 16,177 of record CAJTZW010000010.1, read on the forward strand.
GCCATTGCGTTAAAATCTGAATTTGGATTTGATATTGATTTAAATAAAGTAATTTCTACTTTGTGTGTTCATGAAGTTGGTGAAATCAAAATTGGGGATATTACTCCTTTTGATGATATAACACCAGAACAAAAACAAGAAATAGAACATCAAGCAATAATTGAAGTAATTGGTAATCTGCAAAATCGCAATAATATTATTAATTCAATTTTTGAATTTGATAAAAAAGATACAGATGAAGCTAAATTTGCTTATTATTGTGATAAGTTAGAAGCTGATCTTCAATCAAAAGTATATCAAGATATGGGATGCCATCATCCACTTACCGAACAACAAAATAATGTGGTGTTTAAAAGTGCTAAAGTTCAGAAAATGGTACAAGAAGGAGCAACTACCGCTTTTGATATATGGTATGAGTATGATAAATCTATTTATACAGATGAACCAGTATTTACTAAAGTTTTGAAATATGTAAAAGATAATAATATTAATAGTTAATATTTGCTAAAAATTTTAAAACTTATATTTTCTTTATTTATATGAATTAAATAATATTTTTAATATACTTTTTAAAAATATGTCCATTGCGTGTCCTAAAAAAATGTGTTAAAATGGTAATATAGGATAATTAGAAGAAAGACTGAATTTGGAGAGATTTTATCTCTCTTTTTTTGGTTTTTTAAATATTATCCTATCAGAAAGGAGAATCAAATATGAATAAATTATATCTAAACTGTCAGAGACTATAATGGGTTTTAGGGATTTATCCCTAACAAGAAAAGGGTGTGATAACACCATGCTTGATAGATTGAAATTATACTATATGTCATAAGATGGAGATGATAATCTGAAAAATAAATGGATGTATAGAAATGATGTAGAAAGAAAATTAGGAGTATCAGAAGAACGATTAAATCATGCAATTAAAGTTATGGAAAAATATCATTATTTTGAAAATTGGATTTGGTATAGATTGGGACCAACTGATTTAATTGTTCTTTTTAATTTAGAATTTGTTAATTGGTTAAATAAAGTATATTTTAATAAGAATGGATTTTTCTTAGATAGAGAAATCCATTTTTTAAATGCAAAAATTAAAGATTTAGAAAATGAATTAGGTATTTCTCATTACGAGAAAAATTATCCATATCTAAATGTAAAAGAACTGCAAGAATATTTTGATAAAAGTAATAGCTCTATTTTAAAAGCAATTGAAAGAATGAACAAAAAAACAGATTGTAAATGTTATAGAGAAGGAAAATTATATATTACTCCTATTGGAGTGAAATGGTTAGATCAAAACTATTATAGAAAATCTTACATTAAAGAGTTGTTAAATTATAAAAAAATACTAAATGAAAAGGAGAATAAAAATGACTAAAGTTGATAGAAGAAAGAAAATAAATATCATGTTAAATGATGAAGAAAGAAGAATAATTACAGAAAAAGCAGTTGAATATGGATTTGGTTTGCATCTTGCGGCCTATGTTAGAAGTGCATGTATTTATGAATCACTATATAAAGAAGAAATTGAGGGTAAAAATGAAATAACAAAAATTATGAGTGATTATATTAGCATAGTAAATAGAATTCAATATGAGCAATCACAACTAACTAAAAAGATAATGTTAAGTGAAGGAGACATTAAAATGATTAAAGATAATAATACTCTTCTTCATAATGAAATAAGAAAACTAATTAAAACAATTGAAAATACTTTAACAGTTAGACAAATAAAAGAAACTAAGCAGAAACTAAATAAATAGTTTCTGCTTTTTTCTTAAAGTATTATTTTACGATTTTTCTCATAGTTTTAAATAAAGGAGATGAGTTATGGATTCTAATGATATTATGAGAAGTAAAGAAGTAAAATATAAAAATAAAGAAATTCTTTTAAATGTAGCTCTTTCCTTAAATAAAGAGTTATTTGATGAAAATAAAATTTCATATAAAATGTTTAAATATACAGAAGAAAATATTTTAAAAGAATTAAAAATTTGTAATGTAAGTGGTGCAAATGCTAATACATGAAAATAATATGCTATAATGTTATTAGAAAGGAGAAGAAGAGTTGGATTTATATACTGTTCGAAAGCAGTTAAATATGGGAATGCCACTTACAAATATAAAACTTAGAGTAACAGATTATGCAAGAGTATCAACAGATCATTTAGAACAAAAAAAATCTCTTCAAAATCAAGTGGAGCATTTTGAACAATATATAAAAGAAAATCCAAATTGGACTTATGTCAAAGGTTATGTAGATGATGGAATAACTGGTACAAGTGATGTTAAAAGAGATAACTTTATGAAAATGATTGAAGATGCTAGAGGTGGTAAATTTGATTTAATAGTTACCAAAGAAATTTCTAGATTTTCAAGAAATACTCTTGATAGTATTAAATATACTAGAGAACTTTTATCCTATGGAGTGGCTGTACTATTTGTAAATGATAATATTAATACTGCTATGCCTGATTCTGAACTTAGATTAACCATAATGGCTTCTATGGCACAAGATGAAATTAGAAGATTATCAGAACGGGTTAAATTTGGTATGAATCGTGCAATAGAACGTGGAGAAATATTAGGTAATGATTTACTTTATGGTTATAAAAAAGATAAAGATACTGGAGTATTAAATATCATAGAGGAAGAAGCAAAAGTTGTTAGAAGAATTTATGAACTATATGCGATTGAAGAATCAACACTTTCTAAAATTGTTAAAACTTTAAATAGCGAAGGTTTAAAAACTTGTCAAGGTAAGAAATGGTGTATATCTACAATTTCAAGAATGATAGAAAATCCTAAATATAAAGGATATTATTGTGCAAGAAAATCTGAAATAGTAGATTACATGACTAAAAAGATAAAATACTTTGAAAAAGGTGATTGGGTTATGTATGAAGATAAAACAAGAATACCACCAATAATTGATGAGGATTTATGGGATAGAGCTAATAATCGTTTAATATCAAGAAAGAAAGCATTTAGTGAACGAAAACAAGATAAAAGCATTTATAAGAATAGATACTTATATAGTGCTAAAATATATTGTGCTGAACACAATACTGTTTTCCACAGAAGAGAATTTAGAAAAAATAAAAAAGATATTACTTGGGTTTGTTCAGAATATTTAAAAAATGGTAAAACTACTTGTGATTCACCTAATATTAGAGAATCTGAACTAGATGCAATTTTTAAAGATTTAATTTCTAAACTTCAAATTGATTCTAACCAAGTAGTTGAAACTCTTATGAATTATTACAAACATTTAGAAATTGATACTGGTATAGATGAAGAAATAAGTTTGAGAGAAAAAGAAATAAATAATCTTTATGCTAAAAAAGATAAATTATTAGAACTTAGTTTACAAGGTAGTTTATCAAATACTGAATTTTATGAAAGGAATAGTTCTTTTAATGAAAAAATTAAAGTTCTTGATAATGAACTTAATAAGTTAAAAAGTCAAAAAGATGAACTAAAAGGAACAACAGATAAAACTAAGGAACTTGCCGAAATCTTAAAACAAAAAGTTAATTCTAAATCTACAATAGATAAAATAATTAGTTCTTTACTTGAGCGTATTGTAGTATCTAAAATATGTAATGATAAAAATAATATGGAATTAAATATATTTTTATCTTACAAAGAGAATGATGAAACAAAAAAACTACAACCTATTTTAAGAAGTAGTTATGAATTTAAAAGAGGATATGATACACAAGGAACTAAAAGATATAAGGTCAATTACCAAGTGAATTGTTATTTTTGTCTATAAATTAGACATATAATTTTTCACTTGGTGACTTCATTCTCTTACACTAAGTTCAAATACTGATATATAATCACCTGTTCCCCCAATGAATGCACCTGTAGTAGCTGCAAAGTCAATTGATGTATCGAAGTTTACTTCGTTTGTTTTTAGACCATTCTCATTTAGTGCCCATTCAAGAGTCATTGCTGGCATACCACCTTTTCTACCCGCAATGATATGAGATCCTTTTAAATCCTCAATTTTAAAATTATCATTTGGTTTTCTCGCTACTAGAAAACTTCCATCCTTTTTAGTTAAACCAGCAAAGTTTACTAAGTAATCTTTTTCTCCTTGGTTGTATACATAAATAGTTGCTTCACTACCACAGAAACCAATTTGTACATCCCCACTCAATACAGCTGCCGTTACATTGTTAGCGCCAGATGTTAAAATAAATTCTACATCAAGGCCTTCGTCTTCAAAATAACCTAGTGCATCTGCTAAATATTGTGGAGCATAGAATACTGAGTGTGTTACTTCTGCAACTTTAATTTTCTTTAAGTCACTATCTTTCTTTGTTATAAATGGTATTGCTATACATATACCAATGATACAAATAGCAATAATTGAAATTATTATTTTTTTCAATTTATTCACCTCTCCATTTCAAAGATAGTATATTCAAGATGATAGGAAGTGTTCATAAACTATTTATTATAGTCTGTATCGAAATCATCATATAAATGGTGAATTTATAGAGATTGGCTGTATAAAATAAAAAAAATCGTTTCCTATAGTTGACACATCAAAAATATTTATGCTATAATTAATATGCTTTTTGAATGAAGCCATTATGGGGGATTAGCTCAGCTGGCTAGAGCGCCACGTTTGCACCGTGGAGGTCAAGGGTTCGAATCCCTTATCCTCCACCATAATGAAATTAACCTAGGTAAGGCCTAGGTTTTATTATGCCATAAACTTTGTATATGGTTGATTTAGTTTTTATATGTATAATTAATTTTCTGTGTACCAATATTTTACTTTTACATACATTATTATTAAGGTGATAAGATGGGAAAATATAAGGTTTGTGTATATGCAATATGCAAAAATGAGGAACAATTTGTAGATCGCTGGGTAGATTCTATGAAGGAAGCTGATGAAATCTATGTTTTAGATACTGGGTCGACGGATAAGACAGTCAAAAAATTAAAAAAGAGGGGTGTTCATGTCAAGAAGAAAAAGATTCAGCCTTGGAGATTTGATATAGCTCGTAATGCATCTTTGGATTTGGTACCAGAGGATACAGATATTTGTGTATGCACTGATTTAGATGAAGTTTTTGATTCTGGCTGGAGAGAGGCTTTAGAGAATCTATGGAATGAGAATATTACTCGAGTTCGTTATAATTATATATGGAGTTTCGATGATAATGGGAATCCTGCTGTTAACTTTTATATAGAGAAAATTCATATAAGAAATCATTATCAGTGGACACATCCTGTTCATGAGGTTCTTGCTTGTGATATAGAAGAGAATGCTATTACAACAGATTTGATTACACTAAAACATTATCCAGATAAAACAAAGTCTAGAGGTAGTTATTTGCCTTTATTAGAACTTTCTGTTAAGGAAAGCCCTAATGATGATAGAAATATGCATTATTTAGGTAGAGAATATATGTATTATCAAAGATGGAATGATTGTATTGATACATTGATTCGTCATTTACAATTACCAACTGCTACATGGAGAGATGAGAGAGCCGCTTCTATGCGATTTATTGCTAGATCATATTCCGCATTAAAGCGATATGATGAGGCTAGAATGTGGTTAGATAAAGCCATCAATGAAGCTCCTTATTTGAGAGATGCGTATGTAGAACGAATGATTCTTGAATATAAATTAGAAAATTGGGAAGCAGTTCTTCAATATGGAAGTATGGCTTTACAAATTACTACTCATCAAAAGTCTTATATAAATGAAGTATTTAGTTGGGATTATACGATTTATGACTTAATGTCTTTAGGCTATTATTATACTGGCCATATTGATCAGGCTTTAGAATATGTGCAGCTGGCTCTTTCCATGGATCCCTCTAATGAACATTTGCTAAGTAATAAAAGGATTATTGAAGATTATAAAAATAACACCTAAGAGAGGTGTTATTTTTAATCTGTTAATTTTAGTTTTTTTTGTATATGTTGGTCTTTTAATTGTCGATCAAGTGTTGCAAAGAGTAGTTTACTGCTCTGGAATGGTCGTGTATATTCTAGAATATTATTATGAGAAATTTTTTGAATGGTTTGTGCTTTTGCTAAATCTATATATAATTCAAATGGCATGACACAATTGTAATTTAAGTCAATACACTTATTGTTGTGCATTGTGACAGGATTGCTTGCAAAGCATAGTATGTGCAAAACTATCTTTTAATGTTTTGCAAACTTTAAATGTACTATCATGGCAATATTCTGAGAGGATTCCATCTTCTGCGAGTTTGGAAAGTTTAACCTCATTCAACTTGTAAAAGTAATTACTTGCTTTTTCAAATGGGATTTTTCCTAGGATACAATCAATTGTAAAAGCATCTTCATTTGTCTCGATGTTGTAAATATAAGGTGCTTTTCTATACTTTTCTATTAAATATTTTTCTGTAGCTTTGTATTTTGTATTGCATATGTCATAAATGCACCATAATATAGTTAAAAAGTAATTATATTGGTAATGTTCTATTGTTTGATATAAGAATGGTATATCTTTTTCTTCATCTAATGCTTGATTATGAATTAAATTAAATATAGATTCATTGTCGTCATTATATGAGTTGGTTACAAATTCATTCCATCTTGGATTTTCTATACATAATCTGTTAATTATTTTTCCATACGCTGATTCATTTACAATATTAAATCTGTCTTCAAAATAGTGTTTAATTTTTAAATATTTTTCTATATTCTCCATATAAATCCCCCTTTTTAATGATTTATTATAACAGGAAAATATGGGAATGAAAAGTTATTTAAACAAAACAAATAACATATTTTGTTATTTGTTTGTAATTCGATAGAAATTAATGGATGGTTTATTGAAAAATCTAAATTTAATAATAGATGTTCCAAGGCCACTTGATATATACAATTCTGTTTGATCTATTGTATAGTGTTCATCATAATACTTTTTGGCATATTCAGGGGTGGTAAGTGCACCTATAAACGGAAGACGTACTTGCCCATTATGGCTATGTCCTGCTAGGACCAGGTCAAAGGTTATTGACTCTATATCGTCTATAATATCAGGTTCATGTAAGAGTAATATTTTATAGATATTATCTCTTTCTTCTTCAGGGATACTATTTAGGAATTCATTTGTGCTTTCTAGTTTTTCTTCCACTTTCTTATCTCCATATGTACTGGTGCTTATTCCACTTAATAGTATAAAATTATTACCATTTTTATAAATCTGGTCATAACTATCATTTAAATTTGTAAATCCACTTTGTTCAATGATTGTATTAAAGTTTTCAAATGCATAGTCATGATTTCCATTAATGGCGTATTTTCCTATACTAACATTTATTTGAGAAAGAATCTCTATTAGTTCCTGTTCATAGTTTCCTCTTGGCTTTATATTGTCATCTAATAAGTCACCTGTAAGGACAACAACATCTGGGTGTAACATATTTACCTTATCTACAACATTGGTGAGTTCTTTTTTATTAATGGTAGTCCCATAGTGAATGTCACTAATATGAACTATTTTAAGCCCATGGAAGTTATCGGTTATTTTTTCGTTTGCAATTTTGTATTCTTTAATAATTAATCCTTTGGTTGAAATGTATCTACTGTACAGTAGAAGAGCGCAGATAATGAAAGCAAATATACCTAGGATAATTATAACTTTTTTACCAATTGATTTTTTTTTCTCATTTTCCATACTATCATCCTATCTATTGTAGTAAGTCAATATATCATAATAGATTTTTTGTTTTTTGTTTTCCTATTTTCAGTTGTTCAAAGTCTCCTGTTTTTTTAATGATATTATAACCATGTGTTTGTCTAAAAATTTTTCTTTCTTCTACAGTCATTACGCGTATTTCTTTTGCAATATCGATGTGTAATATTCCATCTAAATGATCCATCTCATGCGATAGGACAGTAGATTCAAATCCTTCAAAGGTATCTGCTTTTTTATTGCCATGTATATCATAGTATTCCAACTTGATTTTATAAGGCCTTTCTACAAGACCAGTATTCTCTAAACAACTTGCACATGCTTCCCAATATGTGGTTAAACCTTCTTTTTCAATAATTACAGGATTTATTAATATTCTAGCTTCATTGTAATTTTCTTCATCTTTTGTGGCACTATCGGTTTGCTTTTTCTCAATAATCTCTAAGTTTGTAATTTTTAGATAGATAATTCTTTTTGGTATGCCAAGCTGTACAGCTGCCATCGCCATAACTTCATTTGCTTTGCAATATTCTTCTAATATGGCAATATCATTTTGTAGTTCTTTGGCATTTTTAATATCTACATTTTTAGAAATTTGTCTTAAGAATGGTTTATTGTCAAGTATTGTAATTGATTTTAAATTCTTATTCATTAAATTTTCCTTTCTTTTATCCAAGTAATAGCATGAAGAATTGTAGTGCGATTAATATACCATTATGCATAAAGTGGAGGCCCATGGATACGAAAATATTCTCAGTTTTATATAAAATATATGCGAATACAATTCCTAATGATGAGTATGGAACTATATATAGTAAGTCATACCATGCTTCGATACTTCCTATGACATGAAGACTTCCAAAGAGAAAGCCAGATACTAGAATAAATAATATTTTATTTGGGATAATATTTCGTATCGCTTTTCTAAACACGAGTTCTTCAACAATGGGAGCAAAAATAACGGATGCAAAGTAAACATATAAAGGACTTATTTCAAATAATTGCTCAATGCTTTCTTGATTTCCAGCGATACCTCCTTTTGATATACTAGATATTATTACATTACTGAACATCATAATCACTAAACCTATTAAATAATATTTAAAGTAGTTTTGATAATAGTTTTTATGATTTTCTTTCATATCATGAAATTCTTTCTTTAAACTTTTTCTGAAAATGAGGACAATAAGTGCTAGTATCAGAATATTATAGACTATAGAATATATAATTTTTATGTTGGTAGATACATTTGCTATATCTACTTTAAATATAGCAAAGAAAATTCCCTGTATCTCGGGTAATATAAAATATACTAAAAGTGCTAATATACCAAGAAGAGCATTTTTTATGTAGGTTTCTATTTTTTCTAATTTATTAATAGTCATAGAATCATCTCCATGATTCATTATATCATATTTCCTTACTTTTATATGATTCTTAAATAAATTTTTTAAATTCTTCAAAAAGTGTATTATTTTTAAGAATTTTGTGATATACTTTTAGTAGTTGATGCAAGAAGAGTGGGACACCCCACTCTTTCCTGTAGTTTTGGAGGTATGCATGGATATTGAAAATAAGGTAAGAGATTTAATTGAATCAGTTATTACTGAAAATGGATATACGATTGATTCTATATCGTATGTTAAAGAGGGATCTTTATATTTCCTTAGGGTTGTAATTGATAAAGTAGGAATTATTGATGTGGAGGATTGTGTTACAGTGAGTAGACTGATTAATCCAATTTTAGATGAAAATGATCCAATTGAGGATGATAATTATATTTTAGATGTTTGTTCAAAGGAAGGTAGTGAATAAAATGGATAATAAAGCATTTAAAAACGCTGTAGATTTATTGGTAAAAGAGAAGGGGATTGATGAAGAAGTTATATATAGTGCAATGGAACTTGCACTAACTTCTGCTTATAAAAAGAATTATAATTCTCTTTCTAATGTTCGTGTGGATATCAACCGCGAAACAGGGGAAATTAAAGTATATTCTTTTAAAACAGTAGTAGATCGTTCTTTAGAAGATAAATTTCAGAAATTTTCTGACATTGATTTTGAAAATATGGATGAAGAAGATGAAGATGGTGGAGCTGTATTGCCTTTTATCTATGATGAAAAAATTCATTTAACATTAGAGGAAGCAAGAGAGATTGTTCCAGATATCCAAATTGGGGATACTATTGAAGAGGAAGTGACACCAAAAGATTTTGGACGTGTCGCAGCTTCTACAGCAAAACAAGTCGTGATTCAAAAGATTCGCGAAGCAGAGCGAAATGTTATTATTGATGAATTTAATGATAAACAAGATGAAATGGTTGTTGGTATGGTGGAAATGGAAGATGTTCGTAACTATTATATCGATTTAGGTAAAACGCAAGGAATATTACCAAAAACGGAGGTGATTCCAGGAGAGACCATCCAAATGGGGTCATCGATTAAGGTATATATTACAAAAGTTGATAATAACTCTAAGGGACCTATCATTTTACTCTCTAGAAACCATTATGGTTTTGTAAAACGTTTATTTGAATTAGAGATACCAGAAATTAATGAGGGAATTATTTTGGTATATAGTGTGGCACGTGAAGCTGGAAATCGTACTAAGATTGCTGTATACTCTGAAAATGAAAGGGTTGATGCAGTTGGATCTTGTATTGGGGAAAGAGGAAGTAGAATTAATCGCATTATTGAGGAATTGCATGGTGAAAAAATTGATGTTATTGAATATAGCAATGATGCGGCTACTTTTATTGCAAATGCATTAAGCCCAGCTAAAAATGTTCGTGTATTTGTAACAGATGAGAAAAATAAGGAAGCACTTGTTGTGGTAGATGATGAGAATTTATCTTTAGCAATTGGTAAAAAGGGATTAAATGTTCGTTTGGCAGCTCGTTTAACACATTATAAATTAGATATTAAAACATATGAACAAGCTAGAGAAGAGGGAATTAATATCATTTAGTGAGGAGTGGTACTATGAAAACTAGAAAAATACCTATGCGTACTTGTGTTGTAACAAGGGAGAAGTTACCGAAACAAGAACTTATACGTGTAGTAAGAACTCCAGAAGGAACTATTATTGTTGATAAAACAGGAAAAGCCAATGGAAGAGGGGCTTACTTAAAGAAAGATCTAGAAACTTTTGAGAAAGCAAAAAAGAATAGAATTTTGAATCGTCAATTAGAAGTTGAAGTTCCTGATTCTATTTATGAGGAGTTAAATACATTGGTATAATTCCATGAAATAAAGATGAAAGAGGTGATTTCTATGATGTCTATAGAAGAGTATGCATTAGATGTCAGTAAATCTATTGAAGAGGTTCTTCGAAAGTGTAAAGAACTAGGGATTTCTGCTGATTCTAAAGATTATTTATTAAGTGATGAAGAGATTACAGAACTTGATACTGTTGTAGATGAGATGATCGATGAAGATGATTTGGATGAGTTGATAAGTGAAGTAGCAGAATCAGAAAAAATCGATATGGATAATACTGTCAAAAAACAGAAATTAAATAAAAAAGGAGCACAGACTGTAAAAGTTAATAAGAAAGAATTGGCATCTAAAAAGAAAGAAATGTATAAAAATAAAGAGAAACTTATCTCAAATGCTCCTGTACAGGATGATAATGTTGTTTTGTATACAGAGAACATGACCATTGGAGAACTTGCAGATGTCCTTCATGTGAGTGGGGCAGAACTTGTTAAGAAATTATTTATGCTAGGAACTATGGCTACAGTGAATAATTCTATTTCCTTTGAAAATGCGGAAATATTGGTATTAGATTATCAAAAGGAATTAAAACGCGAAGAGACTGCTGACGTTACAAATTTTGAAGAATTTGAGGTAAATGATAGAGAAGAAGATTTACAAATACGTCCAGCAGTTGTTACCATTATGGGACATGTAGACCATGGGAAAACTACATTACTTGATACCATACGTAAAACGAATGTGGCACTTGGAGAAGCAGGAGGAATTACACAAGCTATTAGTGCGTACCAAATTATTTATAAAGATAAACCAATTACATTTATTGATACACCAGGACACGCTGCTTTTACAGAAATGAGGGCACGTGGGGCAAGTATTACTGATATTGTAATTATTATTGTAGCTGCGGATGATGGTGTTATGCCACAAACAAGGGAAGCAATTGATCATGCCAAAGCAGCTGGGGTTCCTATTATGGTAGCTATTAATAAGATTGATAAGCCAGGCGCTAATGTAGAACGTGTTATGACACAACTTACAGAATGTGGACTTACTCCAGAGTCTTGGGGTGGTGAAACTCTCTATAACGAAATTTCCGCTAAGGATGCAGTTGGTATTGATGAGTTATTAGAAAACATTTTACTTATTGCTGAGATGAATTCCTATAAGGCAAATCCAAATCGTTATGCAATGGGTACTGTTATTGAGTCTAGACTTGATAAACATGTTGGGCCAATTGTTACTTTATTAATTCAAAATGGAACTCTTCGTCTTGGGGACCCAATTGTTGTTGGGACTACGTACGGAAAGGTTCGTACACTGCGTAATGACAGGGGAGAAGAAATTACAGAAGCATCTCCTTCTTTACCTGTTGAGATTACAGGAATTAATGAGACTCCTGTTGCTGGGGATAAGTTTATGGCATTTGAAAGTGAAAAACAAGCAAGAAGTATTGGTGAACAAAGGAAGACTGTCAGTAGATTGAAAGACAATCAAACATCTAATTCTGTAACTCTTGATGACTTGTTTTCTAAAATTGAAAGTGGACTACGTGAAATCAATGTTATTGTTAAAGCAGATGTTCATGGCTCTAGTGAGGCTGTTAAAAATTCATTGGAGAAGATTGAAGTAGAGGATGTTCGTGTTAAAGTCGTTCGTAGCAGTGTAGGTGCTATTACGGAAAGTGATATTGTTTTAGCAAAGGCTTCTAACGCCATTATTGTTGGATTTAATGTTCGACCTAATAATAGTATTCGCGATTATGCGAAAGAAAATGGTGTAGAAATTCGCCTTTATGATATTATTTACAAAGTAGTAGAAGAAATTGAAGCTGCAATGAAAGGTATGCTAGAACCGATTTATGAAGAAAAGGTAATTGGTTCTGCAGAAGTTAGACAACTATTTAAATTCTCTAAAGTAGGAATCATTGCTGGTTCTTATGTGCTTGATGGAATTATTAAGAGGGATGCGAAAGCGAGATTAATTCGGGATAGTGTTGTTATATATGATGGAAATATTAATTCTATTCAACGAGAGAAAGATTCTGTTAAAGAAGTTAAAAAAGGACTTGAATGTGGAATTACAGTCGAAAACTTTAGTGACATCAAGGTTGGGGATATTATAGAAGCCTATGAAATGGTAGAAATAGAGAGGTAAAAAAAGCGAGTGAGAACTCGTTTTTTTATGATATATGGTAATTTATTATATCTGTCATTTCGCAATTTAAGTAGTCACATAATCTGGCTAGTACATAAATGTCAATTCTTACAATATCTCCATCAATTAGCCGTTTGATTACTTTAAAGTCTGTATTTGTGTCACGCATTAATTTATTTATGCTAATATTTTGCTGTTTTAATAGTTGTGCTAATCGAAATGTATAATAACCGTTTTCAATTTTAACTGTTTTAATATTATTCATAAAATGACACTTCTTTCTACAAATAATCTTAACAATAGTTATTGCTTATTGACTACTGGTTATATAACCAGTATAATTAAGTTAATAGTAGTAGGATTTTATTTGGAAAAAATTTTACTATTATTAGTTTGATTAGAAAGGAGGAAAGAATACGAAAAAGTTTTTAAGTATGCTACTTTTTATTATTGCTATTACTTTTAGTGCGAATTGTGTTAATGCTGAATCTGTGATTACTATGGATAATCTGAAAAACCAGTTAGAAGAATCTTCAATTATCAAAGGGTATAATGCTACTCTAACGATAGAAGGCAAAGGTAGATTATTATATATAGAAACAGATGATTTGCAGGTTTCTTTTAGTTATATTGATGGTACTTTAAAATATTCTGGGCTTGATCCAAATATGTCAATTTATCTTCTTGATCAAACTTCAATGACAAAAGAAGAATTTGTAAAACGTTCCCAGGAAAATACGAATATTGTATCTGAAGTTGTAGCATGTGTTGCTGATTTGTATGGATATACTGGCTATCATAATGATTGGATTGGTCATATACTTCCTAATGATTATGAGAATAAGGGGATTACATATTCTTTTGGCAGTGTAAATGAAGTAGCTTTTGTATCTATTTTGAAACTGAATTTAAATGGTCCATTTGAGGCAACTTTGGTAGAGCAATCCTTAAATAAGAATGGATATAATTTAATCATACAGGATGCAACAAATCAAGATGTTACACAAGTAGATTTGAATAACCAAGGTACACAAGAAAATATAATTAATCAAGAATCAACTGTTGAAAATCCAAATACAAGTATTTATCAAAATTGTTGTTATATTGTTGTAGCTAATTTTGCAGTAATAGGATTTTATTTTGTATGTCAAAAGAATTTTCTTGTAAAATAGGTTATTGTATTTATTTAGCAGTAATTCTCGATTTTAGTTGTGTGTTGTATTTGTTGTAAAACATTAGATGGAGGTTGTAGAAGATGGATGAATTTAAAAAAGTCCAAAAGAATTTAAAAAATGATATGATAGTTTTATTTATACTAGAATTAATTATATGTGGATTTTTACTAAGTGATGGAGAATTAAATATTTTTTCTGTTGTTTTTGCAATTTTTCTATTTATTGGCTTTATATTATCAAAAAATGGTTCAAAATTGGCTGGAATGATTGGGATTATTTTTGGGATTCTCATGATGCTTACTATATTACTTGGTGATATGATTGATTTCTTATTAGGATTACTTGTTGTGATACATTCGATAAAATATAATAAACTAGTACGTTAAAAATGATTTCATGATTGTTGCATATATATATAAATTATTAATTTAAAATTGTAACTAAATTAATAAAAACATTGTTGTTTTGTGTAACAATCTTTTTTTATTTCTGTTGTAAAAATAGTCTTACTATTATATAATATTGATAACGAGGTGATATCATGGGATTTAAAATAGATAGAATTGCTAGTAGTTTTGTAAAAGAAATTAGTTATATTTTAGCAACCGAAATTAGAGATAAAGATATTCAATTTGTAACTATTACAGATTGTAAAGTTACCAATGATCTTAGCTTTGCAAAAGTGTATTTTACAGTTTTAGATGAGAATAAGAAAGATTCTACATTGAAAGCTTTAGAGGATGCTGCGGGTTTTATTCGTAAGACATTAGCAGATAGAGTTGACATACGTCATATCCCAGAACTTCAATTTGTATATGATGAATCTATTGAATACGGAAAAAAGATAGAGGATATTATTGATGATATTCATAGTAATGAAGGTTAATTTACTAGATAATTTAAAAGAGAAAATTGATATGAAGTATTGATTTTGTGAAGTTTGTAGTATATAATATTTTTAATATTTGTTAGCGTTGATGAAAGAGAAGTATGTATATAAATGGAAATTAGAAAGTTAATGGGGATGAGAATTAACCAGTGTTTATATATAGAAGTACACTTTTTGAGTTAAATCGTTACTTGCGTTAAAAGTTTAAGAGCATAAGTCATTATGAAATAAGGTGGTACCACGGGAATCTCGTCCTTATACATAATGGCTTTTTTTATCAAATACAAATATTATTATAGAGGAGGAATAATAATGGAATTAAATAAATATATTGATCATACAAATTTAAAGACTACAACTACTATGAAGGATATTGAAACTTTATGTAATGAGGCTGTTTCGTACGGTTTTGCCTCTGTATGTATTCATCCTTACTATGTAAAACTCGCCAGTGAGTTATTAAAAGATAGTAATATTGCAGTATGTACTGTCATAGGTTTTCCATTGGGAATGAATACAACTTCTGTAAAGGAATATGAAGCTATTGATGCGGTTAATAATGGTGCTACAGAGATTGATATGGTAATTAATATGGGTGCCGTTAAAAATGGAGACTATGATTATGTTAAGGAAGAAATTGAGACAGTTCGTGACTCAATTGGTGGAAAGACATTAAAGGTCATTATAGAAACTTGTTATTTGACAGAAGAAGAAATTATTAAGATGACAGAAATTTGTAATGAAACGTTTGTTAATTTTATTAAAACATCAACTGGTTTTGGTAGTGATGGGGCAAAATTATCTGATATAGAACTTATTAATCATCACAGGAATGAAGTGTTGGAAATTAAGGCAAGCGGTGGAATTCGTAGTCGCAGGGGTATGCTAGATATGATAGAAGCTGGGGCTACAAGAATTGGTACAAGTAGTGGTGTTTCGATAATGAAAGAGGATGGTGAATAAATGAAATTATTTGATGAATTAAAATGGAGAGGGCTTATTAAAGATATGACAAGCCCTGAACTTGAGGAAAAGTTAAATGCAGGGGGAATGACTTTTTATATAGGGACAGATCCAACTGCAGATTCTATGCATATTGGTCATTTATCTAGTTTTTTAATTTCTAAACGGCTTGCCAATGCAGGCCATCATCCAATTTTGTTGATTGGGGGTGCCACAGGCCGTATTGGAGATCCTAGACCTACTACAGAAAGAGAAATGAAATCAGTAGAAGAAATTGAACGTAATATTGAAGGTCTTACAAAACAGGCTAAGGAGTTATTTGGTTTTGATGTAGTCAATAACTATGATTGGTCTAAAGATATTAACTTTATTGATTTCTTAAGAGATTATGGGAAATATTTTAATATTAATTATATGTTAGATAAAGATATTATTAGAAGACGTTTAGAAACTGGTATTACCTTTACAGAGTTTTCTTATATGATTATGCAGGCTATGGATTTTTTACATTTATATGAAACTAGGAATTGTACGTTGCAGGTGGCTGGATCTGATCAATGGGGAAACATTACAGCTGGTGTAGATTTGATTCGTAAGAAGACAGGAGAAGAAGTATATGCATTTACAATGCCACTTGTTACGGATTCTACTGGCAAAAAATTTGGCAAATCAGAGGGAAATGCTTTATGGTTAGATAAGAACAAGACTTCTAGTTATGAGATTTATCAGTTCTTAATTAATGCAGAAGATGAAAAGGTAATTGATTATTTGAAAATATATACATTCTTAACAAAGGAAGAGATTGAAGAGATAGAAAAATGCCACTTTGAAAAACCAGAACTTCGCTTAGCGCAGAAGGAACTTGCAAAGGGGATTATTACATTTTTACATGGGGAAGAGGAATATCATAAGGCAGAAAAAATTAGTCAAGCTTTATTTAGTGGAAACGTACAAGAATTGTCTCTTG
Organism: uncultured Bacilli bacterium; assembly: GCA_910584305.1. Lineage (GTDB taxonomy): Bacteria > Bacillota_I > Bacilli_A > RF39 > UBA660 > CAKPTA01. The sequence goes on from CAJTZW010000010.1 coordinate 33,255, forward strand.
AAGAGATTGAAGATGCTTTCCGAGGGGTTACTAGTTTTCATATAACTGAAAATAGTAGCGTTGTAGACTTATTGGTTGATAATGGTATTGCTTCTAGTAAACGTGAAGCTCGTGAGTTTTTAACTGCAGGCTCTATTTCGATTAATGGGGTTAAATATCAAGATGTAGATGGAATTATAGATTTCTCCCTTTTACTTTATGAAAAGTACTTGATTGTTCGTAAAGGAAAGAAAAAGTATTTTGTAGGAATGATGTCAGTTTAATCTTGAAAAGTTGTGTAATTTATGATAGTGTTAGTATAGGTGATGGTATGAAAAAGATTATTGCATATGGGGTTATTCTTAGTTGTATATTTTTAATTACAGGTTGTGGATGTTCAAAAGAGAAAAATGTAGTTCCCGAAAGAATTGAAGAAAATACTTTAAGCGGTAAATTTTTTGATAACCAGATGTTAGATACTTTGGAAATTCAAAATTTTAATATTGCTATTGAAGATGGTTCATCATATATATCATTTGATGTAAGTAATACAGCAGAGTCAGAGGTTGCTTTGGAATATATTAAAATCCTATTATATGATATACAGGATAATTTGGCTTTGGAGACTTATGGATATATTGGTGGAACTATTGCTTCTTTAGAAGTTAAGCATGTTGTAATAGATGTAGATGTTGAGTTATCTTCTATTACGAGAGTGGCATATGAAAAAATGTGATTTCGAATCACATTTTTTGTGTAAAACACATAGTAATTTCTCTATTTTTGTTCTCAAAAACAGTAAAAGTAGCCTATTTGCTACCTTAGTTTTTTGAGTTACTTTTTACTAGTTTTGGACCTTGTACATTTTGCATAGTATTGAACAAGTTAGCCATTTTATCTACCATCTCTTCATCAGTATTTGATATTATGTTTTGTGCTATTTCTTCATCGCAGGAAATAATTGATCTAATCTTTCCAATTCCCTGGATTGGCGTTAGTAGTCCAAATAATTGTGCTGTATTTAACGCTGTTCCTAAATCTAAATAACTATTTTCTGGGTATATAGGATCTTTTATAGGGCATATGTCTTGAAATAATTCTCTAAATTCAGGTAAAGAATAAAATTTATATAATTTTTTTCTAATTCATGATGTTCTATAATTGGCGATAGTTTATTTTTAAAATTTATTGCACAATATAATCTAATAAAACTAATTTCAGAAAATATAGTTTTAACAGTTTCCTTATTCATAATATATAACCTCCATTTATGTAAATATTATATCATAAATCTTTAAAATATTAAATTTTGCTCTATACTAAATCCTATTATAAAGTAGTAAATTAGTAGTAAATATTATTTCAATTTTTATAAATACCGAGAGTGTAAAATAAAGTGTGTAAGTTAATATAAAACTGCACGCTTTTCTTGACATACCCTAAATATCCTTTTAAACAAAGGACTTTTAAGAATAATTAATATTTTATAACAAAAAAGAGCTTGTGCTCTTATCTGTTGTAGAATTCAACGATTAATGATTCATTAATGTCAGCATTTAATTCGCTTCTTTCAGGATATCTTACATAAGTTCCTGCCATTTTAGCTTCATCAAATGTAACAAATTCTACACGGTTATGGATTGCTTCTAAAGATTCCTTGATTGCTGGATGGGATACAGATTGCTCTTTAACAGCAATTACTGAACCCGGTTTTACCCTGTATGATGGAATATCTACTTTATGTCCATTTACAGTGATATGTCCATGGTTAACTAATTGTCTTGCACCTTTTCTTGTTTTTGCAAAACCTAAACGGTATACTAAATTATCTAAACGACTTTCTAGTAATCTTAAGAAGTTTTCACCATGAACACCTTCTAATTTCCCAGCTTCTTCAAAAATTTTTCTGAATTGTTTTTCATTTACTCCATACATAAATCTAACTTTTTGTTTCTCTTGTAATTGTGTTCCATAATCAGATAATTTTTTTGCTCTACCATTTCCATGTTGACCTGGAGCATAAGGTCTGCGAGCTAATTCTTTACCGTTTTCTAATACAGAAAATCCTAAACGTCTTGATTTTCTATATGTAGATCCTGTGTATCTTGCCATACTTTTCCTCCTTCGATATTTTGCTTAAACATCGAGGCTATTTGCCAAATCGTAGGGTGTTTGTTCGAATATCTTCGCCTTGCAGCAAGGTTACGCAATAACCCATTGGTAACAAACACATTACAATTTTCAAAATAGCGCTGCTAAATGAATAATGCATCTATGATTATATTATGTTTTTCCTTAATAGTCAATACCAAATTGCTTATTTTAAAATGTCTATTTGATATTATTTTTAATATAGTTAAAAATATGTACAAAAAATATGTAAAAAAAAGTCGATTTGTGGTATTATAATTATAATAGTGAGGTGAATAGCATGGATACAACTATTTTAATTATGGTGACTATATTTATTGTTGCTGCCATGGCTATTTCTATTGCTTTAGTTTTGTTACAAAGTAGGAAAAATAGAAAAATTAAACATCAATTAGAGAAACTTGAAGTAGAGAAAAATAAAATTGATAGTACGCCAATTGTTCCAGAATTATCTAAAATTGAGTCATATTTGAAGAATGAAAAATTGGAAGCAATGTATAATAACTGGAAGGATCGTCTAGATGTTATTCGTACAGATCAAATTCCAAAGATTACAGATATGTTGCTGGAAGCAGATTATTCTCTTTCTAAAATGGACTATAAGAGTACTGTTTATAAGATTGCAAAACTGGAGATGGAGCTTTATAAAGTAAGAACTAATTCGGAATTCTTATTAAATGAGATTAAAGAGATAACAAGTAGTGAGGAACGCAATCGTGCTATTATTACAAAATTTAAGGCTTTATATCGTGAATTATTTCAAAAATTTAGTAATGCTAGGGATGAGTATGGAGAAATCGCTGAGCCTGTAGAACTCCAATTTGAAAATATTGCAAAACGTTTTGAAGAATTTGAAAAGAATATGGAGAATAATGAATTTTTAGAGGTTACTACAGTTATTAATTCTATTGATGAGATGTTAAAACATATGTCGATTGTGGTTGAAGAGATTCCAAGTATTTATTTAATGACTACGAGTGTTTTACCAAAGAAGATTAAAGAGGCTGAAGAAGAGTATAAAAAAATGGTTGCAGAGGGGTACCCACTTGACTATTTAAATGTAGAGTATAATATTGATGAAGCCAATAAAAAGATTAATGATATTTTAGACCGTAGTAGGGTGTTAAATTTAGAGGATAGTTTATTTGAGTTAAAAGTTTTATCTGATTATTTTGATGCATTATTTACGGATTTCGAAAAGGAAAAACTGAATAAATCCGAATATTTGGAAACAAATGAAAGTTTTTCTAAAAAATTAAAGAAAACAAATAAATTAATGTCTGATATATTGAATGGGCTTGATGAAATTCGAAATTTATATAATTTATCCAATAGTGATATTGAATCTTTACAATTGGTCGGAAATGATTTAGAGGCATTGAATAATGACTATAAAGTTTTATTAGATCATACTGGAAACCAGACCTTTGCATATTCGAAACTTACAAAAGAAATTGAAGGGTTAAATGTTAAGCTATCCAATATTGAAGAGAAAGTTGATACAGTTTTAAATTCTATTGACAGTATGAAAGATGATGAAATTAGAGCTCGCCAACAATTAGAGGAAGTTAAAACGATTTTAAAGGATTCTAAAGATAAAATAAGAGAGTATAATCTACCAATTATTCCACAAAACTATTTTGTAGAATTAAATGATGCACAGGTTGCTATTAAGGAAATTATCCGTGAGCTTGAGAAAAAACCGATTACTGTTGATGTTTTAAATACAAGAGTTGATACAGCTAGGGATTTGGTTTTAAAATTGTATAATACGACTAAAGAAATGATGAAGACTGCTATGTTTGCTGAAATGGCTATTGTATATGGAAATCGATATAGAAGTTCTGTAGATGATTTAGATAAGTTTTTAACATATGCTGAAAAACTGTTTTATCAAGGAGAATATCAAAAGTCTTTAGAGATTAGTATTAATAGTTTAAATAAAGTAGAATCAGGAATTTATGATAAATTACTTAATTTATACGCGAATAAAAATGAGGTGAAATAAAAAACATTATGGTGTTTTTTATTTTGTATAAGTTTTATTTGACAAAAGAATAGGGTTAGTATAGAATAGCGTATTGAAGAGGGGATTGGTAGTATGAATCGTGTAAATTTGATGAATGACTTATATATAGATAAAATGGATGTGACCAATGAGGATCATTTTTGGTTGGCTAGGGAATTAGATAGAGATGAGTCTATATGTGGTGAGAATGGCTATTTATGGTCGATTGAGAAGTCTCTTAATAGAGCAGGTAGAGAATACCTAAGTAGTGGGAATATCTATGGGAGCCCCTATGCAATCTATTATGATAAAAATCCTATAGGCTATTTGGAAATTTCAAAGATTTATGAAAGTATTAAAGCGGTTGATATTGCATATGCTTTATTACCTCAATATAGGGGTAATGGTTATGCCTGTGTCACTTTAAAATCTATTACTGAAAAGATATTATTGGATATAATTAATGATATACAAAGGGTTATGTTACAGATTGATATTGAGAATATAAAGAGTCAAATTGTCGCTACTCGTGCTGGTTTTATTGATGATGGATTATCTTTAAGAGATCATAAAGCACAAGGGTATATAGGGTATCAAAAAACAAAAGGGATATTGATGAGGGAAAGACATTTTATGTAATTGAAAAATTTTCTTTGCATTTTATATAATTTTTGTTATAATGTATTTAGAATAAGTGAGGTGCCTAATATGAATGAAGAACAAAAACAATTTAATATAGAAGATAGCGGTAATGTAGAACCAGTTTCCGTAGACACTGATGTAGATGTAGAAATTAAAAACTCAAGTGTTAGTGAGGAAGTGGGAATTGATAGTAATACTTCTACAATATCCCCTACTGTTAATGATTTTGTATATGCAGAACCTTCTACCTTTTCTGGCGCAGAAATACCAACAGAGCCATCTGTTAATGCTTTTTCTTACGTAGAAACTCCATCTTCAATTAATGTAGAAATTCCTACAGGTGAAAATAATTCTACCTTGAACGGGTATGGATACACAACATTAGAACCTACTGCTTCGGTTGCTGAAATGCCTATGCCTAATAATACAGCTTCTACTTCTAATACATTTTTATATACTGAGCCAAATACAGTTGCAGAGGAAAGCGTAGTTGTTCCTTCTCATGAAAGTGTGAATATTTCTACACCAGCAACTCCAGTTGAGTCTAGTTATTCACAGATGAATTTTTCACAGGATCATAGTGTTTCAAGTAAAAATGAAATCAAGAACAATATTATATTCATGGTAATATTTGGGCTTGTAATGATTGCAATTATTTTTGCTTTGCCATATATTGCTGGATATAAATAAAATAATTCTGATGAATTATTTTTGTATAGATAGTTCAATAATTTTACTCATATTGTCATCTTTGATGGCAATATTTTTATGCAGTGCATTACATTTTTCGCAGCGATAGATGATTTTAAATGTGTCTTTAAATTTTTCGATTCCAATGGGGATTAGTAACCCCTTGCATGTATTTTTTCTGTCCCCTGGTAGGATATCCACATGTTTTGATGTTAAGCAAAATGGACAATGGTCCCTTGCTGTATAATTTGCTTTTTTAACTTCCTTTCCACAATATTCACATGTAAATTCTTCATCTCTCATTGTAAACTGTTTCATTTTTCACCTTTTCTTGTTTTTTCAACTTATTAATGGTATTATATCATACATTGGGTGGTGGTTTCCTATGGAATATCGAATAAATGACAAAAAAGTTAGAATTTTTCCACAACATTTAGAGAAAATTAGTGATGGAAACGAGGGGATTGTCTATAAATACTATGACAAGGTTTTAAAATTATATCATACTTTCCCTAAAAAATCGGTTTTGTCTTTTAAAGATTGTAATTATATGAGTCAACTTACTACGCATAGAATTTTACTTCCCGATAGTTCAGTTTGTGATAAGAAACATCATATAAAAGGTTATGTTATATCTCCTTTTATAGAAGAAACAAGGGATATATATCAACTATTAGGTAGCCAGTTTTTAGAAGAGCGAGAAAGAATTGAGCAAGAGTTAATATATTTAGGGGAACACTTTGTTTCTATTGCTGATTTTACTTTAGATAATTTTAGGTGTGCAGATCACTTGTATTGCTTGGATCCTGGAAGCTATGAAGTACATTGGGATATGATGGATGAAGATATGGAGAAAAATATTATATATTTGACAAATGTAAATATTGAATATTTTAATGCGTTTCTTCTCGCTAAAATATTTCAACCATTTATTAAAAAATATACTTCTAATCTTACATTATATAGGAATGTATGCAAAGAGATATTACTCAGATGTGAGGAAACCTTAGGTAATAATCAGGTGGATTATATTGCAAAGTATATTTTACCTGATGAACCTTTAGAAGAAAGTATAAAACGGTTAGTGAGAGTTCACGCGGATTAGCACCCCAGTTTTCTTTCTTTTTTTTTTTCTTCATGTTATAATAACATGTATGGAGTGAGTCTATGGAATATAAAGTAATGATAGATGAGTTTGAAGGTCCAATGGATTTGTTACTACATTTGATAAAAAAGTCTGATATAGATATCTTTGATATTCAGATTGAAGAAATTGCAAATCAATATTTAGACTATCTTCGTGCTATGCAAGAAATGGATTTAAATATTGCTAGTGAGTATTTGACTATGGCAGCGGAACTTATTGAATTAAAATCAGGAATGTTACTTCCTAAACCTGAAACTGGCGATGATGTGTATGAGGAAGATCCTAGAGAAAATTTAATACAAAGATTACTGGATTATCAGAAGTATAAAGATGTGACATCTCAATTTAGAAATTTAGAAGAAGAGAGAAAACAGTATTATACAAAAGAAGTTAGTGATTTACGTGAATATATATCGGATGATGAAAATCTTCATATTGGAGATGTTTCCTTAGAGGATTTAACAAATGCCCTAAAGAGGTTTTTAGAACGTAAGGTATTAGATAAACCCTTGCATACAAAAATCACTAAAAAGGAGTATTCTGTAACAACCCGCAGTCAAGAGATTAGAAGTATATTAAAGAGAAAGAAAAAGGTAGACTTTCAAGAATTGTTTGATATATATTCTAAGGAATATGTTGTAGTGACATTTTTGTCTATTTTAGATTTAGCAAGAAAACAGGAATTGAAAATTATTCAGCAAGATAATTTTGAGCAAATTTATTTGGTGTCGGAAGAAGGTGACTAATGTGAATTTAGTGGGTGTATTAGAAGGTTTATTATTTGTCGCAGGGGAAGATGGTTTGCCGATAGAATCTGCTATGAATTTATTAGAAGTTGACGAGAAACAACTTATGAGGTTATTAAAGAATTTAGAAGATGACTATCAGAATGAGGCCAGGGGTCTTCGTTTGGATTTTTTAGGAAAAACAATTAAACTTACTACTAAAAAGGAACATAAAGAATATTATACAAAATTGTTAGAAGAGGATGAATCATTACTTAGCCAAGCGGCTTTAGAGACTCTTGCTATTATCGCTTACAATCAACCAGTTACACGTACACAGGTCGATGAAATTAGGGGTGTTGGTTGTGGGCATATTATTCGTAAGCTACTTTCTCGAAATTTAATCCAGGAACTTGGTAAATCAGATTTGCCAGGAAGACCAAATTTATATGGTGTTACGGATGCATTTATGGATTATTTTGGGTTAGCAAGTTTAGAAGAGCTTCCAAAATTAACCGAGCCTAGTATGGAAGATGAAGATTCAGAAAAAGATTTATTTACAACACGATATAATGAAGAAAACTAATTTTTGTATTGAACTTTTTATATAATGTATGATATAATTAGTTCATTGTTATACCGGCCTGGCGGAATGGTAGACGCGACGGACTCAAAATCCGTTGGTAGCAATACTGTGAGGGTTCAAGTCCCTTGGCCGGTACCAGATTGATAGGAAACTCGAACTTTTATATTTCGAGTTTTAATATGCCTTAAATTGTGAGAAAATGTTTGTAGAAATTAAATTGGTTTTATCAATTTAATTGCACATTTGTACATTGATTAAAATAATTAGGAAGTGAATTATGTCTAAATGGTCTAATTTATACGAAAAAGAAATATTAGCTACCCCCCTCTATAGATGATTTTATCAAACAAAAATTATCAACCAAAAGGAAGGTAATAAAACTAATCAACAAATATGCATTTAATAGAAAAATAATGGAATTGGGAGCAGGAACGGGTGTATTAGCATTATATATTTCGTCATTAAATAACAATATGGTTGATGCATTGGAAGCAGATTATGACATGATTTCATTAAGCAGAAAATACTTTTTTCAAGATTTAAAAACTCTAATATAAATTATTTGCATGATGATATAAGAAACATAAATGTTATAGAAAAGTATGCTGTTTGTTATAGTATTGGTATTTTAGAACACTACAATGATAGTGAAATTATAGATTTAATTCATAAGCAAACTTCTATAAGTGAATATGTCATTTTTGGAATACCGACAAAATACTTTGATGAAGATAAAAAACTGTATGGAAATGAAAGATATTTATCACTACGCTATTGGAGAAAAATAATTAAAAAAAGTAATTGTAAAATAATTGAAGAATCATCATATCATTATTTAAAATTTCCTAAAATTCTAATTAACTACAAAAAATGGCTTAAACCCAATCCTGTGCACATTTTTGTCATAAAGGAAAGTTGTTGAATGTCCTCTCGTAGTTGATTAGATTGATTTATACTAGACTTTTAAAATTATATTAGTTCATATTTTAATTTGTTAGAAATTTTAATATAATGCGTGTAAAAATTGGATGTCAAAAATATATGATACATGGAATTCCTTTGTATTCGATAAAAAGATTTTGCTTTTAATATCAAAAGTATTATAGTATAGTGCAAAAAAGGATGAATGTATAGTATGGAACAGAGATTTATGGTAGATGGAAGAATGGATTTCTATTATTATTTCTCCACAAATATTTTGGGATTATGATTGTTATGGCAGAGGCTTGTATTCGTGACCGCGAAAATATTTTTATGAATGGATAAGTACAAGTTAAGGGCTCAATTGCTAAAGAATATTTCTAAGATTATACGAATTCATTTATTGAGGAAAGCATTGAAGAAACGCTAAAGACAGGTATCCATAATAGACTTATAGATGATCTATTAGAATTAACAGAAAGTGAAATTTTACAAAAGTATTTTTCTAAACAAATTATGATAGAAGAATTATTAAATAAATATGGATACAATATGGAAATTTTTGATATTGTCACGGGGAATAACTTTCAAGCATAGAAGAAGAAAAAAATTATATATACTTTAAAAAAGGTGTAAATCATATAATCTATAATAGATTGTGTTATTTAAAATTTGCAACTACTTTCAAGTGAAAGTAGTTTTGTTTAAATACAATATAAAAAGAGGAATCATTTTTTCTCTCTTTTTATTAGTTTTGCATGCAATACAACTTTATCATTATCATCATAACAAGTTGATAGTGTTAAAATGACATCGTTTTCACTCACAGTTGTATTAAAGTTATAAGCACTTCGATTGATTAACCTATTTGTAAATTCTAAAAATTCGGAATCATTTTTAAAGTCAACTTGAATATAATCATTTGTAGTAGGAATTCTATATACACTGAATACTTGCCATAATGTATTTTCTGTTTCTGTAGAAATATGAATAACATGGTTATCGATATTATTTAACCAACCACTTGTTAGAATTTTTCGTAATGAACCAAACATGCTATTATCTAGTCTTCCATGTGCATAAATGATATTGTTTTTTGTAAAGTTATGTTTACTATTTCGGTAGTCTAAAAATACCCAACCTGCCGAATTGTAAGATTTATCAAAGGAATGTGTAAGATAATAGTCATTATTATTTGTTTGCACATATGGGTAATTGATATTTGTACCATTTACTTTAATCCAACCTGCAACTTCATTATTAGTTTGTTTTAATTCAGTAAAATTTACATCTAATAAGTTCATTTGAATATAATCCCAATAAGGATTAAATTTGGGAATAGTTTCTTCTTGTTCAATAATTTCTGTATTTTCAGAGTCTTCTTTTTCTACAATTTTTACAGTTTTTTCGATATTTTTAAGTTGCTTATTGGTGTTCATGGAATCTTTGCCCCATGTGATAATCTGATAGATAGAGATACAAAGGCATATAATTGAGATGCCAATTAGTAGAATTAAAAAATGCTTTTTCTGAACTAATTTTTTCATGTAATCACCGGCTTCATTATAGCATATCTTTCATAAAAAAGGAACAGAAAAAGTTTTCCCCATGGTGTTGACAATGGGGGGGGGGTGTATGATAAAATAATGAAAAGGAAGGATGAATTTATGAAAAATTTAAAATTTTTATTAGTAGCACTTATTGGTTTTTGTGGATTTTTAGGTGGTGTGTACGCAGAAGAATATAGCCAAGATTTTCAAAAATTAACAAAGGATGGAATTGTTAGAGTAAATGCTATTAAAGACCCAATTATAGTCGAGTTTACTGATTGGGGAATGAACCTTGCGGATGTAGCTCTTCAGGAGGCTTTGGGTGCTATTAATTTAGGTGATTCACGTTATTGGAGTTGGACTTGCGATAATTCAATGGAATGTGAAGTTTCTATTTATCAGTCTAAAGTGGTAGATGGAAATTATTTGCCATCTGAAATGATTGAAAGTCATCAAGTAAAACTTGAATATATGTTAGAAAAATCAGATAGTATTGCAACTAGAGTAGAAGCAGTTATGCGTCAAATCAAAACAATTCAATATTATGGTGAAGGTCAAGAGAATAACTATGTTTTAGAAGATTTGAATTTGATTAATTATTATTTAACACAAGATTTAAATAAAGTATCATTTGTTTCAAATATAATGAATTTTGTTCCAGAAGTTATTTCTTTAATCCAAAATCAACCAATTACAATTTCTTTAGCAGGTGGTATGGGTGGTTCTGGAGATGATATGGAATACATCGATATTAGTAGTTTGGCTGGGGGCACAGCTACTGTATATTATAACGGGATTGCTTATGGATATATAGACAATACAGGCGCCGATATTCATAATATTATTTATATTCCAGAAAATACTGAAAATACGAGAGAAGCTTATGTTGAAGCAATTAAAACTAGATTAAATAATAGCAATATTGAGGTTACTTGTGCAGGGGTAATACCACAAAATAGTGAAACAGTATATGTGAGTGTTGATGGAATTGATTTAAGCAAAACGGATGGAAATTATTATAAATTAAAAATTAATGGTCAAACATATCCATTTGTAGTTATGAAAAAAGCAGAATTAAATGTTCCTAAGTATGAGCAAACAGAAGAAACAACAGGAATTCGAATTTCTGCTACAGATTTATCTATTCCATTTGATACAGTAATTAAAGTCGAGAAAGTAAAGGAGAATACAGATGTATATTCTAAAATTATAGAAGTATTAAAGGTATCTAATTTTAAGGCATTTGATATTTCTTTATATTCTGAAACATTAGGAACTAATATTACAAGGCTAGAAAATGGTTTATTTCAAGTAACTATTCCAATAGGAAAAGAATATGTAGGAAAGAATATGGCTGCTTATTATATAAATACAGATAATACAATTGAAGAACATGATATTGTAATGGATGAAGAAGGTAATGCAATATTTGAGACAAATCATTTTAGTACTTATATTATTACTGAAAAATTGCCATCTGTAGCAGAGCAAAACCCTAATACATATGATGGTATTATAAATTATGTACTTATGGGAGTTCTTGCACTTATTATACTAGGTGGTGCAGTTGCATCTTTAAATAACAAAATGGTAAAATAAAAATATAAATTAAACTACTTTCAAGTGAAAGTAGTTTTGTTTAAATGTAATATAAATATTGATTTTAATTGGATTATGTATTATGCTAAATTAAGTATGCGAGGTGTTTTTATGAATAATTATACTATTCAAGGATATTTGGATGATGTTTTATATTCCGATTTGATTGTTAAAGAGGTTCCAGGGAATAGTATTTCTCGTATCCAGCAGGATATTAAGAATAATATGTTATCTTTTCTCTGCCATTATGATTCTATAGAATTCCGCAAAGCATTTTTTGTCTTGGTAGAGGAACAGTCTTCTTTTTATGAACCATTTGATGTTCCACTTAATATTCGCTCTTTTGTGGTTACGACAGTTCGAAATAGTATCATTGAGTATTTGTTTAGCGTGAATTATCACGAAATGGAAATGGATAATAGGATGGATGAATCTTATGTAAAAGTTGTTTTAATGCATGCTTGTGAATATTTTAATAAGTGTGATTTCTCTTTGCTTTGTTCAGAAGCTAAACAAACGTGTACAAATGATTTTTATGGAGATTTACCAAAAAAGTATCCCCTTGCTTATGCGGCTTTGGTTAAAATTGGTTGTAAGAAGAACAATCCGATTCGTTATACAAAAGTAATGCCTGATACTACATTTTCCTTTTTACCTGTGCAAATTGGTACAGATGATAAGCAATTTGTATCGAAAATCAAAAATGGAATTTCTAATGAAATGGATGCAGATGATTTAATTTTTTTACGTCATATTGAGCTAGAAGAAATGGCTTGTGTTTATTTTGATTGTTTTAAGATGCTCAGCAGAAATGTTGATAAAGTGATGAAGTTCTTAGAATTTATATTGCAAAAGGATGCAGTGTTTGTTACTAGTAATTATTATATTACAAATGGTTATATAGAAAAAAGGCTTCCTATTTTACAGGCAGCACATAATTTTGATGAAGCAAATAGAAAATTTTTAAATCATGATGGGTTGCTACAGCAACATCGGAGTGTACTTGATAGTATACAAATGAATAATTTTGCTTCTACTACAGGGAATTTTTCTATGAAGATATAGAATGTAAAATGACATTGAATATTTTCACTTAATATGTTATAATTATATTGGTTATTGCCCCATAGCCAAGCGGTAAGGCACCTGACTCTGACTCAGGCATTTCGTTGGTTCGAATCCAACTGGGGCAGCCAATATGTCATTACCATTGTTTAACAATGGTTTTTATATATTTGAAAGGAATGATATTGTGACAAATAAGGATTTAGCAAATGTAATTTTTCCCGATATTACGATGACAATTGAAGACTATGAAAAGATGTATCCTGGAAGAGAATTGAAGGAGGGTGCTAAAGTCACTCGTTTTGCTCCATCTCCTACGGGTTATTTGCATTTGGGTGGTTTTTTTCAGGCAATTATAGATTATAATCTTGCAAAGAAAACAGGGGGAGTATTTTACTTGAGAATTGAAGATACTGATCAAAAAAGAGAAGTATCTGACGCAACAGCACTTATCATGAAAACATTAGAACATTATCATATTATGCCAAATGAATATGAGCATGATGATAAGATTATTGGTAGTTATGGTCCTTATGTACAAAGTGAGCGTAAGGAAATTTACCATGCTTTCATTAAGTATTTGATTGAAATTGGAAGAGCTTATCCATGTTTTTGTAGTGCAGAGACTTTAAATGCCATTCGCGAAAATCAAGAGAAAAAGAAAGAACGTACTGGATATTATGGAAGGTATTCTACTTGTCGTAATCTTTCACCTGAGGAAGCGATTCGTAAAATTGAGGCTGGGGAGCCTTATGTACTTCGTTTTAAATCAGAGGGTGACTTTGAACGTAAATTTTGGTTTGATGATTTATCAAAAGGGAAGCTTTATTTGAATGAAAATGATCAAGATGTCGTTATCATGAAATCGGATAATTTGCTTCCAACGTACCATTTTGCCCATGTGGTAGATGATCATTTAATGCATACTACCCATGTTGTTCGTGGAGAGGAATGGCTATCTTCTGTACCTCTTCATATTGAACTGTTTAGAGCTTTTGGATTTAAACCTCCTAAATATATTCATACACCTCTTATTTTAAAACAAGAAGGAGATATTAAACGTAAAATTAGTAAACGTAAGGATCCAGAGGCTTCTATGAGTTATTATATTGAACAGGGGTATCCAGTGGAAGCAGTAATTGAAGCGTTAATGACGATTGCTAATTCTAATTATGAAGAATGGCATACTGCAAATCCTGATAAAAATTTTATGGATTTTGAGTTTAGCCCTAAAAAAATGTCTTCTTCAGGAGCACTTTTTGATTTAGAAAAATTAAATAATATTTCTAAAAATGTAATTTCTAAGATGGATAAAGAAACTTTATATAGATACTCATATGAATGGAGTAAGCTATATTCTAAAGAATTACAAGACATCATTGAAAAAGATCCTGAATATTATAAGTCAATCATCAATATTGAGCGAGAACAGAAAAAGCCACGTAAAGATTATGAGACGTATGGAACTATCTTAAAAAGTATTTGGTATATGTATGATGAGTTATTTGTAGGAAATTTATCATATGATTTTAAAAATATTACAGATGAGAAAGAGATTTCTATTATTTTGAAAACGTATATGGATAAATATTTTGATGAAACTGATGATAAGGATATTTGGTTTCAGAAAATTAAGTTGCTTTGTGATGAACTTGGGTATGCCAGTGATATGAAGGCATATAAGGAAAACCCAGAGAATTATAAAGGAAATATTACAGATATTACAACAGTTATACGTGTTGCACTTACCACAAGCTCTATGACGCCAGATTTGTATGAACTTTTAAAATTGATTGGTAAGGAAAGAACAGAAGACCGCTTTGCAAAGTTTTATTGCTAAAATAGATAAAGAAATGAAGTGTGAAGTATGAAAAAAAAGTATATGGATTATATTAATATAGATCATTCTTTTGATAAATTATCAATGTTGGGAATATTTTGTTTACTTATTGTCATTACAGGTGTTTTTGGATTTTTATATGAATTTATCTTTTATTATTTTAATGGTGGTATGAAGCAATTTTTTTGGAGGGGTGGAAACTTTTTACCTTGGATAAATATTTATGCGACCGGTTCATTGATGATATATTTCTTAACTTATAAACAGCGAAAGCATGTTATGAGGGTATTTCTTATTAGTTGTATATCTACTGGAATACTTGAATATATTTCAGGGTTAGGTATGTATATTATAGGTGATGGCTTTCGATGTTGGGATTATAATTCAGAGATATTAAATTTTGGTAATATTGGTGGATTTGTTTGTTTAAGAAGTGTATTATTTTTTGGATTATCTAGTTTATTATTAATGTATGTGATTATTCCATTTTGCTTTTATTTGGCGAAAAATATGAACAAAAAGGTTTTTCTAACCATTAGTATTACGCTTTGTGTTATTATTTTAATTGATGAATTTTATAATTTGCTTATTGCTAGAATTTTTTCCCTGCCTAGAGCGTCCAGTGTCTATAAGAAAATAGGATTACATTATGTAAGTTTTAAATAGGTTAGGTATTGTAAAAAAAAATAATTTGTGCTAACATAATAATGTCTTTTGTTTGGGACATTATTTATCTGGTCTGTTGGTGAAGTGGCTTAACACACTGCCCTCTCAAGGCAGCATTCACGGGTCCGAATCCCGTACAGATCACCATTATGAAAGTTAAGCCTTTATTAAGGCTTTTTCTTTGGGCATTAACAAGCTTGTAGGAAATATAATATTGTAGGAGGTATGTATGTTTACACATAAAAAAATACTTATTTTAGGAATGGCTAGAAGTGGCTATGAGGTTTCCAAATTACTTAGTGAATATGACAATGATATTATTGTAGTGGATGCGAAAGAACAAGATAGTATGCATTTAGAGGATTTAAAAAATAGAGGGGTATCATTTGTCTTGACAAGTACTCCAGATGATTTGTTAGATGAAAGTTTTGATTTTGTAGTTAAGAATCCTGGTATTCGTAAAGATCATCCATGTGTTATTAAAGCTAGGTCTTTAGAGATTCCTGTGATAAATGAAGTAGAGGTTGCGTATCATTTGTTAGAAGATGGTGTAAAAATTGTTGCAATTACAGGTTCTAATGGAAAGACTACAACGACTACAATGACATATGAAATTTTGAAAAAGGCAGGACTTTCTGTTCATTTAGGTGGAAATATTGGATATCCAGTAAGTTCACTTGTAAGAAGTGCTAAAAAAGGGGATATTCTTGTTTTAGAAATATCGGATCATCAGCTAGTTGATACTACTAATTTTAAAGCGGACATCAGCGCCCTTTTAAATCTTTCACAAGTACATTTGGATTTCCATGGGGATTATGGCACGTATAAAGCGTGTAAAAAGAAGATTTTTAATGGACAAACTGGAATGGATATTGCTGTTTTAAATGGAGAAAATGAGGATGTAATGAGTTTAGCCCAAGATATTCAGAGTACAAAATTATGTTTTTCTAGTAAGAATGAAAGTGATTGTTGTATTCATGAGAATTCTATTTTTTATCAGGGGGAAAAGGTTGTCGCACTTTCAGATATTAAGTTACAGGGAATTCACAATTATGAGAATATCATGGCTATGATTTGTATCGTAAAGCAGTTTAATGTACATAATGAAGTGATTCGTGAGTATCTACATAGTTTTGGTGGTGTGGAACACCGAATCGAGTTTGTTAGGGATGTAAAGGGAATTCATTTTTATAATGACAGTAAATCTACGAATGTCGATTCTACTATAACTGCTTTGTCTTCATTCAAAAATCCTACAATTTTGTTATTGGGAGGATTAGACAGGGGACATTCTTTTGAACCCTTAAATGATTATATAAATCATGTAAAATTAATCATTGCCTATGGTGAGACTAAGGAACGAATCGCTACATGGGCAAAGGAACAAACTATTGATTGCATTGTTAAAGATACTTTAAAGGAAGCTACAGAGTTATCTTTTCAATATGCATCATCTGGGGATATTGTTTTACTTTCTCCTGCCTGTGCTTCATGGGATCAGTATGATAGTTTTGAGATTAGAGGAAATGAATTTAAGGATATTGTATATTCTTTTGAATAGTATAATACTATAGATGTTATAAACTGGCAATTGCCAGTTTTTATATGACAATTTTGTCATTTTCTAATCGTGTGATGGTGGTATAATGACAGTGGTGAGAGTATGAAAAATAGACTGAAAATATTCCTTTATTGCTTTTGTATTTCCTTTCTCTTTTTAATGATTTGTAGTAAGAATTCCTTCTTATATAGAATCAATGATTGGGTGGATGCGAATGCATTCTTTACGGTTGGAAAGGGAATGGTTCGAGGAATTGTTCCATATAGGGACATCTTTGAACAAAAGGGGCCTCTTTTATATTTTATATATGGGCTTGGCTCCCTTATATCGTATCGAAGTTTTATAGGAGTTTTTATTTTAGAAGTATGCTTTTTTTCGGTTTTTCTATATTATTCGCAAAAGATAGCTTGTCTATTTTTATCTCAAAAATGTAGCAATTTCATACTGCCTATTTTTGCTTTGGGAGTTGTTACTTTAAAAGCGTTTTCGCATGGGGGTAGTGCGGAAGAATTTACGCTTCCCTTTTTGATGATTTCCTGTTACTATTTGATAGTATATTTACAGGATAAGAGTATATGTATTTCCAAAAAGACTATTTTTTTGAATGGAATTCTTGCTGGGTGCATTTTTTGGATTAAGTATACTTTGATTGGATTCTTGTTTGGCTGGATGGCATGTATATTTTTGATTCAAGTTTTACATAATGAATATAAAGATGCTTTTAGAAATTGTTTGTATTTTCTTTTGGGAATGTTTGTTGCAACAATTCCTTGGCTTGTGTATTTTTGTTTTCATGGCGCTTTGGATGATCTATGGAATGTTTATTTTATGGTGAATATGAATGCCTATCCAGTACAAATTGGTATGCTTCAAAAGCTGAATCATACTGTTTCTTTTATCTTTGAAAGCATATTTGGAAATGTAACTATGTGTATAGGAACTGTTGGTGGTTTTTTACTTCTCTTCTTGAAGCGAGACATTTTTGCGAAAAGAGAGGCTTTTTGTAGTTTGTTATTTTGTTTTTTCACAACCGGATTTTTTATTTATATAGGTGGGACCAATTATCACTACTATTCATTACCAATGTCTATATTTTTATTATTTGGGCTTATATTTCTTTTTTCATTTGTAGATAGTAGAAAATTTCTTTCTAGATTCTTATGGAGTAGTCTTATTTGTTTGATGCTAGTGTTTTCGTTCTCATCCAATACGCGTATGATTTTTTATAAAGAAGATAATTATGCACAATATGAATTTGCAAGCATAATAAATCAGGTTGAGAGTCCTACTTTATTAAATTATGGTTTTTTAGATGGTGGTTTTTATTTAACTACGGGTATACAACCTAAAATGTACTATTTTATGAAGAATAATATTCCTTATCAGAATTACCCTGAAATGATGAATACACAGGATTACTATGTAAAAGAGCGATTGTTTGATTTCATTGTTATAAAGGGTTCGTTATCTAGGCGGAAAAAGGAATTCATTTCTCAATATTATGAGATGGTGTCTTCTCATACGCAGACAAATAACCTTTCCCAAACGATTACTTATATTTTGTGTCAACGAAAATATTAAAGGCTTGCTTTATTTTCTTTACACTATTTAACATGGAAAATCACCTCAATTATTGACTGTAAAAGTTAAAATATGATACTCTTTAGTTGAGTTAATAGGAGGGTATATATGGAAGTGAATTTAAGAATTGCGACATTAGAAGATGTAGAAGGTATTATACAATTATGTAATGAGTGTTTTTCAGAAGATACGGACGTAGAGGTTGCCAAATGTATTTTCAAAGAAACAGAAAGTAATCCTAATGACATTTATGTAATTGGAGAAGTTGACGGTAAAATTGTAGCGCATGCAAAAGTAACAATTATTAAGACAATGTATAATCCAATGGGGACATATTCTATTCTAAACCATGTTTGTGTTAAACCAGATTATAGGCGTCATGGTATTGCGACAAAAATGCTTGATTATATTACAAATATTTGTGTGGAACATCATTGCAATAAAATGGAACTTTGGTCAAATAATGTAAGAACTGCAGCTCATGCTTGTTATTATCATTATGGATTCACTTTGGATGATGCAGGTTTCTTTTCAAAAAAAATAGGAGTGTAGATTATGAAAATAAGTAATGTTTATATTGGTGGATGGTTTCAAAGAACCATGCTACAACTTACTGAAATATATGATTTCTTAAGAGAGTGCAAGAGTCAACTTAATTTAGATTCAGATAAGTTACAAGAATTTCGTAAAAGTCTTGAGATTGGAAAAATTGATTATGGTGTTGATGGAGAAGAATATATAGAATTTATAACAGCTTTAAATATAAAAGTTATATAATTTTTTGACTATCTTTTTATAAGTTCTTAAATGTCGTTATAACCTTTATTTATAAGCATTTAAGACATTTTTAATTTTGGAAGATGTTCACATATATTTTTATAATTTCTTATATTTTCGTTTTCAAAAGTAGTAAATTCGTAGTAAAATTGTTTCTGCTTATTTATTTTTTCCATCTCTGCTTTTGCCGACATATAGGTAGGGTGTGTGTAATAACTTAATGTCATAGAAATATTTTTATGTCCCATAATGTATTGTAGTGTATGAGGGTTTAAACCATCGTTAGCCCAATTCGTGCAAAATGTATGCCTTAATGTATGAGGTGTCATTTTTTTAGGTAGTTTTTCCTCATGACATTTATTATACTTTTTCACAATTCGATTAAAAATACCATCGTACTCTATGTTTGTTCTTGGGTTACCATTTCTATTTATAAATAAAAAACCACTATAACCATCAATAACAATAGTATTTGTATTTTTACGATTATCTATTATACGCTTAAAAATTTCATATGCTTTGTCGCTCATAGGTACTTTTCTTGTTCCGCTATCGGTTTTAGTATCGTCAATATAATAACCTCGTTCACTATTTTTTAAAAGTTGATGGTCTATATTGATTAGTCTATTTTCAAAATCTAGGTCGGTTTCTATTAGTCCGCAAAATTCCGATATACGAAGTCCCGTTTCTCTTATTAAAATAATTTCGTCATAATATTTAGAACAAGTTTTATCACTTTCTATAAAAGAGTATAGGCTTTCTTCTTGTTCTAATGTAAGGGGTATATTCTTCTCGGTGTCATTTTCTATTACATCGTCAATTTTAAACTCAAAAGGGTTTTTCCTTATATAGTCGTCTTGTATAGCCATTTGAAATGCCGAATATAAAGAACGCTTATCATTTTTTATAGTTTGGTAGGCTATTCCTTTTTCTTTCATTCGTATAACCCATTCTTTGGCGTCCGACATCTTAATATTTTCAATAGAACAAGCACCAATTTTATCTTCTTCTAGGTATCTCATAAGTCTATTGCGTCCTTTTTTTGTTTTATCTTTAACATTTGGTCGTTGATTATTCTTTTTAGCATATAATTGACATACACTTATTTTTTTGCCTATGGTGTCGATTCCATCGCTAATGTCTTTTAAAATTTCTTGTTCCTTTTCTCTTAAAGACTTGTCGTCGCGTTTTCCGTTTGGTGTTTTATCGGTTTGCACTAACTTCCAAGCATATATAAATTGTGGTTTTCCGAAACTATCGGTATATTTGTAAACATATCTTCCATCTTTTCTTTGGCTCTCTCCGTTATGTAGAATTCTATTTTTTTTATCGCGTCTTTTTTCTATCATATTTTTTTGCTCCTTTCAATAATAGAAAGAGCCTTGATATGCAATAACATTATATCACACATTAAGGCTCAATTTTCATTAAATTACATTTAAAGTATCAATAATTTTTTCAAATTGTTTTCTTTTTATTTGAATTCGGTTGCCGTTCATGATAACCCAACTTGCGTTTAGGTTTTCTTCTGCTAGTTTACGAAGTTTATTTTCGCCAATACGGAAATACTTTGACGCTTC
>CAJTZW010000011.1 GCA_910584305.1 uncultured Bacilli bacterium
TAAATAGCTTGTCTACATAATACCCTCTATTGTCTACTTTAAGCTTACCACTACAAAAAGAATTATGGAAGTAAGGACCATTATTAAAAGTATAATTGCCTAAGAGGGGGGGGAAAATAGTTATGCCAAATGAATTGACTGAATTACTTAAGGATAGACTTAGTTGTCGAAGTTATGAATCAACAAGTGTAGAAAATAAATATATTGAAAAGATATTACATGATGATATGCTTGTCCCATCTACTAACAATAGACAACCTTGGTCATTAGTTGCGGTTAGAAATGCGGAGATAAAAAATGAAATAGCAAGTATGCTAAAAGAAAAAGGAATTTATGAAGACAACCATGACTTTTTAGAAACAACCCATGCTATTTATGAGGCCCCAATACTTTTATGCATTTTTAATAAGATTGTAGAAGATGAATCTATTTTAATCCTTCAATCAATAGGTGATTACCTTAAAAATATATTGTTAAGTGCTACAAATTTAGGGCTATCAACCTTATGGATAAGGGAAACATCCTGTATTGAGAAAGAGATAGAGATAATGTTAAAAAAAGAGAATGAACATCTAATGGCTTGTATAGCCATTGGATATGAGAAAAATAAAGAGAAAGTGCCAACGATAACAAAATGGTATAGGTAGCAGATATGAATAAAAATGATAGCGGATATGTAAATATGTGGGACAATTGGTGAAGTAGAGAGTTTTGAAACATCAATGATTCGTAATGAAGAAGAATATTCAAAACCTAAAATGTTATATCAAGTGAAAGTTAAGAAAGAGGACCAATTTTATGAACAAACAATTTGTAGATGAATGGTTAAATAAACTAAAAGGTTATTGGTTTAGTAAAGATATTGAAAGTGCTGTTTCTTTATTTAAAAATACTACTTTTTATCAAGAAACGCCATTTATGAAACCATATACAAATTTAGAAGAAATAAGAGAGGAATGGCAACATATCAAAAATGAAAATATTCAAAATATAGAGATTACACCTTTAGCAATAGATGGGCATACAGTAATTGCACAATGGATTTTAAAACAAAATAATCAAAACTTTGATGGAATATATGAAATAAAATTTAACGAGAATCTTGAGTGTATTTACTTTAAAAGCTGGGAAATGAAAGATGAATAAGAAATATATAATTATCACTTGTATTTGTGTATTAATTTCTTTAATTTCAGGTATAGTTTCTAACGATATTATAGTTGGTGGAACTATTTTATTAACAGGATTATTATGTGCTTATTTTGCAAGTGAAGGAAAAAGAATCAATTATATTTTAGGTTTAATTAATTATCTTTTAATGGGCTATGTATCATTCAAAAATAATTTGTATGGGATATTTTTCTTCTATATATCTATATTCTCACCTCTTCAAGTTAAAGGTTTTGTAACTTAGAATAAGAATTTAGATGATGAAAATAATGTAAAGGTGCGAGAATTTACTTTAAAAAATTCTATAATTATTACACTATCTTGTATAGTTGGAAGTTTATTACTGGGCTATTTACTTACTCTCATACCAAGTCAAAGATTAGCATTTATGGATGCAAGCTCAAATTGTATTAACTTATGTGGGATAATACTCATGATACTTAGATTTAAAGAATCATGGTGGCTATGGTTAATCAACAATGTTATAGATTTAAGTATTTGGATTATAACTTTTCTAAATAAAGGCGAAGGATCAACTATGATGTTGTTAGTATCTATTGGGTACTTACTTATAAATATTTATGGAATAATTAAATGGCATATAGAAGCAAAGAAGGGAGCAAACAATGGAGATTAATGACAATGATTATGAAGAGATAATCCCTACAGCCATTGTAACTTCGTATCCGCGAATTTTTACGGATATACCGTATGAAAAAAAGGTTTATAATTGGTTAGAAGGCCATTCTAATACAGAAGTCCCTTTATATAAAACTATAGCTTCAGAAATGGAAGCAAGATATAATTATGATAGATAAATAAGTTATATATTGATATATGGAGTTGATGGGTTTGAATAATGTAATTGATAAAGTCGGAGGAATCATTTTAAAGGATAAGAAGATTTTAGTGCAAAGAAAGAAAAATAATAGAGAAGAGTGCATTATTCCAGGAGGAAAAAGAGAGAATGGTGAAACTGATTTAGAAACTTTGAAAAGAGAGCTAATGGAAGAATTGACAGTAGAACTTATAGATGCAGAGTTTTTAGGAGGATATGACGATATTGCTTGTTTCTCTAATAAACCAATTCATGTCCAAGCGTATCTTGTTACAGTACTTGGGGAAATACAATGTAATAATGAGATTAAAGAAGCCTTATGGATAGATAGAAATTATAAGGAACAGGGAATTAAAGTAGGAAGTATTTTAGGAGAACATGTAATACCAGAATTGATTGAAAGAGGATTAATGTAAGAAATGAATGAAAGAATAACCTTGATATCACTGTTAAATGAAGAACAACTAGATATGATGAATGCCATTGTAAATAATATTAATGAAGAACTCTGTAAGGTCCCTTTTGGGAAAAATGTAGATAATAGATATACAGTGGATACTCTTCCCTACCACTTTACAATATTTTCATGGAGTATAAAAAAAGAGGAAGAAGTTGTAAACTTTTTAAAATCAATCCCCTTTGTACCATTTAAAGTATTAATAGATAAAATTGATATAATGAAAGGAAATGAAGATAGCTATGTATTATATTTGAATGTATCAAAGAATAAAGAGCTATATGAGTTACAAAACCATATCTTTAAGAGCTTCTCTTCAAAGTATTATAATCCAGACGTGTTCAATTTCCATATTACTATTCATATAGATAAAGATTATACAAAAATAATTACAATGAGGGAAAAGCTATTAAAGAATTTTACTCCATTTGAATTACAGATTACTATGCTAGGCTTATTTGAGATATACCCAGCAAAACTAGTTCAAAAAATCTTTTAACGTATATATTAAGCTGTTGTAATTAATTCTTTTATAGATTAATATATTTTTTGCTATCTAAAATTCATGTAGTAGGTGATTACAATGAATACAAAAATGACTGCGCATTATTCTAAGTATTCAGGGGAATACAAAATGAAAATTGTGAAAGAGTATTTAGAAAATCAAAGAAGTTATGAAGAACTTGCCCAAAAATATCATTTAGAGAATAGATATTTAATACAAAGATGGGTAAAAATATATCAAGAAAAAGGAGAAAATTGCTTTGCAAATAAAAAAAGAGCCATTACTGTAGAGCAATCTAAGTTATTAGAGGAATGGGATTTTGATAAAAATGAGGGGGTAAATCCTAGTAATTACACAATTGGTAGTTCTAAATCAGTATGGTGGAAGTGTAAAATAGGTCATGAGTGGCCAGCAGTGATTGCGTCTAGAAAAAGAAATGGCTGTCCATTCTGTTCCAATCAAAAAGTCTTGATAGGTTACAACGATTTAAGAACAACCCATCCCAAGTTAGCAGAAGAATACAACCATGAAAAAAATAGACCCATAGAAGAATATACAGGTGGTGCGAATGCGAAAGTTTGGTGGAAATGCAAACAAGGGCATGAATGGCAAGCTTATATTGGGACAAGAAGTTCACAGGGAACCAATTGCCCTGTTTGTTCTAATCGTAAAATTTTAGTAGGGTTTAATGATGTTGCAACTACACATCCCCATCTTTTAAACGAATGGCATAAAACGAAAAATGCAATAAAACCCACAGAAATATCTGCAGGGAGTGCTAAATATATATGGTGGAAATGTAAGAAATGTGGACGTGAGTGGAAGACCCCATTAAGAGAACGAACATTACATAATCGTGGCTGTAGCGATTGTCATAAATGGTTACAGTTCTCTTTCAACGAAAAAGCCATATTTTATTATTTGAAACAGATATTTCCAACAATAAAGGAAAACTATAAATTAGGAATGCAAAATAGAGAAATTGATATTTATATCGACGAACTAAGACTAGGAATAGAATATGATGGTTTTTGGCATCAAAAAATAGAAAAAGATATAAAAAAAGATGAGATATGTAGAAAAAAAGGAATTACACTAATCCGAATTCGTGACAAGGCAAATCCTAAATTAAATTCAAATTCCATCCAGTATTATATAAATGACGCAAATGAAAAAGAAGTAGAAAAAGCGATTCGCTATCTTGTTAGATTTATAAACCAAAAATATTCTCGTAATGATACAGTAAATCCCAGTATAAAAAAAGATAGACAAGCAATTTATAAAATCATGGAGATGAAAAGACTCAAGAATTCCTTTGGTGCCATGTACCCAGAATTACTAAAAGAGTGGGATATGGAAAAGAATGGACTAGATCCATATAGTATCACTGCAAAAAATCATAGGAGTATTTGGTGGAAATGTAAGAAAGGGCACTCATGGGAAGCAATACTTTCTAATCGAACAGATAAGCATCAAGGTTGTCCAATTTGTTCTAATCATAAAGTATTAGCAGGATATAATGATGTTGCTACGAAAAATCCAGAAGTAGTAGTAGACTGGGATTATAAAAAAAACGGTAACAATACACCTCAGAATGTAATTTATGGCTCTACAACCCAAGTGTACTGGAAATGCCATATATGTGGACATGAATGGAAAAGTGAAGTAAGACAAAGAACAAAGCAGGGAACAGGTTGTCTAGTATGCAGTTATAAAAGAAGAAGAAACAAAGGAGTGATTGAGATATGAAAGAAAGACATAAAGTACGATGTGCAGTATTCTTAATGATAACAAAGGAGGAAAATGGTACGGAGTATATATTGTTACAACGCCGTTTTAATACAGGACTATTGGATGGGCAATATGATGTTTCTTGTTCAGGACATTTAGAGAAGGGAGAAACATTAATAGAAGCTATGATTCGTGAAACAAAAGAAGAAATTGGAGTAGATGTTAAAAGAGAAGATTTAAGGTATAGTTCTACAATTCACGCGAATTTTAGTGATGCTGAATACATATTAGTAGCATTCACTACTAATAAATATCATGGAATACCATCAATTATGGAACCAGATAAGTGTGATGAATTAAAATGGTTTGATATCAATAATTTACCAGAAACACTAGCAGATACAAGAAAAATTATGATTGATAATTATAAAAAACATAATCTTTATAGTGAATATGGATTTTAAAGTGCAAGGAATGGGAGAAAATATGAAAAAACCATTGATAGGAATTGTTTCTAAACATTTTATAAAAGATTATATTAGACCAGATACTTTTATCAGGGATGAAGTAAAACAAGCTGTTTTTGACAATGGTGGAATTGCAATAGGAATTCTACCAACTTGTCCTAATAAAAAAAGAGCACGGAATGATTGGAATAATTCTTTAACAAAAGGAGAAGAACAAAATTTAATAGAACAAATTCATTTATGTGATGGGATTATTCTCCAAGGTGGGGGATTCTCCGATGAATATGAATGTTATGTAGCAAACTATTGCTATGAACATGATATACCAATTT
Source organism: uncultured Bacilli bacterium (assembly GCA_910584305.1). Lineage (GTDB taxonomy): Bacteria > Bacillota_I > Bacilli_A > RF39 > UBA660 > CAKPTA01. The sequence goes on from CAJTZW010000011.1 coordinate 5,501, forward strand.
TAGGTATATGTGCAGGGCTTAACAATATGGTTCGCGCAGTAGGTGGAAAAATAGAGAGAATGGATTCAGAAATACATAATAGTATGGAGGGATATGTACATGAGATTATAATTTCAAAAGAATCAAATTTGTATAAAATTATAAATAAGGATAAAGTACTAGTTAATTCAAGACACAAGTGCTATGTTACAGATACTTCAATTCTAAACCAGGCTGCTTTTTCATCCGATAACGTGATTGAAGCAGTAGAAGATCAAAATAAAAAATTTTATTTAGCAGTGCAGTTTCATCCAGAAAGTTTATATATGACTGATAAAAATATGAATGCAATATTTGAGTATTTTATGCACATATGTGAAGATAATAGATAACAATATATAGACTGAATAACAAAAAAAGAGCATTAAAATACCCTTTATTTACAACAGTTATTATGATGATGGTTGCCATGATTGTTGTTACAGCTACCATTATTCCAAAATAAGATAAAGAAAATAATTAATACGATAAGTATAATCCAAAATGCGCCAGCACCAGATGCACCATACCCATATCCACACCCAGGATATCCATACATAGATATCATCCTCCTTTACTATAGTATATTTAAAAATAGGAAATTTTAACAGAATAGATACCTAAATAATCGAAAATCTTATAAATTTTACTTAGCTTTATATGTAATATTATAATTACTAGGTCCTTCAATGCAGTTCCCATCAATATCAAATCTAGAACCATGACATGGGCAATCCCATGTTTTTTCAACCTCATTAAAAATAAGACCGCATTTTAGATGAGGACATACATTATATACAATGTGTTCCTTTTGATTCTCATCAACATAAATGGCTAGGTTTTCCCCGTTCCTTATCTCAAATCGTACAGAGGAAGGGTACCATGATTTTTGTTTACGAATTTTACTTTTTGCAAAAGAATATACATTACTACCAAGAATAATAGGAAAATTCATAAGCTTACCAATATTTATTCCCCTTTTTGGATCAAATAATTCAATATATGGATTTTGTTTTTGTAAAATAATATCACTGATTATTTTCCCAGCAATTGATCCATTGGTCATACCCCAAGTATTATATCCAGTACCAATAAGGAGCGTATTCTCTTTATTGATAGAGCCAATATAAGGAATGGAGTCAACTGTCATAATATCCTTATTAGACCATATATAGTCAGGACTTATTTTTTTCGTCTGTAATAGTTGTTCAAAATTTTCTTTTTCGTTATTCTTAATACAAAGATTATGGGAATTTGTTAGGTATAATTGATAATGGCAATTCTTATCAGAATGATAACGAGTAGAAATTGTAGGACTAGATATCGTAATCGCACTAAATTTATAATTCTTATCTACCTTAAAAGCTTCAATATAGGACTTTTCAATATATGCTTTTAAAGGCATCCAAAAGGGAATTATAAAATATGGATAATGAATTGCAAAAACTACATATTTGGCTTTAATCATATGATTTTCTGTTTTACAAAGATATTGTTCTTCCTCTTTATCAATAGATATAATCTTTGTATTTTCATAAATAGAGATTCCTCTATGTAAACAAATATCCTTTAAGCTATATGCATATTTAAGCGGATGAAAAACATAGGTATCCTCAACATAAAATCCATAGGAAATATTTTCCCCTGTAGGAAGAGCAGTTGTATCCCTTACAGAAATTCCAAATTCATGTAATAGATTCTTTTCATTACATATTTTCTTTTCATTTTGATTAGAAAATACATAAGAGTGAACTTTCTGTAAATCACATTCAATGTTTTCTTTTTTTATGATACCTTTTACTAATTGGATTGCTTTTTTTTGAGATTCTAAATATAATTTAGCTTTTTCTTTCCCATGATATGTTTTAAGTTTCGTGTATATATTTTCCTGTAAATAAGTGAGTTTTCCAGTAGTACGACTTGTAACCCCTTCTGCGATCTTATTTTTTTCCACCAAACAAACACTTAAATTTTGAGAAGTTAAATGATAAGCTGTACTAATCCCTGTTATTCCTCCACCAATGATTAAAACATCTACATCGATATCATGCTCTAGTTTTGGACATGTATTACTTGAAATACCTTCTAGCCATATACTTTTTCGTTTCATTATATCACCTTTTTTTAATATGACCAGAATTATATAATTTTATATATCTATATTTGTATTAGACACAAAAATTGTGAAATTGTATACAGATTTTCAAATTCTGTATCTTTTTTTAGAAGAAAATAGGAAATTATTCCTTTGACGTATATAAAAAATATTCTTATAGTATTTTCTCGAAAGGAGAGAATATGAAAAAATTTATATTATTTGTAGTATGTTGTATAATGAGTTGTATGCAAGCAAAAGCATTAGAAAATGATAGTCACGTCGAGATTCAATTCTTGGATAGTGTATATTCAAATAGGGATGTAGGAGGCCAGTTTTATACAGGCCCACAAGGAATGGTATATGTTAATGGGAAAGTAGCATATTGCCTAGATCCAACGATACTTTTAAGAAATGATACATATTCTTCATCAAATGATTTTAGTCTTACCAATATTAGTGAAGAACAGTTAAATTATTTAGAAGTGGTAAGCTACTTTGGATATGGATATCCAGGAAGAGTAGACACGAATTATTATCTAGCAACACAAGAAATTATATGGGAATATCTAACCCAAGGAGAAGTATATTGGACCATGGGCAAAGGAGGAGATCAAATAAATATTGATAACTATAAAAATGAGATTTTAACATCTGTAAATAGATATCGTATGACACCCAACCTTCCTACGTATGTAGATACCTATCAAGGAGATGATATTCTTCTAGAAGATACAAATGGAGTACTAGAATACTATGAATCAGATTTATGGTTAGGAGAAATTAAGGGAAATACATTGAAACTAAGTGCTGAGTTCAAAGGAACAGCAACAGTTACTTTGACAAAGAAACATCTAAACTATGAGACAAGCTATGTATATATGAGTAACAATTCACAATCACTAGCCACTTTTGGATTTAGTGGAAAACAAATAGATAGCTTTCGTGTCACTTATAAAGTAAAGACATTAACACAAATTCATTTCATGAAAAGGGATTCTGTGAGTGGAAACCTTATCAAAAATAGAGAGACAAAGATAAAAGTTTATGATGTAATAAGAGGTAAATATATAGAAGATAATGGTAGTGATATATTAACAATTGGAGAATCTGGAGAACTTACAACAGAAACATACTTAGAAGAAGGAGAATACCGTATTGAGGAAGTAACTTCCCCAGTAGGGTATAAAACATTAGCACAGCCTATTACTTTCAATATATATGAATATCACGGTCCTATGATGGACATCACCATCTACAATGAGCCAATGAAATATACAGTAACAATTTATAAGAAAGGAGAAGTATATTTAGGTATAGAGGAAAACAATGGAATAGGGATAGGAATATATTCTTTAGAAGACATGAATGGGGTTACATATGGACTATATGCAAAAGAAGATATTATAGATGGAAGTGGTAATATTTTATATCAAAAAAATACATTAGTAACACAAATAGATATTCAAAATGGCTTTGGAACAACATACAACCTAGATTATGGAAAATATTATATAAAAGAATTAAAATGCCCAAATAGCTATATATTAGATACAGCTGTGACAGAGGTAGATTTAACTACAGAAAAAAATATACTTACATTTAACTTCATAAATTACTTAAAAAAGGGAAATCTTGTAATTCAAAAAGTAGACAATCAAATAGGTTTAAAAGGAGCAGAATTTACTATATATGGAGAAATATATCAATATAGTATTCAACTGAAAAGCGATGATTTTGGGCAAACACAATTAAAACAAGTTCCTTATGACACATATTGGATTCAGGAAACAAAAGCGCCGATTGGATATCTATTAGATGAAGAACCAAAACAGATTCCTTTAAATAAGAATGAAGTTTTATATTCATTTATAAATATAAAAGAAAATCAAACAGAAAATCCACCAATAGAACCAACACCAGAACCAGAACCAACACCAGAACCAGAACCAACACCGGAACCAGAACCAACACCGGAACCAGAACCAACACCAGAACCAGAACCAACACCAGAACCAGAACCAACACCAGAACCAGAGCCAACACCAGAACCAGAACCAATCCCAGAAATAGAGATTCCAGAGGAAGAAAACTCAAAACAAGAGATAGTAATTTCAAATGTAGAGACAACAGTAGAGAATCCTAGTACTGGATTGAATGTAAGTGATAAAAATATTATTTCTAGCGTAATATTATATATAGGAATGTTACTAGGGATTCACAGAATTACAAAGAATTAGAATTTGCGTTCTTTCATAATTTATGATACAATTGTACCGCATTAAAAATTTAAATGTAGTAAATCCTTTTATAAGGATTTATTTTTTCCTAAAAGAAAAGGGGATGAAATTTTGAATACACCAAGAAAGCAAGTTGCAGAAGTAATGTTAAAGTATGATTTTGCAAAACGAATTTTAGAAACGCAATTACAAATTTTAATTAAAGAATTTGAATTTAAACATGGGTATAACCCTGTAGAACATATAAAATCTAGAATTAAATCAGAATCAAGTATTATTGCTAAATTAAAAAGGAAAAATTATGAATGTACAATGGAGAATATGCAAAATCACATTCATGATATTATAGGGATTCGACTGGTATGTTCCTTTTTATCTGATGTCTATGATATTGTAGAAGTGATTAAAAGTTCAAAACAGATTACAATCAAAGAAGAAAAAGACTATATCAATAGTCCCAAGGAAAGTGGTTATATAAGTTATCACTTAATTGTGCTAATACCAATTTACTTACATGACACAACAGAGTATGTAGAAGCAGAAATCCAAATTAGGACAATTGCAATGGACTTCTGGGCAAGTTTAGATCATAAAATGCGATATAAATTTCTAGGAGAGAGTCCTAAAGAAGTAAAGGAAGAATTGTATCAATGTTCTTTGGATATTAAGGCTTTAGATAAACGTATGAATGAATTAAATCAGTTTATAAATAAATACGATTGTAATAATGAAGATGTAGGGAGCAACAAATTATAGTTGCTTTTTTAATTCATCAATCTCTTGCTGCATAGCATTCATCATTTTCTGCATTATAACAATGGTTTCCGATGTATTTGGTGTAGTATTATTTGTACCTGTTCCTGAAGTGTCAATTCCCCTTTCTTGCTGTACTTGCTTATAGTAAGCATTTGTACATAATACTTGTGCTACTAACATTAACCAATTTCCAAGAGCATTTTGTTCATTCGCAGTTGTGTCATCGATTAGCAAATATCCAATTATAATTGCACTTAGTGTAAAGGCTTTAGGAGAAACATCAGGTATAAATCTCATTTTACAGCTCCTCCTTACTAATTTATTCTATGAAATATGCAAAGAAAAAATCAATACTAGTAAAAAAGAAAGCTACAATAATTTATGCTTTCTTTACAAATGCAAGCCCTTGATACTTTGGATGTTCAATATATTTAACATATATTTTATCACCAACTTTTAATCCAAACTTTTTTTGTGGTTTATCTAATACAGTACATAGTAATAGATCATTGTCTTGTTTTTCTTCAATACGAGCCCAAAGTCCCTCTTCTGTTCCTTGTTTGGTAATCAATAGAAATTGAATATCATCAATTAGGCGTAAATCTCTATACCTGTCTAGTGAGGTATCCTCCCTAGATTCCTTTAAAGAGGTTGGTAGGTCATACTTAGCCATACTATCTTCAATCTCTTGTATCCCCTCTATTTTATCAATAATATTCTTTGTAACTTGACTAACAGTAAACTCTTCAAAAAAATCATAATAGATAATGACTTCATTTTTTTGATATTCTAAATCCAATGATAAAACATTGTCTACAAAAGAAATAGGGCCTAATACTCTAAATGAGAGCCCCTCTTTATGATCAATAAAACCAAGTAGAAGGATTGGATGGTCTATTCTCTTATGGATATTTTTGCCTACTCGGCCAATACTTTTTTTATCCTCTAATAAGAAATAATGATGATCAATTTCACGAAATTTTAAATCTTTTATTTTCATGACACCACTTCCAGTCTTTATTTTTCCATATCAATTATATCTAACTTTAAACAATAAAATCAATATAATTCATAATATTTATGATGATTCAAAAAAAACGACATATTATTTAAAACCATGCATATAAGATAAAAAACTATGAAAAAAGTTTATAAGAAATTAAAACATGATATCATAAATTTAAAGAAAAAATTGGAGATACAGAAAGAATATATTACAGAATCAATGTATGAAGATTATAAAGAAAAAAGTGCGTCCATATATAATGAATTAAAAAAGAGAAAGGTATATTATATATTCTTTCATAAACACATGTACATAATAAAGAACTTAAAACAACTCATAGAAGAGAAAAATGAAAAATACATACAAGAAGAACTAAGTAGTAATCATAAATTTTTTGATAATATATGTGGATATCCACTGGATATAAATCAAAGAAGAGCCATTGTAACAGATAATGATAGAAATTTAATTGTAGCAGGAGCGGGAAGTGGAAAAAGTTTAACCATGATTGGGAAAATCCACTATTTACTGTGTAAAAAAGAAATAGATGAATCAGAAATACTATGTATTTCATTTACAAATGAAACAACCAAGAGTTTGCAACATAAATTAAAAACAATATACAACTATAATATTGATGTATATACATTTCATAAACTAGGGTACCAAATCATCAAAAGACAAATCCCCACTATAAAAGTAGCAAGTCAACATATATTAGATGATTGTATTGATACATATTTCAAAAATAGTACAAAGCAGGAATTTGAACTCATCCTAAAATATTTTAGTGAATTTACCAAAATACCAAGAGGCTATAAAACAAAATATAAACATATTACACTAAGACAAATTTGTGAAAATAAGGAAGAACGTGTTAAAGATAAAGAAGAAGTTATAATAGCCAATTATCTTTATTTAAAAGGAATAGAATACACATATGAGAGAATGCCCTATGGATGTGTATTCCATTTTAGTAAAAAGATATTACATTATTATAATTTCTATAACCCAATGTATACTTTAGAACTTATAGATAAGAAAAAGACTAAAGATTCAATTCATATATATAAATATCATGTATATGAAAAAGGATTACCATATATACTAGAAAGAAAAATAAAAAATTTAAAAATAAATACAAGTCCATTAGAAAAAGAGAAAGTATATGTAGATATGATAGAGAATAACAATGACTATATTATAGAGTTAAAAAATTTACTGGTAACATTTATGAATATCTTTAAATCAAATACAAAAACGCTAGAACAACTTAATTTAGAAGTAAAACAAAATACCCTTGAAAATGCATTTCTAATTATATTTGAGCAAATCTATACAAAATATCAACAAACCCTACAAAATAACAACCAGATAGATGTCAATGATATGCTACTACTGGCTACCAAACTAACAAACAATGAGTATCATTATAAACCCTATAAATATATTTTAATTGATGAATTCCAAGACACATCAAAGGTCAGATATGCACTTATCCACAACATTATCAAACATACAAATGCCAAATTAATCGCAGTAGGAGACGATTTTCAATCTATCTACCGATTTAGTGGATGTGATATCAGGCTTTTTATCAATTTTGAAAAATACTTTGGTAAATCAAGTATTTCTTATATTGAAAATACATATCGAAATAGTCAAGAACTGATTGATATCGCAGGAACATTTGTTATGCAAAACAAAGCACAAATAAAAAAACAACTTCATTCTTCTAAACATATAGATAATCCTATCGAAATCCATTATTATACAGACTTATCCACAGTATTTCTAACTCTTCTGAAAACATTATCCACAGGAAAAAATAAAATTATCTTAGGAAGAAATAATAAAGATATACAATTATTCAAAAATGATGATATAAAAATTAAAGACGCATCTATTTATATTAAAGAAATGAAAGAGACTATTCCCTATCTAACCGTACACAAGTCCAAAGGATTAGAATACGACTATGTTTTTTTAATTAATATGAAAGACGATTATGCAGGATTCCCATCCAAAATCGAAGAACATCAAGTATTAAAAATGGTACTTCCAAAAGAAGAAGAATATCTATATGCAGAAGAAAGAAGACTATTCTATGTCGCACTTACTAGAGCAAAACAAAAGGTATTTATCTTAACACCCCAAGAAAATCCTTCTGTCTTTGTAAAAGAATTAGAAAATTTGATGAAAAAGAAATAGACATTTTATAAAATACGTGATATTATATGACTTAAAACACTTAGTTAAATGAAATTTAAGAATTTAACTAATAGATGCAAAGATATATACTATTAAAAAGAAATATGTTATTATATTCACAAAAGTTATGTATCAGGGAGGTATAGAATGAAAGTTAAAGAAAAATCAATGAACATTAGGAAAAAACTTGCTGAAATAGTAAAGAATGGAAACTTAATAAGCGTGGAAGCAAAAATTACAATGGAAGATATTGATGATGATACTAAAGAAAAGCTTTTAGGGACACCTTTTTTTACCGAAAATACTGAAATACCTGCTGCAAAGGAAATGTCAGATTTTATTCAATCAAAATATTCATGCCCAAATAATTTAGGTGACAAAGGTGATGAATTAATTGAAAGTCAAAACACTCATACATCTGAAGAAGGACCATTGCATCAAAAATTAGCAGATTATAAAGTTAAAAGATTAAGATTAAAAAGAGAATTAGAACAAAGTGAAATGAATAAGGGCTAGTACAGTGATACTATGCTTTTTTTGTGATTGGAAGGATTTACCATGGTATTATAATTTTTCTAGAAACATCCATAAATATCAAAATTTTTAATTAATCAATTTACTAATCCATATTATACATGGTATAATGAGAGTAGGTGGGTGGAAGTATGTTTTATGTAGGAAAGAAGGCAATTACAAAAAAATTTAATTTTTCAAATGTCATTGGTAAATCAGACTTACCAGGATATATTAGACATTATGTTCACGAAGATGAAACAATTTTAGCAGCATATAAGACAGAAAGAGATCATGCTACATTTACGGATAAGAAAATTGTTTTGTTTGATAATTATAGTCGTTTTGGTATGCGAAAACAGATTTACTCTATTTCGTATAAGTCAATTTCTGCAGTGGCAATTACATTTGAAAAAACAAAAGCAGAAATGAACATTATTCTAGATAATGGATACCATGCTTATTTAAGATTTGCGGACGTTTTACCAGAAGATAAAGTAAGACTACGTATCTTATATACATGTATTAATCGTATTAGTAGCAATCAAGAGCCTCTAAAAGAGGATATCAAGCGATTATTAGATAATAATTTTAAAGTAAAAAGCAAATAAGTCCTCCTATAGAGGATTTTTTATATATAAGAAAAGGCTATTCTAAAGATAAAAAACTGTGGAAAATAAAAAGGAAAAATAACTTTGATATGATATAATAAAAAGAGACATCGATAAGTAAGAAGGTGTAGAATGATTGATTATGATAAATTAAATGACATATTACATAATGAAATTACCAATTCATCAAACCAAATATTTCTTAATCATTTAGATGAAATTGTCAAGCTAGCTCAAATTATAATTAAAAGTGAAGAAGAACTAGTAAAAATTATTCCTAAATATCATACTCATGTAGATATCAATACTTCAATTCAATGCGTTACGGAATTCTTTCATTCTATAAAACCAGAGTACGCTGATATGTTTCAAAATATTTTAAGAGAACGCCTAGTGGACGCAAGAAACAGAGAAGAAGAATATTCTGTGAGATTTCATCACACAACAAATGAGTCAAATGGATATGTAAATGATGAGGGTAGTGTTGGAATTGAATACAATGAAACCGTAGAAGATATATACTCGATCAGTCACGAATTGATACACAAATTTAGCCAACCAAAGCTTAAATATAAAGGTATTCGTCTAGGAAATGAATCTATTATTAAATCGGGTTTCGGAGAAGGAACAACAATTACAGTGGAATTCCTATTACAAGATTATCTAAAAATGAAGTATGGAATGAATGAAGAATTTAAGATTTACAAACAGCAGAGACTGCTAGATTCGACCAATAATGCTTGGGGAATATTGTTTGAACATGTGTTGCTTCATTTATATAAAGAGAATGGAAATCATGTAGATAAAGAGATTTTAAAAATGTATGTAGAAAATTTACCAAAAAGCTCTGAAGAATATAAGACATTTTCAAAGCTTGCCTTTGGATATATTAAAGATATTTTGGCAGAAAATAGTCTACTTTTTAAATATGATTTAAGATATGTTATAGGAACTCTCCTTGCTAGTCATTTGCATAAACAAATCAAAGAGAATTCTGCCAATATGGAAAAGTTAGTATATTTAATCGATATATTAGGACATGCCAATCATGAAGTAAACCATGATTTAGAAGAACTTTATAAACTTGGCATACCAATAATAGACAAAAAGGGTATCAATGTTACAGATGAGTCTTATAAGCAATTAGAAGAGGCGTATTTACAAGAAGTAGCAGACTCTAAAATACAAAGTAGTCACAAAAAATTATAATATAGATAGCTAGGTGATACAATGAAAACAACATTATATATAGTAAATCATTCATATAAAGAAAAATTATTAAAAGAAACAACAACCTTGTCAAATCAGAAATACATGTCTTTGGAAGAATTTAAAAAGCAATATATATTCAGTTATGATGATGAAGCTGTGTATTATTTAATGAGGACAAGAAATATAAAGTATGATATTGCAAAAAATTTACTTAAAAATATGTATTTACTTTGGAATACACCTAGTATAGAAAATGACAAAGTATGTTTTCTAAAGGAAATGGAAGTGGAACTAAAAGAAAAGAATCTATTACACGAAAATCCTTTATTTAAAGAATATTTAAAACAAGTAAATATTGTAGTAAAAGGTTACATCCTAAATAAATATGATCAAAAACTATTGGATTCTGTAAAAGAGATAACATCTATCACTATTGAAAACAATGATGTTCATGACTATATACCTACTGTCTATGAATTTACTACTATAGAGGAAGAAATTGTCTTCGTAGCTTCTTCTATTAGAGAACAATTAAAACATATAGACATATCTCATATTAAAGTATCTATTTCAAAAGAATACGAGTATCTTTTAGAACTAATTTTCTCTATGTTTTCACTTCCTATTCATTTAAAATCTTCATCAATTCTATATGGTAATACAATCTGTAAAGAGTGGATTAAGTTATTAAAAGAAGAGAATGATACTGAAAAGGTAAGTACTACACTAATAGAAAAATATGGACATAATCCCATCATAAAAGAGCTCATAAATATTACAAATACATTACCAGAAGAAAAAGTAGATGATACTTACATAGAGTATTTTATATATAAATGTAAAACTACAAATATACCAAAATCCCATATTGATGGTATTGAATGTATTTCATTTTTAGATACGGAGTTAGAAGAGACTGATTTTGTATATGTTCTAGGATGTAATATGGAAAATATGCCTACGGTCTATAAAGATGAAGACTTTCTATCGGATGCTACCAAAGAACAACTTGAAATAGATACATCTCTTGACAAAAATAAAATAGAAAAACAAAAATGGCTTCAGAAAATACAAAATACAAAGAATGTAATTATGACATATAAATTGAAAACCCCATTTGATAGTTATACAAAATCTATAGTATTAGAAAACTTCCCTATAAGAAATTCAAAGATAGATAAATATTGCTATTCTAATCTATACAATCAAATCTGCCTAGCAAAGAAAATAGAGAAATTAATAAAGTATAATGAGCAAGATATAGATATAAATAAACTATATTCTAAGTATCCTACAATTTCTTATAGAACCTATGATAATACATTTACAGGAATTTCTTCTAGTGAAATAACTTCTCTATTACAAAACAAAGTATATTTATCATATTCTAGCATGAATAATTATTATTTATGTGGGTTTAAATATTATATTGCGAATGTATTAAAATTAGATATTTATGAAGAAACATTTATGACAGAAATAGGAAATTTATATCATTATGTATTATCAAAAAGTGTAGAAGAAAGTTTTGATTTTGAAACAGAATACAACAATTATATAAAAGAAAAGACATGGAGCAATAAAGAGAAATTCTTCTTACATAAATTAAAAGATGAATTAAGGTTTGTTATAGAAACACTCTCTTATCAAAATCGATTTACAACACTAAAAGAAACACTATGTGAAGAAAAACTATATACAAATCCATCTTCTAAAATCGTATTTAGTGGAATTATAGATAAAATTATGTATAAAGAAGAAGACAATCAAAAATTGGTATCTATTATTGACTATAAAACAGGAACACCTGAAACCAATATTATGAATATACCGTATGGATTAGAGATGCAACTACCTGTATATGTATATTTACTAAAACACAATCCAAAATTTAGAGAATCTAAAATTGTAGGGTTCTATTTACAAAAAGTATTAAACAAAGACTTTAGTTATGATGGAGATGACTACATTTGTGAAAAGAGAAAACTTCTTCGATTAGATGGGTATAGTATACAGGATGAAACTTTGCTAGAGCAATTTGACACTACATATAAAGATAGCGAATTCATTCGAGGAATGAAAATAGGAAAAAATGGGTTTTATAGCTATGCCAAAACAATTACAGAAGAACAGATAGAAACAATGAGTAAGAAAGTAGAAGAAAAAATTAAAGAAGCAGCAGACAATATCTTTAATGGAAACTTTCCAATCAATCCAAAACGAATTGGAGATGATCTTGTTGGGTGCAAATACTGTAAGTTTAAAGATATTTGCTACAAAACAGAAAAAGATGTTGTTTCCCTAGAAAAAATAGATACATTAGATTTCTTAGGAGGCGATAATGATGAACAAATATAAATGATGGCGATTATATTTTCGTTTCCGATTCCACAGAATTTAAAAATGGAAAATCATTTCGAATGATATTATTAGAAATGGATTAAGAAATAGAATTGTTTTAAATTTTTAGGAACTAATATATAATTGAGATTTTAATCTCGCCAAATTCGGCGAGTTTAAAATAGATAGGGAGTTAAAATAAAATGGATTTAAAATATGTAGAGATAAATAATAGCAATCTAGATTTAGCAGCTAAGATTCAAAATACAATATTTCCGTTAGAAGACGGAAGGCAAAACTATATAGAAGGTATAACTAAAGATTCATATAGAAAAGAAATGATAAATTATATTGTTTATGATAATGAGATTCCTATTGGTGTAGTTGGGCTATATTCATACAATGAATATCCTCTTGATGCTTGGTTAAGTTGGTTTGGTGTATTGCAAGAGTATCGGCGAAAAGGTTATGGCTCTAAGATGTTCGATTTCTTTGAAAGTTTAGCGTTAGAAAAGGGATATAACCAAATAAGAGTTTATACTGATGATAATTTTGATAAAGCAATTTTACTTTATGAAAAAAAGAAAATGATAAAGGAATTTTATAATAATGAATTAGAAAGTGAAGAAATAAATAATAGTACAATTATTTATTCAAAATCTTTAATAACAGAACAGGTAGAAAAATGGAATAATAAGTTTTTAGGATTAACTATGCAAAGTGAAAAAGAAAAGTAAAGGAGGTTAATAAATGGCTAGATGGACAGATGAACAATTACAAGCAATTGAAACAGAAGGAACCAATATTATCGTTTCTGCAGGAGCAGGTAGTGGAAAAACGGCTGTATTAACAGAACGCGTTATACAAAAATTAAAAAAAGGAATTGATATTGACTCCCTTTTAATTCTAACCTTTACAAAAGCAGCAGCAGGAGAAATGAAAGAAAGAATTCGCGCCTCTATCAAAAAAGAACCCTCCTTAAAAAGACAATTGGATAAGATAGATGCATCCTATATTACAACCTTCGATAGTTTTGCTCTTTCAACGGTAAAGAAGTATTACTATCTAATTGGCATTCCTATGAACCTCTCTATAGCAGAAGCCAGTATCATGACTCTTACCAAAGAAAGATTAATGGATGAAGTTTTTGAAGAAATGTATGATACCGAGAATAGTGACTTTCAGAAATTTATTTCTGATTTCTGTTTAAAAGATGACAAAGAACTTAGAGAACATGTTTTAAAGCTTAATGAAAAACTAGATCTCCTTTATGATAAAGATAATTATTTAAATACATATATAGAAAACTATTTTACAGATAATCACCTAAAGAAGGATATTGAACGGTATGTAACTTTATTACAAAGTAAAGTTGACACAATAAAAGTACTTGTTAGAAATTTAGAACAAATGGTTGACAGTGACTATATAAATAAGGTAAACGATAGTTTAAAATCTCTTTTTTCTAGTCATAAATATGAAGAATTTAAAAATAGTATAAATATTGAATTCCCAAGACTACCAAATGGAAGTACCGACGAAATCAAAAAGAAAAAAGAACAAATTGTAAAAGAGATTAAAAGTTTAAATGACTTTACAGTCTATGAAGATGAGCAAACAATAAAAAATGATATTCTAAGTACACTACCATATGTAAAAAGCATTATAAAAATCATCCAAAAATTTGATGAGAAATTAAATATCTATAAAAAAGAAAACGATATGTATGAGTTTACCGATATAGCAAAACTTGCTATCAAAGTTGTAGATACATATCCAGAAGCACAAAATGAGATGAAAAGTAAGTTTAGTGAAATCTTGTTAGATGAATATCAAGATACAAGTGATTTACAAGAAAAATTTATTTCCTGTATTGCAAGAAATAATGTGTATATGGTAGGAGATATTAAACAGTCTATTTATCGATTTAGAAATGCCAATCCCTATATTTTTAAAAATAAATATGACACATATAAAAAACATGATGGTGGTATTAAAATTGATTTAATGAAAAATTTCCGTTCTAGAAAAGAAGTTTTAGAAAACATCAATGAAATATTTGATCATGTCATGGATAATGAGATTGGGGGAGCAGAGTACCAAGATGGCCATCAAATGATTTTTGGAAATATGAGCTATGAAGAAAATGGAAAAACAAAAGACAACCATAATTTTGAATTCTATACATATGCATATGAAAAAGATTCTAAGTATAAAAAAGAAGAAATTGAAATCTTTACCATTGCGAATGATATTCAAAATAAGATAAAGTCGAATTATCAAGTATTTGATAAAGACAATGAGATTACAAGACCCATTGAATATAAGGACTTTGTTATTTTATTAGATCGTAGTAAAAACTTTACCCTGTATAAGAAGATATTTGAATACATGGGAATTCCCCTCATGGTTTATCAAGATGAAAGTTTGCGTAATGGATATGATCTAGATATCATTAAAAATCTTATAAAATTAATTATAAAAGAAAAGAACCATACATATGATACAGAATTCAAATATGCATTTATCAGTATAGCAAGAAGTTATCTTGTAAATATAGAAGATAATATCATTTTTAAATGCTTAAGAGATGAAACCTATAAAGAATTAGACTTCATGAAAAAGGTATCAATTCTAGCAAATAATATTGATACATCCGAAAATACAGAAATCATAAAACAAATATTGCAAGAATTCAATTTTTATGAAAAGATAATAACCATCGGTAATGTAGAAGAATCTTTAGTACGAATGGAATACATTATAAATTTATCAAAAAACTTATCAATGCTAGGGTATGATATTTACGATATATCAAAGTACCTAGAAGACGTTACACAAAAAGAACTTGATATCAAATATTCAATGAATACTTCAAATAATAGTGCTGTAAAAATTATGACTATTCATAAATCCAAGGGGTTAGAATATCATGTGTGTTACTTTCCAGGACTTTATGAAACATTTAATACATTAGAAGTTAAAGATAGATTTTGTTATGATAAAGAATTTGGAATCATCTTACCTGTATCTAGGAATGGTATAAAATCGACGATTTATAAAAAAATGTATAAAGAAAAATACTTGTTAGAAGAAATTGGAGAAAAGATAAGACTATTCTATGTAGCGTTAACAAGAGCGAAAGAAAAAATGATTTTTGTTGGAAATATAAAAGATATGTGTTGTGAAACAAATCAAAAAAGAATCATAGATACATATACACGTAGTCACTATACATCATTTTTAGATATAGTAAATTCAATTAAAATGTATATAGAACCATATATAGTAAATATTGATTTAGATAAAATTCCACTTACCAAAGAATATAATTTTACGAAAGAAACAAATTATAAAGAAAACATTCAAGTAAGTGGTAGTACATTTACTGTAGAAGAATTACAGATAGATGAAAAGATAGTAGAAGAGAGTCATTATTCTAAAGAAAATCATCAGTTACTAACAAAAGATAGTAAAAAGAATATGGAATTTGGTACCTATATCCATTCATTATTAGAAATGATCGATTTTGAAAACCCAAGGCTAGACAATCTTCCAGTAACACCCTTTTATAAAAAGAAGATAGACGTATTCTTATCACAAGATATTTTTAAAAAAAGAATCAAAAATATATATAAAGAATATGAATTTATATATGAAGAAAACTTAGAAAAAAAGCACGGTATTATAGACTTAATCATACAATACGATGATGGGTACGCTATTGTAGATTATAAAACAAAAGAAATAAATGATATAGAATATCGTCATCAATTGGAAGGCTATAAAAAATATATAGAGAAAATAACGAATCAGTCTGTTGATATATATATATATTCAATACTAGATGAAACATTAAAAAAATTATAATTCTTACCATATCTAGAAGGAAAAGAAGTGTATTAAACTAGATATAGAACTAATAATGGGATGAATAAATTTGAGTGGCTCATAGTAGTACGACTTGAAGAAAGTAGTGATTGTATGAAAATAGGGTCAGTAAAAAAGAAGAAGAAACTTCTTTTTTGTATTTAGCAATAAAACTATATCTATTTAATAAATATAGGTGCATATAATTTGACAAATAATTCACATATGATATAATACACGTCATAGAGGGGGGGAAAAACTGATGAAAAATAAAGATCAAAAAGTAGAATCATTAATACAGTATTATAAAAATAAGGGAGGACTTGTAATTGCTGGATTAAATGATTCACAAGGAGTAAAAGTTAGATCTACAATATTTAAAAAGGGGTTACTAGAACGTGTTGCCAAAGTTTTAAAAGATCAGGAGCTACATCCAACAGTGATGAATGCGTTTTCTTTAACGATGAATAAAACAGAACACATAGACTATCTTTTGGAAAATAACTTAAGTTTAGAAGAGATTAAATTATCGCAAATATATGGTGCAATTAGTGCCTATGAGAAAGGTATGACTGATTTTAACTTGCCCACATCATTTGGACAAATAGCTAATATATATAGAACAGCATATCAACCTAAAAAAGGTGATGAAAAAATATTTATTACAGATACTTTAAAAAATGCAGTAGAGCCTACTGTAATTTATTCAAGTGGAGCAAATAACTTAATGAGAGTTGTGGGAAATAATCCTATTGCAATTAAAGGAGATTACAAAAAAAGAAATCAGAGGCCAAACTACAACTATACAGTAAATAAAGCAGAAGACCCACAATCCTTACAAAGCACCATGGATGGGATAGAAAGAAATTTTGAAAATATACTTTCATTAAATCATAATATAGATATTTATACATTAGGAGCTTATATACCGAAATCATTAGAGTTAGAAGGTATGAATATTTTTAGAAATTTAGTATTGCAGTATAACGAAAAATTACAAAAACTATGTAAAGACTATGGTATTACATTTATAAATACAGAAGCAATTGGCAAAAAGTATAATAAAAGTACAATGAATTTTCATATTACCGCTGCAGGGCATAATGCTTTAGCAAATTATATTTTGAGCTGTATGTATGAACGAAAAATATTAGCAAAAAAAATGCCAAAATTACAAGCTGAATCGCATATGAAAGTAACGAACGAAGGACCTAGAGGTATTGTAAAAGAAACACTAAACGATTGCTTAAATACAATATATAAAGAATCGGAAGAAAGTATGGATTATAGTAAAAAACGAGAAAGAGACATAGCAAAGGAGCATCTAAGAGAGGCAAAGATATTCTTACAAGTAGTTCAAAATAGTAGGACAGAAAGAGAATCAGATAAAGCGCTAGATTCTTATCTACAAACAATACATAATCGTTACTCAGATACGATAGAAAGACTAGATAAAAATCTACAAAAGGTGAATAAATAGAGAAGAGTAGTACACAATAGTACTACTTTTTTATGTACAGAATATAAAATTTTTATAATTTGACTTTTGCTATAAAGGAATGTATTATAACCATCAATTAGTAAGGGGGGATTCTCATGAACGGTAAAGTTTCTGTAATAATACCTATCTATAATGCTTCAAGTACTTTGTCGAGAACTTTAGATAGTATTATATTTCAATCATATTCAAACTTAGAGATAATATTGATAAATGATGGATCAACTGATGATAGTTTAGAAATATGTAAAGAGTATAAAAAGAGAGATTCACGAATTATTATAATTGATCAAGAAAATAGTGGAGTAGGGGCGGCCAGAAATTCCGGCATAGATATATCAAAAGGGAATTATATCTGTTTTATAGACGCAGATGATACAATTGATGAAAACTATATTTATGAATTATATAATTTAATTGATAATCATAAAAGTGATTTTTCGGTCAGTAACATAAATTGTCTTTCAGAATCTGGAATTTTTTCACCATATAACAATGGAAATAGAATAGTTTGTCAAAGAGAATTTATTAAGATGTTTTTAAATTTTGAAATAGGAAGTGCTGTTTGGGGAAAATTATTTAATAAAAGAACGATCGGTGAAACTAGGTTTGAATCATTATCTATCAATGAAGATTTTATCTTTTTATGGGAAATTATAAAAAAATCGAATTCAATTTCAATGACCTCACAAGTATACTATAACTATTACCTAAATACAACTGGCTCATTAACGAAATCAAAATTTACAAAACAAAATATGAGTATGGTAACACATATTGACAAAGTATTAGATGATGTAAAGAAAAAATATATAGATTTAATAAATGATGCAAAAAATTATTATGGAGCCTGTTTATTACATAATCTTATTATATATTATACATATTTATGTAGTAATGATTGTAGGGAATTGTTTTTAGATGAATTAAATATCATGTTGAAAAAAAGTGAAAATATAAATAAAATTAATAATTATTTTCTAATTACTGAGCAAGGAATTGATATGAATAAACTGACGTTGGATATTAGAAAAAAGATTATGAATAGAAGGTGATATTTTATGATAATTGGAATAACAGGACGTGGTGGTTCAGGGAAAAGTTTTTTATCTAAGGAAATACAACGGAAATATCCCAATTATATATATATTGAGGTAGATAAAATTATAGAAACTAAAGTTATGAATTCCAAAAGAATGCTTAATGATGTTAACACGTACTTTGAGGATAAGGAATATAAAATTGAAGATATTATTGCTACATATTTTGATAAAAATGAAAAAAATATTTTAATTCATCGATTTTTTCTAGAAGAAGTTGCATCAGAAATAATGAAAATGATTGATAAATCCAAAGATAAAAATTTTATAATAGACTGGTTTTTACTTCATGAAATTTTTGATTTACTACCCCTAGATATACGTATAATGACTTATGCAGATTATGAAATTAGAGTAAAGAGAGTTAAAAGCAGAGAAAAAACTACAGATTTAACTATGTTCAATAAAGTAGATGAATCTTTTGTTGAGATAGATTTATCTCAAATTGATTACATTTTTGATACTGAAAAAAGCAATGATTTAGAATTTATCAAACTTGAGAAATGTTTAGAAAAGAGACAAAGATGAAAGCTATAGGAATTTTATGGAATTCAATGAATGAATTCAGTGAAGACGCAATAATCGATATTCAAGAGTATGTAACAGTAACAGATGCTATAACTATTGACTTTAATGATAGATTTCCAGAATTTCTTTCTTTAATATATCCATATTCAGGCAATGAATTATGGAAGCTAGAATATAAAGTGACAAATATGAATAATCTATTTGATAGCAATAAAATTTCAATTTTATTTTTAGAGATAGATGATAGTAATAAAGTATATGTAGAAAGAAAAGGTATATATGTATACAAAAATGTAGAGGAATTAAAAAAATTTATTCGTGATAAATATAGCAAATTGGTAAGTCATTATGCATTTGATAATGTTTACCATATGACAGATGATGAATTGGAATATTCAATAACCGTAAAAATAATTACAGATTATATTTTTGAATATTTTTCATCTAAAAATAAAAGTATTAATTTAGATGAATTATTAGGTTATAAAAAGGAATTTATAAATAAGACAATTTTAACTGGCAAAAGAAACAAATTTACGCTTTGCAATAACCAATTAATTTATAAACAAGAAAAGGAGAATACTTTTGAAAGTTATTCAGAAGTATTTTGCTATAATTTATATGGATTTTTTGAAATTTTATCGCCAAGGTGTCAATTGGCAAATTATTCAGGAAGAAGAGGAATAATATCTAAAAATTTTATAGATAATGATGAGATATTAATTGATGGAACACATTTAATAGATACATATTTGAACTATCATAAAAATGGAATCTTAGAATTCAAAAAAGAACTTAGCCATACAATAGAGGAAATAACCACATATAACAATTGTGAAGATATTCAGAATATTATAGACAATATAAAAGAAGATTTTCAATTTGATTTATCTGATATTATGCATGACTTAAAAAAAATGTATGCAATAGATTTACTTTTGCTACAATCAGATAGAAATTCCAATAACTGGGGAATTTTATATAACTCTAGAACGCATAATATAAGATTTGCACCTTTATATGATAATTCACATATATTTGGTTTAAATAATCCAGAAATGATAAATAAACTTATCATTTCGATAGGTGATGATGACAGATTTAGCTCGTTATTATATAGTAATAATGTTACATTATTTAGGATAAACCATAAAGATGATTTGTTTACTTCTAAACAATTAATAATTGAAAGTTTAGATGACAATGAGGTTATGAATTGTTTACAAATTTTTTTAAATAAAATAGAATTAATAGGCTTAGAGAATTTAGTAGATATGATAATGGAAAATATATCAGAAAAAGAATATGATTTAGAACAATTTAAGACAATAATTTTAAGATCATTAACAATAAATGTTAAGAATATCAAAAATAAATTAGAAAATCAAAAGAAACTTATTTACTCCTAAGTTTCTTTATTTTGACCAATAAATTCTAAGCAGTCATTAAACATCATAAAATGTCCTTTATTAAATTCATCATTTGCCATTAGTCTCTTTATTTCATCAATTGATGCCCATTTTACACTTTCAACTTCTTCCTCTTGAATTGCTAAGTCAGATAAATCAATATCTCCTTTTAAATAGTATAAATCACAAAAAGTATTTTTACCAGCAGCTTTTTTAAACAAAACTGGGGAGTTAATTTTAATTCCTAATTCTTCTTTTACTTCAGAAATTATACCTTCTAGACTACTTTCTCCACTTTTTGGGTGACCACCAGTTGTAGCCCATTTTCCACCTTTACTAGGAACTCTTTTTTGAATTAAAAACTCATGATTGTTATTTTCGATAAAAATGACTACCATCATTATATATCTATTATCTGGTATAGCATCATCTTTTAAAATACGTTCTCCAGTTAATTCTCTTTTTGCGTTATATAAATCTCTATATTCCATAGTTTTATTTCCTTTCTATTATAAGTATAGCATTATTTTTGCTTTAAAGTAAATAATTGAATTGATTGTGTGATTAAAATAAATATTTATGTTATGATATTGTAGTAGAAAGTGGGATATTCTATGGAAGAAATGGAAAAAGAAAAACAAAAGTTAGAGGAGATATTAAAAGAATATAAAGAATATATTGAAGATACAACACTAGAAATGAATAATATCTTTAAATTATATCAAGATAAAGAAGAAGCATTAAAGAAGAAAAATTTGTTAGAAAAGAAAATAAATGTTTTAAAAAAAAATATAGAAAAACCATATTTTGCAAGAATAGACTTTAAAAACGAAGAAGAGAATATTACTGATATATGTTACATAGGAAAAGTAGGGATTATTAATTATGATAATAAAATAGTTATAGTAGACTGGAGAGCTCCAATATCGTCACTGTACTATGATTCAAACGTAGGGAAGGCTACTTATAAAGTAGAAGATGATATGGTAGATGGCGAACTACTACTAAAAAGACAATATAATATTGAAAGTCAAGTTCTATTATCATTTAATGATGTAGATACAGTATCAAATGATGAATTATTAAAACCATATTTAGGAGTATCTGCTGATGCAAGACTAAAAAATATTGTTTCAACTATCCAAAGTGAACAAAATGAAATTATAAGAAGTGATATTCATAAAAACTTAATTATTCAAGGAGTATCAGGAAGTGGTAAAACAACTGTAGCACTCCATAGAATCGCATATCTCGTATATAACTATAAAGATACAATAAGTAACAATCAGTATATGGTAATAGGACCTAATAAATTCTTTATAAACTATATATCTTCAGTATTACCAGACTTAGATGTTAACGACGTAAGACAATATGACTTAATAGAATTTACAAACAATTACCTTGAAGAAAACTTAAAAATAGAACCTGGGTATACATCTCTTTCCAAAAAGAAAACCTCCATAGAATTTCTAAATATAATAAATAACTATTTAGATAATTATTTTAAAAATAGTTGTCCTACAGATGACTTAAAAATTAAAGACTTTGTTCTTCTTCCAAACAAAAAAATAAAAGAAGTATGGGACGAACTAAATAATAAAAATTATGAAGTGTTATCTGACAAAGTAGATAGAGCTATTACACTACTAGATAAATACCTAATAGACAATCAACAAAATAATATTCTTAGAATTGACCATTATTATGATAATGAACTAGAAAATGGGAAAGATATCAAAAATGTTAGAGTAAATAGAACAAATACTTTAGAACAAATTAAAAAAAGTTATATTCCATTACTTAAAAAATATTTTTCAAAAGTAATTAAAAAAGCAACAACAATTTATAAAGAAATATTAAGTAATCTAAATAATGATAGTTATCAATATGATGGAAAAATATATTATGAAGACTTATCATCACTACTTTATATAAATTATAAAATATATGGTTCAAAAGAATACATAAATATGAAACATGTTGTTATAGATGAAGCCCAAGATTATAATGAATTAACATTCTATGCATTAAAAAAGATAATGAAACATTCAACATTTAGTATATATGGCGATCTAGCTCAAAGTTTATATCCATATCGTAGTTTAGAAAAATGGGAAGATATAAAAGATAATGTTTTTAAAGACATTAATATAAAGTACCTAAGTAAAAGTTACCGTACAAGTATTGAGATAATGAGAGAAGCTAATAAGATTAATAAATATTTAAAATTAAATGAAGCCGAAGCAGTTATAAGACATGCAGATGATGTTATATATCATAAAATAAATGATAAATATTTAGATATTGAATATTACGTAAATTTATATATTGAAAAAGGCTTAAAATCCATTGCAATCATAACAAAAAATCAAGTAGAATCAGAAAAAATATATGAAAAACTAATAAATAAAATAAATATTTCTATTATAGATGATACAAATCAAGAATATAATGGAGGTATTTGTATTATTACATCAAAACTATCGAAAGGTTTAGAATTTGATGGCGTAATAGTAGTGGACGCAGATGAAAAAATATATTCACCAAATAACCAATTAGATATGAAACTTTTATATGTATCAATGACTAGAGCAATGCACAATCTAGTAGTTATGTATAGTGAAGATTTATGCGTAGCATTAAAATAGAATGTAAATGTATTCGCTTTTTGTAAACAAGTGTACAATTTAGCTTAAAGAACCTTAAATAGTAATTAAAACTGATATAATTGAGTTATAAGTTAAAATAAATATAATGATGTTGGTATAATTTGACAAACAATCTATATATGATATAATACAGCTCTAGAGAAAGAGGGAGGGGAAAATGCAATGAGCCAGATGACAACATTAGATAAGTTTAATAGTGGTAAATCAATTATTGATAATATGGCAAAAATAAAGTTTCGGGATGCTATTCATCCAGCTTTATTAGAATTAAGTAAGACAAACATAAAATATAAGATAGTTAAAGACAATATTTGTCACACCGATAAAGATATTCCTGCTATCTATGTAGCAAATCATTATAGTGCTCAAGATACACCTATTATTTGTAATGCGATAGATAGGAGAGCCTATATTCTAGCTGGGAAACAGAATCTTAGACGTATAGATGAGTTGTTTTTTAAACTAAATGGTGTCATCTTTGTTGATCGAAAAAATAAAGAGGATATGCAACTAGCAAAAAAAGCTATGGAAGCATATATTATGAAGAAACAAAACCTAATTGTTTTTCCAGAAGCTACATGGAATTTATCTCCTGAATCATTAATGTTATGGATGAAATGGGGAATTATAGAGGTAGCGCAAAATACAGGTGCACAAATCGTTCCTATTAATTTTGAATACGATAAAGTTAGTAAAGAATGTCATGTATATTATGAGAACCCTATATATATAAACAAAGGCGATTCTAAGGCTGACTGTATAACTAGATTAAGGGATTTAATGGCAACGGCAAGATGGTATAGGATGGAGTGTAACCAATCTACGAAATTTTCAAAAAACGATATGAATCAAATGTTTTCAGATTTAGTAGCTGGTAAGTATACTTTAAATGAGTTAGAGCTCGCAAATGAACAACGTTTGGGTTTAAATATTGATGAGTTGCGTGCAGAATTGATGTCTGTTGTAACAGAATATCCACTCTATGATTTAAACTATGAACAATCTATCGTGTATCATCCATACCCAACTCCAGATGAAGTATTTGAACCACTAAAAAAAATGAAATTGAAGATGATTGCTTAATTACAAAGAATTTAATTAAAATGTTAAAGGAATGATTTGTTTCATTCTTTTTATTATTTATGATATAATGGTGAAAAGTAAGGTGAAAAAATGAGAAATATGTCGAACTTATATATACCTGTATGCGGTTTTTTCTGTGCACTGTTATTAATTGTTTTATTTTATGCTAAAAAAAGGGTAGAAAATAAAGAAACGGAACTTTTTTCTGGGATGCTAATTACAAGTTTTATTGATAGTATATTAATGATATCTATCATCTTTGTAGCATATGTATCTAAAGAAAGCGTTTTACTTTTACAATGGTTGAATAAATTTGATTATATCCAATTTCTACTTTGGATATGGTGTTTTTTCTTATATATAATATACATATCATACAAAGATAATAAGAGAGTATATAAATATTATAAAAATGTAAAAAGAATATCCGGATTTATAAATTTATTTATAATTATAGGAATATTCATTTTACCTGTATACTTATATAACACAGACAATGTCATGTATAGTTATGGCCCCTCTGCCAATTTTATGTATATTGCCTGTGCATTATACGTGGGGTTAATTATAGCGTCTTTAGTTCTTAATGTAAAAAGTATAATCACAAAGAAATATATCCCTTTCTATGCCTTTGCTATTTTAGCTATATTTGTCTTAGTAATGAGAAGTGTACAACCAGAAGTTGTGATTATAACTGCCGTTTTAGCATATGTAGACTTAATTATGTATTTCACTATTGAAAATCCAGATGTAAAGATGATGGAGCAATTAGAACTAGCCAAGGATCAAGCAGAGAAGGCCAATAGTGCAAAAAGTGATTTTTTATCGAGTATGTCTCATGAAATCCGTACACCATTAAATGCCATTGTAGGATTTAGTGAGGCAATTAAAACAGAAAAGACGATTGAAGATTGTTATAATGATGCAGATGATATTATTATGGCGAGTCAGAATTTACTAGAAATTGTAAATGGTATTTTAGATATTTCTAAAATAGAAGCCAATAAGATGGAGATTATTGAAAAAGAATACAGTCCAGTACCTATTTTTGAAGACTTAGCAAAATTAATGATTCCAAGAATTGGGGAAAAACCGATTAAGTTAAATACTAAATTCGCACATGATATACCATCAACATTATATGGTGATGCAGGAAAATTAAAACAGATTATTACAAATCTTCTAACCAATGCAGTAAAATATACAGAACAAGGGGAAATTAATTTTGAAGTAAATTGTGTCAATGAAAAGGGAATTAGTAAACTTGTAATTTCTGTAGAAGATACTGGAAGAGGTATTAAGTCAGATAAAATAGATACTTTATTTACAAAATTTAATCGTCTAGAGGAAGATAGAAACACAACCTTAGAAGGAACAGGGTTGGGTCTTGCTATAACAAAACGTTTACTTGAAATGATGGGTGGAAAAATCGTTGTACAAAGTGAGTATGGAGCAGGCTCTAAATTTACTGTCTATTTAGCACAAAAAATTATAGATAATAAAGTAGAGAAGAATGAAAAGAATACGATAGAAACAATCGAAAAAATAGATATTCATGGTAAAAGAATATTAATTGTAGATGACAATAAATTAAATATTAAAGTAGCTGCTCGCTTACTTAGAGAATATGGACCAGATATCGATGAATCAGAAAATGGCAAAGATTGTGTAGATAAAATATCTAGTGGTAAAAAATATGATCTAATTCTAATGGATGATATGATGCCAGGAATGAGTGGAACTGAAACCCTTCATGAACTAACGAAAGATACTTCCTTTAATATACCTGTGATTGCACTTACTGCAAATGCAATAGAGGGTATGAAAGAAAAGTACATCAGTGAAGGTTTCAATGATTACTTATCAAAACCAATTGATAAAACAGAACTAAAAAGAGTACTGCAGACTTATCTTTTAAATGGAAAACCTGTGGAAAACGCTAAAGACGATATCTTTGGACCACTCCCAGATGAAATTTATGAGATAGATATGCCAGTTTCTACAGAAAAAGAAGAATTAAAACAAGATAAGCCTGTGGAAAAATATAATAAAGAATATTTAGAACAAAATGGGTTTAATGTAGAAGAAGGTATATCTTTACTTGGAGATATAGATGCTTATAATGAAATGCTAGAGGGTTTTATAGAAGAATCAGAAAAACGCCTTCCATTATTAGAACAATACAAAAATAATGAAGATATGGAAAACTATGCAATACTTGTGCACGCCCAGAAGAGTGATGCGAAATATTTGGGAATCAAAAAACTAGCAGATATGTCATTAGAACATGAATTAAAGAGCAAAGCAAATGATATAGAATTCATTAATCAAAATTATGCTTCACTCATTAAAGAATTAGAATATGCATTAGAGATATGTAAAAAATATAATGGAGAGTAATTCTCTTTTTTTCTATAGTCATAATTTGACAATCTAAAGAATGTTATATATAATATACACCTATAAAAGAGAGGATGAAAGATTATGTTAAATATAGAAGAATTACAAAAAGTAAGGGAACTTTTAATTCATAAAGGTGGATTAGCTGTAGAAGACATTTTACGAGATGATGAATTACTACAACAATTGGGAATAGACAAAGCAAATATAACTCCTAAAGACATGGAAAATGTATTATCTGGTTTTGATTGGGAATTAGAGTACTTAAAGAAACGATTGCATAATATAGAATATTTACTAGATATAACTACGGAAGAGGTAAAAAAAGGAAAACGTAATAATAACATAAAAATAGTATTAGCACTAAGCTCATATTTATTAGGTTTAATAAGTAGTATATATGGTATAAAAAATAAAGATTTGATCATTTTAACTCCAGGCTTTATGTCCATGGGTTTTGTTGAGTGGCAAAGCCAAATTAATAACCATAAGTATTTAGTAAGCTCATCGAAGGAGCAGAAAAAGTATCAAAAATTAAGAGATGAATTAGATAGAGAAGTTCAAAGGAGAATGAACTGAATTATTTAATGATTTATTTATAATATATTGAAAATTTATAAAAACATAATGAGAAAAATAGACGTCTCCTTTATATGTTTCATACAAGTAATATAAAGCTAGAAATTTGAATCAAGTGACCAGTTAAATAGTTTGGGGTATTTTATATGGATTTATTAGAAAGTTTAGTGAATGAATTATATGAAAATCAAAATAGTGGATGTATTTTGGAACAAAAGGGATTATATACAAAGAAACAATATTATGAGTTGCTAAAACCAGTTGTAGATATCGTTGCTAATAATAATGATGCTTCTATAGAGGATATGCGTAAAATACTGTTTGAACAATCTAGAATAGAAGAGAAAGTCAGGAATTTTATATATAAAAAAGAAATGTGTCCAGGTATGGTATTTAGTTATGGAACAAAAAATTATAGAGAAACTGTTGTAGTAGGAAATAGACAGGAAGTATCTTTAGATGGAAAAGGGAATTTAGTTCCAGATGTAGAAAAGATGACGGAAGATACCATTTTTGACTTGGCTTCAATTACGAAACTGTTTACTAGTTTAAGTATTTTAAAATTGGTAGAAACAGAAGTAATTACATTAAAAGATCAAGTTGTGAGATATGCTCCTGAATTTCAAAATTTAAAAGGTATTACCGTTTTGGATTTATTAAGTTTTAATGTACCATTAAAAACCAATGGACGTGTTGATAGAGCTTTATCACAAGCAGAGGCAGAACAAATTTTATTTGATATAGAAATTGACCATGAAAACACTAATTATAGACCATATACAGATATGGGAGCTATGATTTTAAAATATGTTATTGAGCATGTTAGCGATATGAATTATTATAGCTTTATAGATGAAAATATATTGAAAAAAGTAAAAATGGTTGATACCCATGTAGTTGTACCTGAAATGAAATTAGATAGAGTAGCTAGTACAAATTTTGATGGAAAATACTATAAAGATGGAAACTTTAATATTACAACCAACGCTAAAAAGGGGGTTGCCTATGATCCTAAGGCTCAAATTATGGGGCAAATAGAAGGAAATTTAAGTGGCCATGCTGGGTTATTCTCAACCAAAGATGACATGACGAAATTAGCCAAAGGAATTATGAATGGTCAAATTATTGACAATAAATATGTAGAAATGATGGCAAAAAATCGAACGGGTAAATCTTATACTGAGGATGAAAAAACAAAATATGTCCAATATTTAGGCTTCCTATGTTATTCAAAAAATCCAATTTCTACTGATTCAGAGTTATTTCATGCAATGAGTGGTAAGTCATTTGCTTCTGCAGGATGGACTGGAACACAGCTAACAGTAGATCCAATAAACGAATTATATTTCTTTATGGCAGGAAACCGCTCTCATAACAGGATGACTTTTATTGATCCAGCGCAAAGAGGTAAGATTGAGGAAGATGAGAATGGTAAAAAAACGATTTTACTTCCAAATGGACAAACAATGATAGATGCTACAAGATTTGCTTGGGATAGGGATACAGCTGTTGTGCATCCTGCTTTGCAACTTGCTATTCAGTATAAAGCATTAGAAGATATATTACAATATAATGAGACTAAAGAAAAAGAAGTAACAAAGTGTAAACATATTTGATGAGGCGATTTTATGTATGATATGCATTATGATTTATTAACGATATTGTATTTTAATATGGTTAAAAATAATAAGTTTGCGAATAAAGAAAAACTGATATATGATTTAAAACAGATATATCAGGATAATAACGTTTTAGGGGGAATTATCAACTTATATTTTATGACTCCTGAGGAGATGAATGAAGAATTAGATATTTCATTGCAAGAAATGAGTAATATTAGGAATATGTTTCTTAAAAGTATTGGCTTTTTAAATACAATGAAGAAGCAGGGCATTATACCATATAATAAAAATTTTATATATAGCATTGAAGGGTGTGACTATATACAAACAGAAAAAGATTTAGAAGGCTTATATGAATTGGGATTGCGTAGTATAATTCCAGTATGGAATCACAGAAATCAATATGGTTCTGGAAATCGAACAGAAGCGGGGTTAACGAAAAAAGGAATTTCTCTTATCAAAAAAGCAATTGATTTAGGAATTATTATTGATGTATCCCATGCGAATATGAATACATTTAACGATATATTAGATGTATATAGTGATAATAGGAAAGAAGATTCTATTATCATGGCATCCCATTCTAATATTAGGTCATTATGTGATAGAGATAGAAATTTAACAGATTTTCAAATACAAAGACTTAAAGATTCAAATGGATATATAGGATTGTTTACAAATGGGAACTTTTTATTGAACAACAATGAAAATGCTACATATGTAGAAAGACAGAATAATTTTTTAAAACACCTTGACTACCTTATCAATACGATGAAATTTCCCATTGATAAAATTTTACTTTCTACAGATGATATGAATTTTAACCCAGACAAATCATATCATCATTTAGAAGCCTTTCCTATCGAAACGATTTCACGAGATATTTTTAGAAAAATTTATGATAGATATGGGTACGATGTAGCAAATAAGATTATTAGAGAGAATGCTGAATATATTGTAAATAAAGTAAAGAAGAAGGGATAATCATGAAAAAACCGATAATAGGCCTTATTGGTAGACCAGATATGGCAAGCGATGATGACAAAGTTATTTGTATTTGGGAGGGAACGAGAAGAGCTATTGTAAAAAAAGGTGGAATTCCTTTACTAATACTTCCAAATCAAGATATTGAATATGAAACAAAGAAACCACGAGATGTAGAAAAGTTAACGGATGAACAAATAGAGGAATTAAAAGAAGTTGTAGATTTATGTGATGCGATTCTAATACCAGGTGGATATAAATTTTATGAATATGATAAAGTTATATATAGTTATGCACTACAAAAGAACATGCCAATCCTAGGGATTTGTGCAGGCATGCAGATGATGTGTAGAATAGATAATGAACTAGCGAATGCAACATATTATACAACTACTTTGAATGATACAGGAATAAATCATCATCAAAGAGAAATTAAATATGTCCATAACATTAATATCAAAAGGAATACACACCTTCATGAGATACTAGGAAAAGATATAATAAAAGTAAATAGTAAACACAATTACCATGTAGATAGAGTAAGTACTCTAAAAGTATCTGCTTATTCAGAAGATGGTTTTATTGAAGCTATAGAAAATCCGGATAAATTGTTCACAATTGGTGTACAATGGCATCCAGAAACGATGTTAGAATATGATGAAGACGCAAATAAAATATTTGATGCCTTTATAGAAAAGGCTTTATATTATAAGCAAAATAAATAGTTAAGGAATAGAAAAAATCTATTTCTTTTTTAAGTTTGAAAGGAGTTAGCCTACTAAATATAGTATATATGGGTAGAGGAGGCTAACTATGAATACAGTATTAGATAGTGAAGTAGAACAGATATTTGATGAAATAAAATTATTAGTCAATAGTAGTAGAAATAAGATTTATACTGCTGTAAATACAGAAATGTTAAATCTATATTGGAATATAGGTAAAATGATTATGAATATGCAAGGAAGTTTAGAAAGGGCAGAATATGGAGATAAGTTATTAGAAAGTCTATCGAAAAAATTAACCAAAGAGTTTGGTAGGGGATTTTCAGGTAGAAATCTAAGAAATATGCGAAAGTTTTATATGTCATTTAAAATTTGGCAGACACTGTCTACCGAATTGAGTTGGTCCCATTATTTAGAACTGATAAAAATAGAAGAACAAAACAAAAGAGAGTTTTATATGCACGAAGCAATGAATGCAAGATGGAGTGTAAGAGAGTTACAGAGACAAAGGGATTCATTGTTATATGAGAGACTAATTATTTCAAAAGATAAAGATAAGGTTTTGGATTTGTCCAGAAAAGGGCAAGAAATTAAAACAGGCAAAGATTTAATAAAAGACCCATTTGTTTTAGAATTCTTGGATATAAAAGAGAATTCAAATTATATTGAATCAGATTTAGAACAGAGCATCTTGAATCATTTAAAAGAATTTTTACTTGAATTAGGAAGAGGATTTATGTTTGTAGGCTCACAAATGAGAATAACGATTGAAGAGGATCATTTCTATCCAGATCTTGTATTTTATAATCGTTTAGCAAAATGTTTTGTAATCATTGATTTAAAAATTGGGAAATTAACACATGCAGATTTAGGACAGATGCAGATGTATGTAAACTATTATGATAGAGAAATTAAAAGTGAATTTGAGAATAAAACAGTAGGTATTTTATTATGTACAAATAAAAATGAGACAGTTGTAAAATATGCGTTACCTAAAGACAATGAAAGTATATTTGCTTCTACTTATAAGCTACATTTTCCAACATCACAGGAATTGATTAGAGAGATAGAAAAAGAGAAACAATATATGGAGCTATATAAAGGGGATAAAATGTCGGAATAAAGTAGCGATAAAAAATTCTAGGCTTTTCTTTTACTTAATATAGTTAAGTAAAGGAGGAGCCTATGGATACGACAAATATCAAAACAGGATTAACAGAAGAAGTAGTAGAAAAAAATAGACAAATGTATGGGAAAAACATCATATTTAAAACGGAAACAGAGGGGTTCTTTAAAAAGTTTTTAGAGAGTTTAGGAGATCCTATTATTCGAATTCTCCTAATTGCACTTGGAATCAAAATGGTATTTTTAATGCAAGATTTTGATTGGTTTGAAACTGTAGGGATTGTAATTGCTATTTTTTTAGCATCATTTATATCAACAATATCTGAAGTGGGAAGCGAAAAGGCGTTTGCAAAACTTCAAGAGGAATCATCTAAAATTAAATGTAAAGTAAGAAGAAATAGCAAAATTAAAGAGATTTCAATCGATGAAGTTGTAAAAGGCGATATTGTTATTTTGCAGTCTGGAGATAAAGTGCCAGCAGATGGAATTATTGTAGAGGGAGAAGTTAGTGTTGATGAATCATCTTTAAATGGGGAAACAAAAGAAGCCTATAAAGAAGCAGTTAGACATAATATAGTAGAAGATAAAAATAGAATTTATCGTGGAACTGTTATTTATTCTAAAGAAGCAAAAATGCTTGTAACAGAAATAGGTAATAAAACAATGTATGGGCGTCTTGCAAGTGAGCTTACAGAAAAACAACCTGAAAGTCCTTTAAAGATACGTTTACGCCATCTAGCTCAAATTATCAGTACCATTGGATATGTTGGGGCTTTTCTAGTATCATTTTCCTATCTATTCTCCGTTATTGTAATTGACAATCATTTTAATTGGATAGAAATTAAAAAAATGATTACAAATTTCCCACTCATTTTTGGACACATCTTATATGCGCTAACATTAAGTGTAACCATCATTGTAGTAGCAGTCCCAGAGGGACTCCCTATGATGATTACTTTAGTATTATCATCTAATATGAAGAGAATGCTGAAAAACAATGTACTGGTAAGAAAAATGGTTGGAATAGAAACTGCAGGTAGTTTAAATATTTTATTTACAGATAAGACAGGAACATTAACAAAAGGAAAACTAGAAGTAATTGGTTTTACAAGTGGAAGTTTGAAACGGTATAATAATGAGATAGAGCTTTCTAGATATCCTAAACTGCATGATATTGTTAAAACTTCTATTCTTTATAATAATGCAAGTACATATGATGAAAATCATAAAGCTATAGGTGGGAATACAACGGATAGAGCTTTGCTTGAATTTATTCAAAGTGATACCTTCCATCAATATCCAATTATAGACACAGTCCCATTTAGTAGTAAAAATAAATATTCAATGGCTATCATTCAAAAAAATGGGAAATTAAATTTAATCAAAGGAGCACCAGAGAAGATTATTCCATATTGTACAAGTTATGTAAGTGAACTAGGAGAGAAGAAATCCCTTTACAATAAGAAAGATATAAATGAATATATATCTATGATGACTAGAAAAGGGATTCGTGTGATCGCTTTAGCGACTGCAGAGGCACATATAAAAACAGAATCATTTCGAAATCTAACATTGATAGGGTTATTATTTATCAAAGATGAAATCAGAAAAGAAGCAATTATGGGAGTAAAATTGGTAACAGATGCCCATATACAAACTGTAATGATTACAGGTGACAATAAAGATACTGCAATAGAAATTGGAAGAGAAGTTGGCCTTTATAAGACAGGAGATATTGTTTTAACAAGTGATGAATTAAATAAAAAAACAGACGAAGAATTAAAGAAAATCATTCCGAATCTTCGTATTGTAGCACGTGCACTTCCACAAGATAAAAGCAGATTGATTCGCGTTAGTCAAGAAATGAATTTAGTGGTGGGAATGACAGGAGATGGAGTGAACGATGCACCAGCCCTAAAAAAGGCGGATGTAGGCTTTGCCATGGGAAGTGGAACGGAAGTATCTAAAGAAGCTTCTGATATTGTCATTTTAGATGATAACTTCTTATCGATTTCAAAAGCAATTCTATTCGGGAGAACAATATTCAAGAGTATAAGAAAATTTATTATCTTTCAATTAACAATTAATATGTGCGCTATTAGTTTGTCAATCATAGGGCCCTTTATAGGAGTAGACACGCCAGTAACCGTAATCCAAATGCTATGGATTAATATGGTTATGGATACCTTGGCAGGACTAGCATTTGCTTTTGAACCACCTCTTTTAGAATATATGAAAGAACAACCAAAGAAAAAAGATGAACCAATTATTAATCAATATATGCGCGATGAAATCTTTTTTACAGGAGCTTATTCATCTTTACTGTGTGTAATCTTCTTAAAAAGTTCATTCATTCATGGGTTATTTCGAAATGGTGTGAATGATGAATACTTCATGACAGCCTTTTTTGGACTATTCATTTTTATGGGAATATTTAACTGCTTTAATGCAAGAACATGTCGATTAAATTTAGTTGCGGATATATTAAAAAATAAGATATTTATTATAGTGATTTTATTTGTTTTAATCGTTCAATTGATCTTAATATATTTTGGAGGAGAATTATTTAGAACAGCAGGCCTAACACTACAAGAATTAGAAATTATGATTCTTCTATCTGCAACAGTGATTCCAGTGGATTGGATTAGGAAATCATATTTACGAAAAAAGGGAACCGTTGGAGGAGTGTAAACAAAAAGCACTCTTTTTTCTGTTATGAAAATTTTTGGGGATTGTCGGTATTATATTGAAAAAAATAAATATATGTAATATAATCAATCTGGTGATACATATGTTATATCTATATAAAGATTTGGCAAATAAGGGATATAGTGATTATCAAATTAAAAAGCAGGTACAAGAGAAAAAACTATATATGGTCAAGAAAGGGGTATATTCGACAACCGAAAACTATGACTATTTAGAATATTTAGTAAAGAAACATCCGAATGGAATTGTGACTTTAGAAACAGCTTGCATTTGTTATTCCTTACTTAAAAAGAAGCCAACAGTTTACTATATTGCAACAAAACAGAAAGATCGTAAAATAAAAGACGATAGAGTAAAACAAATATTTATGACAGATTCTTTGTATATGGTTGGAGCCAATGTAGTAACATATCAACAATATAATATAAGAATATATGATTTGGAAAGACTATTAGTAGAAATGGTAAGAAATAAAACAAATTTAGATTATGATACTTATACAGAAATCATTCATAACTATCAAAAAATATCAAAGTTATTAAATAAGAATAAATTAGAACAATATATAAGACTTTTTAAAGATAAAAGAATAAAAGAACGAATTTATAGGGAAGTGTTAAATAAAGAGTAAGCATATTTTGTCATAATAAGGTAGCAATTAGTTGATTTTTGTAATTTGTTATGATACTATGTAGGAGATAAATAGGTTAACCTTTTGCAAACATTTTATAAGAAATTGGGAGTGATGATTTCATGATTAACTTTATAGTTTGCGATGATGAGAAAGAATTTCGAAAAAAGATTACAATGGTTATTGATAAAATGTTTATGAAAAATAGCATTGAATATAAAGTCCATGAATTTGGAGTTTATAATAAAGAATTTGAGGAATTTATTAAAAATGATATGTCATCAAAAATATATATATTAGATATAGAAATGAAAAATAGTATATCAGGAATTGATATTGCTAGACAGATAAGAAAAAATGATTGGAATAGTATAATTATTATGGTTACCTCGCATACAGAATTGGGATATGAGGCATTGAAAGCACAAATTATGTTATTAGATTTTATCTCAAAATTTGATGAGTGTGAAAAAAATGTAGAAAGAATTCTAAAAAGAGCTGTTGCAAAAGTAGATAGTAAAAAGGTAATACAATTTCAAAGCAGTGGAATTACACATAGATTATATTTAGATGATATACTCTATATAACCAAAGACACTGTAGATAGGAAATGTATCATTAAAACAACATATAATGAATTTGCAGTAAATAAAACAATGAATGAAATGATAGAAGAATTAGGTCCTACATTCTATTTGTCACATCGAAGTTGTTTAATCAATACCGAAAAAATCAAAACTGTCAATTGGAAAGACAGTATCATTTATTTTGATACCGGTGAAAGTATTGATTTACTAGCACGTGATAAAAAGAAAGGACTAAAAGAATATGTCAATATGGGTTAGTTGGTTTTTCGCAGGAATACTATCAATTCTTGCATATTATTCTGTATACTCAAAATTAATATATAATAAAGTGTATACAATAAAAAAATGGAATGTAATTATAATGATATTAATTTCGTTGGTCAATACAATTGTAATAGAATCTTTACCATCTGTTATAAGAGTAATTTTTTCAATCATTAGCACGATTCTTTTCATTAAAATAGCAACACATGATAATCTTGCAAAGATTACCATTTTTGCTATTTTATCTTTTGTAATAATGGCTGTTAGTGAAATGATTTATTTCGTTATAGTGAGTTTCCTATTAACTTCAAATGTATATATTCTTAACAGTACATTTATAGGCATTATATTGACTAATTTATTTATAGTTATTATCTTTGTTATCATAAATATCATACCGCAGGTTAAAAAGATTTTACGTTATATTATCAATTGGTATAAAAATAAAAAATCGTTAAATGTAGCACTTGTAATTATATTATATATGATTACAATCAGTATACTGTTGTATCAAAACTCATTGGGAGAAAATTCTTCCCAGCTGAGGTTTATCGTAAATGATATTTTTTTAATTTGTGTTGTATCGTTTATAATCCTTCATTTTAATGAAAAATCTAATAATGTAGAGTTATCATATAAGTATGATACTTTGCTAGATTATGCAAAAACCTATGAGCAAGAAGTGGTAGAGAAAAGTAAATGGCAACACGAATATGAAAATCAATTAATCATTATTAGAAATAAGATATCAAAAAGAAATAAAGAAGCACGAGATTATATTAATGAATTATTGGAAAATAGGCCAGTATCTATAAATTCTCAATGGTTGCGAAAACTTTCAAAATTTCCTGATATAGGAATTAAAGGACTACTCTGCTATAAGATAGGACAAATGCAGTCCATGGATGTTGAAGTATTTGTAGATGTGGCTGACGATTTAAATATCAAAAATAAGCATAAGGAGTTACTAGAAGACAATCTCCAAGACATTAGTAAGATATTAGGCGTTTATATAGACAACGCTATACAGGCTGCTCAAAATGCCGATAAGAAATATATTGTTTTTGAATTTAGAAGTTCAAATGATGATATTATTTTCCAAATTTCAAACACCTATAGTGGTAAGTTAGATATTGAAAATATGGTGAAAGAAAAATTCACTACAAAGGGGAAAGGGCATGGTTATGGACTATCGTTGGTGCAAGATATCTTAAATAAAAATCCAATCCTATCACAGGATAGGGAAATTAATGGAATGTATTACGTACAAAAGTTAATTATAGACACAAAAAATAAGAGCCTATGAGAACTCTTATTTTTCTATTAAACTTTTCGGCATTTCTGGCTCGTCTAAAATCCATGACCAACAAGCCGTAGTAGAAGCAGAAGCACCTGCACCTCCAAGAAGATTAAAAATTTTAGCAAATAAATTTCCCATAGTTTTCCTCCTTTTATTCTTTATATATTAAACATATTACATGTTTAATCAATTTGTAGACAATAATTTTTGTAGTTGTCATAACTTAAATGAAAAATTCTATATGTAATTGGTAAGATGAGTATCACTTCAGTATAGATTCCAAAAATTATTAAATTAGATAGGGTAGCATTTTTAATAAATAATGAGATTATATTTAATATAATACAAGTAAATGTGGTAATGAATTTATATATATCACGTTTTCTTTTTCTAATTAATGGTCTCTTTTCAGTATCTGCAGGAGCATATTTATATATGCATATAGTAGATATAATAGCTAGAACTATCTTTATACTATTTGGAATAGTTATTAACTTCGAAAGTATTGGAAATAATAGAAATACAGTAGATGATGATAATAAACAAATCCAACTCTTTGTAGCATGTAGACCATATCCAGTAGAACGCAAAATATTAAACATGATGAGCATTATCAACATTTCTTTAAAAATGCCTAGGATAATAGCAAGTATTGTAATAATAATCAGTTTAGTAGTTGAAAGGTAAAACCCCTCAAGTCCATAGCGCAATTCTTCCATTCTTTCCTCATTATATTCAGGATAATATTTATGAATCGATGAAAGAGTATAATCTAAAAACTTCTTTTTCATATATTTACTCCTTTGCTATTTTCCATGAACAAGAATATCATAAGCACCCGCCGATTTTCTAATTTATGTTTTGAATGATTTAAGAATAGGCTAAAAGGCTAGTAAGAAAACAAAATAAAATTTAAAAATACCATTTACGCTATAAAAAATACGGAATTTACAAAACAGGTTGTAGAGAATAAAAAAAGTTGATAATATTTAAGCATTCTGCTAGAAATATTCCGCAGATATTGTCGTCTTTTTTAGTTTTAAATTAATTGAATTACATGTTGTAAAGCTGTTATAGTTGTATTGTACAAATGTAATAGAAGGGAGAGTTTGCTGTGAAAGGTAAAGTAAAATGGTTCAATAACGAAAAAGGGTATGGGTTCATAGAATATAATGACCATGAAGATATTTTTGTTCATTATTCATCAATTTTGAGTGAAGGATATAAAACATTAGTAGAAGGCCAATATGTTGAATTTGAACTCGTAAGAACGGATAAAGGACTTCAAGCAAAAAATGTTGTAGAAATAAAAACTACTTTGGTATAAGTGGTTTTTATTTTATATATAGTAAATTTGTTAGCCTTAAAAATAATAGTAAAATTTATATTTGGTAATAATGGTTTATGATACATATGAATAAAAATGTTGATATTCAGGAGAAGATGTTGTATTGAAAAGATGTATGAATAGTGGGATAATATATAATAAAGAATTATTTATATGGTAGAAGATGTGTTTAGTTTTTCTGGTATAAATTCAAAAGGGAGAAGTTTATGAGAAGAAAACAGATTTATAATGCTTTTAATATTGTATTTGCCTTCTTTTTAACTGTTATAGTAATAGGAACAATATTTAATAATCAAAGCCAAATAAAAAATACAGAAGTGGTTCCATTACTGTTCTCTATAGCAGGGGTGTTATTTATACTGGTCTATATATACCGCTTTTTTGGAAAGTTAGATAGTAAAATTATGACCAAAAAAAAAGAAATACTTATCTTTACTATAATAATGTTGTTAATCATTACTATCGAAATATTTTGTGGATACAATCTTGCAGTTTCTGGCAAGAGATTCGATCTGGGGAATGTGATGGATATAGTGGATAGTATAATGAAGGGGGACATAGTTTCAGATGCCTCAATAGCGTATTATACAGTATGCCCAAATAATAAATTTTTAATTTTCATTTTAATTTACGTTTATAAAATATTTTATATGATAGGTATTACAGATAGACTTATACCGGGAATAACTATAAATATAATATTTATAACATTATCAATTGCAATAACTTACTTAATAATAAGAAAATTATATGATAATAAGAAAGCGTTAATTATGCTAGGGTTCACATTATTTCTAACACCTTTGTTCTTGTATGTACCCATATTTTATACAGATACCATGTCACTACCATTTGTTATGTTAGTATTTTATATGTATTTAATTTTTAAAGAAGAAAAAAATCACTTTTCTAAAAAGGGTATTGTTTCTTTTATATTGTTAAATATATTTGCGCTTATTGGAATAACAATAAAAGCAACCGTTGGAATAATTCTTATCGCAATCTATATAGACATGATATTCACAATGAAAAGTGTCAAAAATAGTATGCCTATTATTTTAGTATCCATATGTATGGTGTCTATATTTTTCTTTTTAAGTAATTTACTATTGGATAGTAGTGGTTATTTTGAAAAAGAGAAAAATAAAAAGTTTTTACCATATACGACCTGGGTTATGCTCGGACTGAATGAGTCTAAACAAATAGATAAACCTGTATATCAAGAAAGCGATTTTCAGTATGATGTTAAGGATAAAAATATAAAACCTGTATATGGTGTATGGGAATTTCATGAATTTTTATATGCTACTGATGTCATACAAGATGTTGATATGAACTTCTATGAAAACCTATTAGAGAGCAATTTAACATATGATGAGATTAACCAAAGATGTATGGATATGATTAAAAAAAGACTAAAAGAGAGGGGCATTTTAGGAACAATTCTCTTTGAATATAAAAAAATGATACAAACATGGGGAGATGGTACATATTATATTCCTGCAAAAATTTCTAGATTTCCAATTAGAGAAAATAATTTACTAGCGGATTTTATACGTTTAGACGGTAAATATTTTGATATATATTATTATTTTGCCCATGCTATTCAGGTAATTATGCTTTCTTTAATACTATTATCTACAGTGTTAGCTATTAAGAAGAAAAATGATGACCTAAATGTATTAAGAGTAGCCATTTTTTGTTTGATGCTGTTTTTAATGATATGGGAAACAAGAAGTAGGTATGTATTAAACTATATTTTGTTAATGTATATATTAATAATGCCAGCAGTTGACTATTTAACCAACTATTTTAACAAGAATAAAATAAAGAAATCACATATAATGTAGAAAATTAAAAATATAATATAGAGATTTGAAAAAGAAAAGAAAACATAGTATACTATAATTGTAGAGAAAGGATGTGTGTATATGAAAATAAACATACGTGGAAATAAAATTGAAATTACAGACTCTATTAAAAACTACGCTGAGGGAAAGCTTGGGAAGTTAGATAAGTATTTTGACCACCCTGATGAGATTACAGCGAGTGTATTAGTAAAAGAAAATGGTGTATATCAAAAAGTGGAAGTAACGATTCCTATTAAGAAAACGATGTTACGAGCAGAAGAATCCAACAAGGATGTATGTGCAGCAATTGACTTGGTTTTAGAAAAGTTAGAAAGACAAATTCGTAAAAACAAAACAAAAATGCAACATAAAAATTCCAAAGGGAATTATGATTTATTTATAGATTTTGAAGTATCAGAAGAGGAACAAGAACCGTATAAAATTGTAAAAAGAAAAGAAATTGATACCAAACCTATGGATGAAGAAGAAGCTATTTTACAAATGAATTTGCTAGGACATGACTTCTTTGTATTTAAAAATATAGAAACGGATGATATTTCAGTCGTGTACAAAAGAAAAGATGACAACTATGGAATTATAAACATGAAATAAAGCTTCGGCTTTATTTTTTGTCTTGTTTTTTCAAAATTACTATTATTTTCTATAGATATTTGATAAAATATAAGGAGGAGATGGTGCATAGATGAAATTTTTCAAGAAAATTTTTGATCATGAGTACAAAGAATTAGAACGTTTTAAAAAGATTGCAGATGCAGTCGTTGCATTAGACGAGGAATATTCAAAGCTAAGCGATGAAGATTTAAAGAATAAAACTTTCGAATTTAAAAGGCGTTTAGAAGAAGGAGAAACTTTAGAAGATATTAAAGTAGAAGCTTTTGCAGTGGCACGTGAAGCAGCATACCGTGTTATAGGAGAGAAGCCATATTATGTACAAGTATTAGGAGGTCTTGCAATTCACTACGGTAATATTGCAGAAATGAGAACAGGAGAAGGAAAAACATTAACAGAAACAATGCCTGCTTATTTAAATGCCCTATCTGGAGAAGGAGTGCACATTATTACAGTAAATGAATATCTAGCTGGGCGTGATGCTGAATGGATGGGAAACATTTATCGCTTTTTAGGACTTACTGTAGGTGTAAACTATAGAGAGCTCACTCCATCAGAAAAAAGGGAAGCCTATAATGCGGATGTTATGTATACAACAAACAATGAACTGGGATTCGACTATTTAAGAGATAATATGGTAGTAAAAGCCAGTGATAGGGTAGCTCGTTCCTATAATTTTGTTATTATAGATGAAGTGGATTCTGTGTTAATAGATGAAGCAAGAACCCCTCTAATAATTTCTGGTGGAAAAATGGAGTCAGCCAATCTATATATAGATGCAGATAAATTTGTCAAAAAATTAAAAGAAAATGATGGATATATTTACGATGAGAAAACAAAAGCGGTTACACTAGATGAAACTGGAATTAAACAAGCAGAAAGTTATTTCAAAGTGGAAAATCTATATGATATTAATCACACTACACTAGTACATTATATCAATCAGGCATTAAAAGCAAATTATGCAATGAAAAAGGATTTTGATTATGTTGTAAATGAAGACAAGATTGTTATTGTAGACCCATTTACTGGGCGTCTAATGGCAGGAAGAAATTATTCTGACGGATTACACCAAGCAATTGAAGCAAAAGAAGGAGTAACAATAGAACAAGAGACAAGAACACTAGCTACAATTACGTTCCAAAATTTATTTAGAATGTACAAAAAATTATCTGGAATGACAGGTACAGCAAAGACAGAGGAAGAAGAATTTAGAGATATCTACAATATGTATGTTATTACAATTCCAACCAACAAACCAATTGCTAGAATTGATTATGGGGACTTACTATTTGCGACACAAAAAGGTAAATATAAAGCAATTGTGGAAGAAATTAAAGAACGTCATAGCAAAGGACAACCAGTTTTGGTGGGGACTATTGCCGTAGAAACAAGTGAGCTTATCAGTTCTATGCTTAAGAAAGAACATATACCTCATGAAGTATTGAATGCTAAAAATAATGCGAGAGAGGCAGAAATCATTGCGAAAGCAGGAGAAAAAGGTTCTGTTACCATAGCGACAAACATGGCAGGGCGTGGAACCGATATCAAAATCGATGATGAGGTCAAAGAACTGGGGGGATTATTTGTAATTGGAACAGAGCGTCATGAATCAAGGCGTATAGATAACCAATTGCGTGGACGTTCAGGACGTCAAGGGGACCCAGGGGCATCTCAATTCTGTGTATCATTTGAAGATGATTTAATGGTTCGCTTCGGAACAGACCGTGCAAAAGCATTATTAGCCCGTGTTGGTTTTGATGAGAATGCATCGATACGTAATAAAATGCTTTCAAGTTCCATTGAATCTGCACAAAAACGTGTAGAAGGAAATAACTTCGATATAAGAAAAACTTTATTACAATATGATGATGTTATTAATCAACAAAGGGAATATATCTATGAAAAACGAAATGAAATTTTAGATTCAGAATCAATCCATGAGAATGTATTAGAAAATATAAAAAACTATGTTATAGAACTTATAGATAGTCATATCGCACCAGAAGGATTTTTAACTGATAATGATTTATCAGAGATATTAGAATTTGTGAATGAACATTTATTAAAGCAAAAATTAGATATATCAGATGTTAAAAATAAAG
Organism: uncultured Bacilli bacterium; assembly: GCA_910584305.1. Lineage (GTDB taxonomy): Bacteria > Bacillota_I > Bacilli_A > RF39 > UBA660 > CAKPTA01. The sequence continues at coordinate 49,522 of CAJTZW010000011.1, forward strand.
AAGAATCTGAGTTAAAAGAATATCTATTTGATAAAATTTCAAATGAATATGAACAAAAATTAAAAGAAATACCAAGTGAAATCAGTAATGAATTTGAAAAAGCAATTAGTTTACGAGTAATAGATACCCATTGGATGAATCATATCAATACCATGGCACATTTAAGAGAAGGAATTCATTTAAGAGGATATGCACAAGAAAATCCTTTGCGAGCCTATACTACAGAAGGATTTGAACTTTTTGATAATTTATTAAATCTTATTGATAAAGAGATTACTATGTTTTTAGTAAAATCAGAAATCCGTCAAAATGTAGAAAGAAAACAAGTTATTAAAGGTGAAGCAGTCAATGATAATAACAAAACGAAAAAGGCTACACCAAAAAGAGTTAACAAGATTGGTAGAAATGACTTATGTCCATGTGGCTCTGGTAAAAAGTATAAAAATTGTTGCGGAAAATAACCCATAAAATAAGGGTTCATGAGGATTTGAAAAATTAAAAATTCATAAAAATGATGAATTTTATCTAAAAATTGTTAATTTGTGTGCAGAATGTGTGCATAAAATACACATGAATAATGTAATTATTTATAAAACAGCATATACTTATGCAAGTAAAATATATATAAATTCTAAAAAAATATAAGTCAGTGTTTAAACTGACTCAGGCTGTTGACAAAGTAATTTGTTAATAGTCTTTTAATTTTTGAAAATATGTA
>CAJTZW010000012.1:0-36809 GCA_910584305.1 uncultured Bacilli bacterium
GATCATAAAAAAATGGTATATTCATTTTAAACATACCACTTTGTCAACAGTCTGATACAAAGTATGTACTTTGTATTTTTCTATAAGTCTTATTATACAGGAATTTAAAAATTTTAATTATATTAAATTTGACGGCTCTTGAATGAAATATATATTCATGATATACTTTTGTGTGTAGTAGTGTTGGGGATGATGAAATTGGGAAAACAAGTACATAGAACAGTAAGTTCTAACAATTCAAAAAAAACTAAGAATTTAAAAAAATCTAATAATTCAAAAAAATCTATAAAAAGGAAAATTAATAAACCAATGATTATAGTGTCGGCTATTAATGCGTTATTTACAATTTTACTTATTTGTTTTATTATTAGTTTACACATGGTACCAGCTAAATTTATTGTATTAATTGCGGTTATTTTACTTGGTTTAGATGTGGCAGTTTTATTTCTTCTTAAACAGAAGAAAATGGTATTTAAAATTGTAGGATATGTGATATCGTTTATACTGATATTAATTAGTTCAATTGGTATATATTATATTGCAAAGACAAATAGTTTTTTGAATAAAGCATTTAATAATGCTACCAATTCTTATACTTCTAAATATTATGTGGTAGCAACGGAAGATAGTGATATTTCTGAAGTAAACGATTTAAAAGATGATACAATTGGATATTATGCAAGTATTCCAAATGTTGGGCAGGCAATTGATGAGATATCTTCTAAAGTTAGTATGGAAACTAAAAGTTATGATGATATATTATCCAATTTTAATGATTTAAAAAAGGGAAGTATTGATGCAGTACTTATAGAACAGAGTATTTATGACGCATTAATTGATTCAGAAATTGGAATTATAAAAGAATCTGATTATGAAATTGTTTATGAATTTGATATTTCTATTGAAGAGGAAGTAGAGGAAATTGTTGATGATGGTAATAGTTTTAGTGTTTATATTGGTGGAGTGGACTTTACCGAAAAAAATACCGATTTTAATATGATTGTTACTATAAATATGAAATCACATAAAATATTATTGACATCGATTCCAAGGGATTATTATGTTAGTGTAAGTAGTTATGGTATGCATGAATTACTGGGATATGTTGGATATTCTGGAATTAATACTTCAAGAAAGACTATGGAAGAATTGTTTGATACGAATATTGATTATTATGTGAAGATTAGTACAAATAGTATTGTGGGTCTTGTCGATACACTAGGTGGTGTTCAGTTCTGTAATAGTGGTGCGGCATTTACAACAACGCATGCTTTAGTCCAAGGAACATATGATGATACAAGAGGACAGAAACTAACTGTACCTAATGGGTGTAGAACTTACAATGGTATTCAGATTCTTACGATCGTAAGAGAAAGATTAGCTTTCTCTGATGGAGACCGACAACGTCAAAGGAATTGCCAACAGGTTATGATTAATATATTTAAGCAGATGGCAAGTGCAGGAACAATAACCAATTATTCAAATGTTTTAGATGCTGTTAGTAGTTTATATACAACGAATTTATCTCGCGATATGATTACAGATATTGCGAATGAAACTATCAATGGCGCATCATGGACATTTGAACAACAATCAGTTACAGGATATGATTCTAGAGGATATGTACATATGGGGACTGTTCAAGATTATGTAATGTATCCTGATGAGGATAGTGTAAATGAAGCTATTAATAATATAAAAAGAATAAAGGCTGGTAAATAAAATACAAGCTTGCTTGTATTTTATTTTATGAAGGTTTATATGGAAAATAAGAGAGTTATTGTGATTGTGATTTTTATAATTTTACTATTTGGATGGGGATGTGTTATATATAAATTTAGTGATATGAATACAATTAGTTCTAATGGTAAATCGACAGATATAATTACTGTTGTACTAGAAAAAGGACTTGAATTTACTAATAGTTTAGGAATTACTAATTCACATCCTAATTTATCTAAAATTGAGCATGCTAGTTCATTATTAAATTCTCCTCTTAGAAAAGTTATGCATGCTTCTGTTTATTTTGTTTTAGCATTTTTACTTATTCTTATTGTTAATATGTTATTTAAAAACAAAAAGTATTTAGTTTCTTTATTGATTACAGTTATATTATGTTTTTCATTTGCACTTACTGATGAATATCATCAAACTAAAGTAGTTGGAAGAACAGGACAGTTTAAAGATGTTGTTATTGATACTTGTGGTGCATTGGTTGGATGTTTATTTTATGGCACGTATTATTTTGCATACAAATTGGGTTCTAAAAATGTATTAGTCGTGAAACATGCAAAAGTGAAGGAGTGATTATTCACTTTTTTTACTGTATTGATAATTTTATATATTTGCAATTATATTTTTGTAGATATCAAATATTTGTTATGCAGATTTAAGATTTTTGTAAATTATCTTGTTCAAATATTGAAAATTTGTCATTTGAATTACTTACTTCTTTTATGTATTGTACTTGATAGAGGTGGTATTTAAATGAAAAATGAAATTATATTATTTGAAAATCAAAGTGTGAAATTGGAGGTGAATTTGAAAGATGAAACGGTTTGGCTTACTCAGACACAAATGGCAGAGTTATTTGATAGAGATGTTAAAACAATAAGCAAACATATAATTAATGCATTTAATGAAGAGGTGGATGAAAAAACCAATTCTCAAAAAATGAGAATTGCAAATTCTGATAAACCAGTTAATATTTATAGTTTAGATGTAATTATAAGTGTTGGCTATCGTGTTAAATCTAAAAATGGTATTATTTTTAGAAAATGGGCAAATCAAATTATTAAGGATTATATGATAAAAGAATATTGTATCAATCAGAAAAGATTAGAGTATTTAGAAAAAACTGTTAAGTTGATTGATATAGCGAATCGTATTGATAATGAATTAGAAAAAGATGAAACAAAAGAAATTTTGAAAATTATTGGAGAGTATTCAAAAGCATTAAACTCATTAGATGATTATGATCATCGAGTTATGCATAAAATAGATGGTAATGTTAGTGAAATTGAAATAACTTATGATGAGTGTGTAAATATTATCAGTATGTTATGTTTTAATAATGAAAGCAAATTATATTTTGTATAAAGAGGTAGATCTGTTATCGACAATAACACGCTGGTTGCATTAACTCTTTTGATTGCACAGTCTAATCCAAAAGAAAAAGAGCTTATGGTTGATTTGGTTATGAACTTTCTAAGTTTAGTATAGTTTTTTTGTTAGAAAGTAAATATTTGACAATGCTATGATGTTGTGTTAGAATAACCCCTAAATTGGGGGTTATTTTATATGAAACAAGCAAGACAAGCTTTAGAGATGTTTATTTCTGGGGATACTGAGAGTGCTATTGCATTATTGGAAATGTATATGCAACAGGATTATATAGAGCCTATTGCTTATCAACTATTTAAATTATATATTGGGGTGAATCGAATTGATGAGGCTAAGCATTTAGCTGAGATTATTTTATTGAATACATCTAGTAATAAAATAGATGTGGTTAAAGATTTTTTAGATAGGTATTTTCTTGTTTATGAGCACACTAAAAATCAGTCTTTAGAGTTGTTAGAGGTTAAAAGAAATTTATTAACAAAGGCCATTTCAAATAGAAAGCAAAGAAATTATGAAGCAGCTAAAGAGTATCTTTATATGTATTGTAAATTGGATGAGGATGCAACTTACAAAGGATACTATGAATTGGCATATATTGCTGAAAATGAAAAAGACTATGATTTAGCACATCAATATTTACAGAGAGTGAAGGCTATTTCTACTAGTCCTAAATACTATTATTTATCTGGATGGCTTGCATTTGACGAAAAGGATTATTTGTATGCACTTTCCTGTTTTGAAACATATAATGAAAAAACTATTAGTCCGTGTAGGAGTAGTTATTATGGTATAAGTTTAAGCCATATGGCTCTTGGAAATATAGAAGAAGCGTATGATAATATTTTGAATGCTTTGTTACTTTCTATGTCAGATGGTGTTAAGACGAAGAAAATGGAGAAGGTGCTGTTAAAACTTAAACTAATGTCAAACTCATAGTAAAGTGCATGAATCGTATTGACACACATATAATTAAGTGGTATATTATTACTGAATTTAATTTGAGATTTACTTCGGTAAATCTTTAATTAAACAGTAAAATGAAACACCTGGAAGTGTGTAAAGAAAGGAGGAATAATATGCCTACAATTAACCAACTTGTTAGAAAAAACAGAACAGATAAAACCAGAAAGAGTAAATCACCAGTTTTGGGGATAGGATATAATAGTAGAAAAAAGAAAACTACAGATTTAAATTCCCCACAAAAACGTGGAGTATGTACTCGTGTTGGTACTATGACACCAAAGAAACCAAACTCAGCATTAAGAAAATATGCTCGTGTTCGTTTAAGTAATGGTATGGAAGTAACTGCTTATATTGGTGGAGAAGGACATAACTTACAGGAACACAGTGTTGTACTTATTCGTGGTGGACGTGTTAAGGACTTAATCGGAGTTCGTTATCACATCATCCGTGGTACATTAGATACTGCTGGTATTGATAAACGTCGTCAAGGACGTAGTAAATATGGTACTAAGAAACCTAAATAATTCAATGAATTACATAATAAAATGAAAGGAGGAATACTATGCGTAAGAGAGCTGCAGTAAAAAGAGATGTTTTGGCAGATCCAATATACAATTCTAAATTGGTTACTAAATTAATCAATACTGTTATGAAGGATGGTAAAAAGGGAACTGCACAAAGAATTTTATATGATGCATTTGATATCATTAAAGAGAAAACAAATCGTGAACCAATGGAAGTTTTTGAAGCTGCTATGGAAAATTTAAAACCAGCTTTGGAGGTTAAATCTCGTCGTGTTGGTGGGGCAAACTACCAAGTACCAATTGAGGTAAAGCCTGCACGTGCACAGGCACTTGCTTTACGTTGGCTAGTGAATTATGCTCGTTTAAGAGGTGGACATTCAATGGCTGAAAATTTAGCAAATGAAATTATTGATGCTTCTGAAGGAACTGGTGGAGCTTGCAAGAAACGTGAAGATACTCACAGAATGGCAGAAGCTAATAAAGCATTTGCACATTATCGTTGGTAGAATTAAGAAAGGAAATAAATTATGGCAAGAGAGTATAGCTTACAAAACACTCGTAATTTCGGTATCATGGCGCACATCGATGCTGGAAAGACAACTTGTACAGAACGTATTTTGTTTCATACTCATAAGATTCATAAAATTGGGGAAACACATGATGGTGCTTCTCAGATGGATTGGATGGAACAAGAACAAGAGCGTGGAATTACAATTACTTCCGCTGCGACAACTGCATTCTGGAAAGGTAATCGTTTAAATATTATCGATACTCCAGGGCATGTTGATTTTACTGTTGAAGTGTCACGTTCACTTCGTGTACTAGATGGTGCAGTTGCACTTCTAGATTCAAATGCTGGTGTCGAACCTCAAACAGAGACAGTTTGGCGTCAAGCAGATGAATTCAAAGTACCACGTATTATTTTCTGTAATAAAATGGACAAATTGGGTGCTAGCTTTGAAATGTCTTTACAATCAATTAAAGATCGTTTAGGAGTCAATGCTAAACCAATTGAATGGCCAATTGGTGCAGAAAGTGAATTTAATGGTGTAGTAGATTTAATTACAAAGACAGCTTACCATTATGATGGTAAACCTGAAGAGGAGCCTACTATTATTGATATTCCTGCTGATTTAGTGGATATTGTTGAAGAAAAACATAATGAATTAATTGAGGCGGTTGTTGAATTTGATGAAGATTTAATGAGTAAGTACTTAGAGGGTGAAGAACTTACTGTAGAAGAAATTAAGACTTGTATTCGTAAGGGAGTACTTGCTGTTGAATTCTTCCCAGTTATGTGTGGAACTGCTTTAGGTAATAAAGGTGTTAAATTACTTTTGGATGCTGTTGTTGATTATTTACCAGCTCCTACAGATATCGCATCTATTAAGGGTGTAGATATGAAAGGAAATGAAGTTGAAAGACATCCATCTGATTCAGAACCATTTAGTGCTTTAGCATTTAAGGTTATGACAGATCCATTTGTTGGAAAACTTACTTTCTTCCGTGTATATTCTGGACATTTATCTAGTGGGTCTTATGTTATGAATGCTACTAAGGGAGAAAAAGAAAGAGTTGGACGTATTCTTCAAATGCATGCGAATAATCGTACTGAAATTTCAGAAGTATTTGCAGGAGATATTGCTGCTGCAGTAGGACTTAAAAACACAACGACTGGAGATACTTTATGTGATGAGAAGAATGCTTGTATTTTGGAATCTATGGAGTTCCCAGAACCAGTTATTGAACTTACAGTAGAACCAAAATCAAAGGCAGATCAAGATAAAATGGCACTTGCTTTACAAAAATTATCAGAAGAGGATCCAACATTTAGAGCTTCAACAAATCATGAAACTGGTCAAACAATTATCGCTGGTATGGGTGAACTTCATCTTGATATCATTGTAGATCGTATGAAAAGAGAATTTGGTGTAGAAGCCAATATTGGGCAACCACAGGTTTCTTATCGTGAAACAATCACACAAGCTGCTGAATGTGAAGGTAAGTATATTAAGCAATCTGGTGGACGTGGACAATACGGACATGTATGGATTAAGTTTGAACCAAATCCTGATAAAGGGTATGAGTTTGTGGATGCTGTTGTAGGTGGAGTTGTTCCTCGCGAATATATTCCAGTTACAGATAAGGGACTTCAGGAAGCATTAAAAACTGGTGTTCTTGCAGGATTCCCAATGGTAGATGTTAAGGCAACACTATTTGATGGTTCATATCATGATGTTGACTCATCTGAAATGGCTTATAAGATTGCTGCTAGTATGGCACTTAAAGAAGCTAAAAATAAGTGTAAACCAATTTTACTTGAACCAATTATGAAAGTCCAAGTAATTGTTCCAGATGAATATCTTGGAAATGTTATGGGAGATATTACATCTCGTCGTGGTAAACCACTTGGTCAAGAGTCAAGAGGAAATGCTCTTGCGATTGATGCAATGGTACCACTTTCTGAAATGTTTGGATATGTAACAAGCTTACGTTCTAATACACAAGGTCGTGGAAACTTTACAATGGTATTTGATCATTATGAAGAAGTTCCAAGAAATATTTCGGAAGAAATTATTAAGAAAAATGGTGGAAACTAGTTGTATAAAATAGGGAAGTATTTTCCTTCCCTTGCCACTATATTGTATCGAAAACGAATAGAATTCGATAAAAAGACTTGCTATTTTTTGGTAAGTAATATAAAATAGATTATGTAATAAATAAAGGAGGAAAATTAAAATGGCAAAACAAAAATATGATCGTTCAAAACCACATGTTAACATTGGTACAATTGGACACGTAGACCACGGTAAAACTACTTTAACTGCGGCTATTACAAATGTATTATCTAAAAAAGGATTTGCTGAATTCGTTGATTATGCAAACATCGATAAGGCTCCAGAAGAAAGAGATCGTGGAATCACAATCAATACTTCACACGTTGAGTATCAAACTGAAACTAGACACTATGCTCACGTTGACTGCCCAGGACATGCTGACTACGTAAAGAACATGATTACTGGTGCAGCTCAAATGGATGGTGCAATCTTAGTTATTGCAGCAACTGATGGACCTATGGCACAAACTCGTGAACACATCTTACTTTCACGTCAAGTTGGTGTACCTCGTATGGTTGTATTCATGAACAAATGTGATATGGTTGATGATGAAGAATTATTAGACTTAGTTGAAATGGAAATCCGTGAATTATTAAGCGAATATGGATTCGATGGAGACAACACTCCAATTATTCGTGGATCTGCATTGAAAGCCCTTGAAGGAGATGCTAAGTATGAACAAGCAATTTTAGACTTAATGGATGCTGTAGATACTTGGATTGAAACTCCTGCACGTGATACTGACAAACCTTTCTTAATGCCAGTAGAGGATGTATTCACCATTACTGGACGTGGAACAGTTGTTACAGGACGTGTTGAAAGAGGTCAATTGAAACTTAATGATGAGGTTGAAATTGTTGGTCTTAAAGAAACAAGAAAGACAGTTGTTACTGGAATTGAAATGTTCCGTAAATCACTTGACTATGCAGAAAGTGGAGACAATGCTGGTGTATTATTACGTGGTATTGCTCGTGAAGATGTTGAAAGAGGTCAAGTACTTGCTAAACCAGGAAGTGTTACTCCACATAAGAAATTCAAAGCTCAAGTTTATGTATTAAGCAAAGAAGAAGGTGGAAGACATACTCCATTCTTCAGCAACTATCGTCCACAATTCTATTTCAGAACTACAGACGTTACTGGTGTTATTGAATTACCAGAAGGTGTTGAAATGGTTATGCCTGGAGATAATGTTGAAATGACAGTTGAATTAATTGCTCCAATTGCTATCGAAAATGGAACTAAGTTCTCAATTCGTGAAGGTGGTAGAACAGTTGGTTCAGGTAATATTTCTGATATTATTGAATAATAACAAAGAAAACAAGCCTAAGGCTTGTTTTCTTTTCGTCAAGAGATGACTAAAGTCATCTCTTAAGTATATTTCTTATGGGACTTGTATTTTGATACATAAAATATAAGGCATTGTTTGTAATTAGTTCTAAATCTCCTATATATTCATTTGCATGTGCATTAAAGTTTAGTTTAAATTCATTTAATCCTTTATATTCTTCAGGTGTGTTATTAATTCCAGCAATTCCATTTAAATTAAATTTCTTAAATCCACTTTTAGCATATCTTTCACATAGTTTCCATAGTAGTAAATGCTTTGCATTCATTTTCTTATAGTTAGGATCATACCCATCCATTAATAAGAATACTTCATTTTTATTTTTTATAATAAGAGCGGATGCGACAACGATTCCTTCTGGATTGTCTCGTAACATCTTTGTCGCTTTAATTAATTCTTTTTTGTATTGATCAAATTGTTTATCTGCTTCTAATTTTTGTGTAATATATTTATTTGATTGGTTTGTGTTTTTCATAATTTTATTGTTAATATCAGTACATAGTTCTTCTTGGATTGTATATTTCTTTTGAATATTTTTTAGATAGGCTTCCGTATCTATTTTTGCGTAAAAGAATTCTATGTTATTTGATTTTGAAAATTGATTGTAACATTCCTCAAAATATTTTAAATCTCTAGGATATTTCTTTTTTGTTTGTAAGTATAAATAGGATAGATTTTCTTCAGTTCCTTTATAGATTTTGACACCTTTCATTTCGGCACTGCGTATTTTTGTTCGTAGACTTTTTTTAAAGTTTTTAAAAATCATATAATAGGGTATATCTAGATCTATGATAGCCTCATAACGGGGTTTTAATGCTTCAAATTTTTCATTATATCCTAAATGGTAGTATCCTAGTTGTTGGAGGTCTTGCAATATATTGTCATAATAATTGTTTTTTGTTACAACATTATATTTTGTGTCATATGTATTTCGTATAATATAAGGACTAATTTTAATTGCTATAATATTTTTTTTACCTAAGAATCTTTTAATCTCTTCTGTAAATATTTTTAGTAAGTTGTGATTACAGTAATCAATTAAGAAGCCTCTTGGAGCATAGGCATATTTAAAATGTCCGCTTTTTTCAATTAAGATGAGTGAAGCTGCTACAATATAATTATTTTCATCTATAAGACCTATGAACATTGCGTCAAATTTTTGTTTATTCATGACAAGTGCATATTCGACAGTTTGATAAATTGATTTTATATTATAGCTTTTGCTAAAATTTAAAAACTCATCATTGGTTAATTCTCTTAATTTCATTGTTAATCACCTTCATCAAATTATATCATTATATCATATATTTTGTGTGAAAGATATAAAAACTATTAACAAAGTTTTAATTAATTGATATAATTTTAATGGATAGATAATAACATTTATCTATATACAAATATCTACAATATAGTGTAGATATTCATGTTATAATTAAAATGAAATTGGGAGATGAGTCATGTGACAAAGATTAAAGATGTGATTGCAAGAGAGATATTAGATTCTAGAGGAAATCCTACGGTGGAGGTAGATGTTATTTTAGAAAATGGAATTATGGGACGTGCAGCTGTTCCAAGTGGGGCTTCTACGGGGGAGAGAGAAGCATTAGAAATGCGTGATGGTGGAAGTCGTTATATGGGAAAAGGTGTACGTAATGCTGTAAGTAATGTAAATGGCCCTCTTAGAAATTTGGTGATTGGTATGGATGCTAGTGATCAAAGGGCACTTGATGGTGCGATGACTATGGCCGATGGTACAGATACCAAATCTAAATATGGAGCCAATGCGATTTTAGGAATTTCTATGGCTGCTTTAAGAGCAAGTGCTACTGACATGGGATTACCACTTTATAAGTATGTGAGTCAAAAGTTTGGTAGTGGAGAAATGTCTTTACCACGACCAATGATGAATATTATTAATGGGGGAGCTCATGCCGATAATAAATTGGATTTTCAAGAATATATGATTATTCCAATGGCTGATACAATTCATGATAGGGTACGCATTGGAGCAGAAGTATTTCATAATTTAAAAAGTGTATTAAAATCTAAGGGCCTTGTTACAAGTGTAGGGGATGAGGGTGGCTTTGCTCCTGACTTAAACTCTAACAGTGAAGGATTTGAACTTATTATGGAGGCTATAGAGAAGGCTGGATATATTCCTTTTAAAGATGTTTGTATGGCAATCGATGTCGCTGCTTCTGAATTCTATAAGGATGGTAAATATCATTTGGTAGGAGAGGGAAGAAGCTTATCAACGGAGGAATTGGTTGCATACTATGAAGAACTTGTAAATAAATATCCAATTATTTCCATCGAAGATCCAGTGGATGAAAACGATTGGGAAGGATTTAGACTTGTAACTGAGAAACTTGGTGATAAAATTCAACTCGTAGGGGATGATTTATTTGTTACAAACAAGAAATGTTTACAGATGGGAATTGATAATCATGCTGGTAATGCGATTTTGTTAAAAGTAAATCAAATTGGAACCATTACAGAAACGCTAGAGACGATTGCACTTGCTAGAGATAATGGATATAGTACAATTATTTCTCACCGTAGTGGGGAAACAGAAGATACTACGATTGCTGATTTGGCTGTTGGATTAAATTTAGGACAAATAAAAACTGGATCTATGTCTAGAACGGATAGAGTTTGTAAATATAACCAATTAATGCGTATTGAAGAGGAATTAAATCGTTAATTCTTCTTTTTGATTTATTAATATTTTATTAATTTTAAGAGAGTCAAATGGAATCCATCGGGTCATTTTACTTAATTGATTGGATTTTATATTGGAAATGATAGCAATTATTATGGGGTGTTTGCAATTGAAGGTATGAATCAGACTTTTATTGAAGGAACTGTTTCTGGATATCAAAAATATATATCAGGGGAAGTTATGCAAAAAAGATATACAGAAAATGATTATGTCGAAGATTGGCAAGTGTATGCGAATAAATTTCAGGTTGTATATGATTTATTAGTTAAGGGCCCTAATGATGTAGATTTTAGAAATATTAGTGTAGCTACTGAATTTGTAGTCCCTATTACTTCTAATGAAAAGACTGAGGAAAATGTTAAACAGAATGAAGAATCTTCATTAGTTAAGAAAAAAGTCTTATAAATTATGAGATGATAAGATATGAGAAATTAGGAAATGAAATATTTCTTTTTTCTTGGAAAATTTGACAATATCATAAGTTTTTGTTATTATATGCATTTGAAAAGAGGGGGATGAATTGATGGAAATAATGAATACAGCAAAATTTACAGAAATAATGGAAAAAATAGAGGCTTGTGTTGAACAATACGAAAAAGCATATGGAAGTAATAGATATACGATTAGTTTAGCAAGTGGGGATATACTTAATGTAATGATATCTCCAAATAGTATTGCACATTTATTAGGAGTAAATTTGGATTATTTAAAATTATCTAATAAATTTAAACCAGATATGAATTCTTATGAAAAGCTTAAGTTTTTCTTATCAGAACGTTATTTATTTCAGAAATTAGTGAGTGAGAAGAAATTATGTTATCAGTCTATGTTTTCTCCATATATAGAAAGTAAGTTAGATTGTTTTTATACTAATACAAATATTAGGATTAATAATATGTATTGTGTAATAAAATATGATTCTGAAAGGACTTTTAAAATAGATGTAAATTCTGATATTTCTGATTATTATATTATACGAAATATTAATAATAGCTATTATGTTTTAGGATTAGTAAAGAATGATAATGGTAATTATAATTATAATGCAACATCTTCTAGGATGTATAGCGATCAAGAATCATTTGAAAATTTCTTGGCTCGTATTGCTAAAAAGCAGGAATTAACATATCCATATCATTTTTTGCTTCAAAATCCATCATCTATGTTTGAGAGTAAAATGACTGTTTACGATGATGATAAATATGATATTGTTAGTAATATATTGCAATTAGCGAAAAAATATGATGCTGTTCCAAATACTAGTAGCGATTTTTTACATACAATTGGTAGGTCTAAAAATAATCGTTCAACTAGTATAAATAATTACTCTGTGCTTCGTCTATTAAGTGATTATGTTAAGAGTGGGAAAGTATTGGATATTGAGACAATCACAGAAATCTGTGGGGGGGGGCTATTAGCCTTCCAACGGATATTGTTAATTTAATAAATACTTGTAATGATGTTCTATGTAGTGATATAGATAGAACCAATTCTTCAATACAATATTCTGAACTTGAAAAGCAAAATATTTCTATGAAGGAAACGTTAGATAATATTAGAAAAGATATTATTGATTATCAAGATAAAATAGAACAATTAGAAAAACAGAATGTGAGATTACAAAGCGATTATGATTTACAAAATCAAAAAATAAAAATATATACAGATGCTTATGAAGCTGCACAAAAAATAGGATTATGATAATCCTATTTTTGTATTATATAGCTCTTTTTTCTATTTCATCAATAAATTGTTCCCATAATAAATTGCCTTTTTCTAATTCTGGATGAAATTGTACACCAACAATCCAGAGGTTATCGTTAGTAGCTTCAATGGCTTCAATTGTTCCATCTTCTGCTGTTGCACTTATTTTAAATTCTGGTCCACAACTATAAATGCGATATGAGTGCATAGAGATTGTACTTATAGTGCTCGTTTTAAAACATTCATATAATTTTGTGTTAGATAAAATTTTAATTGAATGGGTAGAGGCAAGTAGATTTTCTCTTGTTATTTCAATTTCTTCATTCATAATTTTTTCTCCATGTATATGTCCTGGTTGTAATTGTTCTAGCATATAGATTTTATTCTTTTGTAATTCCTGTCTTAATCTCATTAAATTTTCTGGAGATGGTTTTATATTGCATTTATTAGCTTCTTCTTTTAAACAACTGTAGCAGGCCATAGCTTGCATTCCAAGACAAATTCCTAGAACAGGTTTGTTCTTTTTGATTGCATACTCTAATATTTCATAATGTATTTTTTCCACTTTGTTTCCACCTGGGAATAAGAATCCATCACAAATGTCTAGGATATCTTTATCTAGTTCTCCTTCTTTTAGAAGGAGCCCAATTGGTATTGCATTCTGCTCCATAATCCTAGAACTATAACTATCTACAAATTTATAGATATCGTCATATGGATTATCATTTCTTTTAAGTTTAATCGTTGGAATGATTCCTATGATTGGCTTTTTCATATGTCACCTCAATATTTTATATTGATTATACCATGTATTTATGTTATTTTAAAGGTATTATTATAACTCTTATCGGATAGCACAATAGACTTTTTTTCTGTATTTCGGTATAATACACTTGGAAGTGATTGGTTAAAAAAATAGTGGGAGATTATTTTATGAATATAGGTAAGAAGTTAAAAGAGAAGAAGCGCAGTAAAGTTATCTTAATACAAGGAGCATTAGATATAGAGGTAGAATATCTAATTGTTATGTTACATCAGAAAAGTGTTAAAATGATTGCAAATTACGTATTTTATGAAGGAATGATAGATACTATAAAAGTGGTAGTATCTAAAACACTGGTAGGAAGTATTCATTCTACTATAGCAACCAGTATAGGAATTATAAATTTTAAACCTGATATTGTGATTAATCAAGGAATTGCTGGTGCACATCGGGAGGATTTGCATATAGGGGATATTATTATTGGTGAGCAGTGTTGCAATATTAATGCATATAAGATGCCTGTGAAAGGGAAAGGGGAAGGATCCAATCCATTTGAATGGGAATTAAATAAACGTGCGAAAGATATAAAGTATGCGGATTCTAAATTAGTAGATATTGTTCACAAGAGTCTTCTTGCTAATAGCAAAAATCAAATATACCGAGGTACTTTAGGTAGTGGAGATGTATTTAATAAGGAATATGATAGGATTCTTTGGATACATAATTTATTTCATAATTTATGCGAAGATATGGAAAGTATAGGGACATATTCTGTATGCAACGATTTTAAAGTTCCTTGTATTGGAATTAGAATTATATCGAATAATGAATTACTTTTAGAAGAATTTGATAAGGGAAAAGCTATTGAGTTACAAAAAATACTAATTAGTATGTTGCATGATTTGAAGTAAAATGATAAAAAGATAATGGATAAAGTAGGAGGTGATACTATGGTGGCACAGGTACTTGTAGCAGTGAAAACAACACATATTGATCAAACGTTTAGTTATATCGTTCCAAATGACATGGAAGATAAAATCCAGGTAGGAGTAAGGGTATTTGTACCATTTGGAAGACAGAAGTTAGAAGGTTTTGTTCTTTCTTTGGATAATGACTATGAAACGGATTATGTGATGAAAGAAATTTTAGAATTGGTGGATGTAGAACCTGTTTTATCTCCGGAACTATTAGTGTTAGGAAAATGGATGCAACAGAAAACTTTATGTACGCTTATTACTGCGTATCAAACGATGCTACCATCTTTTATGAAGGCTGGTAATAGCGAGAAAACCACTACTAAATCTATTACATATTTACGTTTTGTTCATGATGGAGGTGTAACGAGTACAAAGCAAAGGGAAGTGCTTGCTTTATTTAAAGGTGGTCATGATATTTTAAAGAGTGATGCTACCAAGGTATCTATATCTGCTGTAAAAACGTTGATTGCTCATCATAATATAGAGGAGTATTCAAAAGAAGTAGGAAGGCGTGTTATTTCTTCTGCTATGTTAGAATCTAAAAAAACTTTGACAGAAGAGCAAATGTCTGTATATGAGGAAGTACTGAATTCTTTGGAAACTTTTACTCCTTTCCTTTTACACGGGGTCACGGGAAGTGGAAAGACAGAGGTTTATTTACAATTAATTGAGAGGGTTTTGCAGGATGGAAAAGAAGCTTTGGTACTTGTTCCAGAAATTAGTTTAACACCACAATTTATTTCTATTTTTGAACGTCGTTTTGGTTCTTTGATTGCGGTTCTTCATAGTGGACTTAGCATGGGTGAAAAGTATGATGAGTGGAGGAGAACTTTAAGAGGGGAAGCAAAGATTGTGATTGGGGCAAGGAGCGCTATTTTTGCACCTTTAACCAATCTTGGAATTATTATTATTGATGAAGAACACTCCACTACATATAAGCAGGAAAATCATCCTAGATATCATGCGATTGATGTTGCTATTATGCGTGCAAAGTACAATAAGTGTCCAATAATTTTAGGAAGTGCGACTCCCTCTTTGGAGAGTTATACAAGGGCGAAAACAGGTGTATATCATTTGTTGGAGATGAAGCATCGTGTTAACAAACACCTTCCGAAAGTACATTTAATTGATATGAAAAAGGAGATTCGAAAAGGGTATTCAATTCTTTCTAAAATTCTTATATCTATGATAGAGGAGAGAATTTTGCGTGGAGAACAAGTTATGTTACTTTTAAATCGAAGAGGCTTTTCTACTTCGATAATTTGTAAAAATTGTGGATTTACGCATAAGTGCCCAAATTGTGATATTCCGCTTATTTATCACAAAAAGGATGAGGCCATGGTTTGTCATTATTGTGGGTATAAAGTTCCTAAATTAAATGTTTGTCCAACATGTCATACCAAAGAACTTTCTAGTATGGGGATGGGTACTGAAAAGTTAGAGCAATATGTATGTACTACGATAAAGGACGCAAAAGTGCTACGTATGGACAATGATACTACATCGAAGAAGGGGGCACATTCTTCTATTATCTCTGCGTTTGGTCGTGGTGAATATAATATATTGATTGGGACACAGATGATAGCTAAGGGGCTTGATTTTCCAAATGTTACCTTGGTTGGAGTTGTGTCTGCTGATTCCAGTTTGATGATCCCAGATTTTAGAAGTAGTGAACGTACTTTTGAACTTTTATGTCAAGTAGCTGGTAGGGCTGGTAGAGGGGATAAAGTGGGGGAGGTTGTTATTCAAGGATTTAATATTGATCATTATAGTATTGTAGATGCGAGTACACATGATTATAGTTCTTTTTATGTCCATGAGATGCAGATTCGAAAAGCATTAAAGTATAGCCCTTATTATAATGTAAGTGTTATTCAACTAAAAGGACGAGAGTATGATTTTCTTTCTAATGAAGCGGATAAAATAGCGTCTCATATACGCAAAGAACTTGCAGATGTAACTGTTTTAGGACCTAGTGCTGCTTCAATGCCAAAGATTAATAATATTTATAATATTCAGATTATATTAAAATATAAGAAGAGTGAGAAGGTCTTACAACAATTTGCATTTATACAAGATATGTATAGACAGAATCATAAACTTCAGGTAGACATAGATGTCGCTCCTTTGCATTTATAAATGTTTTCAAAATGAAACTTCTATGATAGAATGGATATGGTGATAAAATGGAGATAGATAAAATTGATGTAAATAGAGATGTACGAATTGTATTTATGGGTACACCTGAATTTGCAGTTCCTATATTGACAGGATTGCTGGAAAATTATAAGGTCAAAGGTGTTGTTACTCAAATGGATAAGCCAGTTGGTAGAAAAGGACAAATTTCTGCCTCTCCTATAAAGCAGACCGCTTTAGCACATACCGTTTTAGTGATTCAACCGAGAAAGTTAAAGGATGATTGGCAGGATGTTATATCTCTTCATCCTGATTTAATTGTTACGTGTGCATATGGGCAAATTTTGCCAAGGGAGATTTTAGTATATCCAAAGTATGGTTGTATTAATGTGCATGCATCTTTACTCCCAAAGTTGCGAGGAGGTGCTCCTATACACCATGCGATTATCGATGGCTATAAAAAAACAGGGATTACGATTATGCATATGTCCCCTGGATTGGATGAAGGCGATATTATCTCGCAGGAAGAAATTGAAATTTTAGATAGTGATACAGCAAGTACTCTTCACGATAAATTAAGTATTTTGGGGAGAGATTTGCTTTTAAAAACACTCCCTTCGATATTAGATGGTACTGCTGCTAGAACTCCACAAGATCATAGTCAATCTACTTATGCAAAAAATATTTCTCCAGAGGATGAAAAAATTCATTTTGATTCGAATCGTAGACAAGTATTTAATCAAATTCGTGGACTTGCTGAGTGGCCAGGAGCTTACTGTATTATGGATGGAAAGAGATTAAAGGTGTGGAAATCTTATATTACTGAGAATGTGTTTACAGGAATGGTGAATGGTCAAATTACTGGAATTTATAAAGATGGCTTTGGTGTGAAGGTGGAAAATGGAGAAGTTGTATTTACTGTGGTTCAGCCAGAGGGTAAGAGTAAGATGAGAGCAATTGATTTTATCAATGGATTTCATGATTCAGCAAATTTGATTGGAAAGATTTTGGAGTAGGTTGTATGAAGAAAGAAAGACGTGAACATTTTGTTTTCTTCAAGAAGTTGCGTGAATATTGGAAGGTTCCCCGTTATCGTTCCTTTATTATTTTGGGTGGCTATTTTGTCTTTTTTGGTTGTATTTTCTTATATATTCATGTGATGGATTCTATACAGGTAAGGCCTATTTCGGAAGCATCAAAGAAGGTGGATGCACTAACAGTTTTAGCTACCATGGATAATTATGAGTATTCCTATGAAATTGAAGCAGTAGGAATTAGCGGAGTTTCTCATTATACGATTTCTGGTATTTGTTATAATGGACAGGATAATTTTACAATCTTAAATGATAACTTTTACGTTGAGAATGACGTTATTTATAGTGTAGATGGAGTTCAAGAGATTACAGATATTCTTCCTATTGATTTGCTTTTAATAAGACCAAATCAACTCTATCAGGCTTTACAAGGTTATCAGAGTGCGAATAAGGTTGCATACCAAAATGGTGAAGTAAAAGTAACGTATATGATTCCTGTTTCTATGTTTAATGTAGCATTCTTGCAGAATATAATGGAAGATAATTTGGATATGATTGAAATTGTTACCTATGAACGTGAAAACCAAATTTATAAAATTGATTTGAATTTATTTAACCTTATGAAACTCGTAGATTCAAGTCTTCAAAGCTATACATTACAGATAATGTATACAAATATTAATAATATTCAAGCGGTAGAGAAATTGCCTTCATCTTCATAAGTAAATCATATAAAATGAATGGTTCATGGTTGCATTTTCATACAATATATGGTAAAGTAGAAAAAGTTAGGAGGAGCAATATGAAGATAGTATTAATGATTGTTTCTATTTTATTAATTGCGATTGTGTTATTGCAGGCTGGAAAGGCAGAACAAGCATCGCTTACTGGAGCAAATGATAGTTTATTTAAAAATCGTAAAGAGAGAGGTGGAGAACTTTTTATTACACGCTTTACGATGGTACTAGGAATTATTTATTTTGTAATTTGTTTTATTCAAGGTTTTTAAAAGAATCTATAAATTTCATAGATTCTTTTTTTTATATTTGATATAATGGGTATGGTGAATTTTATGTATGCATATATAACTGGAGTTGTTACAGAAATTGAAAGTAATTATATTGTTGTTGAAGCAGGAGGAATTGGGTATTTGATTTATACAGCAAGTCCTTATTCTTTTACTGTTTCAGAGTCATATAAAATATATTTATATCAAAATGTTCGCGAAGATGAAATTAGTTTATATGGATTTAAGTCGCTTGAAGAGAAAAATTTATTTTTAAAATTGATTGATGTGAAGGGGCTTGGGCCTAAAATGGCTCTTCCTATTCTTGCAACTGGGTCGATTGATGGGGTTATTGATGCAATAGAAAGAGAAAATGTTTTGTATTTGAAGAAATTTCCTAAAATTGGAGATAAGGTAGCTAGGCAAATTATTTTGGATCTAAAAGGGAAACTTGTTACTTCAGGTGTGATAAGTGAACCTGTCAATGATGAGCTTAAGGAAGCTTTACAAGCTCTTGGGTACCGAAGTGCAGATATTCAAAGGGTAGTTTCTAAGGTTTCTAATAGTTTATCTATTGAAGAACAAATTAAAGAAGCTTTAAAATTGCTATTAAAGTAATTGTTTTTAAAAGTGTGTGGTGTAGTATGGAGTGTATTAATTTTGAAGAAGCAAAAACTAGAGTGCTTGAAAATAGAAAAAGGATTTTTGTAGAACGTGGAGTATTAGATATATATGAGTATCTATGTGATGTAGCAGAGGGTCATGGCATTATAAATTATGTTACAATACAAGGATTTAATGATTTTTGCTATTCTGTATATAATGCAACTGCTTTTGATGATTTTGATGAATACCATCAGTGGATAGAGATGGCTATTACAGTTTGCCTAAATTATGTAATAAATCATAATATACCAATTCGTAATGGGGTATTCAATTTATTATTTCCTTTAGGATTAAATATAGATACTCAAGAGCAAATAAAAAAATAGGAGGTGATTGTGTGGAAGATAGAATTTTAAGTGGAGATGAACTTAGAGAAGATAGTGAGGAAGGTGGAATTCGTCCAGATACTTTATCCGATTATATTGGGCAAGGTGAAGTAAAGGAAAATTTAGATATTTTTATTCAGGCTGCAAAGATGCGTGATGAACCACTGGATCATGTACTTTTGTATGGACCTCCAGGGCTTGGAAAGACAACTCTTGCTTATATTATTTCTAATGAGCTTGGAAGCAATATTAAGACTGCAAGTGGGCCTTCTATTGAAAAAAGTGGGGATTTGGCTGCTATTTTATCTAGTTTAGAACCTGGTGATGTTTTGTTTATTGATGAGATTCATAGAATGCCTCGTTTTATTGAGGAGATTTTATATCCTGCTATGGAGGATTTTACTTTAGATATTGTTGTTGGAAGTGATTCTTCTAGTAAAAATATTCGAATTGATTTGCCACCATTTACGCTGGTTGGGGCAACCACTCGTGCAGGTGATTTATCTAGTCCACTTCGTGATCGTTTTGGAATTGTTTCTAAATTGCAGTATTATACTACAGATGAACTTACACAGATTGTAAAGCGAACTGCTCGAATTTTGAATACAGAGATTGAGGAAGAGGCAGCAGAAGAACTTGCCATGCGTAGTAGGGGAACACCACGTATTGCGAATCGATTGTTTAGAAGGGTTCGTGATTTTGCTCTTGTGGTTGGAGATGGTCGAATTACAAAGGATATTACAAAGATGGCTTTGGATAAGTTGAAGGTGGATCGTATGGGACTCGATGATACCGATTACCATTTATTAAAATCGATGATTGAAAAATTTAATGGAGGGCCTGTTGGGATAGAGGCTATTGCTTCTTCAATCGGAGAAGAACGAGGTACGATTGAGGATGTCTATGAACCATATTTATTACAAATTGGTTTTTTAAAACGTACCAGTAGAGGACGTATTGTTACTGATAAAGCTTATGAACATTTAGGCCTTTCAAGAATGGAGTAAGTATGAAAACAGGATTACTTACAAGTGATAATGTATTTATTTCAATTCCATATTATGAGATTGGCTCTTTTGCAGAAAACATTTGCAATGAATATATTGCAAGAAGTGAAAAAAATAAAATGCAGTTTGATGTGTTTGCTAGTAACTATCATTATTTTAAACCGCATTTGGACTTTTTGTTGTTTGAACTTGGATATAAAATGGTAAATCCTTTGTTACGTGAGAATACAGTATGGTATGCAGAACATCATCAATTGTATTTAAAAACATCATCTATGGTGCATTCATATGTACCAGTTCGGGATGATGCTTTAATGATTCAATATATTGAACCAGAGAATTTGTCATCTTGTGTTGTTGATTTCAATGGTGTTTCATATAATATTCCTAAAGGTAAAGAAATTTATCATGAGGATATATATGAGCTTGTATTAAATCAGTATTTAATTTATGACAAACAACTCTTCAAAATATACCAAGATTATATGGGCCAGGGACTTAATATTGTTTCTTTTTGCAGAAATATGCTTGGTTTTTATCATATAGCTATGTATTCGGATAAATCTGGTTATATTTTGTATTGCTCGGATTTTTATAATTCTTATATGGATAACGTTTGTCAAAGAATACAGGAAGTTTATCCAAAGATGGAAATCGATTCTGAACATATCCATACAGAGGCAGATTTTAAAGTAGCTACGCAATGTATAGAAAGGGTGAATTATTTACATGAGAACAGACGACTTCGATTTTGAACTTCCAGAAAATTTAATAGCGCAAACACCTTTAGAGAATAGAGACAGTTCAAAATTGTTAATTTTAGATAAAAATACAGGTGATATTGTGCATTCTCATTTTCATAATATCATAGATGAGCTATCCAGTGGAGATATTTTGGTGTTAAATGACACAAAAGTAATGCCTGCTCGTATTTTTGGTGTGAAAGAAAAGACAGAGGCTGCTATTGAATTACTCATGCTAAAAGAGGTAGAGAAGGATACTTGGGAATGTTTAACAAAACCTGCTAAGAGAGTTAAACTTGATACAATAATTTCATTTGGAGATGGGAGATTAAAAGCACGTTGTATTCGTATAGGAGAAGAGGGAATACGTGTATTTAAGTTAGAGTATACAGGTATCTTATACGAAATATTAGATGTATTAGGAGAGATGCCACTCCCTCCTTATATTCATAAGAAGTTACAAGATAAGGATCGGTATCAAACAGTGTATGCTAAGAATATGGGAAGTGCAGCGGCACCTACAGCAGGCTTACATTTTACTAGGAATTTGTTATATCAAATAGAACAAAAAGGAATTCAAGTTGTGTATATTACTCTGCACGTTGGCCTTGGAACTTTCCGGCCAGTGAGCGTAGAAGATGTTACAACACATCATATGCATAGCGAATTTTATATGATGTCTAAAGAGAGTGCAGATATACTAAATACAGCGAAAAGAGAACATCGTAGAATCGTTGCGGTTGGAACTACTTCGACACGTACTTTAGAGACTATTATGAATTTATATGGTGAGTTTAAAGAGTGTAGTGGCTGGACAGATATTTTTATCTATCCAGGATATTCTTTTAAGGCAATTGATGCATTGGTTACGAATTTTCACTTACCAAAGTCTACACTTGTAATGCTCGTTAGTGCTCTCGCTGGCAAAGAAAATATTATGCGTGCATACCATGAGGCAATTAAGAATGAATATCGCTTTTTCTCATTTGGGGATTCCATGTTGATTAAATAGGTGTTAGGCCTATTTCTTTTCGTCTTTTTGGAAAATTATATGGATAAAAGATGGGTTGTTTTAAAATGTTTTCTATTATATATAAAACATTTTTGTGTGTTGTAAGTAGTAGATATTATGATGCAAATATAAAAGAAAGAAAATGGTGATACTATGTATGATAGATTGAATGGTTATTTAAATGATTGTTGTGTTTATTTGGAAACTTTTTTCCCATTTTTTATGGATGAAATATCTTATATGCAGGCTCTAGCAGTTAGGGGTGAATTTCTTTCTACCCCTTCTTCTAGTTTAAATTCTGTATCATACCGTTCTGGTTATGAATCAATACAGCTAGTAACAGAATTTCTTCAAACTCTTCATCCAAAGTATGTAGAGAAATTTGATGATTTTATTTCTTCTGGGCGATTGGATTTTCATTTTTGTGAGACAGGTGTAATGGGAAATCTGCATCTTTCTAATGATGGAAATTTGGTTACGATAGATTTGGTACATAACTATCAAGATGCAGTTACTTTGTTGCACGAGTTTTTTCATTTTTATAGTTTAAATATGTCAGATTGTTATACTAAAACTTATATTTTATTTTTAGAGTTTATGCCTATTTATTTTGAATTTCTTTTTATTCAGTATTTGAATAAAAATGGATATAGAAATGAAGCCAAAAATGCACTATTTTTGAGGGTAGAGTCACTTAAAGATTACAGCAATCAATTGAATGATACATTAATTCCTTTACGGGCATATACTGCATTTGGAAATATTGATAGTAATACATATAATCTAATGAATTCTACTTTTCACAATCGGATATTATCTGACATGATGCCTAATATATTACCAGATGTTTTTGAATATACCTGTGTTTTTCTAACTCGATATTTTGATTCTTTTGATTTGGAGGGTGTAAATGACATATTGGACCGAGGAGCTTCTTTAGCGTCTTCTTTTACAGAGTGTCAACTACATGTTTTAGGGTCCTACTTAGCGAGTTATGCGGTGTTGCATTGCAAGGTGGAAGATATGATTTCTTTAAATGAAGAAATTATATTTCGTGATGAATGGGAGCCAGAACATGTTTTTCAGAAAATAGGAGTTACCCATATGAATCCTAATTTTTATATTCGTGATATGCGAAGACTTATACACTCTATTTATCATCAGAAACAGAAAGTTAGGTAGTAGGTAGACAAACCTATTTTTTTTGATTATAATATGAATAATTTTTTAAATTATTTATGACTGGTGTGAAGTATTAATGGGAATGTGGTGATGATTTATGGTAATTGCAATTGTTGGGCCAACTTGTGTTGGAAAGACAAGGATGAGCGTAGGACTTGCCAAAAGATTAAATGGGGAAGTTATTAATGCTGATTCAACACAAGTGTATAAAGAGATGAATATCGCAACTGCAAAGGTTACTGAAGAAGAGAAAGAGGGTATACCTCATCATTTGTTTGATATAAAAAATATAGATGAAGATTATAGTGTTTATGAATATCAAAAGGACGCAAGGGAAAAAATTTGTGATATTTTATCACGTGGGAAGACACCTATTTTTGTTGGGGGTACAGGTTTGTATCTTAAGGCTACCTTATATGATTATGAATTTAAAGAAGAAGTATCTTGTGATTATTCTAAGTATTCTACCGATGAATTATATCAAAAACTTTTATGTGTAGATGCGAATACAAAGGTTCATAAGAATAATAGAAAACGAATTGAAAGAGCTCTTTCTTATTATCAAAATCATAAAGAACCGATGAGTGAGAAAAAAAATAGTTCTGAATTATTATATGATACGGTATGTATTGGTCTTACTACAGATAGGGAATACCTATATACTAGAATTAATGATAGGGTAAATCAAATGGTTCAAAGCGGGTTACTTGAGGAAGCTTCTTTTGTATTTAAGACAGGGCTCCGCAATAAGGCGGTTATGACTCCAATTGGCTATAAAGAGTTATTTCCATATTTTGAACAGAAAAAGGAATTGCAAGACTGTTTAGAAGAAATACAAAAAAATAGTAGGCATTATGCGAAGAGGCAATATACATTTTTTAATCATCAACTTCCCGTTGTATGGTTTGATGTAGATTATGATCATTTTGAAAAAACTATACAAGATGTATATGAATATATTGTTCAGGAATTTAATTTAAAATAATATTGGAGATGAGGGTATGAGCAAAGCAGGAGGATATGTAATTTTTGAAAAAGATAATCAATTTCATAAGGTTCATGATGAGTCCTTTTTAAAAAAAAGTAGAAAGAAATTTTATAGATTTAGTAGGGATAGCTATTCATCTACTTTATATATTTATTTTCATGATTTCGATGGTATTAATTTTTCCAATTGTAATTTTGAAAGTTTTAAAAAATTTAACTCTATTGTGATATATTCTCCATGCCATGTTGTTTTGCAAAATATAAATTTTGGAGAAAGTTCTGTATATATTAATACAACATCCTGTACAGAATCTATTGTAGCCAATCATGTAACAGGGAAGCATATTGGTTTAGCAGCACAAAATATTTTTGTTACAGATTGTGAGAATGTGAATGTGTTAGAAGCAACAGATAGTGTGTTTGCAAATCGCTGTACATCGTTGTGTTCTGCGGTTCCTATTAATTGGAAGGCGAAAAATTTGAACCTTTCTTTTGTAAATATGGCAAGTTATTCATCTATTCGTTTCTTGTGTGACAAATTTTTATATTCACATATTTCGCTCATGGCAGAATCTATTCAAATGGATCATTTATTTCATTATAAGAAAAAAGATGGTGTCTTGTATAAAATAATGGATGAAGATATTCAAAGAATAGGTATGCTAAATCGACTTTGTTCTTCTTTTAAGGCCTTGAAAGATAATATAGATGATGAGATTTACAAAAGAATTGATGTTGCAAAACAAGAGAATGATGAAAAAATTACAGAATTCTTGTTAGCAATTGGGTCTTTAATGAAAGATAGTGTACTTGTTAGTGATAGTGTAAAGGCTAATAGCGAAAAAGAGATGGTTTCTGTTTTTCTTAAGAGAAAACTGTAGTAATTTGACAAAGTAGAAAAATATGATATTATATAGACTAATTAAGGAGGAATTATATATGGATAAGAAAGGCTACGTAATTTTTACGAAGAATGGAAAAGAATACAAAGTTCGTGATAAGAGGCTTTTGAAATTTAGTAAACTAGGTTTCTATCGCTTAAATAAAAAGGATACAATATTAAGGATTCTGATAGATGATTCAATTGATTCTATCCATTTTGAAAATTGTGATTTTGATGTACCTAACAAAGTTGATTCGATAAATTTTTATGGATACTGTGATGTTAGTGTTAAAGACGTAAATTTTAAAAGATCTGTTACTTTTAAATTTGATACTATGGATAGGTCTGTAATGAAGAATAAGTCCGTATATATTAATAATTTAAGTGGCGCAAGTGACGTTCGTATTATTGGTGGACGCAATGCCTGTATTAATGCATGTAGAGAACAATGGTATGTAATAGGTGGTAGTGAAAACGTTTCCATAGATAATGTAAGCGATTCGCATCTTACTATAGAAGACGCAAAAGAAATTTCTATTCGAAATTGTATATCTTCTTATCAAGATAGATCTATTATTTTAAGTGCGCAGGAGAAAGTAGAATTAATAAATGTTAGTGGAAAATATCTTAGAATTAGAATTGATAGTCCAGTATTCAATTATAAGAATGTACAAGTAGAAAGCAATTTTTTATCATTTCCTATGCTCTTTGGGGATAATGATATTCATATTGACGAGTATATTGATGACAAAAAGTTGGCTAAAATGGAACCTTTTCATGATGTTGCAGAAACATCAGGTAATACCGTAGAACAAGATAATCAAGAAAAAATAGATGATCTGGAAGCGAAACTTGCTACTTTAAAACAAGCAAAGGCAAGAGCTATAGAATCGGTTACAACAGAATATGAAAAGAAACCTGTTGGTGAATATGTCAAGAGAAAAATAGATAATATTGTATAAAAAATACCAAAGGGTATTTTTTAATTTTGGTATTTATCAAATATATAGATAACGATTGCTCCAAGTAGGAAGGTAATTATGGATGTAATACTATTTAGAATTGTATATCCATTTGTTGGAATAATTACGATGGCACTCATAATAATGAGACCAAAGATAAAACTCATGGTATTTCTTTTATAATGTTTTAATAAGTAGTTAGTAATTACAGCGCTTATAATAATTCCTAGGAATACACCAATAGCAATAAATATTAGTGGGATTAAAATATTGATTTCGAATGTTGTTATATTAGCAACATATCCTTTAAATAGATGGTACCATCCAAATACAAGTAAAACCATAGAACCGGATACGCCAGGGAACATCATGGAAGCCCCACCAATCGAACCAATTGCCATCAATGTTATACAAAAGGAAATCGTCAAATGCTTGGCTAGTAAATCTTCTAATGGGACAATATTCCCTTCTTCTCCAGGAGCAAAGTAGGAAATGGTTCCTATGAGTAGTATACCAATTATGACAAAGAACCAATTGATTTTTTGATTATTCAATTCTTTCTTTTTTAGCATAGGTAGAGAACATATAATGAGTCCAATAAACCAATATAATGTTTGTATTTCAAATGAAACAAATAAGAATTCCAGAATTTTGGCAAAACCAATTAGACCGATTCCTGCTCCTATTAAAAACTGAAATAAAAATAGTATGTCTTTCTTTTTGTCTTTTATTTTGATTTTAAAATTGAAGAGATTGCTAATACTTTCCATGAGTTTATTAAATAAACCTAATAATACCATAATAGTACCACCACTTACACCAGGAATGATATTGGCTACGCCTACACAGATTCCTCCAATAATATTTTTTAACATAAATCTATTCACCTCTATTTTAAAATTATAGCAAAATATTT
This sequence comes from uncultured Bacilli bacterium, assembly GCA_910584305.1. Taxonomy (GTDB): domain Bacteria; phylum Bacillota_I; class Bacilli_A; order RF39; family UBA660; genus CAKPTA01. The sequence goes on from CAJTZW010000012.1 coordinate 27,600, forward strand.
ACATGTTGGCTACAATTATATATATTTTTTTATATGATGGGGAGATTCCAGGGTTGTTTTATGGTATTTTTATATTTTTTTTGCTATAATAAATTAAGTGAGGTGAGAAGAATGTTCTCAAGAAAGGAAAAGAAAAAGGATAGTTTGGATGTTTCTAAATTAAATGATGTTATTACATTATCGAATAAAATTTTAAAAATTGTTTATGTTTTGGCGGTTATTTTAGGGATTTATGTCGTAATTATTTTATGTAAAGAATTGCAGATTAAGGGGATTGTTCTTACAATTCTACGTACAATTTTTCCTCTTTTCATTGGTATTTTTATTGCTTGGTTGTTTGATCCTTTTGTGACGTATTTGCAAAGAAAGGGTATGCGTAGGGGTTTTGGGACCTTTATTACCTATCTTCTTTTTATTGGGACACTTACTGTTATTATTGGGGCTATTATTCCAATTTTATCAGAACAAGTGAATGAATTTGTAAAATCGATGCCTTCCATTTTTGAAAGTATTCGTGGTTGGTGTGATAATATATTTGCTAAATTAAATACCATTGATGGTATTGATGCCATGTCTTTAAAAGATGAATTGTTTAAGAAGATAGAAGAAATTGGAACAGGAATTACAAGTTCGCTTCCAGATATGTTAGTACATTTGGTTAAATCTGTTTTCTCTGGAATGGGGACATTTGTTGTCGGACTTATTATTGGTTTCTATTTATTACTTACTTTTAACAATGCGAATGATTTGTTAATTACATTGCTTCCTAAAAAATTGCAACATGATACAAGGGATTTGGTGAATGAAGTAAATACATCTCTTAGAAGATTTATAGAAGGTGCTATTTTAGATTGTGGTTTGATTTTTATTGTTATGTCGATTGCCTTTTGGATAGTAGGTCTTAAAGCTCCATTATTATTTGGCTTATTTTGTGGAATTACAAATATTATTCCTTATGCAGGTCCTTATATTGGTGGAGCACCAGCTGTTATTGTTGGGTATTCACAGGGACCACTTATTGGAACTTTAACTTTGATTTCTATCTTTGTCGTTCAGTTTTTAGAAGGAAATTTCTTACAACCACTAATTATGAGCAAAACAACAAAGTTGCATCCAGTTACAATTATTTTAGGACTTCTTGTGTTTGGTTACTTCTTTGGAATTTTAGGTATGGTAATTTCTACACCTGTGATTGCTGCATGTAAAGCTATTTTCTTATTCTTTGATGATAAATATGGCATTTTAAATATGGATTAGTGATTGTATGGAAATAAAGTTATTAGGACTTGATTCTATTAATGAAATCTCAAATTTTGTTTGGAGTGTAATGGAAGATTCTGGAGAGCTTCCTAATCAGGTGTATTTGGCACCAAATGAATTTAAAAATATATTACATTCTATGATAAAGAATGATATGGAATATGGACTTCTTATATTTTATGGAATGGTAGAAGAAGATAGAATTATTGGTGTAGTAGGATTTGAACCATCTTGCAGTCGAATCTCATATTTGTATGTTTCACCTAAATATCAAAAGCAAGGGATTGGTTCTAGACTTCTAGATACGGCAATTTATCATCTACAAGGTTTTGATTCTGTTTCACTAAAAGCACACCATGATGCAGTGGAAATGTACGAGAAGTATGGATTTTATAAGACAGGAGAAGATACTCAATATTCAGTAGGAATGGAATATGCACTAAGGAGAAAATAATATGTATGAAAAAAAGAATTCAAAGATATTTGTATTATCTGGGAAAGCAAAAGCAGGTAAAAATCAAGTTGCTAATATAATCGAAGAATATTATCAAGATAAGAAATGCATTCAAATATCATATGCATATTATATTAAAGATTATTTGATGAGAATGGGTATGTATGAGGAGTCAGAAAAGGCCAAGTATCGTAGTTTACTACAAGATTTTGGAATTGATTTTCTTGGTAAACGTATTGATTCCAATTTTTTAATTCGTAGAGTGTTAGAAGATATAGAGGTATTTTCCTACTTTTATGATGTTATTATCATTACAGATGCTAGACTGATTGATGAGGTAGAAATTCCAAAACAACATTTTCAAAATGTTACGACGATTCGCATTACTAATCATACTGAAAATGATTTAACAGAGATGGAACAAAAACATATTACGGAAATAGGCCTTGATACATATCAAAACTTTGATTATATAATAGAGAACAATGCAAGTTTAGAAGAATTAAAAAGGGGAATTATATTCATATTGAAAGGGGAAGAATAATATGTATCCAATTATTGCTATTGTAGGAATGTGTGGTTCTGGAAAATCGATTGCATCTGATTATTTAGAAGATAAAGGATATAAGAAAGTATATTTTGGTGGTGTAACTATGGAAGTATTAAAGGAAAAAGGACTTAGTGTAACACCTGAAAATGAAAAGATGATTAGGGAAAATTTACGTAAAGAGTATGGTATGGGAGCATATGCAAAACTCTTACTTCCCCGTATTATTGAATATTCAAATACTTCTCCCACTGTACTTGATGGGTTGTATTCTTGGGATGAATATAAGATATTAAAAGAAGAATTGAAGGGGTGTTTAACTATGATAGCAATTGTTACAAATAAAAGGCTACGTTATGAAAGACTTTCTAAACGTGATATTAGGCCTCTTACAAAGGAAGAAGCGGAGAAACGAGATATAGCAGAGATAGAAAATTCAGCAAAAGGTGGACCAATTGCGTTTGCAGATTATTTTATTTTGAATGATGGAGATATACATTCTTATAAAGAACAATTAAGAAATATAGTAGATGAGATAACTAGAGGTGAGAGATAATGAAGTTAAAAGATTTATATATTAATTTTTTTATTAGCAAAGGACATACTCAAATACCAAGTGCACCAGTGGTGCCTGAGAATGATCCTTCGGTGCTTTTTAATACAGCGGGAATGCAACCACTTGTACCTTATTTGATGGGACAACCTCATCCGTATGGTACGAGGCTTTGTGATTATCAAAAGTGTGTACGTACCACTGATTTAGAGGAAATAGGGGATACTACCCATCATACTTTTTTTGAGATGTTAGGGAATTGGAGTTTAGGAGATTATTTTAAGGAAGATTCTATTTCTTGGAGTTTTGAATTTTTAACAACTGTTTTAAAAATTCCTGTAGAGCGTTTGGCTGTTACTGTATTTGCAGGAAATTCTGAAATTGAGGAAGACATAGTATCGTATCAAAAATGGCGTAGTTTAGGAATCTCTGAGGGAAGGATTGCGAAAACAGAACAGGATAATTTCTGGATTGCAGGGGAAACTGGTCCTTGTGGAACGGATACAGAAATATTCTATTGGAGAAGTGAAGATCCTATCCCTACTATTTTCGATACAGAGGATGAGCGTTGGGTAGAGATTTGGAATAATGTGTTTATGCAATATTATAAAAACAGTGATGGAAGTATTGCTGAATTACCAACGAAGAATGTAGATACCGGGATGGGGGTAGAAAGAGTAACTGCTATTTTAGAAGGTGTGAATGATAATTATATGTCTTCTATATGGAAAGATGTTATTGGTGCGTTAGAAGAGATTTCGGGACTATCTTATGGAGACAACAAGAAGAGTATGCGTATTATTGCTGATCATCTTCGTACTGCAGTATTTATTTCTGCAGATCCTGCAGGAATTAAACCATCTAATACAGATCAAGGATATATTTTACGAAGATTAATTCGTAGGGCAATCCGTCATGCCAAAGCTTTGAATATTGATATTAATAGCAATTGGGAACAGGAGATTGCAACGATTATTTTAGATAAATATAGTGAATATTATAAAGAATTAGTAGATAATCGTTCTGTGGTACTGGAAGTGCTTACTCATGAAAAAACAAAGTTTACTCGTACATTGGAGAAAGGATTAAAAGAATTTGAAAAAATCGTTCAAAATAATTCGACCATTTCTGGTGAAGTGGCATTCCATTTATACGATACTTATGGCTTCCCAATTGAACTTACTGTAGAGCTTGCTGGTGAAAAAAATATTACAGTAGATGAAGATGGATTTAAAGAAAGATTTAAAGCACACCAAGAATTATCTAGAACGGCTTCTACCGGAAAGTTCAAAGGTGGGCTTGCTGGAAATAGTGAGAAAGAAACAAAATACCATACAGCGACACATTTATTAAATGCGGCACTCAAGGTTGTCATTGGGCCTGATGTTCATCAAAAAGGAAGCAATATTACCGAAGAAAGAATGCGTTTTGATTTTTCATGCGACCATAAACTGACTGATGAAGAAAAATTGAAAATAGAGCAACTTGTAAATCAGTGGATTTGTGAAGATTTGCCAGTAACTTTTGAGGAAATGGAAAAAGAGGATGCTATTCAGTCTGGAGCAGAGTGTATGTTTATTGAAAAATATCCAGATATTGTAACTGTGTATAGTATTGGGAAAGTTTCGAAAGAACTTTGTGGTGGTCCGCATGTTCTACATACAGGTGTGTTAGGGACTTTTAAGATAAAAAAAGAAGAAGCAAGTAGTGCAGGTGTAAGAAGAATTAAAGCAGTATTAGAGGATGCATAAGCATTCTTTTTCTTTGACTTTATCTAATGATTCTTATTTTTTTCTTTTTCAAAAATTTATTTTATGGTATGATAGGTATGGTGATAGTATGGATGTAAAAATGAGAATGATCAGTCATGAAAAGAGTTTGTGTAAATATGCGACGAAAAGTAAGGAAGCGGTTCGCTTAGAGAACGAAAAAACGAAGGATGATATTCGTCCTCCATTTTTTCATGATATTGATAGAATTATTTATTCTTTAGCGTATACTCGCTATATCGATAAAACACAGGTATTTAGTTTAAAAGACAATGACCATATTTGTAAACGTATGATTCATGTGCAATTTGTCAGTAAGATTGCCAAAACAATTGGTAGAGCTTTGGGGCTGAATGAGGATTTAATTGAAGCTATCGCTCTTGGACATGATCTTGGGCATGTTCCTTTTGGACATGTAGGAGAGGCAATATTAAATGATTTAAGCCTAGAGTATGATCATACGTATTTTCATCATAATGTGCAAAGTGTAAGGCAACTTATGGTGTTAGAAAATCATGGGGTAGGAAGCAATATTACAGTACAGGTTTTAGATGGAATACTATGTCATAATGGAGAATTTTTAGAGGGACAGTATTGTCCAAAAAAGAAGTCGGTGGATGTATTTTTAAGAGAATATGAAGAGACTTATACAAATGAAGATATAGTGGAACACTTGGTTCCTTCTACATTAGAAGGTTGTGTAGTCCGATTCAGTGATATGATTGCTTATTTAGGGAGAGATATAGATGATGCAGTTATGCTAGGGCTTATGAAAAGGGAAGATATCCCTAATACAGTTACCTCTGTACTTGGTAACAATAATCGAGATATTATCAATACGATTGTTATGGATATTATAAAAAATAGTCAAGGTAAAAATTATATAAAATTATCTCCTTCAATATATAAGGCAATGGAAGAATTGAAACAATTTAATTATCGTGAAATATATGCGAAGGCGAATAGTAAAGAACAGATTGAAATATATAAAAAGATGTTTAAAGTTGTATTTGAATCCTGCCTAAAAGCAGTTGAAACAAAAAATCATACCCATGATATTTATGCTTACTTTTTAAATGACATGGATTTAACATACCATAGTACAACGGGGGATGCTCGAATGGTCATTGATTATATTGCTGGTATGACAGATGATTTCTTAGTTGAACAATATAGGCGTTATGCCAAGTTGTAGTCATGTTATTGATAATTCTTTTGATACATGATACAATAAGTTTGTATTCATATTATGGATGGTGAGAGTATGGAACCTATGGAAGAAACTAAAATATATAGTACAGAGGAATTACAGGAAGCTTATGTTCTAGAAGTTTTATTAGAAGTTACTTCTATATTAAAAGAACGGGGATATAATCCTATTTATCAACTTGTTGGATATTTGATGAGTGGGGATTTGGGTTATATTACAAGCTACCAAAATGCAAGGCAAAAGATAATGCAACTAGATCGTACTAAAATTTTAGAAGTATTGGTAAAGCAGTGTGTCCACGTATGAGATGTCTTGGGTTAGATTTGGGAACTAGGACTTTGGGTATTTCTATGAGTGATATAACGGAAACCATTGCAAACCCATATACAGTTCTTCGTTTTTCTGAAGGAGACTATGATAGTCTATTACCACAACTTGCTAGCATGGTTAATGAGTATCAAATTGGTAAGATTGTACTAGGGTTGCCAAAAAATATGAATAATACCGTTGGGGATCGTGGAATGACAACAATAGAATTCCAAAAAAAATTGATGAACTATTTAGATATGGATGTAATATTACAAGATGAGAGACTATCTACTGTAGAGGCAACACATTATATGTTAGAAGCAGATGTCTCTCGCAAAAAACGTAAGAAAAAGATTGATAGTTTAGCCGCAAATATTATATTACAAACATATTTGGATAAAGAGAAAGGAAAATTATAATGAAGGAAGAATTAGTAAAATTTAAAGTATTTGATGATAATGGAAAAGAAGTAGAATGTGAAGTTTTATTTACATTTGATTCTGATGAAACTGGAAAGAGCTATATGGTATATACTGACAATTCGGTAGATGAGGATGGAAATACTAGAGTGTATGCATCTATTTATGATCCAAACCAGGATGAGATTAAATTAGAGCCAATTGAAACTGAAAAAGAATGGAAAATCATAGAAACGATTTTAAAGGAAGTCCAAGAAGCAGCACCAAATATGGAGACAGACGGGCAAGAATAATCGCTCGTTTCTTTGTAGTATGAAGACATATTATAAAATATCATTATTTCTTGTTATTTTTTGTGCAGTTTTAATTGTGTTAGGATGTTCTATATATAAGTATAATTTATCGCCTGTTAGTAATGACGATACTTTAGTTTCCTTTGAGGTAGAACCTGGATCTTCTTTTTTGACAATTGCGCCAGTTTTAAAAGATAAAAATTTGATTCGTTCAGAATTATTCTATAAATTGTATGTGAAATTAAATCATGTGGGTGGATTAGAAGCGGGTACATATTATGTAAGTTCTAATATGGGTGTTAAAGAGCTTGTGACAACATTGTCTGGTAAATCGATTAATGAAAATGTTATGACTATTACATTTAAAGAAGGGTTACATATGCGTAAAATTGCAAAAACAATTGCGGATGCGACAGAGTATACAGAAGATGATGTCATGGCAGTGGTAGCAGATACAGAGTTTTTAAATGCACTAATTTCTGAATATTGGTTTTTAACGGATGATATTTTGAACCCAGAAATTTATTATCCTTTAGAAGGATATTTATTTCCTGACACATATGAATTTGTGAGAGATGCTAGTATTGAGAATATTTTTAGAAGATTATTAGATGGTATGGAGAAGGTATTAACACCATATAAAAAAGATATTGAAAGTAGTGGATACTCTATTCATGAAATCTTAACCCTTGCTTCGATTGTTGAATTAGAGGCAGCAGGAAGTGATGATAGGGCAGGTGTGGCAGGAGTTTTTTATAATCGTTTAGAAAATGGTTGGTCACTTGGAAGTGATGTAACAACCTATTACGCGATAAAAGTAGATATGAATGAAAGAGATTTATATGCATCTGAATTGAATGATTATAATGCTTACAATACACGTTCTAGTAAAATGGCTGGGAAGTTACCAGTAGGTCCTATCTGTAATCCTGGTTTAGATGCTTTGGTAGCGACTATAGAACCAACTGATCATAATTATTTCTATTTTGTTGCTGATAAAAATAAGAAAACATATTTTAGTAGAACATCAAGTGAACATACGAGTACAATCTCAGAACTTAAGAGTGCAGGCCTATGGTACGAGTATTAGAAGAAATGGAGGAATATGCAAGGGAAAATCATATTCCTATTATGCAACAGGATGGAATTGAATTTTTACTAGATTATATAAAAAAACATCAAGTTAAGAGAATTTTGGAAATTGGTACAGCAATTGGTTACTCTGCAATTCGTATGGCTCTTGTGGATAGTAGTATTCACGTTGTTACAATTGAGCGGGATGAAACCCGTTATAATGGGGCCTTATCCAATATAAAAAAGGCCCATGTGGAGCATCAAATAACTCCTATTTTAAAGGATGCGTTTGATGTAGAATTAACAGATATCTTTGATTTAATATTTATAGATGCCGCAAAGGCACAATATATTAAGTTTTTTGAAAAATTTAAACATAATTTAGCAAATAATGGTGTAATTGTATCTGATAATTTAAATTTTCATGGACTTACACATGGAAGTTTAGAAAATCTTAGTAGAAATGTTAGGGGGCTTGTTAAAAAACTTAATTTATATATAGATTTCTTAAAACAGAATGAAGAATTTTGTACTGAGTTTTTGGAAATTGGGGATGGAATTGGTGTTAGCAAGCGAGTTAGTTCATTGGAATGAAAAATCACAGCAGTGAGAAGGAAAATGTGTTGGCATTCTTTTTGGTTTAATGTTAATTTGACAAAGATAAAAAAATATGTATAATATATCTGAATTCATTTTTGAAAGGGGAGTTTTTATGAATAAAAAATTAGGGTTAGATAAACAAAATTCGTATAATGATAAAGTAATAGAGGTTACAGAAACAAATTCTACAGAAAAGAAAAAGAAGAAAATAGTTGCAATTGTAATTGGTGGTGCTGCTATTCTTGTTTCTCTTATAGGTTTAACAAAATGTACTTGTACTGGGTGTGACAGTACAGAAATCACAGAGGAAGATACAAAAGATGATACAAGTAAACAGACAACAAAACCAAATGGTAAGGAAACAACGAAAGGAACTAGTGTTGATAAAGAAGATGAAACAACTACAAAAATAGGTGAAAATAGTTCAACGGAGGAAACAACAAGAACTTTTGGGGAAACTAAAGAAGATGATACTACAGTAAAGAGACCATCTACAAACGGTAACAAGACAACAGAAAATAGTAATTTAGAACAGAATACAACAATACAACAAGGAGAAAAAACTACGACTGGGCCTTCTATAGAGATTCCAATCCCAACGTCACCAATAAAACCAGACGATTCAAAACCAGGGGATCAAAAGCCAGAGGACCCAACACCAGAAAAGCCAACACCAGAAAAGCCAACACCAGAAAAGCCAACACCAGAAAAGCCAACACCAG
>CAJTZW010000012.1:36909-41581 GCA_910584305.1 uncultured Bacilli bacterium
CAACACCAGAAAAGCCAACACCAGAAAAGCCAACACCAGAGAAACCAACACCAGAAAAGCCAACACCAGAAAAGCCAACACCAGAGAAACCAACACCAGAGAAACCAACACCAGAGAAACCAACACCAGAGGAGCCAACACCAGAGACGCCAACTGAAGAAGAAACAACGACAGTTAGAGATGGTGATAGAGATGATCAGGATCAGGATGGTATTATGCATGATCGCCCAACAATGTCCTTTGATGCTCTACTATTAAGGGAAATTCGTGCTGAACTTGTGGCATATCAAGAATCAGAGTCAGAATTTACGCTTGAATTAAATCATGATGAGGAAACTTGGGTCTATACTTATAAAGCATAAAACAGAATGTATACAGATATATTCTGTTTTTCTATACTGTCAAATGGTTATGAAATTTTAGTAAAGTATGTCGAAAATACGGATTGGACAATTTACAAATTCACATGTATATGATATATTATATACGATAGTAGTGGGTGAGTGAGATAAATGGATTTTAGAGATATAAAGGAATTCGTGAAAGATGTTTTTAAATATATTATGATTGCCATCATTGCGTTATTACTTATTCTTTATGTTGTGTCTTTACAGCAGGTAGTAGGGCCTTCTATGTATCCTAATTACCAAGATGGGGATATTCTGATTTTAAATAAATTGCATTATCGAATCAAAAGAATAGAACGGTTTGATGTTGCAGCTATTAAGTATAATGATACTAAGTATTTTATTAAGAGAGTTATTGGCCTTCCAGGGGAAACAATTGCTTATCAAAATGGCGATTTATATGTAAATGGTGAACTCGTAGAAGAAGGGTTTCAAACAACGAAAGTAGATGATTTTTCTTTAGAGGATTTAGGATATGAGAAAATTCCAGATGATTATTATTTAGTAGTTGGAGATAATCGTGAAAATTCTTTGGATAGTCGTTCTAAAGAAGTTGGATTAATTCATAAAAAGGACTTCATTGGAAAAGTTTTATTCCGAATATGGCCTTTTAAAAGAAAGTAGGAGTAGAAATGGCATATATTAAATATAAGGAACTAACGCAGTATTTTAACTTTTATAAGGAGTTGGATGTTAGTAAGTTACCAACCTATGTAACAGATTATTTGGAAGAAGGTGAAACTCCTTTTGTAGCATATGGTACAGTACGCGATAAATTTGTTTTAACAGATAGAAAAATTGTTTTGTTTGATGTCCGAGGTATTCGTGGCAAATGTAAAAGAATTCATTTCTTTCCATTGGTTTCAATTTCTTCTACTGCTTTAGATTTTAGACCAAACCAAGTAGCAATTTTACTTTCTATGGATAGTGGATATCAACTTCGGTTGAACTTTGTTAAAATGTTGGCACAGGATAAGACAAAACTGCGATCTGTTTATATGCATCTTATACATAAGATTAGTGAGAGAAAATAATTAAATTGGTAAACTGCCTGATATATAAACAAAATTTTATGAGAAATCGTAGGTGGCAACGACATTGATATGAGATATTTAATCATTAAATGATTTTGATTTCATTACAGGTTTTATTAACTTATAATTAATCTAAAAAATTATATTAAAGATTTGACAAAAATAAATTAGTGTGCTATTATAGCAGACATAAACGTGGAAAAGGGGAGATTTATAATATGTTGAATAAGAAAATTATTATAGCCATCGTTATTTTTATTGTTGGTGGATTACTAATCTACTCATTTGCAAATCCATTAGATGATTCAGGTCGTGATTTGTCTGATGGAATTGTAACTCCAGGACAATCTGAACAAAATTCTTCAAAAAAAGATAAGGATACTTCAAAGGATTCTGAAGATTCAGAGAAAAAGGATTCAGATGACGCAGAATTAACAGGTGAAGGAACAGAAGGAGAGCAAACTTCTGGTGAACAAAATTCTAATTCTAATGAGGGTTCGAGTAGTTGGATACCAGTAAAATTTCCATCTATTAGTGCCCCTAATAATAATAGAACGCCATTAGAATCTGGAACCTCTACAGGAGGAAATAACCAAGGATCCTCTACAGGAGGAAATAATCAAGGGTCTTCTACAGGAGGAAATAATCAAGGGTCTTCTACAGGAGGAAATAATCAAGGATCCTCTACAGGTGGGGATAACCAAGGATCCTCTACAGGAGGAAATAATCAAGGATCCTCTACAGGTGGGGATAACCAAGGATCCTCTACAGGAGGAAATAATCAAGGATCCTCTACAGGTGGGGATAATCAAACTCCAACACAGCCAGAGCAACCAGAACAACCAGTAGTTGAGCCAATAGGTGTCGCAGCTGTAACGGTAGATGTTGAAACAGAAACAGCTACAACTAAAACAAATATTTCTTCTAATCAAAGTGATAAAGTTATTACATTGAGTGGTGTTATTGAACAAAAAGTTAGCTCTGTATATACATATAATCTAGAAGTAAGGCTAACAGCCCCTAAAATATTAGATCAAAGTGTATTACAAAATTTCAAATATAATGTTTTAGAGAATGATTATGGAATTTCTCCAAAAGTATTTTCAGGAATTAATATCCTAAGTAATAGCGATAGAATAAATAGTGAGGCTGCTTACTTCGTTGTAAATTTACCTTTCCAAGAAGATATTACTGCAGCGGATGCAACTCCACTTGAAATTTCTGTTGATTGGGGAGATGGAAATCCTATCATATATAGCTTTGATTTTAGAGGTATTTCTATTAAGAAAAATTAATTCTATGTTTTAAAATAAAGTTATTATACAAACAAAAATAGCGAATAATCGCTATTTTTTGTATTTATGTTTTTATTGTTATTGCTAGGTGTCTGAGATTGTATAAATCTATTTTCTATATCATTTTATTCTTATCTTTTCAAGCATTTTCTTTAATTTTAGTCAATTTTTTTGTTTTTTTACATTTTTTTGACAAATTTATAAAATTATGCTAGAATATGGCTACGACAAATGAAATGGGGGATTTTATGTCAAATTTTATATCGAAAATAAAATTTAGTAAAAAATATTTTTGGAGTATAGTAGCTACAACTACAGTTTTAACTGGTGTTGTAGGAGTAAGTCTACATACTATGTTAGATGAAAAATCTTTAAGAAAGGAAATGGCAACAGCAGCCAAGAATTATGTGGAGTCTAATCATATCGCAATTGCTGACAATATGGATGCAAGTGCTGATATGCTAATACAGAATGGATATTTGTCTAGTGATATTGATTGTGCAGACAATTCTTATGTTGCTATACAAAATAATGGTGGTGAGTATACTTACGATCCTGTTTTGGTATGTAGTAATAGTGAAGCTATATTAGATGATTCGAAATCAATCTCTTTATTTAATGCGAGGGTTGCAGAAATACCATCTTTATTAGATTCACAACTAGAAACCGAGGACATAGAAGTCGTTGCAACAGCAACCAACCCATCAATTTTTGAGATTATAGGTGGAGCACCACAATATAGTGTAGATGCATCTATAAAAACAAGTGGAAGTGTATTTGTTACAATCAGTTTTAGTCATCCACTTATAGAATCTAGTATTCCAGAGGGATGGACTGCCTCTTCTAGTTTAAAAACATTGTATAGAACCTATGAGGCAAATGTAGACGAGTCATTCTATGCTTATGCATTAGATACATCAGACAATACGACACGTTTGAGAAAAAAAGTAACTATTTCTATTAAGAACATTGATAAAACATTGTTAGATGTAACAGGGGTTACGAGCGGAAATGTTTACGGAACTGAAACATTACCAACTATTTCATTTAAAGAGGATGAAGGTGTAACTGCTACTTTAGATAGTGTAGAAATCCATTCACAACATACTGTTGATAGTGTAGAGGGTGAACATATACTAGTAGTAACTGATGCATCAGGTGTTTCAAAAACAATAAAATTTGTTGTAGATTTAACCAAACCAGTAATTACAATAACTGGTGATGAAGAAATCTTTGTAGAGGCTGGAACAGTATATGTTGATCAAGGAGCAACTGCAACAGATACATATGATAACGCTATTAAAAATGGCACTAAGAAAGTAACTTCGGTTATTAGTGTCGTAAATGAGGATGGTTCTACAACTGCAGTAGATTCTGTAGATACTGCTACTAGCAAAGATTATGTTATTACTTATGATATAACAGATAGTGTTGGTAATGTAGCAGAAACACAAAGTAGAACAGTACATGTAATAGATAAATCGCAATTGAAAAATGCTTTAGAGGCATTAGAAGAAGCATTAGAACAGAAAAAATTAGTTTCTACAGATTATATTGCTTCAGCATGGCAGGCCTTAGAATCTGCAAAAACACAAGCTGAAACAGCAATTAATACAGAGAATATATTACAAAGTGAATTGAATACAAAATTGGAAAATCTTAATACTGCAATTGATGCATTATCAACTAATACAGAAGAATTAAAATTAAATGATTTAAATGATCAATTGGCAAGAATTCAAGGAACATCAACTGATTATGCAGATGCATCATGGGCTGCAGTAGAGAAAGCAATGAATGAAGCCAATGCAGTGGCAAAAACACCAAATGCATTACAAAGTGTATTAGATGCAAAGGTAAAAGCATTAAAAGCTGCAATTGATGCATTGGTAGAGATACCAGTAGTAACAGTATCATCTGTAGAAAGTACAGATAA
>CAJTZW010000013.1 GCA_910584305.1 uncultured Bacilli bacterium
AATAGCTTACTAATCAATGCACAGCTTTCCAACACGTGAATGTTGCATTTTCAATACATCTTGCACAATAGGTCGTAATTCTTGTGCCATGTTTATGAGAATAACTATCAATTCCTTTGATTAGTCCAATGGTACCGATGCTGATTAGATCATCCATATCTTCTTTTCTATGGTCATATTTTTTTACAATATGTGCGACCAACCGAAGATTATGTTCAATTAGCTTATTTCTTGCTTCTTTGTCACCAAGTCCCGCTAGGCGTACATATTCATCTTCTTCTTCTTTTGATAATGGATCTGGGAATACATTGTTCGAATATGCTGCTGTAAATACATAGAAATCTTTAAATAAATATGAAAATAACTTATGAATCATAAATCACACTCCTAATAGATACTATGCTTTTAAAATTTTTATTTATTTTGTCCACTAATTTTTATATATATATTTTATTTTATATATTTCTATATTATTTATATTTTATATATTGACATATATAATATTAAATGATATCATATGCCTAGAAGGAGGATTTTATGAATCATTTTGAAGAACGAATTATTAAAAGATTAAAAAGGAATGAAGATAAACAAAAGAAACAACTTGCTCTACTACTTAAGACAAAAACTATTAATGAACTTGATTTAATATCAAAGGCAATGACAAAGATTTCAGGAAAATGCAGCACTCGTAATGCATTAATTGAGGATGCACTGGAAGCATACATTGAAACTTCTATAGATTTTTTAAAGAAAGAAGGAGTTACTAATTTAGAAGAATTTGTAGCGGATAACAATGATTTTGATACAGTCATATTCCCTGCACATCAAGAAGGATTTGAACAAGTATTTTTAGGGGAATGTAAATGGTATTATGTTAGAATGAATGCTGATAGAATTTCTAAACTTAAATATATTGGAATCTATGTTAGTAATCCAACACAAGCAATTACACATTATGGAGAAATTGATGATGTTCGATATGATAAAAATGAAAAGAAATATAAAATCTATTTAAAAGGGGAACCAATACAACTCAATAATCCTGTTCCATTAAAGGATACTGATCCAAACGCAACAAGAGCTCCAAGGTATACTAAATTGGAACGATTATTATCTGCAACGGAATTTAAAGATTTATTTTGAAATGGCAAAATGCCATTTTTTTATAGTAAATATTATGCACTATAAAAAGTAGGCATAGCTACTTTTATAAGATTATCATATTGGTATATTCTACTGAATTTCATTTTTCCATAATCCATGTTGATTAAATTTTAGGTATATTTGTTTCTTTTGTATCAAAGCAATCCATTTAATAAATAAGAAAAGAGTTTCCTCTTTTCTTAATCCATATATTTTGTCATCTGTTTCATCATTTGGTTTACTTGTTTTTGACTTGGCGTTCTCCCCATACCACTCATCATTGCACGAATCATTTGCTCATTGATTGGTGGATTTTTTTTCATGTATTTCTTCATATAATTACGTGCAATAAAGAATCCTAATATTGCTCCCACAACTAATCCAAATAAAACCTTTAATATATCAAATAGTAATTCCATAGTATCTTCCTCTCTACTGTTATTCTACTAGATTATATATATTTTTTCAAGTAATATAGTATATTCTCCTAGGATTTTATTTATTACTTTCAAAGTCGTTTAAAAAATCATCAATTGTCATAATCTTTTCATCAATTTGTTCTAAAGTAGTATTTTCTTTCTCTTCTATTTCCTCTTTGGTGTCGGCCGTAATAATTTTTGCTTCTTCAAAAATGGATACAATATTTTCTTTCGATATACTTGTTCCTGTTCCATATCGATCTGTAATTGGAAGCTCTGTTAGCTTTATAGTATGCATTCCATCTTTGGTTATATATGATAGGCTTTCTTTATGGTTTAGAATAAATGTCTTTAAAATATAGTATGGATTTGTTTTTACCTCTCTTACGATTTGCACTCCACGGCGTGCTCTAGACATTTTCTCAAATTCAGAAAGTTTTACTCTTTTTCCAGTGTTTTTCTTTGTAATAATTGTTATATATTCCATACCATTAAAAATATGTCCACATACAACAGAATCATTTTTTAAATTAATGGATTTAACACCACTTGCTCTTACACCTGTAATAGGAATTTCTGATACATCATATCGAAGGCCATATCCTTGTTCTGTTGTTACAAATACTTCTGTTCCAGTATTCATAGTGACAGATACAATTCTATCATCATCTTTTAATTTCATTGCACACATTGGTTTTGAATATCTTTGGACTTTAAATTCATTTAATTCGCTTCGTTTTACCATTCCATTTCTAGTAAATGATGTAATATATTTATTTTCCTCAAAATCATACACTGGAATACTTGCCACAATTGCTTCATCAGATTGAATCGTAATAATATTACTAATATGTTTTCCAAGTTCTTTCCATTTTAAATCAGGAAGTTCATATACAGGAACATATAAATAATTTCCTAAATCTGTAAACAAAAGAATTGTGTCCATTGTATTCATCTTGTATTTTCCAAGAATATAATCCCCTTCTTTTACCAATGATTCTTCTTGGGAAGATTCAAAACTACGAATGCTTGTTCTCTTAACATATCCTTCCTTTGTTATAACTACCATGCATTCTTCTTTTGGAATTAGATGGGTTGTATCAATCTTAATTTCAGTAATTTCATCTTTTATCTCAGATTTTCTAGGAGTAGCGTATTCTGTTTTAATCTTTTTTAATTCGTCTTTCATTACAGCTTTTAATTTATTTTCGTCATTTAAAATCGCCTCTAATTTTTCAATAATTAGTTTTAAATTAGCATGCTCTTCTTCGAGTGCTACAACATCCTCATTTGTTAGTCGATATAATTGAAGCATTACGATATATTCTGCTTGTTCTAGCGTAAATTCATATTTCTTTATTAAATTTTCTTTCGCGTCTGCTTTATTTTTACTTGCACGAATGGTTCCGATTACCTCATCTAAAATAGATAGAGCTTTAATCAGCCCTTCTACAATGTGCATACGTTTTTTGGCGAATGCTAAATCAAATTCAGTTCTTTTGATAATAACATCTTTCTGATGTGCTATATAAGCGTCAAGGATCGGTAAAATTCCGAGTGTCATCGGTCTTTTATTTACAATTGCCACCATGTTATAGTTGTAATTAATCATAAGTTCTGTATTCTTAAATAGGTAGTTCAAAACTATATCTTTATTGGCATCTTTCTTTAAATCTACAACAATACGTACTGGATTTTCACGGTCAGATTCATCTCTAACTTCTGCGATTCCATCAATCTTTTTATCTAGACAAATATCTGTCATTTTCTTTACAAGTGCTAGCTTATTAACATCAAATGGAATTTCTGTAAATACAATTTGTTCTTTATTTTTCTCTTTGATAAATTCATATTTTGCCTTAACGACAACTTTTCCTTTACCTTTTGTAAATGCGTCAATAATTCCTTCTTTTCCTTCTACAGTTCCTCCCGTTGGAAAGTCTGGACCCTTAACAATATCTAAAATCGTTTCTAAATGACAATTTGGACTATCAATACGTTTGATAGTTGCATCAATTACTTCTCCTAAATTATGTGGTGGAATATTGGTTGCATATCCTGCACTAATACCTGTTGCTCCATTTACGAGTAAATTAGGATATTTAGCTGGCAATACAGTTGGCTCTAGTTCGGTGTCATCAAAGTTTGGCGCCCATTTAACTGTGCCTTTATCAATATCTTTCATAAGTTCATTACAAATTTTAGATAATTTAGCTTCTGTATAACGCATTGCAGCTGCACTATCTCCATCCATGGAACCATTATTTCCCTTCATATCAATGTATGTTAGGTTTTGCTTCCACCACTGACTCATGCGAACCATAGCATCATAAATAGAGGAATCTCCATGTGGGTGATATTTACCCATAATATCTCCTACAGATCTTGCACTTTTAACATAATCCTTATCATACGTACGTTTGGCATGGTACATGGCATAAAGTATTCTTCTTTGTACTGGTTTTAATCCGTCACGCACATCAGGAAGTGCTCTATCTAATATAATCGATTTGGAATATCGTTCAAATCGACTCCCCATAATCTCTTCTAAAGTATAATCATAAATTTTGTTTACAATATCTTGCATACTCTCACCTTTGTACATTATACCAAAAAAAAAAGAATTTGGCTAGCAAATTCAAGGGATTATAATTATTGCATAACTAAATTTTTACCAGTATTCTGTTCTGGAGATAAATTTTGAATTTGTGTTGCCATCTCATAAGAAAGAGCCTTTTGATATACTTGAATAATACATCCTAAAATACTAGAAAGATACATCCTATTTCTATTCGATTTTTCTTTGACAATTGGTTTGATAAATGAACAAAGCATTTGATATTCTTCACATTCTGATAAGGGCTTTGGATTTAGCAACAATTTAGTTATTGTATAAATTACTGGTTCATTTTTTTCCCCTTTTGAGGATAAATCTTTATATAATTCTTCTGAATATATTTCTAAGAATTCCATCTTTTCTCTTTCTATTTGTTCTTTTTTTTCACTTTCTGTTCTTTTTCTTTCTATTCTTCTTCTCTCTATTTCGATTCTTTTTCTCATCTGGTGTAATGTTAATGTATTCATGTATTTTCCCTCCAATCATTAGTATATGCAACCACGAGTGGATATTTTATCATTTTTTGTCAACAATGTAAAGCTTTTATCTAAAAAAGATAACTATATCTCATAGTCATCTTCCATTGAAAATTCTACATTTTCTTCAATCCACTCTTTACGTGGCTCTGCTTTATCCCCCATTAGTACACTTACTCTTTTTTCTGCTAAAGCAGCATCCATAATCGTAACTCGAATTAAATTTCGCTTTGCTGGATCCATGGTTGTTTCCCATAATTGTTCTGCATTCATTTCACCAAGTCCTTTATATCTGGATATTTTAAATGATTTATTTTTTAATTTATTTGTAATTGTCTTTCTCTCTTCATCATCATATGCATAGTATACTTCTTTCTTACCGACTTCTATTGAATATAAAGGTGGGTTCGCAATGTATAAATGTCCTTCTTCGATTAAGGGTTTCATATAACGATAGAAGAATGTCAATAATAGTATTTGGATATGCGCACCATCATCATCAGCATCAGTCATGATAATAACTTTATCATAATTGGAATCTTTAATATCAAAGTCGCTCCCTACACCAGCACCAATTGTATAAATCATAGTATTAATTTCTTCATTTTTAAAGATTTCTTCTTTTTTTACTTTCTCTGTATTTAATACTTTACCACGAAGAGGTAAAATCGCCTGAAATTTACGGTCTCTACCTGTCTTTGCTGAACCACCTGCTGAATCCCCTTCTACTAAGAATAATTCATTAATTTTAGGATTTTTCGTACCTGCAGGAGTTAATTTCCCACTAATTAAACGGTCTTTTTTTCCTTTGTCTTTTCCATTTCTAGCTTCATCTCTTGCTTTTCTAGCTGCTTCACGTGCTACTTTGCTACGCACCATCTTATTTAAGATATCCGTTGCGATTTGCTTATTTTCTTCTAGGAAGAACTGTAACTTTTCAGAAACAATACTCTCAACAATTGTTCTCGCTATTGGTGTTCCTAACTTTCCCTTTGTCTGTCCTTCGAACTGTAATAAGTTTTCTGGAATTTGTAAACTGATAATTGCTGTGATACCTTCTCTTGTATCTGGTCCTTCAAAATTTTTATCTTTTGTCTTTAAATAATTATTCTCTTTTGCATAATCATTGAAAACACGAGTTAAAGCAGTTTTAAACCCAACTTCATGTGTACCTCCATCATTGGTTTTAACATTGTTAACAAATGAAATAATATTTTCAGAATATGTATCTGTGTATTGAAAAGCAATTTCTACATGAATTCCATCTTTATCTCCTTCAAAATCTACTACTTTGTGCAAAACACTCTTATCTTCATTTAAATATTCAACAAATGCTTGTAATCCATTTTCATAATGGAAAACTTCCTTTTTATCTTCTTCTATATCTTCTACTTCAATCGTAAGTCCCTTAAGTAAAAATGCACATTCCTGCATTCTTTCACAAATGGTTGCAAAAGAAAATGTTGTTGTAGAAAATATTTCTGAATCTGGCAAAAAGCGCACTCTTGTTCCTGTCTTTGCAGTTTTATTTAATTTTGTCAATGGTGTTGTTACATTTCCTCCATTTTCAAATTTAATATAATATTCATATCCGTCTCTTTTTATATTAACTTCCATCCATTTACTAAGCGCGTTTACAACAGATGCTCCTACTCCATGGAGTCCTCCAGATACCTTGTATCCGCCTGCTTCAAATTTGCCTCCAGCATGCAGTACTGTATAAATAACTTCTGGGGTAGACATCCCACTTGCGTGTTTTCCAGTTGGAACTCCACGCCCTTCATCTTCTACACTTACACTACCATCCGGATGAATCTGAATTTTAATACGTTTACCATATCCATTGATAACTTCATCCACAGCATTGTCTACAATTTCCCAAACAAGATGATGAAGTCCTCTTTTATCAGTAGAACCAATATACATTCCTGGACGCTTTCTTACCGCTTCCAATCCTTCTAATATTTTTATCGAGTTCTCATCATATTTTGCCATACTATCACCTTTGTACATTATAACAAAAAAAAAAGAAAATATCAAAGATTTCCTTTTATTTCAGCGTTAAATTGCAATACTTTAATTGATTTTAAAGTAGCGACTTGCTTTTCATATATTTATTTGATAAATCATTACGGTTATTTACAATCTCTTCATATAATTCTTTATGTTCTAAATAAAACTTTTGGAAAGTATAAAAAGAGTCATCACATGAAAGCCTAGCATTTTTATATAACTTAATCAACTTATCTGTATTCAATTCATTAGAAGACACTCTAGGTATTTTATTCTGTGAGTTTCTCCACTCTTTTTTGAAGCCTATTTTAAAAATTTCTTTTTCATGTAATATTTTTTCTTCTAAATCTTTCATAGTAAGTAACCTAGTCGTTTATTGTATCATAGTTGTACTCTAGTGTCACTAGTTTTGTTTTCCCGTTCTCGTTTTTTGCAATAGTGGAATTATCATCAGAAAAAAATAGATAAATTTATTTTTTACTAAATTTTATCCATTCTTATCATTTAATTATTCTGATTTACTTTAGAATTTTAGAAGCATTATGCAATGTATTTGTCATCTTATAAATTTGTTCATCTATCATGTTCATATTAAAATCAAACCATCTATTCCATGCATCGTCATTTTGTTCTACCACTATATCTTTAATATTTGCACGATAGTTACCTCTATAAACTTTGTAACGATTTGAAAAATATAAAATAGGACATGAAAAGTCGGTATTATAAAATTTATTGGTTTGTTTCCATAGATTCCCGTACTGAATTAATCTTGCTGTCCTTGTATTTCCATCGGCAAATGGTTGAATGGCAGCAATTCCACCATGCAATATCATTGGCTTAAGAAATAAGTTTCCATAAATTGGATTTTTAGTATCTTCATTATTGTAGAATACTATCTTTTCCATAGTCGGTATAACCAATTCTGGGTTTAGTGGTATATAATCAATAACTTTCTCACCAGTTATAGGGTGAAAATAGCCTACCCATTTTGTATAGTCTTCTATGTAAGTTCCATCTCTATATCTTCTATTTTGTTCAAAATCACTATTTGTTCCAGCAATAATTTTCGAATGTAATTCATTTATATCCTGTATCGTAATTGCAGTTGAAAACATTTTTCTAATGTAATGAACAGAATTATTCTTTTTGGAATGTAAGTATAATGATATTAGAAAACTATCTTCGTTTTCGACTGATGAATTATTTATTAATTCATCAGTCGAAATTCCAACCATATATTTTTCATATTGCCTTTTTGTTAAATTGGCCACCATGTCTACATATTTTGAGTAATTGTCAATGGTTTCTTCTAAGTGACATAATGTATTATCATATAATTTTAAATTCTTTATACCATACATAAAGGCACCATCTCCTTCTTAAATTCTTGAAATTATTATACAAATTTTCTTATTTTTGTCAAATTAACAAAAAATCAATGCATAATTTAACTACATTGATTTTCATGATTATTTTAAAGCTTCTAATAATTCAGCTTTTTTCATTGTAGAGACTCCAGAGATACCTTTTTCCTTAGCCATTTCTCTAAGTTCTGCTACAGTAAGTTTAGATAAGTCTGTAGATTCTTTTTTTGCTTCTGCAGGTTTTTCTACTTTTTTTCTTTCAGCTTTCTTTTCTACTTTCTTTGTTTCTTTTGTAGCAACTGTTTTTCCCTCTAATCCTGCCTTTGCAACAGTAACGATTTCTGCAAATGCAGTTGGATTATCAATTGCAATTTCTGATAACATTTTACGGTTGATTTCTACTCCTGCTTTAGAAAGTCCATTTATGAATTTTGAATAGCTGATGTTGTTTTCACGGCATGCGGCGTTAATTCTTGTAATCCATAACTTTCTAAATTCTCTTTTCTTTTGTCTTCTATCTCTGTATGCATATGTTAATGAATGCATAACTTGCTCTTTTGCTGTTTTATATAATCTATGTTTACTTCCAAAGTATCCTTTGGCTTGTTTCATTACTTTTTTTCTACGAGCACGATGAATCGTACCACCTTTAACTCTTGGCATATTATTCCTCCTTTAATACTATTATTTACCTAAGATATCCTTTACTCTCTTATAATCAGATGCACTTAAAAGTGATCCTTTTCTACTTTTTCTGTTTGAAGCAGCATTTTTCTTTCCTGTATTATGTCTTGATCCAGGTGTTCCTATTTTAATTGTTCCACCAGGTCTTACTTTACATACTTTTGCAGTTCCTTTATGTGTTTTCATTTTTGGCATATGTATTCCTCCTAACTCTCTTTTTTTGGCATTAGCATCATTGTCATAAAGCGGCCTTCTAATTTTGGTTGTTGTTCTATCTCAGCAATTTCCTTTACCGCATCTGCGAAGCGAACTAACACATCACGACCTAGTTCTGGATGGGCCATTTCTCTTCCTTTAAAACGGATAGAAACTTTTACTTTATGACCTTTTTCTAAATATTTTGATGAATTACGAACTCGTGTTTCAAAGTCATGTATATCAATTGCAACAGATAATCGATACTCTTTGATTTCTAAATTTGATTCTCTTTGCTTTTTCATATTTTCCTTTTGCTTTTTCTTATTTTCATATTTAAACTTGTTATAATCCATAATTTTGCATACTGGTGGAGTCGCATTTGGGCTGATTAAAACTAAGTCAAAACCAGCGTATCCTGCAAGAGTAAGTGCGTCTTTAATAGCCTTTACTCCTAACTTTTCTCCATTTGGACCAATCACCATTACTTCCCTAGCACGAATTTGTTCATTAATGTACATCTCTTTTTCCTTTGCGATACTTGACACCTCCATAAAAAAAGTGTATACAGAGTATCCACTTTAAAACCATTTCTATTTAATTCCTAAATTGATTTGGCATATACCCATAACTAATTGCTATCGGGTGAGAAGTGGAACTTCTGCTTTCCTTTTTTTCATTTCTATTAGATTATACTTATAAAATATGCACTTGTCAATACTTTTATTCATATTATTTCTTTTTATTATTTTCTTGTTTTTCAAATGAAGAAAGTACAATCATTTTCGATACAACATCTTTTTGGGAGATATGATAGATTTTTGATAATTCTTGCGCACTATGATTACATAAATTACGGTTTTCGATAAACTTTTCGTCATCCGGGATATAAATACTGGTAGCATATATAATTTCTACTTCTTTCAGATTTTCAGCACATTTGAAGATTTTCTTTGCATCCACTATGAATTTTTCAAGACGATCTTTTGATTCATTTTCAATTCCATTTTCTTTTGTTTCATTTTCTCCCGTCTTTATAAATAAACCTGTTAGGCTTTCTACTAATTGTTTTCGACTTTTCACTTCATCAAACGCCTTAAAATACTCTTTTGAAATATCTATTATTTGTTGCTTTGTCTGGTAAACTTCTAATGGATTTTCTTTGTGAAATTCTCTATAAAAATATTCCAGCATATTCCCAATACTTTTTCCAATATTTCGTATTGATTCATAAATAGTATTTTTTTCCATAATTATTCCTCCAATTTTTTGATAGCTTCTATAATTGCTAATTTTCCATATTCATACGTTAAACTACCCTGTAAGTATGCAATATAAGGAGGGCGGATTGGCCCATCACAAGATATCTCTATAGAGGATCCTTGTGTGAAGCTTCCTGAAGCCATGATGACTTGATCTTCATATCCTGGCATATCCCAAGGAAGTGGTGTTGCGAAGGAATCAACCGCAGAAGCAGCTTGAATTCCCTGCGTAAATTTAATTAATTTCTCAGCACTATTAAATTCTATATTTTGAACAATATCTGCTCTTTTTTCATTATATTTTGGTTCTACCTTATATCCTAAATTTTCAAGAATCTTGCTTGCTAATACTGCTACTTTTAGGCTATTTGCGACTACGCTTGGAGCCATATAAAGCCCTTGTAATATTTGCTTATTAATTCCCAATGTCGGACCAACTTCTTTTCCTTCCCCAGGAACTGTGAGTCTATCTGCAGCCAATTCTATCAATTCCTTTTTTCCTACGATGTAGGCCCCATTTGGAGCAATACCACCACCAAGGTTTTTGATAAGAGAACCCACAATGACATCTGCACCTACTTCTAGTGGTGAGGTTTTCTCTACAAATTCGCAATAACAATTATCTATCATAATAATAACTTCTTTATCAATTTCACGAATTGCCTTGATTACCTTTTCTATCTTATCAAGAGTAATACTTTTTCGAGTAGAATATCCTTTTGATCTTTGAATCTCTATTAATTTAATTTTCTTGCTAAATAATACTTCTTTTATCTTTTCGTAATCAAATTCATCCTGAATTAGATCAATCTGTTCATACTGAATACCAAATGACTTTAAAGAGCTTTTATTCTCACGGATTCCAATCACTTCATCCAATGTATCATAAGGTTTTCCTGTAATAGAAAGCATAGTATCCCCTGGACGAAGAAGTGCAAAAAGTGTAACCGTAAGAGCATGGCTTCCTGAAATAAATTGGCTTCGTACAAGGGCATCCTCCCCATGTAAAACTTCTGCGAATATACTTTCAATTACTTCCCTGCCGATATCGTTATACCCATATCCTGTTGTTGACATAAAATGTGACTCTGATACATGATATTTATGAAAAGCATCAAGTACTTTCTTGCTATAGAAGAATGCTGTATCATCAATTTTTTGGAAAACTGCTTGTACTTCCTTCTCACTATCTACAATAAGATTCATTCCATCATGCATGTCTTGTACCTCCATCTACACATATAACTTCATTATTAATATAGCTTGCATCATCACTTGCTAAAAAATAAATAACTTTGGCAATTTCCTCTGGTGCTGCAAACCTGTGGATAAATATATTTTGTTCTTCTAGTTCGATATAGTCTTTATCCAACTCTTTCATTTCACTTTCAGTAGCCACCCATCCAGGTGCCACAGCATTTACTCGAATATAAGGAGCATACTGTAGAGATAGGTTATGTGTAAGAGAAATTAGGGCTGCTTTAGAAGCATCATAATCTAGTCCCATTGGGAAGTATTGATGGATTCCATTGGTTGACGCTAAATTAATGATACTTCCAGCTTTATTTTGGTACATAGTATCCCCTACATATTTACTGACTAGAAAGGTCCCTATTAAATTGGTATCTATTGTTTTTCTAAAGTTTTCCACTGTTTTATTTTCATATAAAGTGTCTATTGCAATTCCAGCATTGTTTACTAGTACATCAATCTTAGAAAACTTGTGGAGAATCTTTTCTACCATGGAAGATACCTCTATCTCATTTGAAATATCAACTTGCACTATCATTGTTTCTACATTATACATTTCTTGAATTTCTTTTTCTACTTTACTTGCAAGTTCCTTATTTTTACAGTACCCAATAACGATATTATAATTACGACTTGCGAATAGTTTTGCAGTTGAAGCGCCAATTCCACGACTGGCTCCTGTGATAAGTGCTACTTTTCTATCCATAGCCCACCTCTTCAAAAATTTCTATTACTATTATATCCTACCTTCATTTTTTTGTAAACTAAAGTATAGAGTATCTTTTTCAAAATATCATTCTTTAAATATTGGTTTTCATTCATGATTTTTCATCTCATAGAATTTTGAGCATGACTTTCCTATTATATAAAAAAAAGAGCCTACGCTCTAGATACATATTTACCGTCTGAGGTTGATATAATAATCTTCTCACCTTGTTCAATAAATAATGGTACTCTCACATTCATACCTGTTTCTACGGTTGCATCTTTTGTAGCATTATTTGTCGTATTTCCTTTTACGGCTGGTTCTGTAGATACAACTGTCATTTCGATTTTATCTGGTAAAATAACACCTAATAATTCCCCTTGAAAAAAACTTACCATTACTGTCATATTTTCGATTAAATAGTTTTTATCATCTCCAAGTTGATCAGCAGTTAATTCTAATTGTTCATATGTTTCCATATTCATAAAGTTATATGTGTCTCCAGTATTATATAAATACTGTACATTGCTTTTTTCAATATTTGCTTTTTCAAATTTTACATTTGTATTAAAAGTTCTCTCAACGGTTCCACCAGTTCTTAAATTTTTTAATTTCGTTTTCATGAAAGCTGATCCTTTACCAGGTTTTACATGTAGAAAATCTACAACTTGGTAAATTCCACCTTCAATAATTAAAGTCATACCGGTTTTAATATCATTTACTTCAATCATGATTCATCCTCCTTTGCAAAATATGGATACTATCTGCCATCATATTTAGTGTTTTCTTGGCCTAGCCAAAACCTTTTGTTTTGGTATTTCTTTTTTTGGAGCTGTAACTTTCTCACTTTGACTATTTGCATCGCGACTAATTAATTCTGTATAATCAATACCTGTTAACAGTCCTGGCACAATTTGTGTTTCTGGTATTTTGCCCTTTTTCATTTTATATCACCTTATTTTTCTTCTTTATGTGCAGTATGCTTTTGACATCTAGAGCAATATTTATTTAACTCCATACGATTTGGTGTGTTTCTTTTATTTTTTGGAGTACGGTAATTTTTTTCATTACATACAGTACATTTTAACGTAATATTTTCTCTTGCTTCACCTTTTTTTGCCATAAAACTTCCTCCTTTTTAGTGCATTAGCTCTCTTATAATAACAAAGTTTTTTCATTTTTTCAATAAAAATATATATTTTTATTACAATTTATAAGCTTTACCATGTGTATTATACCATATTATGGATATAATTCAAATAAATTATATATAAAGAAAATAGTTATAACTGTATTTATCAAAAATATAAAGCTAAATTATTTTTAAAAAGAACAATATATTGTTATGCTAATAAACACCTAATGAATTATATTATTTTTATGATAAAAATTAACCCATTAACTGAATGAATTTTCTATATTTTATTTTTGCACCATTGACAAATTGCACTTTTAATATTCTATAATTTTTTTATATATTTTTTTTCATCCAATACATTTTTTTGAATATCATAAATTGCTGCCAATTCATATTTTTCTAATTCTGTTAACTCTTCTTCATTCTTTTCTTTTAATTGAAAATAGCGTAATTTTGAACCAGCAAGCATACATAATCTATTAAATAAGCACATTTCTGCAGTTTCATATTCTACATTGCCAGTTGATTTTTTATTTGAAGCATAACATGTTCTACACAATCTAATATATGGGCAAGTCAAGCATGAATTATCCTCAGAAAATTTAAAATCATCAAAATAATAATTTTTATATTTTTTTGCTTCTTCTGGCCCTAATGTAACTGGCGATAATCCTTGACATGGATAAAAGTCTCCATTCACATCATATGCATGTAAATTTCTTCCAGCACCACACAATTGATAATCACTTTGTACCGGAATATACATTGCATTAAAATTAAAATCTATTAGTTTACATACTGGAATCTCAGGATATTCTATATAATGCTTAACTAATTTATCAAGTTGTTCAATTAACACATTAACTGATTCTTCATGCCATTCTATTCCTGTTGCGAAAGTACATACACATCCCATTCCTAAATCTTCAATATATTTTACACCTTCATATAAATATGGTAAGCTTTTTTCAGATACCGTCATTTTGACCGACTGATTTGGCCATGTGTTTTTAAAGAAAGTGATATCTATGTAATCAAAGCTCCCAATATTAGAATTTTTAAAACAGCGATTCAAATCATGCATTTTTTCATTACCATCAAGACTGAGTGAACATACAAAATTATCTTTTCGTTCTGCTAACCATTCTTGTACTTTTCCATGAATAAGTGTTCCATTTGTTGTACAAAAGAATAAAGTTTTCTTTTCATTAAACAATCGAAATGCATAATCATATATCTTTTGTATTAACTCAAATTCTAAAAATGCTTCCCCACCTATTAATTCAATTGTCAAATGATCATATTTACCAATTGTATTATATTCTTTGTCTAAAATTTCTTTTGCCGTTTCAAAAGTCATTGCTTTTTTTCTTTTATAATCTTCATAACAATAAGTGCAATTTAAATTGCACTCTTCTGTCAATATTAACATAATCTTTTTTTCAATCAAATTATTATCCATTTGT
This sequence comes from uncultured Bacilli bacterium, assembly GCA_910584305.1. GTDB lineage: Bacteria > Bacillota_I > Bacilli_A > RF39 > UBA660 > CAKPTA01. The sequence continues at coordinate 14,741 of CAJTZW010000013.1, forward strand.
TTTACTCCCTAATTAAAAAATTTTATAATTTTAATTTGATCCTGATTGCTTACCTGAACATCCATCGCAATTCCCTTCACAAGTACAGTTAGGACTAACAAACCAGCAATCCCAATTAGTACAATCATCTCTTTCAATTCTTAATATTTTTTGTAAAACCTTTGGTGTTTCAAGTGGAAAGATAATTGCTTCCCCATTGAACAAAGTGTTTACTCTTCCTTGCAAAATTAAGCTATCTTCTCCTGTTAATAATAGATTATTAGTATTAATTTCTAAATTTTTCATATCAATCCCTCCATCTTCATTATACCACGTTCTTTCAAATTATGGATATAATTCAAAATATTTTTCACTTACTCTAGTAGCAATTCTTTTATTGACACTTGTCTGATATGTACTATTATTATCATAATGATAGATATCTGGGGATACCACTGTAAACGTTACTCTTGGGTTATCATATGGTGCATATCCTACAAATGTGTTTGTTACTGTTTCTTTATCAATTTTGCCATCACCATCTGTATCAAGAAAGCTTTGGCTTGTTCCCGTTTTTCCTGCTGGACTATATTTTCTATCAATGTATCCTGAACCCGTTCCCCCATATGATAGTACTGCCTGAAATCCTAATTTAACCCTATCTAAATATTCTGACTTGGTATCTACTTGGTTTAGGATGATTGGCTCTGCTTGATATAATAAGTTGGTTAATTTTTCATCTTCACTGGAATATACCTCTTTTAATAAATATGGTTGTAATCTCGTTCCATTGTTTGCAATGGTTCCAATGTATTGTGAAAGTTGGATTGGTGTATAATTGTCATATTGTCCAATAGCAAAATCTAATAACAATCCGCCTTCATTTTTAGTTCCCTTATATCCGGCAATTTCATTTGGTAAATCAATTCCTGTCTTGACTCCTAATCCAAATTCTGCGAATGTGTTTCGGTATATATCAAATGCATCGTTTGCAACTTTAAACGGTGTATTATATGTATATAAAAGTCCTCCAACTTTCATTGCTGTATAAAATTGGTATGTATTAGAAGACTGCTTTAGTGCGGTAATATCATCTAATAACCCTAAGGGTTTCCAAGAACATTTTTCTGGTGCTCCAGCCAATTTAACACAAGTATCATATCTTTGCTCCCCGATGGTAAGTGCACCTGTATTATACCCAACAATATGAGAAGCTCCCTTTACCACAGATCCAACTGTAACTGGTGAAGTAATAATTCCTGGCGTATAATCTAAAAAACTATATTCTCCATTACTCTCTACAATTTGTTTCCCTGCCATTGCTAAAATTTCTCCTGTTGTAGGATCTGCTACAACTACAAATGAGCGGTTGTAATATTCTGTATTGGCCTCATTCTTTGTTTTCAGTAATTCTTCTTTTAAGATATCTTCTATGGCTTGTTGTAATGTAATATCAATTGTTAAAACAATGTCATTTCCCCTATGTCCTTCTGACAATAAGGTTCTATCCCCACCAGATTTTACTACGTACACATCTTTGGTCCCTTTTAAATAGTTATCATACATATATTCAATATAACTTGTTCCTACACGATCGTTTAGACTATAACCTTTTTCTAGATAGTAGTCTTTTAAATCAGCGGGAATCCCTGTTTCACTACTAGATACACTACCTAAAATCGTCTTAAGAGTATCCCCGTAAATATATGTTCGATTCCAATCCAATCTCGTATCAAAGCCATCTAGAGTCTCTATGCTACTGGCTATTAGAGCATATTCTTCATCTGTAACATCTTTATTTTTTATAATTTTCTCTGCATAGGAATATCCATTATTCATTAAATAATAAATATATGCAGCTTCTCTATCCCTATCTGTAAGTATGCTTAATTCTTCCTCTGTAACCCTTTCCAATTTTAGATTTTCTATATCTGCTGAAGTTAGTTTTCTTTCTTCAACTTGTTTCCATTCTGATTCTGTAATCCTTTGATTTGCTTCACTACTATGATTTTTTACCCAAAAAGTTCTTATCATATAGTCTGTTAATTTATTAGTAGGAACCTCAATTAAATCCGCTACTATATAGGCACTTTCTAGTTCTTTGGAAATAGATACATTGGTTGGCTTCTTATATAAAATGACTTTGTTTGGTTCATTATCAACGATTAACTTATAATTTCTATCATAGATTCTACCTCGTGGGGCGGTGTTTCCTGTTACCGTATTTTGGGTAAGCTCTACAAGTTTTTCCTGGTATTGCTTACATTCAATAACTTGAATATAGAATAAATTCACGAACAATACAGTAATTACTAAAGTAATAAGGACAATTAGTATATTATATCTTTTTTCGATTATTTCTTTGATATCTTTATATTTTTTGTAATAATTATACTTTAATTTTTTATTGAAGTGCATTTTCATATAATGAATTTACTACATCAAAGTCTATAATCTCAAAAAAATTATTGATATATTGTGCTTTATTATTTTGATATTCTAAATAGTAAGCGTGTTCCCACAAATCAATTGTCATAATGGGTATCATATTGTATGTATATGGAGTCTCTTGGTTTGAAGTATTGATAATTTGTAATTCATTTTGATTTACAACCAAAAAAGTATATCCAGATCCTACAACTAAATTCGCATTTCTTATAAATTCTTTTTTAAAATTTTCAAAGGATCCATATTTACGGTCTATTGCTTCTTTTAATTTTCCTTTTGGCTTCGTATTTCTATTTGGGCTTATATTTTTAAAATACAACTCATGATTTAAAACGCCTCCCACATTATATAGAATATCTCCACGGGCTTCTAAGGGAAACTCATCAATATGATTTGGTAGTTCATTTAATGGATACTTAAAGTCATAATTCTGTTGTTCTAAAAGTGTATTTAATTTTTTTAAATATCCCATATAGTGATTATTATAATGAATTCCTACAGTACGTGTATCTATGTAGGGTTCTAAATCGGAATATTCATAAGAAAGTGGTTCTACTTTATACATACTTTCACCTCTACTCTATCTTATTATATATTGTTTACATTATTCACAATTTTAAACATATAATAAATAGAGGTGACAATGTGATTAAAAAATTCATTCAAAAACGCATCGAAAAACTAACTATACAGGATATTTATGACTTTGCTACTAAAAACGGTATTTCTTTAAAAGAAAATGAAGCGAAAATTATCTATTCCCATATTCAACAGGATTGGGAAGAACTTATTTTTCAGGACCACAAACGTATTTTAAAACTGGAACAAGATTCTTTAGAACATGCTACCTACGAGAAGATTGAGGAACTCATTGTTCTTTTTAAAAATAAATATAAAAATTATTTATAAAATGTACGGATATCTTCAATTAAATTTGAATTATATCTTTTTTTGCGAATCATGTCTATCTCAATCTTATATGGTGGATAGATTTTTTCTTTAGAGTCATCAGTAGAAGTAACATATGGGGTCTCTAGTATTTTTGGAATATCCCTTAATTTTTCATGATAAATAATATGTAATAGATTATCAAAGCCTATATATCCCATTCCTATATTTTCATGGCGATCTTTATGGCTTTCTCTCACATTTTTACTATCATTTATATGTACACAATATAAATATTTTAATCCAATAATTGTATCGAACTGTGTTAATACTTCATCAAAATTTGTTACATCATATCCAGCGTCATGAATATGACATGTATCTAGGCATATACCAATATTATCTTTTTTTTCAACTCCATCGATAATTCTCTTTAATTCTTCAAAGTTTCTTCCACATTCTGTCCCTTTCCCTGCCATTGTTTCTAATAGAATTCTAACAGATGTATCTTTCTTTAAAACTAAGTTTAAGCCATCAATAATACTTTGGAGTCCCTCTTCTAACTCTAGATTTACATGACTTCCTGGGTGTAGAACCATTTTATCGAAGCCTAAGTTTTCTACTCTATCGATTTCTTGCCTTAAAAAGGCTACAGCAAAATTAAATTTTTCGCCTGTAGATGCTAAATTAATGATATAGGGTGCATGTACAATGACATTTCTTGGGTCTATATGATTTTCTTTCATTAACTTTTTAGCTTCTTTTGTAAGCTCTATATCTATTTCACTACGAGATGTATTTTGCGGAGCACCTGTGTAAAACATAAATGCATTCGCCCCATAAGATATTGCTTCTTTTACACTTCCTACCAATTGATCATTTTTCTTAAAGGATACATGTGATCCTATGATTAATTCTTCCATAAATTACCTCTTTTCTTTTACCATTATACCATAATAAAAATACATATCCTATGTATTTTTATGATTCACTTACACATGTATATCGATTGCTTGATAGATATTTTCTTAAATCAGCATAGTTTGAAGGAAATCCTGTTGTAGATGTATCTTTAACCGTTACAACATAATTTTCTTCATCATATATAACATTTTCTAGTGGTAGAGTAAGTATTTGTAACATATGATTATATTCATCTGATGAATACACTTGGTATCTTATTTCAGAATTGGTAGAGCTTACATTGCCACTTTCATCAAATTTAAATAATACAGATTCATATTTTGTATACCCATAAAATTCATCATACATAGGCCCATAAGAGCATTGATATGAACTTGGTATTTCAGGTTCCTTGACCTCTTCTTCCACTATAGAGTGATTTGATTTCCAAAAAATATGATTTAGATTCTGGAGACTCATCACTGCCACAAGCAATATTATTATACATAGTATAATAGGAATTATATTTTTCTTTTCTTGTTTCTTTTCCATTATCGCACCTCTATGCCATAATATATCATAAAACCCCAATTCTTACAAATCAATTATAAAACTTCTGTCTTTTTTATAATATATGTCTTCTCTTTCGTATAAAAGGCATAAAATATATCTTCCAGTTCCAAGTGTTCCTTTTTGAGAAAGTTTTGAATCCATGTTCTATCTTTCTTTATCTCTTTTAATACATTATAATCAATTACTCCATCTAAAATAAAAGGCATAGGATAAGCGTCACTATTTTGAAAGACTGATAGAGTACCGCTATTTTCAAGTACTGCATAATCTACTTCTTCTAGACTTTTGATTCCCTTTTCCCTAAGTTGTGTAATTAAATCATCTAAAGTATATCGAAGTTTGGTCATCATTGTGAAATTCACTTTTCCGTTTTTTATGATTACACTTGGCTTGCCATCAATAAAGTTTCGAATGGATTCGCTTTTTAAACTAATGAAACTAATTGCCATTTCACAAAGTACGAGGACAATGATTGGAACTATCGATACTAAAATAGACGTTTCTATATTTTCTATTGAAAGAGCTGCCAACTCTGCTATTAAAACGGTTACTATAAGATCACCTATACCTAGTTCTCCTACTTCTTTTTTTCCCATAATTCGGTACATTATAATAATAAAGAAATATAAAAGAAATGTTTTTACTGCAATTATTATATACATAAGATCACCTATTCTATTATGGTTTTATGTATATTTTTTATTCAATGAATATACTTTATTAGGAGGGATTTTATGAATTATCTAAAAAAAGTTGGGATTTCGTTACTCTATATTATAGGAATTATCCTTGTTGCAACAATGATAATCTCTATCTTTAACTATTTTAATGTTATAAATGGAAAAGCATTAACCGTTTCCAAAATTTTAATATGTGTTATTTCTTTATTTACTGGAGGATTTATTATTGGTAAAAAGGCTACTAAAAAAGGATGGCTAGAGGGGCTTAAATTGAGTACAATTTTTCTCATCTTATTAGTTTTATTTAATTACTTGGGTTTAAGAAATACACCTCAAATTAAAAATGTAATTTATTACTTAATTATGATAGCATCATGTATATTTGGAAGTATTATTGGCATTAATAAAAAAATTGACAATCCATAAAAATCATTTATAATTATAATAGGTGATACTATGAAACGGTTCAATTTGACCCTTCCACAACTCCAGAACATTATGACAAAAGAGAATTTTGTTAATGATGGTTCTGAAGGATTGATATTTAGACTTCCGGATGAAAAGGACTCTCTTTCTGATGAAAAGGACTCTCTTTCTGATGAAAAGGACGTTCTTTTTAAAATTTATAGACAGTTCAAAGTTCCCAAAAATTTTGTTCAAAAAGTAGAGGCATTTTATAATTGTGTTGATTTAGATGATATTATTGTGAGACCTCAGGCTTTACTTACAGTCAATAAGACACTGCCCATTGGAGTTGTTATGAAAAATGAAGGACTTTCATTAAGAGAAGCAAATCTAGAGTTTAAAGAGAAGGTGGAAGCTTTAGAGCAATGCAAGAAAATCATCATTCGATTACATGAAAAGGGCATTATTCTTGGCGATATCAAATTAGAGAACTTTTTATATAAAAATGGTAGGGTTAAAATATGTGATATTTTGAGTGCTAAAATAGGTCAATACGAAATTACAAACAAGAATACAGTTGCAATATATCATGAAAGTGTTCACCATGTTGTAGATGAAAATACAGATATTCAAGCTTTTAATTATATGACATATTTGTTTTTAAAATATGGTGATTTAAAATTTTCTAAAAGAAAATTTATTCATGAGTTTCGAAAAATCCTACAAGAGGATTTACAACGCCAGGGTGTTCCACGTTACTATGATAATAATTCTAAAGATGTTTTAGAAAACATTTATCAAGCAGATAAAAATGAAAAAATAGAAGATGAATTTCTACTAGATCATTTAATGTATATTTAAAAAGTTCCAATGGATAACCTTTGGAACTTTTATAATAGAATTAATTTTCTACATTATTCTGGTACTTCTCTATAAAATTTCTTTTATATTCTTGGAATGTATTATTTTTGATTGATTCTCTTATTTCTTCTACTTCCTTTATTAAAAATCTTATATTATGAATAGATAAAAGTCTTCCCCCTAGGGATTCATTACAAGTAATTAAATGTCTAACATAGGCCTTCGTATAGTGTTTACAAGTATAGCAATCGCAAGTCTCTTCAATTGGGGTAAAATCTTCTTTATATTTAGCATTCTTTATATTTAATTTTCCATACCTTGTGAATGCATTTCCATGTCTTGCTATCCTTGTTGGAAGTACACAATCAAACATATCAATTCCCCGTTCTACGCCTTCTAAAATATCAACAGGATCCCCAACTCCCATTAAATATCTCGGTTTATCTTCTGGCAAATATTTAATAGCATCGTCAATCATTTTATACATCGTTTTTTTATCTTCACCAACACTTGTTCCGCCAATGGAATATCCATCAAAACCAAGTTTAACAGTTTCTATAGCGGACCAATTTCTTAAATCTTCATATTCTCCCCCTTGGACAATACCAAATAAAGATTGGTTTTCATTTTGGTGAACGGAAAGACCCCTTTTAGCCCAACGCAAGGTTCTTTCCGTACTCCTTTTCGCATATTCATATGTAGCTGGATATGGAATACATTCATCAAAACTCATTGCAATATCACTATCTAATTTATTTTGTATTTGAATAGAAAGTTCAGGAGTTAAAAATAATTCTTTACCATCTAAATGGCTTTTGAAACGAACACCCTCTTCAACAATATCTTTATTCTTATTTTTGGTCAGCGAAAAGACTTGAAAACCGCCACTGTCTGTTAGAATTGGACCATTCCAATTCATAAATTTGTGAAGTCCTCCCGCTTTTGCTACTATATCTTCCCCTGGGCGCAACCATAAATGGTACGTGTTGGATAAAATAACACCACTATGCATTTCTTTTAATTCCTCTGGGGTTAACGTTTTTACATTTGCAAGGGTTCCAACTGGCATAAACATAGGAGTTTCATAACTACCATAATTGGTGTGTAAAATACCATAACGAGCGTTTTTGTCTTTACACTGTAATTCATATTTTATTTTCACACTATCACATCCTATTTTAATTATACATATTTTTATATAGAAAAACAAGGGATTTCCTTGTTACTTACTCTTTGGAGAATTCTCATTTTTCTTCAAGTTAAGAATTGCTTTTGCTATATCATAATCTCTTAATCTTTTTTGAATTGAATCGATTATTTTTAACGTTACTTGTACCTCATTTGTTTTATTTTGATTATGAAATTCTGACAATTGCTGAATATAGTTTTGATATTCATCCTCTAGATGACTTTCTTCGTTATCCATTATATCATAGGCGATACCCCTTAGCAACCATATTCCCTTAAAAATTCTGTAATTTCATCTAAATGCATGCCATGTGATCCTTTAATCAAAATTATTCTATTTTCAATATCTAGAACCATAAGGCACTCTTTGATTTCTTCGTTATTTTTACACCATATACTTCTTGTCTGGTTATATCTTCTTATATATTTTACATTTTCTCCTACTAAAATTATTTGGCAGTTTTTTATTTTTCTTACCTTACGGCCTAGCTTTTTGTGCATTTTCTTACTATATTTTCCTAACTCTAAAATATCTCCTAATATCAATATTTTAGCTTTTTTTTCATTCTTGATAATCTCTAATGCGTTTATATACGATTCATAACTAGCATTATAGCAATCACTTAATACTATTGTATCTTTCCTTACAATTCGTTCAAGTCTATTATTATTTGTTTCAAACGTATTTAATTCCTCGATAATATCTTTTACATTTACATCAAATAAAAGTGCTGTTTGTAGGGCAAGCAAACTGTTTATTAAATATGGTTTTGATAGGGCCTTAATTTGATATTCACATTCTTCTATATATATTCGTGCCTCTATACCATCTTCTGTCTTTTTGGTATCATAAGCTACCATTGTTGCAGATTCATTGGTACCAACTTTATATAAAATTGTATGGGGAAGTTGCTCTATTCTTTTTAAATAGGAATCATCTTGATTCAAGATTAAAATACCATCTACCATCCCATCTATGATTTGCAATTTTTCCTTACATATATTTTTTTTAGAACCAAGATTTCCGATGTGAGAAGTTCCTACATTGGTGATAATACCAATATCTGGGGTAGCTATACAGGAAAGTTTGTGTATTTCGCCTTCATGATTCATGCCTATTTCTACAATGACAATATCCGTTGATTCATCTATCTTTAGTAGTGTCTTTGGAACTCCTATATGATTATTCTCATTTCCTTCATTTTTTACAACGTTATATTTTGTTGATAATATTTTAAATAACATTTCTTTGGTTGTTGTTTTACCTGCACTACCAGTAATTCCTATAACTACAGGGTCATATTTCTTTCTTTGATAATGAGCAATTTTCTGTAATGCTTCTATACTATCTTTTACCTGTATAATGTTTACACGTTTTTTGATTTCAACATCTCTGTCTACGATTAATAGTGAAGCTCCTCTTTTCACTGCTTCTTCAATATATTCATGTCCAGAAGCAATCGCAAGAAATGCATCATTTTTATTAACCTCCCTGCTATCTATTTTTATTTTATTTATTTCTTTCTCTCTTGATTTTCTTATTAATCGTCCTTCTGTAATTCGAATTAAGTTCATTAACTCCATAAGTATCCCTCCACTTTACTGTATGCGATAAAAGTAAAATGGGCACTTATAGAGTACCTTTAAATGCTTTTAATAATTTTATGGAGTATATATCCCTAATGGATTCTGGATGCCACTGTACGCCGATAAAGAACTTATGGTCTTTGTCCTCTATTGCTTCTATAATGGAGTCCATAGAACAAGCTGAGATATTCAGTTTAGTATCCTCTATATAATCTTTATGTCGACTATTTACATAAATTCTATCACACTTTATTATCTGATATAATCTTGTATGTTGCTTAATCATTATTTCATGTACATACCTTCGATTGCTCTGGTGATTTAAGTTTGGTAGTGTTTTTAAAACTCCACCTAAAGCTACTGCCATAGTCTGCATACCTAAACAAATTCCAAACGTTGGTATATTTTTCTCATATAAATATCTTGTGAAGGTAAGCTCCTCTTCTGTATAATCGACTCCCCCTTGTAAGATGACACCATCACATAAGTTAACAAGCTCTATCATATCGTCTACATTATTACTAACAATTCCAATTGGAACCATATTGTATTCTAATATCCACTCTACGAGTTCTTTATTCATATGGTATGTTGCATCACGTCTAAGTAAAATACCAACTTTCTTTTTCATATTATCACCTATTTAATTGTATGCAAAAGGAATGGGATTTCCCATTCCTATAAATATTTTTTTAAATTTTCTACACTATCTTCTTGCATTGTTATATATTCACTAACAAGATCTTCAACTTCTTTATTCATTTCTTTGTTGTTGAGTAATTTTCTCCCCTCAATAATACCCATATTAGTTCCCTTTAAAAGTATCTCTGCTATTTTGGAATTGCTTGTATCTGTTAATGTCTTCATTTCAATTCCATACCACGTCATTGCTTTCGTCATCACATTTGTTTTATGTGGTTCATCTTCACTATTATATTTTGAATAAAGATTATTAATTCTTCTAGATATATCTTTGTATTTATTGTATTGTAGTTCTAGGGATTCTTTAAACTTTTCATCTTCTACTTTATCTAGTATGAAATGGATTGCGTCCATTCCCATACAAGCACCTTTATTTAATTCATCTAATACATTTATATATTCTTTCATTATATCCCTCCAATTATATTATTGAAAAAATATGTTATTTTATGCATAATTTATTTTGCGTTATTTCTTTCAAGATTATCATAATATTCATCATAGATTTTTTTAGGTATCATGGTGACTACCATTTGGGCAGTTCCGTCACTATTAATTTTAACAGATGAGATTTTAGCTAAGTTACCTCTATTAATTAGATATTCATTTTGATTTATACTATAAGTATCTCCATAGTTTAAATATATTCCATCTTGAAATTCTTCTGGTATTAGATAGATAATTTCAACGTTATAATTCATGCCTATATCATTTTCCATATTGAAAAAACAAGTTTCTTCTAATAGAGAAGTACTTACTAATCCAGAATCATATAAAAATTTGCCTTCCATATTCTTTAATTCTTCTATTTTTGTAATTCCATATTCTTGGAAGTATTCGATAGAAACCCCTCTAAAAGCTTTAAAATTCCCGAATGTTGTGGGATGTTCACTGATAATTTCTGATAGTTTTTCTCCTTTTTTTACGAATTTCTCTTCTCCATCCATATGCCCATTTTCTTCATAATTCCATCTACGTCGTAATGCATTATTGATGTGTTTATAATTAAAGCCAGAGTACTCCCTTAGTAAATCACTGTCTAAGGTGCTTAAATCATTTCCTATATTTTGCATAAAGTATAAGAATTCTTCGCGGGCATGAAACTGTTCATATTCTCTTATAAGAGTATCCTTGTAATACTCTTCTAGTTGCGTCTTTCTATCTTCATTTATCATTCTAAATATTGCTTTTGTCGCTATACTATCACCTATACTCATCTATTTCGCCACCTATCCTTTTATCTATTATAACAAATAGGACTATAAAATTGACTCTTATTAAAAAAATATTTCATGATAAACGTAAAATAGTGCCAATAGGCACTATTTCTTACAAATTATGCTTTTTGTATCTCTACTTTTACCTCGTGATCATTAATATCTATCACCTCTTCTAAGTTATCTTTTTCTTCTATCGAAAGAGCAAGAATTTCTTTAGAAATGTAGTCTTTATAATTCATTATTGCAGCTTTTATCTCTTCATCCGCACTATACCATACATGAATTCTATCAACGATATTGAAGTCTTTGGATTTTCTTAAATTTTGGATTTTAGAAATAAATTCCCTAGCAATTCCTTCTTCAATTAAGGTACTTGTAAGCTCTGTATTTAAGATTACAAACTCATTATTTTCCATACCCACATCAAATCCATCTTTATTAGAGATACGAATATCAACCATTTCTGGTGTGATTGTAATCATTTCTCCTAAGAAGTTTTTTTCAATATTTTCTTTATGGTTTAAGATAGATATTTCTTCTTGTGTCAATGTTTCTAGTAACATTTGATATTCTTTCATATTTTTACCAAACATTGCTCCACACACTTTAAAGTTTGGTTTTACAGACATATTCATATATATACTAACGTCTGTTATAAATTTAACCTCTTTAACATTTAATTCCTCTAAAATTAATGGAATTAAATCAGAAATAAGACTTTCATTTTTTCCATCAATTAAACATTCACTAAGCGGTTGTCTTACTTTGATTTTTGTCTCTTCTCTAACAAAGCGTCCAATGGAAATTAAATCTCTTACTAGGTCCATTTTATGTTCAATCGATTCATTGATATGGGATTCGTTATATGTAGGGAAGTCTGCTAAATGAACGGATTCTTCGTTGGTTAATTTAGTATAAATTTCTTCACTGATATAGGGACAGATTGGTGCGATTAATTTGGCGATTCCGACAAGAACATCATAAGTGGTTTTATATACTGCTTTTTTGGATGTATCAAACTCACTTTTCCAAAAACGCTTTCTATTACGTCTAATATACCAATTCGATAAGTCTTCTGATACGAATTCAACCATGTATTTTGTCACTTTATTTAAATCATATTCTTCATAAGAATCTGTCACATTTTTCACAAGACGATTGTATTTACTAACCAACCATTTATCAATATACTCTAATTCGTCATAAGAGACACTGCATTTATTTATATCAATTTTATCTGTATTTGCATACAAAGCAAAGAAACTATATGTATTTTTTAATGTATTAAAAAATTTAGAAATCATTTCTTTAATACCATCTTCATCAAATTTTAGTGGTGTCCATACTGGAGATGCATGTAACATAAAAAATCTTGTTGCGTCCGCTCCATAGTTTTCCAAAATTGGCATTGGTGCAATTGCATTTCCCCTTGATTTATGCATCTTTTGGCCATATTTATCAAGTACCAAATCATTGACTACAACATTTTTATATGGACTCTCTCCTTTTAAGAATGTGGATATAACAAGTAATGAGTAGAACCATCCCCTTGTTTGATCGATTCCTTCTGCAATAAAATCTGCTGGAAATTGTGATTCAAATAATTCTTTGTTTTCAAATGGATAATGGTACTGTGCAAATGGCATTGCACCACTATCAAACCAGCAATCCATAACATCTGATATACGATTCATTGTATCCCCACATTTTGGGCATTTGATATGGATATCATCTACATATGGTCTATGGAGTTCAATCGATTCATCGATATCTTCGATTGCTAAAGAAACAAGCTCTTCTCTAGATCCTACCATGATATCATGCCCACAAGAACATCTCCATAATGGGATTGGAGTCCCCCAGTATCTATTACGACTAATTGCCCAGTCGTTCATATTGAGAAGCCAGTTTTCAAAACGTTTTTCTCCTACATAGGAAGGATACCAATTAACTTTTTTATTGGCCTCAATAATTTTGTCTTGATATTCTGTCGTTTTTATATAAAGACTCTTTTTTGAATAGTATACAAGTGGTGTTTTGCACCTCCAACAATGTGGATAATTATGTTCCATCTTTTGCTTTTTGAACAATTTATCTTCACTACTTAAATATTTTATAATATCAATTTCAAGCTCAGGATCAACAACAAGCCTTCCTTTCCATGGACCTTCTGTATAACATCCACTTTCATCTACTGGATTTAGGATTGGTAAATTATACTTTAAACCAACTTCATAGTCATCTTGACCAAATGCTGGGGCAATATGAACAATACCTGTACCATCTTCCATCGTGACATAGTCGGCACATGTAATATAAAATCCCTTTTTATCTACAGATAAGAATGGCATAAATTGTTCATATTCTTTATATTCCAAGTCTTTACCCCTATATGTTTCTAGGACTTTATAGTCTTCTCCTAATACTTTATTTGCTAGTTTTTTGGCTACAATAAAATTGTATCCTTTACTATTACATTTTACATATTCTTCATTTGGATTTACACATGCTGCTACATTGGATATTAATGTCCAAGGAGTAGTTGTCCATACCAAAAGATATGCATCTTCGTCTTTCAATTTAAAGGGTACAGTTACAGTATTTACGCTAATTTCTTTATATCCTTGTGCTACTTCATGACTTGCAAGACCTGTACCACAACGGGGGCAATATGGCAATATTTTAAGGCCATCATAGATTAGTCCTTCATCAAAATATTTTTTAAGTATCCACCATTCAGTTTCAATATAGTTGTTATCATATGTTATATATGGATTCTTTAAATCGATAAATTGTCCCATTTTGTCTGTAAAATCTTTAAAAGCTGCTTCATTCTCCCACACACTTTCGCGACATTTTTTATTGAATTCTTCAATTCCATATTTTTCAATATCACCCTTACCACTAAAGCCAAGTTTTTTTTCTACTTGTACTTCTACAGGTAATCCATGAGTATCCCATCCCACTTTTCTAAGAACTTTATATCCTTGCATTGTCTTATATTTACAAAATGTATCTTTTACGATTTTTGCAAGCATATGGTGTACCCCTGGCATTCCATTGGCTGTTGCAGGCCCATCATAGAATACAAAATTTTTACAATCTTTTCTATTTTCAATAGATCGATTCAAAATATCCATCTGCTCCCATTTATCATGGATTTTCTTTTCCACAACTTCTACTTTATCTTTTTCTAATTCTTTAAAATCCATCATTAACCCTCCTTACGCAAATATTATATATGAATAATATATAGTAAACAAAACTAACATAATCGCACCTTCTCTTTTTGATATCTTCTTATCATTGGATGCAAATATAAATAACAAAAATGTCGCTACAAATAACGCAATTAAATCTATCCAATTAAATGTAATTTTAGAGATTCCTCCTAAAATTGCAACTGGAAGTCCAAGTACAATTCCAATATTAAATATATTGCTACCGACAACATTACCAATTGCTATATCATATTCACCTTTTTTCGTAGCTGTTACTGACGTTACTAATTCTGGAAGTGAGGTACCAAGAGCTACAATTGTTAATGAAATAAGTCTTTCACTAATTCCCAAATATGTAGCAATTGCACTTGCACTATTGACAACTAAATTACTCCCTAGAACAATACAAGCAATTCCAAATAAAGTATATATAATTGATTTAAGCAAACTATATGTCTTGCTATCATCGCCTTCCTCTACTTTATTTTTCATCATAGAGACTAAATAATAGATAAATACCATGAAGAAAAGTAATACAACGATACCATCTTCTCTAGAAAAGTTATTAATTGCAGTAGCATCAAACAAATGATCACTCATAAGTGTTATTAGTAAAGTAGTAATCAACAAAGTAATTGGAAGTTCCTTTTTTACTGTGTTATTTTTTACATTTAATGTGTGAACCATACTAGATACTCCTAATATCAATAATATGTTTAAAATATTACTTCCTATGACATTTCCAAGTACTATATCACCACTACCATTTAATAGTGACTGTATTGAAACGGCAAATTCTGGGGCACTTGTCCCAAATGAAACAATCGTTAGTCCTATTAACATTTTTGATAAATGGAAATTTCTCGCTAAAGAAGAAGCACCATCTACAAATATATCTGCTCCCTTAATTAAAATAACAAAACCTATTATTAATAATACTATATTAACTATCATATTTTTCTCCTCCCATAAGCAAAAAAACATCCTAATATTAAGGACGAATTTTTCCGCGGTACCACCTTATTTTATAAAATTATACTCTCAAAACTATAACGCGTTACCGTTTTTTCCTACTATATTTTAGAAAAACACATCCAGAGTGATCTATATAAAATTCTTTTCCCTATTTCCACCAACCATAGGTTCTCTATAAAAATACTTTTATAACATCTCTTTCCTTTGCTTTTATAATTCTACTTGATCCATCTCATTTACAACTTCAAGTTGTGCTTCCACAATATCTCTAACACGGCGTTTAAATATATTAATATTACGTCTAAGCATATTCGCTTCCTGTTCAGTCTTTTCCGCGCGAAGTAAAGCTTCATTTACAATACGGCTCGCATTTCTTTTGGCCTCTTCTAAGATAGCTTCACTTTCTTTTTGCGTAGACACTCTTACTTGTTCAGATGTCTTTTGCGCCATCATAATGGTTTTATTGAGGGTAGCTTCCATACGTTCATACTGTAGTAACTTCTCTTTTAACCCTTTATTCTCTATTTCTAATTTCTGTAATTCTGCAATTTTGGCGTCTTTCTCTTTGCTTTCAGAAATCATACCTTCAACTTGGGCAATTACCTTATCGAGAAAGTTATTTACTTCTTCTGGATCATAGCCACGAAGTGTTCGATTAAATTTTTCCATATCATCACCTCTGGCGCTACGCTCTATTGTAGCACACCTTTTTTATTTTTACAATATTACCACTCAATATTTATATCATCATTATCGTGAATATCTTTGCCTTCAGTTTCTTCCGTTATTTTTCCTTGTACATTAATATTATTTGGAGTACACAAAAAGATTCCTCCACCGATTTTTTGTAAATCTCCCCCAATTGCATAAATCGTTCCTGCCAAAAAATCAATAATTCTTTTTGCCTGATCAGATGTAACTCTTTTTAAATTCACTACAACTGTATTTCTCATTTTTAAATGATCTGCAATTTGTTGTGATTCTGAATATGCTCTTGGTTCTAACAAAATCATTTTGGCATTCCCATCATTTTCTGCCAATGCTTCTTCTGGTTTTAAATCATAATATTCGTCGCCTGATGTATTATTTGAAAAAACATCCTCATCATTTGCAAGCCATTTTTTTAATATTCCCACTTCTATTCCTCCTTCGAGTATCCTCATACTATTAACAATTTTATCATACATTCTATAAAAAGAAAACAACTTTTTTTAAATTTGTGCACAAAAAAACTGCACTATGCAGCTTCTTCTTTTGTATATGCATTACTATTTGCTGATGCATTGTTTCTGGCTTCGCGTTCTTGTTTTCTTTTATCACGACAATCTCTGCATCTTTTTGGTTCTGTCCAACCATTCTCTTGGTAAAATTCTTGATCTCTCACTGTGAAATCAAATTCTTTTCCACAATCTTGGCAAACAATTTTCTTTGCTTCCATGTCTTTCCCTCCTTTTTTATTTGATTTACAAAACTTAAGATTCCAAATAAAAGAGGAAAGTAAAAATTTGTTAAATCAATTATACTATACCATAGTATATTCAGTTTTTCAAGATTTAAAACTCCAATTTAGAATTGATATACGGAATTACTTCATCAATAAGCAAACTAACTTGTTCCATTGTATCCCTATCTCTTACTGTCACAATATTCTCATTTAGCGTATTGTCATCGATTGTAACTACAAAAGGGGTTCCTAATACATCTTGCCTACGATAACGTTTTCCAATATTACCTGCTTCATCATAATTTGCCATAAAAGATTTGCTTAATATTTTGTACACCTCTAATGCTTTTTCGCTATGATATTTTTTAAGAAGTGGCAATACGGCTACTTTATACGGAGCAACAGATGGATGAAAGTGCATAACTTCACGGGTTGTGCCATCTTCAAGGTTCTCTTCTTCATATGCCTCACAAAGAACCGCTAGTGTTAGTCTATCTGCTCCGCATGACGATTCAATTACATATGGAATATACTTTTCATTTGTTTCGGGGTCTAAATATTCCATGCTTTTTTTGGAAAACTCTTCATGTCTAGATAAATCATAATTTGTACGATTATGATTGCCATAAATTTCTCCCCATCCAAAAGGAAATTCATATTCGATATCGCAAGCCTCTTTCGCATAATGCGCTAGCTTCTCATGATCTTTAAAACGAAGATGTTCGTTTTTAATACCTAAATCTGTAAAAAATTTATACGCATATTCTTTATAATATTGATACCAAGTGCTGTCTGTACCTTCTTTGCAAAACCATTGGTGTTCCATTTGTTCAAACTCAATCGTTCTAAATGTAAAGTTTCCTGGGGTAATTTCATTGCGAAATGCTTTTCCTATCTGCCCAATACCAAAAGGAATTTTTGTTCGCATAGTTCTTGAAACATTTAAAAAATTTACAAACTCTCCCTGTGCTGTTTCTGGTCTTAGATATACAACATTGGCTTTATCTTTTACCACACCACGATTCGTTTCAAACATTAAGTTGAAATCTCTAATATCTGTATAATCAGATTCCCCACATTTTGGACAAGGAATGTTGTGTTCACGGATAAAACTCATCATTTCTTCTTCTGATAGACTATCTGCATTTATTCTTTCATCAAATGATTCAATCAATTTATCCGCCCTATGTCTCGTTTTGCATGACTTACAGTCAATTAATGGGTCTGTAAATCCCCCTACATGTCCACTAGCTTCCCATACAGTTGGATTCATAAGAATTGCTGCGTCGACGCCATAACTATTTTGACCTTCTTGTACAAATCTTTTCCACCACAAACGTTTTATATTATTTTTTAGTTCCACACCTACAGGGCCATAATCCCATGTATTGGCAAGTCCACCATAAATCTCACTACCCTGAAAGATATATCCTTGTTGTTTACAAAGATTTACTAGTTTTTCCATCGTTAATTTATCCATAGTATTCCTCCACTTTCTTTATCACTATATGCATATGATATGAGATTTTTTATCAAAAAAACTCCTAGAAATTGTAAGGACGAGTATACCCGCGGTTCCACCTTATTTATTCTAGAAGAATCAGCTCCATCTATATTGCTCCAGGATTCCACCCTATCATCGCATTTCATATACAGTATGATTGTATTACAATTTTTTTGAATAGTCAATTATATTTGATTCATTTTTGATATTATTCTATATTTAATAAAGCTTCTTTATAGTTTTGGATGGTTCGTAAATCATAATATCTACCTTTTATATTGATAGCCTTAAAATTGTTCTTATTTGCTTGTTCTCTCAATACATCTGTAAGTTCATATTTTCCATCGTTAGAATTGTTGCTTTGAACATTGTGCTCTAATTTTTCTAATACTTCATCATTTAAAATCCATGTCCCATATTGTGCATAGCAATCATTATCAATTTCTAAATTCTCTTTCGCATACTCAATTGTTGGTTTTTCTACGATATTATTCACAGCAATTACAGTTTTCTCTTCATCTACCCAACTTCCATCGATAATACCTGTATTTTTAATTTCGGCTGCTTCGATTCTTCCTACTAAAGCAATATTAGTTTCATCTTTCTCATAATATTTTAACAGTTGCTCTATCGCTGAAATATCCTTTTCCGGTTTGAAATACACATCCCCAACCATTACTAAAGTAGGAGCCCCTTTCGTAAAACCCCGACATAGGCTAATCGCATGTCCCAATCCAAGGGGTTTCTCTTGAACGATATATTTAATTTTTTCTCCAAGCCTTAATATATTAAACTCGGAAGCTCTTAAATCTTCATCTAAACTATCTAAATATCTTCTATTTAAAGATAATTTAAAGAATTGATTATATACATCATAATCATGTTCCCCTATCACTAAGCAAATTTCCTCTATACCGACAGAATCCAAATCCTCTACCAATTTTAGGATGAGGGGTTTCATAGTTTTGCCATCATGAATTGGCAAAAATGCATGGCGAAATGCACGTGTAAGTGGGTACATTCGGTTTCCAAGTCCCGCTAAAGGAATAATAGCCTTCCTGACTTTATAATATGGTCTAATTGTGTAAGCAAAGGCATCCATACATAATTTATTTTGGAAGTAATTCACAATTAGATTTTGACATAGAGCATTTTTTGCGAGCACTTGAATAGACCCATCTCCGCCAGAGCCAATTCCTCTTGCTCCATAAGATAATTTTTCAATGAATGTATTGTGCAATACTTGGTGTAAAATAGGAGCTTTATACTCATCACAAATTGGAATTGCAGAATCATCAATAAGTTTTTGACTTTGCTTTAATAAATTACCCAGTTCAATCTGGTCATCATTCTCAATTGCTTTTATTACTTTTTCAATAAGTTCTTTATTTTTATATCCTAACATGTCCTGAACTTTTTGTTGTTTCTCATTCTCTGCAAATGGATAACAAGTATGCAAAGCATTTAGTATTTTTTTTGTATCTTTTGTAGCATTTAAATCCGCAATAATCATATAGAGCGGTGATTTTACTTTAATTGGTTCTATATCAATATTTTCAGGATAAAATGTCATTTTAACCAGACGCTCTCCATTGATACAAATTTGATCTAATTTTCCACACTTTGATTGAGCTAGTCTCTCTCCTTGATACGCTGACTCCATAATCAAATCCCGATTCAGGTTTAGCTCATATAATTGGGAGAAGGCTTTTACGATTAAAGAACAGATAGCTGCACTAGATGACAAACCCTTTTTTATAGGTAATGTATTATATTTTACTTCCACATAAATTCCATTAATTTTATATTTTCGTAACATATATAAGGCAGTCCCAGCTATATAAGAGTAAAAACTACCACTTATAGCTTCTGCATATAAGACGTCCTCTTGCAGAGCACAAGAAAAGAATTTATCACCCATTTGAAAGACAAAGTTCTCATCTCTTTTCACAGTTGCATAAATTCCTTTATCAATAGCGGTTGCTATAGTATATCCAGGTAATAAATCTTTGTTGATATTCTTATATTCAAATGTCCAATCACTATGTTCCCCTAGTAGGCAAAGTCTTCCTGCTACAAATAAGTTTATTTCATCTAACTCATGCTTCATATACCATCAACTACTTTCCTATAATACTATAGCAAATATTTGATTCGTTGTAAATTTGAAGTCCGAGAATCTTGTTATTATTTTTTTGCTCAGAAAGTAGTCTTATTTATGATCATCATAAAATATGTCATCAGGTTTCAATTTAAATATCTGAGAAATTTTTATAGCCATCTCGTATGATAATCTACGATTTTGATTCTCCAATTGTGAGTAAAAAGGTTTGCTAATTCCTAACTTTTCTGCCATCACTTTTGTGGTATATTGATTCTTAATTCTTAAATATTTTAATTTCTTATACATACTACCCTCCTGATGCCTACATTATATCATATAGTCCACTATTAGTGTACTGCTTTTTATTATGATTTATGAGAAAATTGTATTAAGAATAATGGTGGTGGTGAAATGATTGATAATAAAGACTTAATTGCTCAATATAGTATTTTTAGTAAGAATATTAAATTTTATCGTAAGCAAAATAAACTAACACAAGAAATGTTGGCTGAAAGGGCCGACTTAAGCATTTCTTATATCAAGCAAATTGAGTCTGGTACAGAATTTAAAAATGTATCGCTGACTGCTATTCTAAAACTATCAAAAGCGCTTGGAATTACTGTAAGGGAGTTATTTGAATTAGAACAAAAGGTGAAGTACTAAAAAATTAGATATACATCTAATTTTTTTTATGGAAATCATCACTATAGTTTATATTCTTTACACTATTATAGAACAAAATTCAAAATAAATTTTGAATCATTTAGATTCACACCTAAACATTTCTGCTTCTTCGCATTCGCTTCCTACCTGCTCCACAGACTTAAATTCCGATAGTTGCTACCGTACTTAT
>CAJTZW010000014.1 GCA_910584305.1 uncultured Bacilli bacterium
CAAATGATATTCATAAATCTATCGAAAATTATATTCACTACTTCAATTTTGAAAGACCACAATGTGCTCTTAAATATTTAACACCAATGCAATATAAAGATATCTATTATGTTAAATAAGGAAGAAAAAAAATTTGAATTCATAAATTCAAATTCCCCCCCCCTATTTTTAAAATTAATTGTCTACTTTTACTTGACTAATGCAGAGTAGGCATTGCTAAAATTTTAAATTAACTTGTAGTGCACTTAAAATGAATAGCTATTCTGCTATTCATTTGCCACAATATTTACACTTTATTGTATGTGCTTTATTAGTCCATAAAACCACTTTCTTTATTTATATAACACATAAAATATTAAAATAATGCAAAAGATAGGCAATCTCTTACCTATCTCTTCTATTATAGTATTAGCAAGCACTCACATTTTAGTAAAACTTATATTTACTCTTTTTATTTCTATTTTTGTGATATTGATTTGTTTCTACTTTATAATCATTGTTATTTATTTTAATATAAGTATTTTCTAAAGAGAGCGTTTTATACTTTGATAACACTATTTTTAATTTTTCATCAATATTTCTTAAATTACCATTCAATCTAATAATTCCATGATGTTTCCGATGTTTATATTTATCAAAATGATGATCACTAGTAATAATGCAAAATTTTTCTTTACTAGCAATTTCAAAAACATTATCATCAGATATTCCCCGATATTCTTGAATTACATTAACTACCTTATGCTTTTTTGAAGATGTACTTTTAGAAATGCATAATGGGACATTTTCATCACATAAAAGTTTCATCTTAATTTTTTTTCAATGCTTCGATAACAAATGTAATGCAATTCATCTTACGTATTTCATAAACTATCGCCGCCAATATTTGTTTATCGTCTGTTATACTAGGAAGTTCAATCATTATTTGATCAATTTGAAAATTATCTGATATCATTCTCATAATATCCTTAGTAGAAATTCTTGTTCCCTTAATGATAGGTGCACCAGATTTAATTTTCTTATTACTAATAATATTTGTCTTTATAATAGAATCAAATTTCTTATCCTTTGCCATTCTTTTCAACATACGATAAGCTTTCCATGAACTATATTCATCTTTATTAGTCGTAGTATTTTCAGTACTTGAAAAGTAATTCTTTCCTATAAACATCTCCATACCATACATATTACATCTTCTCCTCTTTAGTACATTATAACATGTTCGAGAATTATATTGTACAACTTTTTTTTGCAATGTCAAACTTCACCCCTTCTTGTGTATATAATAATTCTTTTCCATGTCAAATAATGTCATTTTCTACTTATCACTAATATTATACTTTTATTTTTTCAAAAATCCCTTTTTATCTATAACTGCTGTAATCTTAATAATGGATACAATCTCTAGTATTATGCATCACCCCTCCACTACCAAAGAAAAATGATGAAGTCAATCATCACTATTTACATCAATATTCTATTTTAAAATTATACAATCTATTACCCTTAGTAGGAGTATACTCAACACAAAAGCTCACTCTTGATTTATATCTCGTAGTCTTTAAACAACCAAAATATTCAACATCAAATGAAATATTGAATAATTCACCACTACCAGTCCTAGAAGTCATAGGTTTTTCAAAGCCAAGGATAAATGTAACATTTTCTCCAGATGGAATTTGTTTACATTCGGGTAGACTTGAAAAACTAATATTAAATGGTTTTTTTCGGTTAGAGGAAATTACTTCAATTGATATATTTGAAAAAGTTACATTTAACATTTCCCCTCTTCCAACATTTTTTAAATTTAAACATGTTCTAGAAAATTCTAGTCTATTAAAACATTTATCTGTATATATATCTATTTCACAGTTTGATGCTTCATGAGGAGCAAGTTTTTTCCCTTCTAATTTTAAAATAGGTTTATACTGTAATTCAAATTCTTTATTCTTAATTCTTCTTTCATAATCTATTGTAATAATAACTCCACCTAAAGTTATAATTCCACCTAAAATAGAGCCATAAAAAGAAAGAACATCCCCTGGATTAGTAAATATGTCAACTTTTAAACCATATTTATGAAGATTATATATAAAGAAGGGAATTGCAAGCAGAAATAGAAATGATAATAATAACGCCGCCATTAAAATATCTGAAACAAAATTTTTAGTTCTCTTATTTTTTTTCATACGAATCACCTAAATCAATTATAGCAAAAAAGAAAAGAAATCTCTATAGATTTCCTAATGTTTAATTACAAATGTATGATTTTCTATATCAATGAAAACATGCTCTCCAAATTTAATATGGTCTTCAATAATTTCATTTGCAAGTAAAGTCTCTAAATTTCTAGATACAAAGCGTTTGATTGGACGAGCTCCATATGTTTCATCATAAGATGATTCAATGATATAATCTTTAGCTTCTTCTGTGAGTTCGATGATAATATGCTTATCAGATAATCTATCTTGTATTTCTGAAACAATTTTATCTAAAATTTCATATACAACTTCTTTATCTAATGAATTAAAAATAATAATTTCATCAATACGATTAATAAATTCTGGCTTAAAAGTAGACTTAAGTTCATCTATAACCATTGACTTACTTTCACTCGTATTTTGTAAAATATATTCACTACCCAAATTAGATGTCATAATGATAATGGTATTTTTAAAATCTACAGTTCTTCCCTGTCCATCTGTAATTCTACCATCATCTAAAATCTGTAACAATATATTAAATACATCGTGATGGGCCTTTTCAATCTCATCAAATAAAACAATACTATATGGATTTCGTCTTACGGCTTCTGTAAGTTGCCCTCCTTCATCATATCCTACATACCCTGGAGGCGCTCCAACAAGTCTAGATACAGAATGTGCTTCCATATATTCACTCATATCAATACGAACCATATGTCTTTCATCATCAAAAAGCTCATACGCCAACGATTTAGCAACCTCTGTTTTACCTACTCCAGTTGGCCCTAAAAAGATAAATGAACCAATAGGTCGTCTTGGATCTTTAATCCCAGCACGAGCACGTTTGATAGCGTCACTGACAAGTGAAAGTGCTTCATCTTGTCCCTTTACACGTTTCCTTAAATTATCCTCTAGATGAAGTAATTTTTCTCTTTCACCACCAACCAATTTTTGAACAGGAATATTGGTCCATTTAGAAATAATAGACGCAATAGATTCTTCATCCACAGTATCACTAAGAATTTTTGATTCATCCTTTTTCTTAAGTTCATTTAATTCTTCTTCTAATTTAGGAAGCGTTCCATGACGAAGTCTAGCTGCTACTTCTAAATCATAATTGTTTTCAGCAGTCTCTAGTTTAAACTTCGTATTTTCTATTTCCTCCTTTTTCTTATTTATAAGTTCATTGATATTCTTTTCACTTTCCCATGCATCACGAAGTTCCTTTTCCTCCGTTTTCATAGAAACCAAAGAATCATCAATCTCTTTTACACGATTACGAGAAATATCATCTTTCTCTTTTTTTAATGCTTCTTTTTCAACTTCCAGTTGCATAATCTTTTTTGTTAAAACATCCAAATCAATTGGTACAGAATCCATTTGCACCTTTATCGTGGCACATGCTTCATCTACCAAGTCAATTGCTTTATCTGGTAAGAAGCGACTTGTAATATATCGATCTGATAAGGTGGCAGCTGCAACAAGGGCATTATCCTTGATACTAACCCCATGATATACTTCAAAACGTTGTTTTAACCCACGAAGTATGGTAATAGTATCAAGTACAGTGGGCTCACTAACTTGTACTTTTTGAAATCTACGTTCCAAGGCTCCATCCTTTTCTATATATTTACGGTATTCATTAAGCGTTGTAGCACCAATAACATGAATTTCACCACGGGCAAGCATTGGTTTTAACATATTCCCCGCATCCATAGCCCCTTCCAAAGCTCCAGCTCCAACAATCATATGAATCTCATCAATGAACATAATGATTTCACCATTAGAATCCTTTATCTCTTTTAAAACGGCTTTAAGTCTTTCCTCAAATTCACCACGATACTTGGCTCCTGCAATTAAAGCCCCCATATCAAGTTCCCAAATTCGTTTATTTTTTAAACTTGCAGGGACATCACCTTTTACGATTCTCCCAGCAAGGCCTTCTACAATAGCCGTTTTACCAACTCCTGGTTCCCCAATTAATACTGGATTATTCTTCGTTTTACGAGATAAAATACGTGTAATATTACGTACCTCTTCATCTCTTCCAATAACAGGATCTACCTTGCCATCTTCTACACTTTTTACTATATCACGACCATATTTTTCTAATACATTTTCAAGATTTTCTTGATAAGGATTTTGTCCATTCATAACATTACCTCCTCTATATTATATTGGTCTTAAATTGCCAACATAATCATTATATCATATTTTTAGCACTTGTCAATATAGAGTGCTAAAAAAGATAATTTGACAAATGAAAATACTCTGTTATAATAGGCACTACAAAAAAGGGAGTGAAATTATGTCTTATAGTTATTCTGCTTGTTATTGTAGAGAATGTGTATGCATGGATTTAAATGACAGATCACGTTATGATAGTTCAAAAGCATGGTGTTCTGCAAGAAGACAATATTATAACCCAAATGACCATGCTTGTAGTTCTTACTTTCAGTATGACGAAAGTAGGAAACCAATATCTGGTGGATGTTACCTAACAACAATCATTTGTAATATTCTTGGAATGGAAGATCATGGAATCTCTTTAGAATGTTTACGAAATTTTAGAAATGAGTATATGTTAAATCATCCAGAAACATATGTTATGCTAATTGAATATGATGTAATTGGCCCTAGAATTGCAAATCATTTAATGCAAGACTCTAATAAACTAAGCATCGCATATTCTCTTTATAATTCACATATTCTTCCAATTACAAATGATATTCAAAGTGGAAATTATGAAAATGCGATTCAAAGATATCAAGATATGACAAATAAGTTAAAAACATTTTATCACGCCGATACTACAATTGACAGAAAATTAGATATTAATACAAAAACATTAGGCAAAGCACATGCCTAATGTTTTATTCTTCTTTATTTTCAATTTTCACAAGTACTTCTCGAGGTTTAGAACCATTTGGAGGTCCTACAATACCTCTTTCTTCTAACAAATCAATACAACGCGCTGCTCTATTATATCCAAGATGAAATCTTCTTTGTAAAAGAGAAGCCGAAGCCTTGCCCTGTGTAACTACAAAATCGACAATTTCATTATATAAAGGTTCTTCATAATCATCTTCATTACTACTCTTATCCTCTACCATCGTAGTCGCATTCATCTCTTCTTCATCCATTAAGAAAGTTTGATCATAATGTGCAATTTGTTGTTTAATTGTATGATCAACAACTACTTTAATCTCGTCATCGGAAATAAAGGTTCCTTGAATACGAATTGGTGTATTTTCTCCTTGTGGTAAGAAAAGCATATCCCCTTTTCCAAGTAATTTCTCAGCTCCTACCATATCTAAAATCGTACGAGAATCAATACCACTAGAAACAGCAAATGCAATACGGGATGGGATATTGGCCTTTACCACCCCTGTAATAACATCTGTACTAGGACGTTGCGTTGCCACAATCAAATGAATTCCAGCAGCTCTCGCCATTTGTGTAATACGCATAATAGAGTCTTCAACTTCTTTGGCTGCCACCAACATCAAATCAGCAAGTTCATCAATGATAACAACAATAAAAGGAAGTTTACGCATTTTATTACTACTCTCTGCATTATGCTTATCCACATAATCATTATATCCTGCAATATTTTTGGTACCAGACTCACTAAACATCTCATACCTGTTTTCCATTTCCACAACAATTTTTTTAAGAGCTATATTGGCTTTTCTAGGGTCTGTAACAACAGGTGTTAATAAATGTGGAACCCCATTATACATGCTAAGTTCTACCTTTTTAGGATCCACTAACACAAGCTTTACCTCATCTGGCTTTGATCTCATCAATATAGAAACAATAATACTATTGATACAAACCGATTTACCACTTCCAGTAGAACCAGCAACAAGCAAATGTGGGGTTTTATTAATTTCTGTATAGATAGGACGTCCCATAATATTTCTACCCAATGTTACAGCAAGCTTAGAAGATGCCATATTTTTAGGAATACTTTCCAATATTTCTCTTACACATACCATGGAAGTTGTTTTATTAGGGATTTCAATTCCAATCGTAGATTTTCCAGGAATTGGTGTTTGAATACGAACATCTTTCGCAGCAAGTGCCAACGCGATTTCAGCATGAATTCCTGAAACCTTACTAAGACGAGTTCCAGACTTAATCTCTACCTCATACTGCGTAACCGTAGGTCCTGGGTTAATCGCAACTACATGCCCCTCAATTCCAAAATCTTTAAATACCTGATGTAATACTTCTACATTATGATGAATCGTTTCCTTAGAATCTCCACCCTTTGTCTTCTGTGGTTTGGCAAGCAAAGAAATTGGAGGACAATGATATGCTTTAGTATTGATAGGAGCCTCCTCTTTTTCAATAATCTCTCCTGTATCCTCATTCACAGCAATTGGTTCTTCTTTAATTTCATTGCTAAAATGAATCAATTCATCCAGACTCGAAACAACAATTTTCTCTGACTCCTTTGTAGGTTCTTCTATTTCTTCTTTTGTAGATATATTAGATTCAACTTCTGAAATAGTAGTTTTTTTACTTTCCTTCTTCTTTCCTTCCACCTTCATACGGTTCATACACCACTTTATTGCATCATGAATAGATACACCAGTAAACATAACTGCCCCACAAATTAAAAGTACCCAAACCACAATCTTAGTTCCTTTAATTTCAAATAAATTTACAAATATAAATGAGAAAAACGCTCCTAAAATACCCCCACCTAAATTAGCCATATTTTTAGAAGAAGCCATAAAAGAATTAATCGTCTCTGTAATAATATCCCATCCTTTTAATTCTGTATCTTCTAAGTATTTAATATGAGATAAAATCAAAATGCCAATAATAAAAATATATAGCCCGATCAATTTAGATGTAAAAAAGTCAGGTTTATCACGTTTGACAATCATAAAAATTCCAATCACAACAAGTGCGATTAATAAAAGTCCATACCAAGGTCCAACTAAAAACATTGCAAAATTGCGAACAAAATTACCCACAAGGCCTGTCCCAGGAATACACCCTATAATTGCTACTACAATTAAAACAACACCAATCAGTTCAATTTGATACCCAGTACCTTTTTTTTCTGTTTCCTTTCTTTTTTTCTTTTTCTCCATATAAGTACCTCCATATCCTAAAACCATTATATCATGAATTTAAAAAGTTGTGAACCAAAGCAATCATACAAAGAAAAAAGGCCATCGCCCTTTTTAATATCAAATGTATACATCCATCTAATGATTGTACAACACTGCATTTTATTTCATTTCTGAATTAAAAAAATTAAATATTTCTTCTCTATTCTTTACAAGTGTCATTTTCTTAGTAATCACATCAGTAGCTTCTTTGTAACTTATCGGTTCAACAAATTTCTCATTTTCATCAGCTCCTGTAAAAAATTGATACGACTCTGCCATATAATACATTACAACTAACTCTGTTAATTGTTCCTTTGTCATTTTTCCTTCATTATATAATGTTTGCAATTCTAAATAACGTGACGCCCTCCATTTTTTATATTCCTTAAAAATTTTTAGATTATCATCAGTGTGCTCAAATTTTTCAAGCATAAGAGGATAATAATACATTGTTTCATACCTAAGACATTCACTGTATAATTCATCTATGGTAGTATATCTATCCATAAAATCTTCATAACAACTTACAGTAGTAAAATTTGGAAATAGTACACTTTTACCACCTAAATCATAAATCTTAGAAAGCATACTAATATCCGTTGCAGAATCACCAGCCGCTAACAATTTATTAATTTTATAGTCCTTAAATATACTCCCTAAAGCAAAATCAACAGCTTCTGCCTTATCGTCTGTCTTTAACAAATTAAGATAAAAGCCATTTATCTCTGTAAAGTTTATATTACTTTTTTGACGCATTCTAGTCATAACATAAAATAACCTACTCTTATGACTATCATCAAGCAAATCTGTACAATCATTTAAATAACTACAAAATAGTTCAGGTGAAAAATGATCACAACTGGATATAATAACAAAATAGTTATCATTTACTAAATAATCGAGCCAAAATTTTTGTAAGATTTGGCCACATTCCTCCAAACTAAGACCATCAACAGGGCCAACTAAAGTATCTAGAAAATCCGAAAAGATTATATTTACTTTTTTCCCCATAACATCACCTCAAGATGGAGAATATCATATCATATATACTTTAAGATGTAAAGTAACGAAAGAAATGTTATTAATTTATGATAGAATAAAAATTTGGTTTAAGTTTGGGCAGATTATATCAAATCCATTTTTTGACTGCCCATCTCTATCTCTCATCTTATTATTCATCTAATCTTAGAAAGTGGGAGGTCTTTGAAATCCATATAAACCGCATGATGAGATAATAATGAGTACTAAGATTCAAACTAGGAAAGGAAGTATTCCGGATAGAAATCATACAGAAGATGAAATCTATACAAAGAGTTAATACATCTTTGTTTCCTATAATTTGAATTATGTTTTAAGAATAGTAAAATTTATGAATTAACTGTTTTACGCCAAAAACTTTTAAACAATAGGTACTTTTAGTGTTTTAAATCGTGGAATAATCTTAATTTTTAACTAAATCTATAACTATTTTAAGAAATTTACAAAAAAAACTTGTAAAAGCTTAGAAAACCGGAAAAGATTGTAAAAATAAATCGGAATTATATGAAATAACGAATAGGTGTAATAATATATACAAGATAATATAAATCTATGAACAATTCTGGTGGCATAGACATTCATAATAAAAACAAATATTACCAATTATTATATATAATGCATGCAATTTACATAATTCGCTTTTGATAATTTTCCTCATGTGTTAATTGTTTTCGCATCTTCTCTAAATTCTTTTGTATAATCCGACTTACATAAGATCTAGATATACCACATATATCTGCAATTTCCTGTTGGTTGTGTCTCTTATTACCATTCAAGCCAAAGTATAATGAGAGAATATATCTATCTTGCTCTGGAAGTTCTTCAAACACTTTCAAAGATTCTTGAAGTGTCTCTCGAAAACAATACTCTTCTTCTATATCGGTATTATTACATAATATTTCTCCCAGAATTAATGGCTTACCTTCCTTACTATTTCCAATCGGTTCTTCAAATGGTACTTGCACACTTAATTTTTTACTCTTTCGCAAATACATCAAGATTTCATTTGCTGTCTTCACTTGTTGGAAAGGTGTCATCTTTTATATTTCTAGCACCTATAAAGTTAATTGTAATATCCTCTCCATCTGTTGTTATAGAGCTTACTAGAAGCTTTATTAAGTTTCTTTTGGTATTTAGGTCTAGATTATCAAATTCGTTAAAATAAGTGTCTAAAATGTGTAATACAAGGTCAGATGTATCTTTATCATTAATTTCATCATAATTAGTATTGGTTAGATCCTTTATCTGTTTTTCAATTTTTATATTTTGTTCTTTTAAAGATTTAATTTCTTTAGAAATATCATCGAGTAGTTCAATATCAATATATTTAATTTTATCTAATAAAGCATTTATATCTTTTTCATTTTTAGAAAGTGATGATCTTAATGCTTTTAATTCTTCGTTGTTTTTATATTCTTCCGTAAAAGTGTTTTTAGAAATCTCTTTTAATGATTGATAAAATAGTGAATTAGGATTAGCTAGTTCTTTTATTTTTTCCATTACCAAGTCATCTGCTTCTAATCCGTTAATATTTTTACAATCACATTTTTGTTTTCTACTTCTTTCTTTTAGCTCACACATATAATCAAATCTTCTTCGTCCATCTTCACTAATCGTTTTATTTTTTAATTTAGGACGCATGAAAGAGCCACAATGAGAACACCTTAAAATTCCTGAAAGTAGTGCATTACTAGCTGATGGTTTTCGGTATCTCATATCACTATTTTTAAGAAGTAAGTTTTGAACTTCAACCCAATCTTTACCAATAATATTTCCTTTATGTTTTCCAATAGAAATGATCCAATCTTCTATATCTCTTTTGATAACAATTTTATTTTTTCCTTTATGTTCTGTTTTATTATATACCATTAAACCATGATTCCCGTTAAAGTCTTTTTCTTCGGCATAAATTTCTACATCAAACTTTTTAAAATAATCTAAAGTATCTTTATCAGCTATAGCATAGACAGGATTCGTAAGGATATTTTTTAAAGACCAACGTGTAAAATATTTACCATTTTTCGTTTTAATATCATTTTGAATCGTATAAGTTTCTAGTTTTGTCAAAGATTTTAACTCTAACATTTTTTTAAATAGAGTGATCACAATCGGCATTTCATCATTATCACTTAATTTAAATAGTTTTCTTTTTTTACCATCTATAGTTATTTTTTCTGTTTGTTCAGAATCAAACCCTGTAGGAGTATTCCCACCAAGCCAACGTCCTGTTTTAGCAAGATCTATCATATTATCACGGATTCTTTCGGCTGTTGTATCACGTTCAAGTTGAGCAAATACAGAACTCATAAACATCATAGCACGTCCACTAGGGGTTATACTTTCTATATTTTCGGTAGCTGATAAAAATACAACTCCAAAATTATCAAGCTCCGTTACTAAATTACTAAAATCCGTTACATTACGACTAATTCGATCTAGTCTATAAAAAGCTATTACTTTGATTTTATTGTTTCTTATATCTTTTAATAATCTTTGAAAATCAGGTCTATTCATATTATAACCTGTAAATCCCTCATCCTCATAAATAATAATATCATTTTCTAAATCAACATCAGGAAATTGAAAAGCTATTTTTTTCTTACACATTTCAATTTGATTCTTGGTGCTTTCTCCTTTCCCTGTATATTTTGATTTTCTAGAGTAGATTGCTATTTTACGATCGTCTTTTTTCTTATTTGTACTTTGCATATTTTAAAATCCTTTCCAACACGTATTAACTTAATATAGTATATCACAAAATTAAAATAATAGATATAGTTAAACAAAATAAAAAAGACTTTGAAAGTCAATTTTATTCTAGGTTTGATATTTTCCATGTATTATTATCTTTTTTGATTGTTGCATTTAAAACTATAGATTTTGTGTCTGTACCCCCAGTACAAAGAAGCCCAGCAATACATTTTGCATCAATTTCATAATCCATACTTACTTTTATTTTTAATTCATTATTATTTATATATTCCCATATAGAATATTCTAATGAATCCTCTTTTAAGTTTTTAAATGTATAACTCTTATGTGAATCTTGCCAACTCTTTTTAAATTTATTAGTTGGTAATTCAAAATCATTATTTATAAAATACTTACTAATTGCACTTTTATTATTATCAATAAATCCAACCTGTATTACATCTTTAAACATAGGTTTAATAGTTTCATCTAACCCCTTTACAAATTCCTCTTTAAAGTTGGAAGTATCACAATTTTCATAGATAAATTCATCATAATTTCTATCACTTTCAAATTTCCAATCTTTTAATAAATCATTTGTTGCTAGATATTGATAGCTAACATTTTTAAAAGCATTAAATTTATATGTAGCTTTATTATCATCTATTCTAGGATCTGATAGTTCTATACCATCTACACTAACTTTTGATGATGTATATGCTGTAATTGTTCTTTCTTCGTATAAATTATCTATATAAACTTTGTTTGTTTTTTTATCTACTTCTATATTCATAGAATCATTTTCATTGATGGTTAATTTATAATAAATTTTGTTATCATCTTCACTTGATTTCATTGGTTTACATGATGTTATAGTTTTTTTATTTTCTTTCATCTTTTTAGCAAGTTGTTCTTTTGCTTCCTCTTTTTTATTAGTAAGTAATTTATCATCAGGGAAGTAGGCAATATCAATCATATCTCCATAATTCTCTTTGATTAATATATCACAATATTGTTCTGCAACTTTTTCTTCTTTATTTCCACAACCTGTTAGCATTAAAGCCATTATAATAGCTATACTTAAATATTTTATTTTCTTCATTTTCTATTTCCTTTCTTATAATTCCTTTGTAATAATTGTTCCGTCTGAATTTGTATTAATTAACTCATAAACATTTAAAATAGGATAGTCATAATTATAATTATCAATTAAAAGTAATTGTGTATTTGTTTTAATCTTATCATTACTCCAAATATGGTCTACTTTAACTTTTGTTTTTTCTCCTGCTTTTAGTGTATAAGTTTCTGATCCTCTAATAGCAAATGGTCTTCCGTCCATATCTTTAAGAAAAATAGTATAACCAATATTATTTATTGTTTCTTTTGAAGTATTCTTGATAGTAAATTCAAATTCAACATCCCCAGATCTTGTTTTATTATTGTTTACCTTATTTTCTTTCAGTTTTAGTTTAGATCCACTAATTGAAACCTTATTATAGTTTTTAACTTCATTATACGTGTAATAAGGGTAGTCCGTAGAAGTAGGATGTATAACATTTGCTAAAGCAAGACCATTTCCACCTTTACTACCCAAAAATGCAATACTAGTTATTCCGACAATAACAATAGCTCCACCAATAGCAACTTTTTTCACTCCTATTTTTATAACTTGATCTTTAATTTTTTTAACAATTTCTTTTCCTTTTTCTAATAAATTATTCATTTTCTTTTACCTCTTTCCTTATATTAATCTTTTTGATAAGCACTTGAACATGATATATCTGTACATTTCATTATTCTAATCTTTGATGAATCTGTTTTTATCAATGTTAAATTATATATTTTTCCTTTGTCATCAAGTCCAGAAGGATATATATAATACCCTGATTCAATATCTGCACCTGTTTCTGTCTTTCCATTACCTGTAAGTATATAATAGGATCCATCATCTTGTTTTTTTACACTTTGGTATTTTTTGGCACCATATTCTGTAGTAAATGTTCCATCTTTACTTAAAGTTAAAGTATTATTAGAATAAGTTCCTGCATAACAAGAAAAATCTCCATTTAATAACTTTTCTTCACATTTATCCTTTATTTTTCCCTCTAATGTTATAATAGGCAACTTCTTTTCAAAGTTAGCTTCTACTTTTGCAACAATAAAATGTGTTTCGGCATAAACCCCAGCACTTACAAAAGCACCAATCTCCATTTTTCCGTCTATTTGATCTTTATTAGATGAATTCATATAATTTATTTGTCCATCTGCATATATTCCTAGTGGAGCTTCAACACCAACTTCCATAACTCTACAGAAATTAATGCTTACACTTGGAGTTAATCCTAGTTTAGCTTCGGCTTTACCCAGAACATCATAGGAGCTGTTCTTTACACTAAAATCAAAATTTTTATAGAATCCTTTATTGTTATGTCCAAATAAAATATTGAAATTATTTTTAACATTTAAATCAGCTTTTAATATTAGTTCTAATTCTTTTAGTAAATCAATTTTTAGATCCACAGTTAAACCTAAAATAGGAGTAGGAACAAAGGTTTTTCCAATCAATGTAGTTTCTTTAGAAGAATCTTTTTTAGCATTATTTAAAATATCTTTAAATAGTCCAGCTTTAACACTTATATCATCATTTACATCTTCTTCAAAATTAAATTTATATTCCTCATTTTCTATCGGATTAATATTAAAATCTGTATTAATATCTACATCAAGTCTAGCACCTATGTCATGCTTAAATAAGGTTATATCACAATGAGCTTTTAGTTTAATAATAAGTTCTAAATCTAGCTTCATATCATGATTTTCTAACGCACTTTTAAATATTGATTTATTCCCATGATTTAAATTGATACTTACCTTAACTTTAGCACTTCCATCTTTCCCTGTTTCAATA
Organism: uncultured Bacilli bacterium; assembly: GCA_910584305.1. Lineage (GTDB taxonomy): Bacteria > Bacillota_I > Bacilli_A > RF39 > UBA660 > CAKPTA01. The sequence goes on from CAJTZW010000014.1 coordinate 13,974, forward strand.
TCAATATCTAAAATATCTTCGGCATAAACATTTGGGATAATATGATCTAAAAGTCCATTTTCAGCTATAGATATTTTTATATAATCTTTTAATTCTTCATTGCTTATAAAGTCATTTAGCTTTAAATTAAATTCTCCGTATATATCTAAATCTTTGAATAGTTCTTCTAGAGTAGGAGCACTTGTTTTAATTATATAATTATTATCTTCTTTTTTTAGATCCATCACTTTAAAAGCAATTACTTCATCTTTATTTTGATAGTATAAAACATCATCTTTTTTAAATTCCTTATTAGATGTAATTGTATAATAATTATCATCTTTATTAATGTTTGTTATAGTATTAGAATCAACTTCAATTACATTATCATTTAATATCTGTGTGTTAGAATTAGGTCTTACGATTGAAAAATATAAAGTCTTAATATCTTTTAATTTTTCATCCGTAAATGTTGCATTTTCTAAAGTGATTTTATAGGTTTTTCCTGCTTCATAATCTTTATTAGAAACTATAACATAATCCTTTTTATTCTTGCTTACATTAGATTCTATTTCTTTATCATTTTCATCCACTATTTTATATTTAATTTCCTTATCTTCACTTGATACATTAAATTTAATATCAGCATTGGCTTTCATTAAATAATAGCTATCATCTTCATATTGAACTAAATAATCACTAGAATCGGCAATTTTTAAAGTTTTTCCAACAATAAACTCATCATTTTTATTATTTATAAAATAGTAGATCAAGCTACCAGCTATAACCAATACTAAAATAATAATAGGAATAATAATTTTTTTGTTTTTAATAATCTTCTTCATATTTTTACCTCTTACTTCTTTCTATATCCAACGTATCTTATTTCAGCTTTATTTTGAACAATAACTACTTTCCCTTTGTCAAATTCTTCTTGTGTACAAATTTTATGAGAAGCTAATCCATTATCCTGAACAATATAATCAGGAGTAAAAGTTCCTTTTTCTCTATAAAGATTCATACCACTTGGAACTTCAATTATTTTTTTGTTTGATTTTACTTGTGGTTTTTCTATATTTTTCTTTGGATCATTTCTAGATGTATTGTTATTTGATATTTCTACACTACCACTACTAGAAGAAAAGCATAACATACTAAACATAATTCCAATTACAACTATACCTATAATTAATGGGATAAAATTAGAAAGTAAAAGTAAAATGAGAGGAACAAGTAGATAATAGATTATACTATTTATAACTAGAGTTTTTATTTGACTAATATTTGTTTTATATATAACAATCATTGGTAAAATACAAAATATTAAAAATACAAATGCAAATAATAAAGTAAGGCTCTTATTTTCTTTAATAGAGAATAGTATCATTAGAAAAATAGATATAAAAATGCCAACAATAGAAGCAAGAAATAAAATTTTGGATTTTTTAGATGATTCTTTAAAATATAAAATTAAAATCATTATTACTGATAAAACGCATAAGAAAATAAATATATATTTCATAATGTCATTATAATAGATCGAAAATATGGTTGATGAAAATTTTAAATGAAATCCATTTTTTATATAGAATAAAATGATGGATATAAGCCCCCAAATAAGAGACATGAGAAGTATTAACGATGAAGATAATATAGTAATATTATTTATCTTATTATCCTTAAAGTTTTTAAATGATTCTTTCATTTCTAATAGGTTTTCTTTGATATAATTCATAAGCATAACTCCTTAACAATAAACTCTTTCTATTTAAGTATAGCATATTTTCAATAAAAAAGACACCTATTATAGAACATTTAACTATAATACGCATATTATAAACATCTACTATAAATGAGAAAATATATATAGGTGGTGATAATATGAATTTTAGTCCTGATGATGACAGATATATTTATGAATTAGTTAGTAAAAATATAAAGTATTTTAGACTACATAATAATAGTAAATATAGTTCGTATGGGAAAATGACACAAGAACAACTTGCAGAAAAATGTGATTTAAGTCATAGTCTAATTAGTAATATAGAGTCTTCTAAAGTTCAACAATCTTTTAGTATCGCCGTACTATATAGAATCTCTCGTGTTCTAGAAATAGACATTAAAGAGTTTTTTGTTGATCGTAAACTTTAATATATATTAATGTTTATATAGAATATGATTTTAAATTTCGTCAAAACTGCAAAAAAGATATGGATTCAATAATTAGATTCCATATCTTTTTAAATATACCAAAACTTTCTTAATATATACCTTTTTTATAAATTTATTTACCATTATAGGTTATGTTATCATTTATTTGTCAACGAAATACTAGTTAATTGTTGAAAAATAAAAATTGAAAGGACATGATATTATGAGTAGAATGATTTCTAAAGAACAACAAATAGAAGAAGCAAAAGAAAGATTGAGGAGACTATCTAAAAAATTCAATTTAAATCCTGCTATCTTAAATGATTTTGAGCAAGGAAAAATAAAGATATATAAAAATAATGAATTAATTGATCTTGATTCAATTCCTGAATATAAAAAGATGGTTGCTGATTTTGAACAAGAGTATAATCACGTTGTCTTTTATTGCATAGAAGAAAGATATAGTTTTGGTAGGTGTTTATCTTTGTTATGTGTAGGAGATATAAAAATGTATTGGAATGTAGAAAGATTATGTTATTGTGGATATGATTTTAAATATGAAGATATAAATATGATTTCTACATATACATATAATTTGGATGATCCTGATTGCTCTGAATTTGGAGATATTCGTATTGCTAGTAAAAATGGTTGTTTGATTAGAATATAGTAAAAAATCATAGATTTCAAAAGTCTATGATTTTTTTTGATCAATTATTAATCTATTTTGGTGCAATTATATTTTACTTGTTTAGGAGATGGAGATAGAAATAATTTAGCATATTTTTCTTTTAATTTTTCAAGTTCAAAAGTAAATGCTTCTTGTGATATATCTCCATTATCTTTTTTTTGTTCTAATAATTTTTTATGATGAAAGTATTCTAGTAAATATTCATTTATAGAAAAATTAACTACCAATAAAGGATCTTCCTCATTATCTGCTAGTGGGAATTGAATATTAAAAACTTGTTCAAATGCTATTTCAGACTTTATTTGTTGTTCATTCATATAATCACTTATTCCAAATAAATAATCCAAACTAACATTATATTTTTTAGAAATTTTTAAAGCTTTGTCTAAAGTTAAACCACAATTTCCTTTTTCAATAGATTGTAGAGTCTCATCACTAAAGCCATCTATTTTGTCCAAAAATTCCCCAACACTTAATTCTAAATATTTTCGTAAATATCTCACACGATTTCTAGAAACTTCTTTTACTGAATGGTTTGTACTCTCTACATTTACTTTCTTTTCTTCATCATCGTCAAATATTTCTTGTATTGCTTCTTTTCTTTTAATTTCTAACATGTTATCATCTCTCCTTTAAAATTACCAAAAATTTTTAAATAAATACCTGTTTTTATGAATTTATTTACCATATAGCTTTATAGTAAGATATAGTTGTCAAGCCGAGATATAGGCCTATAAAAAAGCTTGATCTTAAGGTATATTATACTACATTTTATAAGACTTAACAATTACCTTGAGAGAAAATGGGAAAATAGGAAATAAAGTCGTTTAACTTATATTAACTTGAGCCCACAAGGTAAGTTAAACGTAAGAAAGGAAATACAAGTTATGAAGATTGATTTACCATGTAAATTAGAAGAACGTGTAAGTGAAAAAACAGGTAATCCATATATTGTAGTTGTGATTCAATTAACTCCAACGTATGAAAAAAGATTATTTCTTGATCCTGCTGAAATTGAACTTGCAATTATGACTTATGGAAATAATCATAGTCAAAAAATTAAAATGTCTAATAATCAATAATTAAAAACTATAGTAAGGGTGCGTAAGACGTCAAGTCTTACGTGCCCTATGCTATAAGCATAGTATTACCTTATAGCATTTATTGTATCAATGTAGCAAATTTTAAAAATTTTTAAAGGAGTGATCATTATAGCTAAACAAGTTAAGAAAGATAGTCAAGCAAGAAGCTATCAAATTACGCAGAATAATCCTAGTAAGTATAATATTACTAGAGAAAGCTTTAAAGAAACTATATTAAAATTTAAACCTATTTATTATTGTATATCAGAAGAAATAGGAATTAAAGAAAAAACTCCACATTATCATGCTTATTTTAAATGTTCTAGTCCTGTAAGGTTTTCTACTTGTAAAAAAAGATTCAAGTATGCCCATATAGAACAAGCTCTTGGAAGTGCCACTGATAATCGTAATTATCTGATGAAAACAGAGAAATATATAGATAAAAATGAAACGTTAATTGATTTTGAAGAAGCTGGAGAGATCCCACAAACTACAAAAGAAAAAAGGTTATCTGAAAAAGCCGAAGTTTTACAAAAAATAAAGGATGGAAAAACTAACCTAGAAATTATTGAGGAAAATGAAAATTTATTGTTTCATTTAAAAGATATAGAAAATATTAGGCAAGAATATCTAAAGGAAAAGTATTCTACTGAATTTAGGGATGTTTGTTGTACCTTTATATACGGAGCTACAGAAACCTATAAAACAACTTTTGTATATTCTCATTACAATGCTAAAGACATATTTAGAATCTATAACTATCAAAATTTAAATAGCTTATGGGATGGTTATACAGGACAACCTGTAATCCTATTTGATGAATTTAAAGGACAGATTCCTATTGAATTAATGCTGATACTAACGGATCGATTTCCTGTACTAAATTTGAACGCAAGGTATAATAATAAGATTGCTATGTATAGTCAAGTTTACTTCTGCACGAACGAAAGTTTTGATAAAATTTATGCTTATGAAAAAGTAATGCACCCTGCAACATATAAAGCTTGGGAAAGAAGAATCCACAATATATATGAATTTAGGAAAAATCCTAATGGATCTCCTAATATCATAGTTCATAAAGATACTAAAAAGATAATTTATAAAGATACAAAAAAGGAGGAAATTTCTAATGAACGAACAGAAGAAACAAAAGAAAAAATTTAGACTATCTAGTTTATCTAGAAAGTTTGAAACAATATATAAGCAAGTACGTCATCATTGGAAAGCTTATATTGTAAAAATTATAATTATATTGCTCTTAATATTAATCCTAATTATATTTAATTTAAATTTAGATTCTATTCCTTATATTAATAGGATCTGTATGAATCTTCCATTATTAGATGTTTTTGCTCAAAGGAAAATAAACCTATTTTATGTTTTAATTTATGTACTTTCTATATTTTTAATTGTTATAGTATGTAAATTATTCTTTAAAATTATGAAGTACGAGGATAAAGACGAAAAAATAGCTAAAGCTTTAATGCCTAATGCTGATGAAAATAAAATAGAAGAATTAGCCCCTAAAACTATAGTAATGTATACTAACCCTTATAATAAAGATAATGAATATTGGTTGCTTTATAAAAATAGTGTTCCTTATAATGTTATTTTTGATAAAAAGGAACTAATACAAAACTTTTTAGATGGTCAATATGTAAAAGGAACTAAAAATTATGGATCTAATAAAGTCTTAATTAATTTAAGTAAGACAGATCCATCTGATCCCAAACCTATTAATTGGGATAATAGATTTCTTGTCAATTATAAAGGTGGTAGTCCAATATTTAATCTTGGAATTAATAATTTAGATGAACCATACTATTGGAATACTAAAAAACAAATACACGAAAAATTAGGTGGATCGACGGGTGCTGGTAAGAGCATAGTACAAAAATCTATTTGCTACCAAGCCCTTATGCAAAATTGTGAGCTTTTTATCTATGATGGAAAGAAAATTGATTACACAGGAATTTGGAAAAGATTAAAAAATTGTACAATCGTTAATAGCATGATAGGATTTGAAAATATGGTTAAAATGGTTTATGAGATTCATTTAAATAGAACAAGTGAATTAAAATTTCCTTGTTATAATATAGATTCATTTAATAAGTTTAAAAAACCAAGAATACCAAGAAAGCATATTTTTCTCGTTATAGAAGAAGCTGCTGATATTTTTAATATAGATGTTAAAAGATTATCCAAAGAAGAAAGAAAAGAATATGAAGATTGTATTGATCGTTTAATAGAACTTGCTCGTAAAGGACGTGCAACAGGGTGTCATCTTTGCATAAATAGTCAAAGATTATCTGCTGATATTATCCCACCTCAAATTAATTCATGTCTTAAATTTAAATTTTGTGGATTTGCAGATAATATTCTATCTAAAATTATGGTAGAAAATTCAGACGCACACGATTTACTAAAAGATGATGTTGCTGGGATGTTTGTAGATGGAAACCATAATGTCATCCAAACCTATTATATAGATAGTGATATAGAACAAGAAATTTTAAAACCATTTGAAATTACAAGAAATAAAATGTCTGATATTCATAGAAGATATGATATTGGAGAAGAAGAACTAGAAATTGACGGAGATAAATTTGTAAAAGATTATGTAGAAGATAAAGAAGCAATAGATCCTAATTATTTTAAAGTTAGAAAAGATAATTAGAATTTACCTTAATAAAATTCATATATTTTATTGAGGGGGTGTTTGCTTGAAAGTCTACGTCAATTTACCACAAACACCTGAGGAAAGGAAAGAATTAGCAAATGGCGTAGCTAGATTCCATGCTACACTTATGCTAGAAAAAATTAAAAAATTAAATATTAATGATTCTTCTAAAGAAAAAGTTTTAAATTTAGTTTTAGATCATTTGAAAGAAGAATCAAAAAAAGAATGTATAAGTGATTAGCTCATACATTTTTTTAGTTTATCATATTTATTTCTTGATATATGACTATTGCCATTTTCCCAACGTCTAACGGATGTAATAGACACTTCTAACATATCAGCAAATTCCTGTCTTGTTAGATTCATCTCTTTTCTTATATCTATAATATTCTTACATGGATCATTAAGTAAAAAATTAATATAGTCATCGTCAATAATGATTTTATCTTCTATCCCAAGTTCTTTTATAACTCCTTTAAGTAGGTTAATATCAACAAGCTTTAAATCTTGATTTTCCAAGTGATGAAGTGCTTGTCTAGTAAATCCAAGTTTCAAGCTTAATTCAGGTTGTTTATATCCTGCTAGACGTCTATAATACTTTATTTGTTCTCCTATACTACTATCTTTATTTATAGGTGGGATTCTCCAACTAGGAGCTGGTTTAATTGTTATTTCTGTTTGGATGGTATCTCTTAATTTATAAAATAGATCACTAATTGCTACACAATTTTCCAATAGGTGTATATTGCATTGTCAATGCAACGTGTCGCATAGGAAGAAAATAAAATTCCTTTTGAAGAATCAAATGTATTCACAGCTTTAATAAGTCCTACAATTCCTTCTGCAACAAGTTCTTGCTTCTCTATAGACAAAGTACCAAAATAATAAATGACTCTATTAATTACCAAACGAATGTTAGACATTATGAACATTTCTCTAGCTTCTACATCCCCTTCATTTATACGTAATAACAAATTTTCTTGCGCCTCCTTAGAAAGTACAGGAGGCAAATTTTTTTCAATAAAATACCCATCCATATATAATAAATCTCCTTTACTTATATATATGTGAGCAAAAAAAAACTAGAAGAGAGTTTAAACGATAAAACCTGATCTCCCAGGTGGGCATCACATTACAAACTTCAGGATCCTCGCAGAAATATGCAAGTATTCAACACCATTTGTAAATTAGATTCCCAATCGTTTAACTTGTAGGTTTTTTCAATACTCTCTTCTAGTAATTCCATTATACCACATCTGAATGATTCTTTTCAACAGTATTTTCTCTATTACCATAATTTTCTAAAAAAGAAATTTTCTTACCATTTTTTTTATAGCCTAATAATGTATTCGTATTTACATTCATAGAACATTTGAATAAATTCAAATCTGCATCACGATACACCGCTTTTAAATATTCAATTAATTGCTTAATTTCTCTACGTTTTCCGCTTTTCTTCTTTGTTACGGAACAAGCACAATCAATAAACTGTAAATGATTCGATTTAGCCCATGCAATAATGTCTTCTTCATGAACTAAATATAAAGGACGAATTAATTCCATACCATCAAAATTAGTACTATGAAGTTTAGGTGGCATCGAAGCAAATTGACCAGTATAAACAATATTCATCAATATTGTTTCAATTACATCATTAAAGTGATGTCCAAGAGCAATTTTATTACAACCAAGTTCACGCGCCTTATTATATAAAAATCCTCTCCTCATTCTAGCACATAAGTAACAAGGATTATCCCCACCATGTAAAGAAGCTACATCAAAAATATCTGATGAAAAAATATGCGCTGAAATATTTAAAAGTTTTAAATTTTCTTGAATTTGATTCAAATGCTCTTCTTGATATCCAGGATTCATAATAATAAATTCTAACCCAAAATCAAACTGTCCATGACGTTTTAATTCTTCTAAGCACTTTGCAAGTAAAAAAGAATCCTTACCACCACTAATACAAACAGCAATCTTATCGTTAGGTGAAATAAGTTCATACTCCTTCACAGCTCGAACAAATTTACTCCATATATCCTTCCGAAACTTCTTTATAATACTTTTTTCTATCTCACGATACTTTTCCATATGACTCCCCCGCTACAAAGAAAAAGAAGTTATCCTTCTATAACTCCATCAGTACAAGCAGTTGTAGTAGTAACAATATGGTATATATTATCATTATCACCAATCTGAACTTGAATGTAGTTTTTAGAAATATCAGGATCCTTCAAAATATCAGAATACTCATCAATTGGAATTTTATCTAGCGAAGACAAGTACCCCATATTTACACAATATACTTTTCCAGTACGAACCGGATATATACCCTTATTTTCATATAAATAATCAAATGCTGATGTATACACAAGCTGTTCTTTCTTACGCAAAATATCCTTTTCCTTCTCTTGTACCTTCTCCAGCACATTTGGATAAACTAACAATATAAGTGCAGCAAGTAGTGCAATCACAGCCATAAGTTCAACAAGTGTAAATCCTTTATTCCTATACATAGTATCACCCTACTACCATTCTATTATAAAGTATCCCAATTGTCAAACTACTATTCAAAAAATAAACTTAAGGAGAAAATACAAATTCCAAGTAAAATTCCAAAGAAAGCCAACTGTTTATTATGTGTATGGATAATCTCTTCCAATAGTTCAAAAAGAACAATATAAAGAAGCATTCCTAATGTAAGACCAAGAAGAATCCCCAAAAACAAACTATTAATGAAAGAACTAAGTAACATCATCATGCATCCACCTAAAAAAGTAGATAGTGAAATACAGAGTAAAGCAAAGATAAATTTTCCCTTTTTCTTTGATGTAGAACGATTAAATGTCGAAGTAATGACAATCCCCATTGGGATATTATGGAATCCTACCCCAAGTGTTACTAGTAATCCCATTTCTAAAGAAGTTGAAGAAGTTCCATAAATAGCCATTCCTTCAATTAAATTATGTAAAACAAGTGCAATACTAGAAACAATCCCTATATGATATAAATTGTCTAATTCAGACTGTTTTGAATGATCATGCTGTTCATGATCTGGTATAAACAAATCCAGAATCTTTAAAACAAGGATTCCTACCAAAATACAAATACCCAAAACAACATATCCTTTAAAATTTCCAAAATAATCATAAAGCATTTCACTCGCTTCTGGAAACAATTCAAAACAAATTAAAGATGCCATCACACCAAAAGCCATACCAATTGCAAAATGAACAAATCTATCATTATTTTTTGTTATAAAAACAATAAGAGATCCAAGGACAATAAATAATCCTGAAATAAAAGTTAAAAATAAAGGCAATATACTTTCCATAAAATTCCTCCTAAACTCAACACATTGTATCATATATCAAAAGAAAAGACAAATAAAACTATATAGATTTCTATACAGTTTTCATCTTATGACAACGAACGAGATATATAGGTATAATAGAAGTTAAACTCCCCACTATATCAATACCAACATCAAATATACATCCGCTCCTACCATAAACAAAGAGTTGATGGAATTCGTCACTACAGGCATATATCAAACAAAATAAAATGGCATATTTCATTTGAAAAATCAAAGATAAAGAATACTCTTTAAGCAAAGACATCCATAATAAACCCAAAATAAAATATAGTGAGAAATGAGCCAACTTACGGATAGGAAAAACAACTAGGGATAATATTTGGTCATAGGGTAGAGATATCCCAGTAACCTTTTCAATCGTATCAATAAATGTAATAACAAGCCCATCACTCATTTGAGAAGATTCTATCGCTGGTTGATGTGAAAACCAAAAAATAAGCAACATCCAAACAATTAATTCTATATATTTACATACCAATTTTGCCCGCATACAAACTACTTTTGTCCTAACTTAAAATTCCAAGCATCCCTGCACATATCCTCAATGGTCTTTTCTGCTTTCCAATTCAATTCAGCAAAAGCCTTTGTAGCATCCGCAAACATTTTAGGAAGATCCCCAGATCTTCTTGGACCATACTGATAATTTAATTTTACACCATTCACTCTTTCAAAAGTTGTAACAATTTCAGAAACACTAACACCTTTACCAGAACCTAAATTATATGTATAGACATTAGGAGAAACAGCAAAGGATTTTTCTAATGCTTTTACATGTGCCTTTGCTAAATCAACAACATGGATATAATCTCGAATACAAGTTCCATCTGGTGTATCATAATCCCTACCAAAAATTGTTAAACATTCAAGTTCATTTGAAGCAACTTTTAATATATAGGGCATTAAATTATTAGGAATTCCATTGGGATCTTCACCAATGAGCCCCTTTTCATGCGCCCCAATTGGATTAAAGTACCTCAATATAAAAATCTTCCATGCAGGATCCGAGGCATATATATCTTCTAAAATATCCTCAATCATTGCTTTTGTTTTACCATATGGACTAGATGGTGTTTTTCTTTCCATTGTTTCCACATACCTTGGTGATTCTTGATTACCATACACTGTCGCACTCGAAGAGAATACTAAATTCTTACAATCATATTTTCGCATAACCTCTAACAAATTTAAAGTAGAATCGAGATTATTGCGATAGTACAAGAGAGGCTCTTTTACAGACTCACCTACAGCTTTTAGTCCTGCAAAATGAATTACAGCATCAATTTTATGTTGTTTGAAAATATCTTCTATTACATCTTTATCCAACATATCCCCTTGATAAAACTGAATCATTTTCCCTGTTATCGCATATATATTATCCTTTACCTCTATCTTACTATTCGATAAATTATCTAGTACAACGACATCATTTCCATTTTCTAATAATTCCACACACGTATGACTCCCTATATAACCAAGCCCACCAGTTACCAATATTTTCACGAATTACTCCTCCTCTATTTTTTTATCAATTTCTAAAGACTCAGATTCATCTTCATCCTCTTTAGATTCTGATTCTATTGGTGTGTCATCTTCTTTCGTTTGTTCTTTTACGCGTACATACACTATACTTTCTACATCCACCAAACCAAGTTGTTCCTGAGACACAATCTCATCACTATTTGTATAAGTATCATTTCTTACCTTTAAAGTAAGACCAAGCTCTTTACATATTGTAGTTGCTTCACGAACTGTCTTTCCAGTTAAATATGGAACATTGACCTGCTTTGTAGAAGTACCAGATTGATTTTTATCATCCTCTTTATCCTTTTCCTCACTCTGCTCTTTATCCACATCACTAGAACTTTTTGGCGTTCCAATCGTTAATGTTACTTTACCAATTCTACTAATTTTCGTACCTTCTGGGTAACTCTGTGAAATAACTGTATTATTTCCACCCTTGACTTCTTTATAATCAAAGGTCACTGAAATTCCTAAACGTTTTGCTGTTTTTCTCGCTTGTGCTTCACTATCCCCAACAAAGTCAGGAAGAACAGATTCATCATCAACACTAGATGCACTATATACACCCTTTCCTATAACAACCTCTTCATATGGTTCATCTATAGAAAAGTCAAAAGTCTTAACGAATGTTGGTTCAAGAAGTCCAAGATTCACTTTCATAGCAGTTGATATGTCCTCTATACTCCCATCGTATAATACATAATTATATAAATTTAATTTTGTAGCAGTATCATAAATATATTTATCATATCCACTTAAATATAATCTTTGAATACTTAATAAGTCATCCATGTTCTGGCCACTACTCTTTACTAAAATGTCTTTCGCAATATTATATAATGATAATATTTCACTTGTAGTCATATTAGTCTGCATACTCGCTCCGATAGTATCCAAAAGTGCATATATAGTATCCAAACTATCAATATCTTTAAACTTATTAAGCAAAGCACGAATAACAGTCTGTTGATTTTGCCCCCGAATAAAATCATTACTAACGTAATTAGAATACTGTGCTGGACAATATTCTGGCCAAGTATGTCGATTTCTAGAAAATGCCAGTGCTTGTTCTCCATTCAATATTTGTAATCCTTCATTTACATAAATTGTATTATTTCCAAATTTACGATTGCTATCTTGTTCACAGAATGAATATGGAACATCAACTTCAACCCCACCCAAAGTATCAACTAACTTTACAACACCTTTAAAATTAATTTTTACAAAATAATCAATAGAAATTCCTGTAAAATTCTCAATCGTCTCCATCATGCAATCTTCTCCATACCAAGCTGCATGAGTAATCTTATTCTTCCTTTGACCTGCAAAACACATTATTGGAACATAAGAATCCCTTGGAATACTTAAAATTGTAGACGATAAAGTATTTGGATTAAATGTAATTAAAATCAGTGAATCTCCATTAAAAGAACTACCAGCAATCTCTTCATTTTCTGAATCAACTCCCATAATTAAAATGGTAAATGGTTTATCTAAAGAGGTTCCAGAACTTACATCACTACTTTTTACCTTTTTATCCTTTGTATAAATAATTTTAGTTTCTTCACGAACATTCGCAAAATCTGCCTCTTCCATCGTCTCAAACATAACCGCATAATTGGTTGGTAAAAACGCATATTCAATTTCTTCATCATACAAAGCATTTAATAAATCAACATAACTTTCGTATTCCTCTATCTTATTTTTAAGACCTTCCTCATTAACAATCTCTCTTGGAAGCTGATAACCAATGACATTATTCTCATCATCAACCATTCCAATTGTTCCATCTTTTAAAGAAGTCAAATTCTCTGCACTATCCGATGAAAGAGATACCAAACTACTAGAATATGTTGTTTCATTCGTAGTCATTTTATCAATCGCATTATACGTTTTACAAATATAATGTCCAAATACAAATAATAAAACAACATACATCCCAACAAAAGGAATATATAGTACATATCTACTACGCTTTTTTCGCAGTGATTTCATATAACTCAAACATAAAATTATACCAATTAGAATCACAGTAATAGATAGTAAAATACGTATAAGTGTCTCGATACCAGCAAGTAAAGATAATGCATATAAAATATATAAAGAACTACTCACTGTAAGAAAAAATAAAGTAAGCAGCACAATAGATTTTCCCTTATGTTTTTTTAAAAGAGTGATAAAAGTTTTCATAACACATCCTCCTAAACTAATTATTATTATATCTTTTTTTCACATAATTCACAATGTATCAAAACATTTTTTCATATTTTCACAGAATTTAGCCACTCACTTTACAATTATACATTGTCGCAATATTTCTTCTATGATATAATTCACATATAAAGGAAAGTGAGAAAAATGAAAAAAAATCTACCAAAAATATTACTGCTATTTCTATTATTACAACCATTTTTAGATGTGATTGCAGGATTATCTACTATATGGAATTTACCAAATGCCATTGGTATTATAGTCCGTTTCTCCTTCTTCATATTCTGTGGGATATATACCTTCTTTTATACAAAAAAAGAAACAAAGAAAACAAAAATTTACCTAGTCCTACTTGCTTTATATTTAGGTATTTTCCTACTACACACCATTATAACGAAAGATACAAGTGTACTTTTCTATGAACTACAAAATACATTTAATACATTCTACTTCCCAGTCATTTTCATCGCAATATACCAAATGATAAAAGAATATCACATAGAAATCAAATTATCACACATTGTACTACTTTTTTTCATATATAACTTGTTCGTATTCATCCCTACCATTACAAAGACCAATCTAGCAAGCTATGCTATTAGCAAAACAGGATCCACAGGGTGGTTTAACTCTGCCAACTCCATTAGTTCCATTTTAAGTTTATTACTTCCTTTTACAATCATCTATATCAAACAACACACAAAAAATATTCTTATGATTAGTATATCCGCAATCATCACTTTATATGTACTATTTACAATTGGTACCAAAGTACCTATCTTATGTATAGGAATTATTATTCTATGTAACATAATTTACTATATAATATATTTATATAAAAATAAAAAAGTGAAACAAATTATAAGCATTCTATGCATTTGTTTCATCCTATCTATCACATCAATTCTACTCATTCCAAAAACCTCATTCTATAAAAATATTCAAATTCATATGGATTTTTTAGAAATTAGTTCTCCAATAGAAGTACTAAAAGATCCCTACTTACTTGATCACTTTATATTCAGTCAAAGACTATCCTTTTTAAAAAAAACACATACAAATTACATAAACTCTTCCCTAACATCCAAAATTGTTGGCATTGGATATATAGAAAATTACGGAACGGATGAAGTAAACCTAAAAACAATTGAAATGGATTACTTTGATGTCCTCTATAGACATGGAATCATAGGTTTCATACTCTTCTTTTTACCACTAATATATTATTTAAAAAAGAAACACCAAAAAATTGAAAATAACTTTATTAGACTAAATCTTACCATTTCCGTGTGCCTAATATTCATACTAGCCTTCTTCTCAGGGCATATCTTTGTTGCACCTGCAACTAGCATTATTGTTACAATGATATTAATACTCTATGATCAAAACAACTTACAAGAAACAATAAAGTAATACCGCATATAATAAAGTAAAAATACATATTGCCTTTCAAAAAAATATTTGATATAATCAATATGTATTTTATTTGGGTCTATAGCCAAGTGGTAAGGCGTGGGACTGCAACTCCCTGATCGTTGGTTCAAATCCGACTAGGCCCTCCATTGGGAAATCTGTCCGAACTTTTATAGTCTAGGACTTAATATACAAAGTATCAATTTCTATAAGAAGTTGGTACTTTTTTTAGTGTTTAAGTTTGGAAAGGACAGGTTTTAAATGATTAATATTACTACAAAACAATTAGAGATTGAAAGTGAGTTAAAAAAGAAAATAGAATTTATATGTGATTTTTGTAATACGAAACCTACTTTTATAAATGGAAATATAAGGAATATTACTCGTTCTAATTTAAGTTATATAGAACCACATAGAATTATTATTAAAGGTATTATTTTTCTTGCTTTTAATTCTTTGTTCTCTAATATTTCTTTTGATATTTTATTATCTAGCTTTAAATCAATTAAATTAGAAAGTCTATTCTGAAGTTGGTGCTATTACTTCAACTTTATTATTCATTAATTCCTTTCCATAATTGTTGAATCAATAGCATATTTCAAATAATATTATTTATGCAAAACTATAATCTGAATTGTTTAGTGTTTGATATTTTGCATATTCAAGTTCAATTTTATTTTTGATTATTTTATATTCGTTATCATTAATTAAGTTGTTATCTTTAATAAACTCTAACATAGCAAGTTCTGCTACATAAGTCTTTAAATATTCTAATTTTTTATCACTTCTTTCTTGTATAAATTTTTACCCCCCTTTTAAATTCTTAAACAATTCATTTCATAAATAGCACCAACTTTCTCTTAATTACTTAAAGAAATTATAACGCGCTTATTACTTTTTTACAGCCCTCACAAATAAAAAAGATAGCTAAAATAATAGCTACCAAAATAAAAAACTTCGGCCGTTAAAATTAAAGAAATCTAAAAAATTATGGTCCTAAACCATGACTATAGAAATATCACTTTTTCAAAAATACTTTCAATCAATTAAAAGCAGGATAAAACCTGTTTACAAACAACTAGTCAGTAGCTAGTTTCCCCTTATTTTATAAGGTATTTGAGAAAATACAGGTGTTTACATTTAAAGAATTTGTTATACAATCGTAAACTTTTCCTTTTTTCGAAGCCCTTATAAATAAAGACTTTCCAAAAAGTGTTTAACAATTGTACACACTTTTTAAAAGTAAATTTTCTAAATTTTCGGCCATTATTTTTAGAAATTTTGATGAATTTATGGTCTAAAGTTCAGCAATAAATTATAAATATTGGGGGGTACTGGTTGAATACGAAAAAGATACTAATCTCATAGCAAAATTAGCACTATTAATAGATGTATTTACACCTAATTATTTCATATTCTACTATATTGTATCACTCATTTGTTTTAAGTCAATAAGGATAAAATGTCTGATAAATAACGCTAAAAAATGTTGTGTAAAACCTCCGTGAACTATTGTAAACATTAGAAAATTTGAGAAAAATACTTGTATATTATTTAATGTATTGATTGATATATTTAATTCTAATTTATAAAATTTAAAGAACATTAATAAATTATTTTTTATATTCAAATTTTTTAATATAGTTACTGACAACAGGTTTTCTATGATTTAAATAATTTAAAACATTAGTTTTGATGTTAATAATTCTAGATAAATTGTCTAGTATTTTTTCTTGTTCTTTATCAGTAATGTTTTTATAATTTGAATATTTTTTATAAACATTTGGACTAACTCCCATATTCTTTTTAAATACCTCCGAAAAGTATTCTAATGAATTAAAGCCGTTTTTAAAAGCAATACTTAATATATAATTGTCATCTTTAAAATATGTCAAACTATTATATATTCTCATTGTGTTTATATATTCATGTATTGATATATTTAGTTCTTTTTTAAATCTTCTCATTATATATGCTTTATCAAAGTAAAATAACATACTTAATTCATCAATAGTTATTTCCTTATTTATGTTATTGTTTAAATACTCAATTATGTTGCAAACCAAATTGTTAGAAAACATAGTATCACCTACATTTTTATTATTATATCACATTCTTACATAAAAGTCATTTTTGTTTAAGTTTGTTAAAATATAGGTGCTATAATGATATTGAAAGGAAGTGATATTCATGGCATATTCAAGATGGGCAACAGTTGAAGAATTAAAATCTAAACTAACCCCAATCAGTTATGATTCTAAAATTAAAAAATCAGGAATGCCAATGATGTATGATAATAATAATCTTTATATTAAAGAAGATGAAGCTCATACTTTAGTTATTGGATCAACAGGTAGTGGTAAGACTCAATCAACAATGTTACCACAATTAAGACTTGCAATTAAAGCACAAGAATCATTTATAATTCATGATGTTAAAGGAGAAATTTATGATATTCTATCAGGAGAACTAAAAAAACAAAATTACAATACAATTGTAATCAATTTAGATAATCCAACCGTAGGTAATAATTTCAATCCATTAAGTTTGCCTTATGAATTATATAAAAATGGTCAAAAAGATAAGGCAATAGAATTGTTAGAGAATGTTGGCTACTATTTTTGCTGTAATGAAACATTTAATGCTAGTATTGATCCATTTTGGAACAATTCTGCTACATCATTATTCATAGGGCTTGCACTATATCTATTTGACAATGCAAAAGAAGAAGAAGTTAATATTAGTAGTTTATTAAATCTAGTATCTCAATTTGATAAATTATCAGAAGAAGTAAAAAAATATGATAAAACTTCTCCTACATACATTAATCTTTCAAATATTATATTAGCACCAAATGAAACAAAAGGGAGTATTCTATCAGTATTTATTCAAAACATGAGATTATTCGTATCAAGAGAAACATTATTAAAAATGTTATCTTCATCTAACTTTGATATGACAAACATTCAAAAAGATAAAACTGCATTATTTATTATAAGTAATAATAAATCAACTTCTAGAAGATTAATTCCTTTAATAATTGAAGAATGTTATTATGCAGCTACAAATACTAATGATAAAACTCGTAGATTAAATGTTTTAATTGATGATTTTGAAAACCTAATTCCTATTAAGGATTTCAATAATATGCTTACACTTGCAAGAAGTTTTAATATTAAATTTAGTATATTTATAAGAAGTATATTAGAATTGAGAAATACTTATGGTAAAGAAGGAGCAGAAATATTAAAAATGGTTTTTGGGAATATCGTTTATTTATTAGCAAATGATACTGAAACACTAGAAGATATATCTAAACTTTGTGGAAATCAACAAACTGAAAAAGGAATTGAGCCACTAATTACTGTTGAAGATCTAAAATTATTAAATAATTTTGAAGCAGTTATTTTAATCCCTAGAATTAATCCTATCAAATCTAAATTGTTACCTGATTATCAAATTGATTGGAAATTTAATGATGAAAAAGTTGCGCTAAAAGAAATAGAAAACAAGGAAGTTAAAACTTTTAGCCTTGAATAATTAATTGTTCTTGAAAAAAAGAAATTAGTTAAATGACATTCTAATTTCTTTTTTCTATTCAACAATTATTATTATTTTAATTTAAAATATGCTACTTTATATTCCAAAAGAGATTGTAATATTTAATTTATCAATATTAACTCTTTCTTGTTTTATACCAGTACCAATAGTGATACTGGTATTTATTTTGTAATCAAAATTTATTAAATCTAATGTTTTAAAATAATACGGTATATGTGTTCCATAGGAGTTAGTACAGAAGATCAAGCACGTGAGGGTTTTAGTTTACCAGAACAAGAGAAAAGGCTTCGTGCTATGTGTGAGTATAAAGGTTATGAGATTTATAAGGTTTATAAAGATGCTGGAATAAGTGCAAAAACTGGAAATCATAGACCAGCATTTGAAGAATTAAAAGAAGATATTAAAAGTAAAAAATAAATACTATTGTTGTTTTAAAGTTAGATAGATTAACTTGTAGTGTTTATGATATGGAAGATATAATGAAGTCCCTAGATGAAAACAATGCTTACCTAGATTGTGCTAATGATGATATAAACACTACTAATGCAAATGGTAGAATGGTTGCAAGACTTCTTACAACTGTTTCCCAAAATGAAATAGAAAGAACAAGCGAAAGAACTAAAATAGGTTTAGCAGGTGCTATCAAAGTTGGTAATATTCCACACAAAGCCCCTTTTGGTTATAAACACGAAAATAAAAAATTAGTTGTTGATGAAACAACAAAAGATGAAATAATAAGAATATTTAATTTATATTATGAGGGAAATTCTTATCAAACAATTAGTAATTTATATAACGAAGAAAAAGTATTTGGAAAAACAAATTGGTGTGATAGTACTATTCAAAAAATATTAGAAAATGAAATTTATAAAGGTGATTTTGTTCATGGTAAAAGGACAAATAACCCTACTTATTATGAAAATATTGTCGAGCCACTTATATCAAAAGAATTATGGGAAGAATGCCAAGTGCAAAAGAAAAAGAACTCTAGAAATTATAAACGAGATAAAGAATATTTATTCTTACAAAAACTTAAATGTCCTAAATGTGGAAGAATATTAGGTGGTAATGCAACAAGAAAGAAAAATGGAAATATCTATTATTACTATCAATGCCACGATTGTAAAATATCAATCAAAGAAACTGAAATTGAAAAAGAATTTGATAATTTTATTAACGAAATTCAAGAATATGATTCAATAGTAAATCAAACTCTACTACCAATGATTAAAACAAAACTTAATAATCCAAAAGATAAATTAGTAAAAGAACTAAATGAACAAAATAACAAATTTGAAAGAATTAGAAAAGCATACATTAATAGTTCATTCACAATTGAAGAATATGATAGTGAAAAAGAAATTGTAGAAAATACTATTAAAATTTTAGAAGAAAAAATAAGAGATTGTGATATATGTAATGAATTAAAATTTACACCAGAAGATATTTTAATCAAAAGAGATTTAGATTATATAAATAAAACTGTTTACCCTACTGAATATGAAGAAAATACTTATATGTGGAAAGATTATGACAGAAGTGAAAAAGCAGATTTAATAATGAGATATGTTGATTATGTTGAACTAGAATATTATAAAAATAATCAAGTAAGACTTGGTGAAGTATATTTTAGAGAAAGTATTTGTAAGCCAATGGGGTATGTCAAGAAAAGTGTGTAAGTAGTTAGTATATTATATATAAATCATATCA
>CAJTZW010000015.1 GCA_910584305.1 uncultured Bacilli bacterium
CAGCAACAGAGCGAGGAATGAAACGGGGAATGAAGCAGGGAATGAAGCAGGGAATCAAGCAAGGTATTGAACAAGGTATTGAGAAAGGTATTGAGAAAGGTATTAAACAAGGTATCGAGAAAGGAATTGAAGAGGGGATTCTTCAAACTGCTAAGAATTTAAAAGATATAGGGGCTCCTATAGATGATATTATGAAGGTGACAGGGCTTTCTAAAAAAGTTATTGATAATTTGTAGCATAGGTTTATAACTATGTCTTTTTGTTTGTATTGAATTATAAATTTTGATTGTGGTAAAATATAGTAGGAGATGATTCTATGAAGCCAGTTGTTTTATGTATTATGGATGGTGTAGGGCAAAGAGAAGAATGTCATGGAAATGCTGTTCTTGCTGCGCATACTCCTAATTTAGATATGTTAAAACAGAAATATGGATTTTCTAGGTTAGAGGCAAGTGGATCTATGGTTGGACTTCCTGAAGGACAGATGGGTAATAGTGAAGTGGGGCATATGAATATTGGAGCAGGAAGGGTTATATATCAACCACTAGAACTGATAAATCATAGTATTCAGGATAAAACTTTTTTTCAAAATGAAGAGATTTTACAGGTAATGAAACATGTAAAACAAGAGCATTCCAAGCTACATATTATGGGATTACTGAGTGATGGGGGTGTACATTCTCATATCAATCATTTATTAGCTCTTTTAGATATGTGTAAACAAAATGATATAAAAGACGTTTATCTTCATTTATGTACAGATGGTAGGGATGTAGATCCGAAAAGTGCTAGTGCGTATATATCAAAAGTAGAGGAAAAACTACATGAAATTGGTATTGGAAGGATTGCTACCATTGGTGGACGGTATTATACAATGGACCGAGATAATAATTATGATAGATTAGAAAAAGGGTATGACGCAATTGTTAAGGGAATTGGCCCCAAATATACTTCTACTCAGGAGTTTATTGATGAAAACTATAAGAAAGGTATTACTGATGAATTTTTTATTCCTTCCATTTTTGATGAAAATGGCACTATAGAGGACAATGATGGATTTATTACTTACAATTTTCGAAAAGATCGTTTACGTGAGTTATTGACTGCTTTAACGAATCCAGATTTCCATGATATGGATGTCATTCATTTTTCTAATGTAAAAGTACTTACAATGTTACCAGTTGTAGAGTCAGTTATTGCTCCGCATGCATTTGATGATGCAAATCCTACTAATATTTTAGGATCATGCTTGGAACAAAATGGGTTATCGCAACTACGAATTGCTGAAACAGAGAAATATGCACATGTTACCTTTTTCTTTGATGGAGGGAAGGAAGTAGATTATGAACATGAAAAGAAAATATTAATCCCCTCCCCTAAAGTGGCAACTTATGATCTAAAGCCAGAGATGAGTGCATATGAAATTACAGATGCATTATTACAAGAATTGGATAAAAATATATTTGATATGGTTATTTTAAATTTTGCTAATGGAGATATGGTAGGTCATACAGGTGTTTTTGATGCTACTGTGAAGGCTGTTGAAGTGGTCGATGAATGTGTGGGGAAGATTTATCATAAGGTAGAGAGTCTTGGAGGAGTAATGGTTATTACTGCAGACCATGGAAATAGTGATTATATGTTGGATGCTAATGACAATGTAGTTACGAGTCATTCTACCAGTTTGGTTCCATTCATTGTAACAAAAAAGGGTCTTACATTAAAAGATGGGAAACTAGGAGATATCGCTCCTACGATTTTAACTTTACTAGGGGTGTCTGTTCCGAAGGAAATGACAGGGGATGTTTTGATTGTTTCCAGGAACGAAAGGAGAATGATATTTTTACAAAGATTATTTTTAATCTTATCTATATTATCTATCATAATTTTCGTTAGTACATATTTTTATACAAGGAATGAAAATCCCTCTACATCTGATGTAGGGATAGAAGAGAATTTACAATCGTTCTCTAATATTTTAAAAGCAAAAGCTATTACTGAAGGGGATGGTTTATATCAAAACGATGACATGTATGTATTTAAAGGAGAAATCGTTTCTAATTATCTAGAATATGACGGATATTTATGGAGAATTGTTTCTATTGATTCTAATAATCAATTACATTTAATATTAGATGATGTAGTAACGCAACTTGCTTTTGGAGATACAAGTGATTATGAGGTCTCTTATGTAAAAAGGTGGCTAAATCAAACATTAGATGGTTATAGTGGTGTTTTTGCTAGTACAATAGATGATTCATCTATATTATCTACTTCATGGTGTTTGGATAATACAGATTGTACGAATGGAAGTAGTGCTCTTACATTTGGATTACTAACAGAAGAGGAATATAATGCTTCTATCTTAGATGGTACATATTTAAATAATGGTATATCATTTTGGACGATTACAAGAAAGTCTGCCAATAGTTTGTCCTATATTGATAGTACAGGTGTGGTAAAAGAAGCCAATTGTCATATGATGTTAGGAATTCGTCCCATGATCGTAATTCGTGGTAACTGGAATACGTTTTTTGGAGATGGTTCAAAAGAAAATCCATATCGATTAGAAGATTCTCTAAAGGTTCACATGGGAACTTATCTATCTTATAGCAATTTACTTTGGGAAATTGTGTCTATTTCAGGTAATTCATATCAACTTGTGTTAAGTGAGCCACTTACTATAGATTCTAATAATTTATTTTCTTTTTCTAATTCATACAATAAGTTTTTACCTTCAGAGGAGGGTACTCTTGCATATTATTTAAATCATGATTTTTATAATTCATTAGATAAGACTTATATTTTAGAATCTACTTGGTATACTGGAGAATATACAGCAGAAACAGGGTTTGATTATACGAATATATATAGCGATAGTGTTTTAGCATATGTTGGACTTTTACATGTAGGTAGTATGTATGTAAATGATACATATATGATAACGCCTGCATCTGTGGGAAGTGTATATGCTACCAAAGATGAGATGGTAGAGGAACTTTCTATTGGTGAACCTTTTACAGTAAAACCTAGTATTTTTATTAAAAAGGATATTGTATTAGGGGGTAATGGTACACTAGAAGATCCATATATAATTCAGGATAGATAGTAATGTCTATCCTTTTGACATTTATAATAAGGCGTGATAAAATACATCATTAAAAGTGAGGTGCTATAGATGCTAACAATGACTAGGGAAGAATATCTATATGCATGTAGAAATAAATTAATCGTACCTTATGAGTCGGAACTAATTGACTCCCTTAGGGAAATTACCTGTAGAGGCCTTCCTGCATCTATTATAGCGTTAAGTTCTTCTGTTCATGAAGGGCAGTGTTATGCTACTGCTATAATTCTGTCAAAGGGAATGAAGAAATTTCATTTAATTCTTGGAAATATAATTGAATACCCTATAGATCATGCATACCCAAATCATAGTTGGATAGAGAATATGAATTATGTATATGATCCAATAGATGGGTTTAAATGGAATAAAGATTTGTATTATAAATATCATAAACCTGAAGTAGTTTGTGAATATGACGAATCGTCTATTTTGAATTATGATGATTACCATAAAATGAGTTCGATATTGTGTTATGATAATCACAATATTTCTATTGAGTTTCTTACCCTTATGTTACAGTATATTGAAGTGTTAGAATTAGAAGAAAGTACATTGAATCACCAAATTCTTTTGGATGAGATTGAGAAGTGTAGGCAGACATATCAAGTAACAGAAAAGTATCCTAGGGAGGTACTGAAAGAATTTGGCCAATATATGAAAATAATGTTATACCGATAGGTAATTTATTTAAAAATGAAGTAAAAGAGGATATAGAAAAATCCGTATCGAATGTTTTAATATTATAATTAATAAAGCTTGTGGTACGATGCCACGTGTTATATAAAGGGGGTTATTTATGGAAGTAAAGAGTACTGAGTATATAGATTATTTGACGGGAATTTATAATGAGAAGTATTTAAAGGAGCAATATTATCGTTATTTACTTCAGTATCCCAATGCTAATTTTATTATGATTGATTTTAAGAAATTTAAATCAATTAATGATACATTTGGTCATAATGTAGGGGATGATTATTTAAAAATTTTTGGCAAGATTTTATTTAATAATTTTCCTGAATCTATTGTAGTTCGTCTTCATGGGGATGAATTTGCCATACTTACTAAGTTTGATGAGGATAATATTACAGTACGATTTCAGTTGTGTGAATTGAAGATTTCTATGGAAGTTGAAGAAGGAAAATTGCCTCGAGTTTTTAACTTTAATGCTGGGTCTGCGAAGGCACAATTTGATTTGGAAGAAACTAAAAATGTAGCAGATTTTATGATGTATTCTGCTAAACAAAATAATGTTTCTTTTCAAAAATTTGATCAAAGTATCTACGATAAAAAATTAAATCAAGATATTTATATCGATTTTATAGATGAAGCAATTCGTAATGATTCATTTTCATATGTTGGCCAGAAATTATTTGAAAAAGATAAAAATGAAGCTAGTATTTTACAAATATGTACTAAAAGTGAAAATGGAGAACCTATTTTTGATAAAGGTAGATATAATCTTTTGAAAAATACTTCTATTTTAACAAAATTTGATATTTATAATGTACAAAATTTATTAGAAAATTTTGTAGTTCCTAACTGTCCAATTATGATTAACATTGATTTTAAATCTTTACTCCTTACTTCTGAACTTTTGAATTCATTAAAATTGTTAAAAGATATTGTTAAACAGGATTTTACAAACATAATTTTAAGTATTAATTTAAATGGAATTACTACTACAAATTACAAAGATATGATTTGTAAAATTAGTGAGTTAATGTCCCTTGGGTTTAAAATATGTTTAGATAAGTATGATTCTCATATTGCAGATATAATTTGGGAAGATAGTAATATTAGTTATATAAAGTTAATAAGTAGTTATTGGAAACAGGCTATGGATAATGAAAGAATGAGGCGAATCTTGAAATATAGAATAAATATGTTTAATGATATATTAATACAGCCAATTTTTGATTGTGTAACAAATGAAAGAGAATATGATTTTCTATATAATATTTCTTCAGGTAATATTCTCTTAGGGGGAGACTATTATGGGGAAGGAGCACAATTTATATTAACTAGAAAACAATAATTATACTATAATAAATAAAGGGAATAGTTGACTATTCTCTTTATTTATTAATTATTTCAGCTTTACATAGTGATACGAATGTAGGATTACTGTTGTTATTTCCAACTACTACTACCATACCATATTCACTTCTAAGAATTGTTCCTTGTGCTACCGTTTGTCCTCCAGCATTAATATCTACACTAGGTGTGCCTGCAGGTAAATAGGAGCGTATTGCAGCTTCACAATTTGCATCACAACCAACTGGTAGTGGTGTTGGTGTTGGTAAATATGTAATAGCATCATTGTATACACTGCTAGTAATAGTGATAGATGCAATTCTACATAGAGAAACTGCCTCTTCTGGAGTTCCCTGTGCATTTACCAGTTGAAATAAACCAGAGTTAGGATTATTATTTGGACCTGGTAGTAGTGAACCTGCACGACCACTTGTATTGTTTCCACTTTCCATTGCAATGATTAAGTTATCATTTGGATATAATGTGATAATTTGCTGAATGATATTTCTCATTTGATCGACACAGAAACAACTAGTTGTTTCTACATTACTACCAGCTGGTCCGGTTGCTCCAGTTGCACCAGTCGGCCCAGTAGGCCCGGTTGCTCCGGTAGGACCAGTTGCTCCAGTAGGCCCGGTTGCTCCGGTAGGACCAGTTACTCCAGTAGGACCAGTTACTCCAGTAGGACCAGTTGCTCCAGTAGGACCAGTTACTCCAGTAGGTCCAGTAGGTCCAGTTGCTCCGGTAGGACCAGTTGCTCCAGTTGCCCCAGTTGCTCCGGTAGGCCCAGTAGGTCCAGTTGGCCCGGTTGCCCCAGTTGCACCAGTAGGCCCAGTCGGACCACCAGCAGGTCCTGTGGGACCCATAGGCCCTGTTGGACCAATGATGCAACAGGTAGGAGTACATTGCTGATCTTTTTCAATTTTCTTCAGTGCTCTCTCATAGATATTCATAAAACTTCCTCCTCAATATATATTATGCTAGAGATTTTTTAATGAGTAATTGATATATGTAAGTTGTAACTTGGTATATGGAAAGTGAAAATTTTTAAAAATTTTCTTTACTCCTATGTTGGTTTTACTTTGTATAAAGTTAATTTGCTTGTTTTTTTTTACTATTTTATATATAATCTTTTTAGTAGGGTCTAGTCTTAGAAGAAAAGGAAAACTGCCAAACTTTTTATATTAGAAGGGTGATTGTGATGCGTTTTAAAATTGGTAATGTGGAAATTAAAAATCAAGTTGTTTTAGCTCCTATGGCTGGAATTTCTAATAGTGCTTATAGACGTATTATTAAAGAAATGGGTTGTGGACTTATATATGCTGAAATGGTAAGTGATAAGGCTATTACCTATGGGAATGAAAAGACAATTGATATGTTATATATGGATGAGGCGGAGCGCCCTATTGCACAACAAATATTTGGCTCTGATGTAGATTCATTTGTAACAGCTGCTAAATATATTTATGAACACATGCACCCAGATATTATTGATATTAATATGGGTTGTCCTGTCCCTAAAGTTGCAGTAAGGGCACAGGCAGGAAGTGCTCTATTAAAAAGTCCAGATAAGATTTATGAAATTGTATCCAGTGTAGTTAAAAGTGTTCCGATTCCAGTCACTGTTAAAATACGGAGTGGTTGGGACCAGAATCATATAAATGCTGTAGAGGTTGCTAGAATTTGTGAGCAAGCTGGAGCAAGCGCTATTGCAGTACATCCAAGGACACGAAGTCAAGGATATAGTGGTGACGCTGATTGGTCGATTATTAAGGAGGTTAAGGAAAATGTGTCTATTCCTGTCATTGGGAATGGGGATATTCGAACCTGTTATGATGCCAAAAGAATGCTTGATCAAACTGGATGTGATGCAGTAATGATTGGTAGGGGTGTTTTAGGAAATCCATGGCTAATTCGTGATGTTGTGGATTATTTAGAAGAGGGAAAGGAACCTGTTTTAGTTTCTTTGGAGGAAAAAATTCATATGATGGAACGTCATTTTGAGATGTTATTAGAGCAAAAGAGTGAACATGTAGCTATATTGGAAATCCGTAGTCATGCTACCTGGTATTTGAAAGGAATTCCTTTAACTAGTGATTTCAAAAATAAAATATTTAAAATTCAGAGCAGGGAAGAGTTTATTTCTTGTACCCATCATTTTTTAGAGGAGAGATTGCATGAAAGCTAATGTAAAAAGAAGAGTACTGTGTTACCTACTAGATGTTATGATTGTAATAAGTATTGGATTTTTATTGTCGGTATTTCTTCCAAAAAGTAATGAATATTTACAAACAAAACAAGAGATTGGTATACTTAGTGAGAATTATTTAAATCATGAGATTTCCTTTTCAGAGTATTTTCTATCTTATTCATCTTTGGTTAGAGAGTTAGATAAAGGTAATATGTTGTATCTGTGGGTTTGTTTTGGAATTATGGTTTTA
Source organism: uncultured Bacilli bacterium (assembly GCA_910584305.1). Taxonomy (GTDB): domain Bacteria; phylum Bacillota_I; class Bacilli_A; order RF39; family UBA660; genus CAKPTA01. Next base: position 7,603 of record CAJTZW010000015.1, read on the forward strand.
TATTTTATAATTGTTCCTTTATTTTTAGGTGGAAGAACATTTGGGATGTGGTGTGGCAAACTTATTGTTCAGAATAAAGGTTCTTTCCAAAATATTGTTGACATTGTATTGATACGTAGCTCTGTGAGTTATGGGGTTCTATATTTTTTGTTTGAATTAATGCTTATTTTTCTAATTTCTGGTGAATTGTATTTTATTTTACTTACAATTTTGGCAATTCTCCAAATTTTAGTAGTAATTTGTAGTCTTTTTATGATAAAATATAGAGATGATAAACGTAGTTTAGCGGATATATTAAGTCATAGTAATATATTAATAGAAAGTTAGGTGGAGTATGAGAGAGTTAACCGAACAAGAATTGGTTCGAAGAGAAAAGGCACATAACATTGCTTCTTTAGGAATTGATCCTTTTGGACATAGTTTTAAAAGAGATAGCTTTGCTCTTGATTTAAAAAGTAAATATGAAACAGTAGGAGAAGAAGAATTTGGGAATATGAATGATACAGCTACAGTGGCTGGAAGAATTATGTTTATTAGAAAAATGGGGAAGGCTTCTTTCTTTAGTTTAAAGGATAAGACTGGCCCTATTCAAATTTATATCTCTATTAATGATGTTGGGGAGGAAGTATATAACTTATTTAAGAGTGCTGATCTTGGGGATATTGTAGGTGTTCATGGAAAAATTATGAAAACAAAAACGGGAGAGCTTACGATTAAGTGTTTGAAATATACACATTTGGTGAAAGCACTTCGTCCTCTTCCTGAAAAGTTTCATGGGCTTACAGATATTGAGGAAAGATATAGAAGACGTTATGTAGATTTAATCATGAATGATGATTCTAGAAGAGTAGCTTTTCTGCGTCCTAAAATTATTCGTTCTATTCAAAATTATATGGATAGTCAAGGATTTGTTGAAGTGGAAACTCCTGTACTTACCACTTTACTTACAGGTGCTTCTGCACGACCTTTTGTAACACATCATAATACACAGGATTTGGATATGTATCTCCGTATTGCTTTAGAGTTGCCTTTAAAAAGACTCCTTGTTGGAGGGATGGAGGCTGTTTATGAAATTGGGAGAGTCTTTAGAAATGAGGGAATGGATCCAAAGCATAATCCAGAATTTACATTGATGGAAGCTTATTTAGCATATTCTGATTTAGAAGGTATGATGAATTTAACAGAAAATATGTATCAAACGATTGCTTGTGAAGTAACACATAAGATGGTATATAACTGGTATGGGTATGAGATTAATTTAGAAGGTCCATGGAAGAGAATTAGTATGGTAGATGCTATTAAAGAAAAAACAGGAATTGATTTTAAGAAGGAAATGACAGTAGATGAGGCATTAGAACTTGCTAGTACACATGGAATTGAAGTGCAAGAACATGAACATACTGTAGGACATATTATTAATTTGTTTTTTGAAAAGTATGTAGAAGAGACTTTAATTCAACCAACATTTTTGTATGGACATCCTGTAGAGATTTCTCCTCTTACAAAACGAAATCCGGAGGATCCAAGATTTGTAGATCGTTTTGAGCTATTCATTGCGGGTAAGGAGTTTGCTAATGCATATACAGAACTCAATGATCCAATGGATCAGTTGGAACGTTTTGAATCGCAACTCGCAGAGAAAAACTTAGGAAATGATGAGGCAAATGATATTGATATGGATTTTGTAGAGGCACTTGAATATGGTATGCCACCAGCGGGTGGAGTTGGGTATGGAATTGATAGGCTTTGCATGTTATTTACAGAATCAGAATCAATTCGTGATGTCATATTATTTCCAACAATGAAGCCAATAGGAAAAGAGGAGTAATGAAATTATATATTGTAAGACATGGACAGACAGATTGGAATGCAAAGGGGCTTATGCAAGGTAATACGGATACATCATTAAATCAAATCGGTAGAAAGCAAGCAAAGCGTATTCAAGAGGAATTAAAAGAGGTTTCTTTTGATATATGTATTTCTAGCCCACTTGGGAGGGCCTATGAAACTGCATTCATTGTTTGTAATGGGAGAGTACCTTTACTTACCGATAAACGGTTAGAAGAACGTGATCTTGGAGAGTATGAAGGAGAGTGTCCATATGATGGTAGGTTTTATTGGGATTATACTTTAAATTCATCATCAAAAGGAGTAGAACCTGTGCAAGATTTGTTACACCGCGTTTTTTCCTTTTATGAAGAATTAAAATCTACATATAAGGATTCTAATGTTTTAATTGTGACGCATGGAGCGATTGTACGTGCGCTACATTTTATTATTACTGGTTATAATGAAGATACTAATTTTATGGCATTTGATGTTCCGAATTGTCATGTATTTGAATATGAAGTATAGGGAGGAAATTATATAATGAATTTATATTCTTATTTAAATTATCTAAAGAGATTTTTAACAAAATTTAGGCAGGAGCCGAGTACTATTAGCACACAACCAAGTTTGCTTGAAGGTTCTAATTATTCGTTGATTGAGAAAACTAGAGAGGCAAACACTGAAAATGCACTTGTTGGTTCTAGTATTCAAATAGTAAAAAAATTTGAAGTAGGAAAATAAAAGGCTAATTGTTACTTCATGGATAAGCTGAAATGAAGGAGTGTAATGGTATGGATTTAAAAAATTTTAAGTTGGCGCCTTTATATGCTATAGATAAAGAATGGGCTTTATTAACTTGTGGTAAAAATGAAAACTTTAATACTATGACGATAAGTTGGGGTGGACTAGGAACTCTTTGGCATAAGCCTATTGTTACAGTTTATATAAGGCCAAATCGTTATACATATGAATTTATAGAGAACAATGATTATTTTTCAATTAGTTTTTATGATGAAAGTTATAGAGGAGATTTAGCTTTCCTAGGAAGTAAGTCTGGTAGGGATATAGATAAAATCTCTTGTACAAAACTTACCCCAGAGTTTTTAGAGAATACAGTTTCTTTTAAAGAAGCGAAATTAACTATTGTTTGTAAAAAAATATATTTTCAAGATATGGATATCAATAATATTTCAGAGAACGAAGTAGATAGATTTTATAAGAATGAACCTATACATAGGATGTATATAGGGGAAGTTATTGATATTATAGATAGAAGAATATAAATAGTAATTTTTAATGAGATAAAGTAGAAAAGAGGAAAATAATGAAGGTATTATCAGTAAATGCAGGAAGTTCTTCCTTAAAGTTTCAGGCGTATGAAATGCCAGAAGAAAAAGTGTTAATTTCAGGTACATTTGAGCGTATTGGACTTGATGGAAGTTTTTATACAGTTAAGGTCAATGGAGAGAAAATTAAGAAAGAGGTCTCTTTACCTAATCATAAGGAAGCAGTTCGTATTTTAACGGAAGAACTTTTAAATTATCATGTTGTAGAGGATTTAACAGAGATTAAGGGTGTTGGGCATCGTGTTGTTCATGGTGGAGATATTTATTCTCATTCTGTACCAATTGATGAAAAGGTATTACATGATATAGATGAATTGTCTGCGTTAGCCCCACTTCATAATCCGGCACATATTGTTGGTATTAAAGCTTTTCAAACAATTATTCCAAATGCAGTACAAGTTGCTGTATTTGATACGGCATTTCATCAAACAATTGAAAAGGATCGTTTCTTGTATCCAGTTCCATATGAGTGGTATACAAAGTATAGAGTTCGTAAGTATGGATTTCATGGAACTAGTCATAAGTATATAGCAGATCGTGTTGCATCTATTATGAACCGAAATGATTTAAAAATTATTAATTGCCATATTGGCAATGGAGGTTCTGTTAGTGCAATTAAAAATGGTAAGTGTATTGATACTTCTATGGGGTTTACTCCAAATGCTGGAATTATGATGGGAAGCCGTAGTGGAGATATTGATGTTACTCTTGTCCCACATGTTATGAAAAATACGGGTATGACTATTGATGAAGTAGTAAATGATTTGAATAAAAAGAGTGGACTTCTTGGAATTAGTGGTGTAAGTAGTGACTTTAGAGATGTCCTTGTAGAGATTGAAAAGGGTAATGGACAGGCTATTTTGGGTCGTACTATGTATGTAGAACATATTGTTGATTATATTGCAAAATACTATGTTGAATTGAATGGTTGTGATGTAATTACTTTTACTGCTGGAGTTGGTGAAAACAATGCGGATTTTCGTAAAGATATTTTAAATCGTTTATCTATATTTGGCATTGAAGTAGATGAAGAGGCAAATGCGAATGCTGATGGGGAAACTCTTATTACGACATCTTCATCAAAAGTTGCAGCCTATGTTATTCCAACGGATGAAGAAGTAATGATAGCAAGAGATACTTTCTCTTTCATACAATAGAAAGTTGTGATACTGTGGTGAGTAATTTATATAAAAAAATTTATAAGGAAATTAAGAAGAATGATACTATTGTGATTGCTCGTCATGTTGGACCTGATCCAGATGCACTGGGAAGTTCTGTTGGGCTTAAGGAAATCATCTTGCATAATTTTCCACAAAAAAAAGTATATGTAGTAGGATGCCCTGCGAGTCGATTCCGTTATTTTGGGGCATTAGATCGATTTGATGATGAGATGTATGAAAAGTCCTTACTAATTGTGACAGATACCCCAGATAAAAAACGTGTGGATGGAGTAGATGTAAATCGATTTAAAAGGGTAATTAAAATTGATCATCATCCTTTTGTAGAATCGTTTGAGGGAATTGAATGGATTGATGACAATTCTTCTAGTGCTTCGCAGATGATAGTGGAATTCGCATTTAAAATGAAACTTTCAATTCCTAGTTCCGCTGCTCAAAAATTATTTATAGGATTGGTTGCTGATACAAATAGATTTTCGGTTCGACTTACTACAGTTAAAACTTTCAAGTGTGTAGCTTCATTAATAGAGAAAACGGGAATTGATATTGTTCCCTTATATGAAGAATTATATATAAGACCTATTAAAGAATTAAAATTTTATGGATTTATTGCCAATAATTTTAAAATTACAGAAAATGGATTTGGGTATGTTTATCTTACAGATGAAATATTAAAGGAATATGATGTTGATGTTGCTACCGCAGGAAATATGATTAATGAATTTAATTATATTGAGGAAATGATTTCTTGGGCAAGTTTTTCTGAAGATACAAATAATTCAAATATACGTATTTCTATTCGTTCTCGTGGTCCAGTTATCAATGAGGTAGCTACTGCGTTTGGTGGGGGCGGACATATCTATGCGAGCGGGGTTAGATTATCTAATTTCGAAGAATGTGATGCTTTGGTAGCAGAACTTGATAGGGTTTGTAAAGAATATAAAGAGAGTTGTTGTCAGAAGTAGATAAATGTGTTTAGATTTACAATATTTGTAGATTTATAGTAGAGGAGAGGATTTAATGGCAAAGTCTAATGTTTATTTTACACGTTACATTACACCAGAAAATGTGGTTAAAATGTATCAGGTATTAGAACATGAACTTACAGGAAAGGTTGCGGTAAAGGTTCATTCTGGAGAAGCAGGAAACCAGAATTATTTACATCCTGAGTTTATGCGACCTATGATTGAATACGTCAAAGGAACTGTTGTTGAATGTAATACAGCATATGAAGGTGAGAGGAATACGACCGAGAAGCATCAAAAATTAATTGATAGTCACGGGTGGTCAAAATATTTTAGTGTTGACATTATGGATGGAGAAGGCCCAGATGATGTGCTTGATATTCCAAATGGTAAAACGATTCAAAAGAATTACGTAGGTAAGAATATGAAAAATTATGATTCTATGTTAGTGTTATCCCATTTTAAGGGACATCCTATGGGTGGTTATGGTGGATCGCTTAAACAACTTTCGATTGGATGTGCATCTTCCTATGGAAAAGCATATATCCATGGAGCTGGTAAACCAGAAGAGATTTGGACTGCTAACCATGACAAATTTTTATCATCTATGGCAGATGCGTCACGTTCTGTTATTGATTATTTTGATGGAAATATTGTTTATATTAATGTCATGTGCAATATGTCTGTAGACTGTGATTGTTGTAGTGACGCAGAGGATCCTTGTATGAAGGATATTGGTATTTTATCATCTTTAGATCCTGTTGCACTTGATAAGGCTTGTCTTGATTTAGTATATCAGTCAGATGATCCAGGCAAAGACCATTTAATTGAGAGAATTGAATCACGTCATGGAGTATATACCATTGAGTGTGCTGAGGCACTTGGTGCTGGCACAACAGATTATACATTAATCGATATAGATGGATAGGTTTATATAGTTGAAAAAGCATACTTTAATAAAGAATGCTTTTTTCAATTACTTTGTTATTTTTAAAAAACTAGTTGGTATTTTACATTCAAATGTCATATTTTGTCTCGTTATTGGATTTTGTAGAATTAATTTATGTGCATGTAGTCCCAGTCTACCGAGTGATTTATCTTTGGAACCGTATTTTTTATCACCTACGATGGGGTGTTTTATATATTCCATTGTAGCCCTAATTTGATTTTTTTTGCCTGTTAAAATTTCTATATCTAGTAAACTATAGTTTCTGTTTGATTGTTTTATTTTGTATTTGGTAATTGCTTTTTCACCTTCTTTGGATGGATATATTTTATATTGTTTATTTTCTTTTAGAAATAGGGTAATAGTATCTTCTTCTTTTTTAGGAATGCCTTCAATTACTGCAGTATATCCTCTATATTTTATAAGAGAGTTCCAATTTTCTTGGTATTGTTTTTTTACTTTTTCAGATTTTGCAAACATAATGATGCCTGACGTATCTTTGTCTAGTCTATGAATAATGAATATTTTATTCATTTTATTTTTTTTCTTAATATAATCACTTACCATGGCATACAATGTGTGCTCCTTTTCTTTATTTGTGGATATTGTGAGGAGATTTGATGGTTTATTTACAACGATAATATCCTCATCTTCATAAATGATATGTATCTTTTCATGAATAGTGATATCCCAAAATTTTTTAATTTCAATTGTATCATTCTTTTTAATGGGGTAATTAAATTTACTAATATTCTTATGATTAATAAGAATGGCTTTCTTCGATAATAGTTTCTTTGCTTTTTTGCGATTTGGCTCTATATATCTTAAAATATATTCTAGTAATGTGCTTTCTTCTTTTGCTATATACATAAAATCACCTATATGTATCATACACTAGAATTTTAAAATTTGAAATACTATAGTGATGGATTGTTAATTCCAGGAACAATGGAATATTGTTCACCTGCGGTTTCTAGAATAACATATAGCACAATAATTGTTGCAAGAAGTGATAATTCAGAGGCATACATTTGTAAATCAAAGGGCCACATTTCTTCTCCTCTTCTTTTTGCATTTTTCCTACTTTCATAGGTTGTATATAGAAAAACTAGTGTAAGAATTACAACTAGAAATCTATTAAAAATGGACAGATTCGCAGCTTGTTTATTGGTAAATATTGTTGTTTCTTTTTTTGTAATTTTTTCATCATTATAGGTAAGAGCAATTGAGAGAATTAAACTCCCAATATAGATAATGGTTGCGACAATTTGTATTTCCAGTAGTTGTACTTCATTATCTTTTTCTTCCATAGTGGTTCCGTATTCTCTTGTCCATCCTTCATCACCTGATTTAGTATATGCATTTAGTTATTGTCTATTTCGTTTCGTAACAAATTAATTTCTTTTAGTTCACTAATTGTTACAAATTGAAATCCTTGTTTTTTTAAAATAGGAACAATTTTTTTTACAGCATCATAGGTTCTTTTGTATGTGTCATGCATTAAAATAATATCTCCATCTTTTATATTATTCGTAGCTCTTGCTACAATTTTATCTACTGATTTGTATTTCCAATCCATTGTGTCTACATTCCATAAAATGATATCTAGATTAATATTATTTCTAATTGTACTATTGATAGATCCATATGTTGGACGGAATACTGTTGGCTTATATCCTGTAGTTTCATAAATGATGGATTGTGTCTTATCAATTTGTAAGAGGAGCTCATCTGCTTCTAATTTGGTTAGCCATTTATGATTATAGGAGTGATTTCCTAATTCATTTCCATAACTAATACTTTCTCTTAGGGTATCACTATATATTTCTACTTTATTTCCAAGAATAAAGAAGGTTGCTACAGCGTCTTGTTCATGTAGGTATTTTATAATTTCTTTTGTGTATTTGCTAGGACCATCATCAAAGGTTAAGGCGACAACCTTTTGATTAGGATCAATCACTTTTGTTTGGATATCTATTTCTTTAGAGACGCTTTTTCTTTTTTCTTTTTCTAGTTCTATTTTTATGTTAAACTTTGAGATAGGAATTTCTACAGAGACGATATCACAATAAGAGGCTGTGATTTCCCCAGGGTTGAAATATATGGTAATGGTTTCAGTGTCAAAAGTAAATAATTCAAAGCTTTCATATTTTGCAGTTACTCTATTTTTAAGTTCGTCTAGCAAGATACATTCGCTATAATTTTGAATGAGTGCAGTCGTTACTAGTGATGTGAATTTCTGTAAATCTGATTCTTCTAGTATATCTTTTATTGTCATTAATTTCTTTTTCTTTATGTTGTATACATAACTTTTCATATAATCATAGGGATGTGCTAGTGTAGAGCTATCTACAAAGATATGCACACATATATTGATGTATGTTTCATTTACAATATCATATGTATAGTCAATATTTAATTCAGATTTTTCGGAAATGGAATTGAAATTTTCATATTCATTTTTAAACTTATCATAGATTGTTTCTATATCTGTACGGATCTGATTGTCTAAAGTCTTAAATCCTGTAATAGGGTAGTTGATTCCTACTAGAATATTTTTATCTTCTTCAATCAGGGTATTGATATCATTTTCCAATGTTTCTTTCTTTGTACAACCAACAACTAGAGATATGCATAATAAGTAGTATATTATTTTTTTACACATAAGATCACCTATATCAATATATTCAATTTAAAAAAAAACATAATTTATAGTGTATTGAAGTGTGCTTTATTGTTAATTTTTCATATAACGTAGTAGGTGATGATATGAATATTTTATATTATAATAGGGTGGCACTTAATTATATGATGAAATAAATGAATTGTTTATTTTTAGTACTGTAGGAGGTGAGTAGATGGAAGATTTTTTTCCACAACTTTTGATTGATTTATTGATTGTAAGTATTGCATTTAGCGTTATTTTAATGGCACTTATTCAAAAGTTTAAATCTGTTTCATTTATTAAGAAATCTTGGCAAGTCTGGATATTAAATTTATTTTTTTCCTTTGTTATCGGTATCCCTTTTGGAATGACTTTTTATAATTTAGATTGGAAGAATGGTCTGTGGGTAGGTTTATTTAGCTTTATTGGAGCATCCAGTATTTATGAAGCCTTAAAACAGCAGAATATTATAAATTATACACCTAATTCCATTTCAGATGTAGTTACGATTCCTACAGAAAATGAAATTGTGAGGGATGAAAAATGATTTATTTAGGTTCAGAAAGAGTTATTACAAATAGCTTTGCTAATCATGGTACAGCAGAGGATTATGCAGGGGTCCATGGTTCTGATATAGTCATGTATGGCAAAGGAAGAGTCGTGAAGGTTATTCGTTCTTTTGTTTCTCATGAAGATAGTATTAATTATAATACATATCTACAAAATTATCAGAGTTGGAAGGATGGCAATTATTACAATTGTATTTCGATTACTGGTAAAAATGTTCGTATGCGTTATGATGAACTTGGAGGAAATCAGGTATTTATTGAAACATATAATGGACAAAATAAATTATTGTTCTGTTTTGCTCATTTAGATTCAGTTCTTGTAAATGTTGGAGATATTATAGATTCCTCTACAATTCTTGGAAAACAGGGAAATACAGGACTTGTTTTATCTAGTAAAGATGAAGGTGATGTAACGTATGGGAGTCATGTTCATTTAGAAATTACGGATAGGAATGGGGTTTATATTGACCCTAGAAAATATGCGATGGGGGAGATTGTTACACAATATATAGACCAAAGTAATGATTTGGATGAAACAAAAGAACAGTTTCGAGTTATGGTAGATAAAATTAATATTAGAGAATCAGCTACGATAGAATCTCAGGATATTGGAGATGTATATTTAGGAGAACTTTATACTATTTTGGATTCTACAGATGACGGTGTTTATAAATGGTATCATATTATCACCGCTTTAGGAGTAGATGGATATGTTGCAAGTAAAAATGGAGCAAATTGGGTAGAGATATATCAGATTTCTTTAGAGAAAGAGCAGGAAAATCTATTGGATGTAGATCCTATATCAGAACCTACATATAAGTTATTGTTTACTTGTAAAAAAGATGGGTTATATTATGTAAGACTTTATCAGGGAGAAGAACTTTATATCAAAGAACTGGAATAGTTCTTTTTCTTTAATATTGCAAGAAAAGTATTGATTTCATATATGAAATATGTTATCCTTTAAATGTAAGCAACATAGCTTAACATTATAGGGAGGTAAATTTAAATGTCAAGAAGCGAATTAGTAAATTTTATGGCAGAAGATGCTGGATTAACTAAAGCAGATGCTGCTAGAGCATTAGAAGCTTTGGAGAAAGGTGTTAAAGCAGGATTAAAAGAATCAGGAAAAGTAACTATCACTGGATTTTGTACATTTGCTACAAAACAAAAAGAAGCTACTACTGGACGTAATCCAAAAACTGGAGAAACTGTTCAAATCGCTGCTAGAACTGCTGTTACAATTAAAGCTGGTTCTAAATTAAAAGAAGCATTAAACTAATTAAAAAGGCATGTAGCCTTTTTTCTGTATGGTGAGATTATGTATGAAAGTGCGTTAAATATATTAGAGATATTAAATGATAAGGGATTTGAGGCTTATATTGTAGGTGGGTATCCAAGGGATAGGTATTTAGGGATAGAAAGTACTGATATTGATATATGTACCAGTGCTTCCCCAGAACAAACTTCAAAATTGTTTGATATGGTTGATATGTCTTATGCTTCCTATGGATCAGTACGACTTACGTACCAAAATTTTTTATATGAAGTTACAACATTTCGACGTGATAAATCTTTGATGGATGGAAATCGTTCTTATATGGTTGAATATGTAGATACGTTGGAAGAAGATTTAAAACGAAGAGACTTTATTATAAATACTTTATGTATCAATCAATTTGGAGAATATGTCGATTGTATGCAAGCTAGAGAAGATATGGATAAAAAAATAATTCGCTCTGTTAAGAACCCAATGATTTCTTTCTCTGAAGATCCCCTTCGTATGCTTCGTGCAGTTCGATTTGCAACTTGTCTTTCTTTTGATTTATCGGATGATATAGTATCTGCGATTATGGAGAAAGTTTCTCTCCTTACTAATTTGTCTTTTTTTCGTCGTAAACAGGAATTAAATTTTATTTTTAGTAATGTAAATTTGATGAAAGGAATTACTTATATTATAAAATTTCATATGAACCAATTCCTTGGCATTGATGTAACCGATGTTACTTATTGCGCAAATCCTCTTGGAATATGGGCACAATGTACTTATGATGATAGGTATCCATTTACAAAGCAAGAGAAGAAAACAATTGAAAGTATTCGTACAGTACTCTCTTTAACACCTTCTTCTGATGTGATGCATCAGTATGGTGAGTTTGTTTGTAATATTGTAGATGAAATTCGTGGGAAGAAAGAGTACTATGAATTGCAAAGAGATTATTCTGATTTGAAGGGCTAGAATGAAATTTATATAAAATTTTCATACAATTATATAAAAAAATCAAAATTTTTCTGATATGAATTTTTGACAAAGTATTAAAAATATGTTATTATGAATATGTCAAGGAAACTTGCATAAAATAAAAAGGAATACCTAGTTTTGTCGAGTTAGGTACTATCCCAAAATAATTTTTTCTAGTACCGACTTTAAACAGTTGGTACTATTTTTATTAAAATGATTAAAATCACAATAATAAGGAGTATTATGATAGTGCAAAGATATCTCTCTGTTTTTCTCATAATTTCACCTCCTTCCACTTCTAAAAGTAAAGGAGAATAGTACCTAAACTAACTAAATATTCCTGTAAATATTATACTATTGATGAAAGATAAAAACAAGTGAACATTATAATTTTTATAAGCTTAAAGTTATTTATATAATTTACAAATTAATACTTTGAAAGTTTGAGAATTTTTACTACTAATTTACTACTTTTGAAAGCAAAAGTATAAGAAATTATAAAAGTATATGCGAATATCTCCCAAAAACAAAAATGTTTTAAATCATTGAAAATAAAGGTTATAGCGATATTTAAGAACTTATGGAGGATTATCAAAATATCCTTTATTTTTTATATAAAAATCATGTATAATATATACATGAGGTGAGACATATGATGGATAAGGTTATACAGATAATGAAATCGCCATTAGTGATACCAAAGGTATTACTTATGAACTATTCTAAACTAAATATTGATGAGAAGTCTTTGATTGTACTTATTTACTTGATGAATAGCAAGACACTTGCTTTTAATCCAAAACAGATTAGTGATGATTTGCATCTATCAGTGGGTGAGGTTCTTCAAATTATTGATCAACTTTCTAGCAATGATATCATTCGTATTGAACTCAAAAAGATTCATGATGTTCGTGAGGAATTTATCGATTTAGAACAGTTGTATACTAAATTAGCATATTTGATTGTAAATGAAGAGGAGGCCTTAGAACCTACCAAGAGTTCTAACATTTATGATACTTTTGAACAGGAATTTGGACGTACGCTCTCTCCTATTGAGTATGAATTAATTAATGGATGGCTTGAGGCGGAATTTACAGAGGATGTAATTGTTTTAGCCTTAAAAGAGGCTGTGTTTAATGGTGTGTCTAATTTAAGATATATTGATAAGATTTTATATGAATGGAAAAAGAAAGGTTTAAATAGCAAAGAGGCGATTGAGAATCATCGTTTAAAGCAACAACAAAATAGAGTTGAGAAGAAAGAGCTATTTGATTATGATTGGTTAAATGAAACTGAATGAGTTATATGAAATATTAGATACAATCATTCCAAATCCAAAGTGTGAGCTTGAATATCATACGGACTACCAACTATTAATGGCGGTTATGTTGAGTGCACAAACTACCGATAAACGGGTGAATTCTGTTACTAGGATTTTATTTTCTAAATATCCTACTTTGGAATCACTTGCTGGGGCAGATTTGAATGATGTAATGAATATTATTCGACCTATTGGAACGTTTCATAAAAAAGCACAGAATGTAAAGGCGATTGCTTCACATCTATTAGATGAGCAAAATGGTATAGTACCGAATGATAGAGCTTATTTAGAATCTCTTCCTGGAGTGGGTAGAAAGACCACCAATGTGGTTTTGAGTATATTGTATGATGTACCTTGTATTGCAGTGGATACGCATGTAGCACGTGTGAGTGTTCGGCTAGGACTTGCTAAAAAAGGTGATGATGTTCTTACCATTGAGAAGAAATTAACTCGTAAATTAGAGAAGAGTAGGTTGAATCGTTTGCATCATCAGTTTGTCTTATTTGGTAGATATTATTGCATTGCTAGAAATCCGAAGTGCAATGATTGCCCTTTAAAATATATGTGTAAAGAAAAACATGATTAGATATCATGTTTTTATGTGTTTGCATTTGATTGTGTTGTAGAAGTTGTGGAACTATTGCTAGATGCTGGTGTTACAACGACGGTTCGTGCTAATGTTTTTGATGTTTCACCATATGTAATTGTATATGTGATTGTATATGTTCCAATTTGTGTTGTATTTATAGTATCAACTGTTTTTCCTGTTGTTGTATCTATAATTACTTTTTTTACAGTGGCTTTGCTTGTTACATCAGTGTTATCTTCTTTTACTGTGTATCCAGCATCTTTGAATGTGGTTCCAACCGTGATGCTTGTTGTATTCCCACCATTGAGTGTGATTGAAATTTCTTTCGCCTTTGGTAAGGTTACTGTAATTTCAGTACCAGTGCTCATATTTCCAGCATAGTTTTGATATGCAGTTTTTACAATATATTTATCTGCACTATTCGCGGTAACATTTAAGCTGTATGTTGTTTTAGAAACAGTATCAATTAATTCTTGTTTTTCATTTTTTACACTGTATATTTTATATACGATATCTCCCCAATTTCCGTCAGCATCGTTTTGTTTTGATACAGCATCCCACGAAAGTGTTAGTGTGTTATCTTTAAGTGTTTCTTTTAAATTTGTGACATTACTTAATTGGATATATTTTGCGGATACTTCTGTTGGCTCATATCCTTTTTTAAACAATTCTGTAATTACTAAATCACTAGGTGTCCTATCACTTGCGAGTTTGACTGGATCTGTTCCCTTTTCAATTTGAACTTCTATAACTCCGTCTGGCTTTATGAATGTACTTCCAGGTGTAAATATACCTTTACCTACAGCTTGAAATAATTTTCTATGTTGGATCGTATTTACTGTGTTGGTATAGTCTGGATAGATTTCATCATATCCATACCATACAGAAATTGCATAATCTGGAGATACCCCAGTTACCCATAAATCATGGACAGCATCATATCGTAGGTTATGTGCCTGCTTTGTAATGGCATCATAATTGGAGGTTCCTGTTTTTGCTCCATATACAGCTCCATTGATATTGGATTGACCACCAAGTCCATATTGTGCTGAAGATTGTAGCATGCTAGTCATCATGTATGCGGTTTCTTCACTCATAGCTTTTGTTTTAGAAATAGGGTTTTCAATAACTTCTCCTGTTTCGCGTAGTACAATTCTTGTGTAACTATATGGTTTGGTATAAATTCCTTGATTTGCGAATGCTGCATAGGCAGCTGCCATATTTAAAGGACTTTCCCCAGTATACCCACCAATTGCATGGGCTTCATGAAGGTTTCCATTTGCATCGATTTCAGGGTGTAATCCTAAATTGGTTACAAATTCTCTGATATTAGAATTTTTATTTAGTTGAAATGCTTTTAGTGCAGGAATATTTCTAGATTGTGCAAGTGCTTCTCTTGCTGTCATCCATCCTTTAAATTGGCCATCCCAGTTATTGATAGGCGTTCCATCTGAATATGAATATGGTTCATCAACAAATGGAGTATATGTTGACCAATTTTCATATTCAATCCCTACTGCATAATCGAAAATGGGCTTAGAAGTGGATCCAATTTGATTATTAAGCATTGTTGCATTGTTGAAAGCTTTAGCAGTTTGCGTGGATTTTCTTCCACCACCTAATGCTGTGATAGCACCTGTTTTAACATCTACTACAGCAATACCAGCATCTACTACATCGTTTTCCCATGTGAAGTTTTGACCTGTCATAATACTATAGATATACTCTTGTTGTTCAGGATTCATGGTTGTGTAGATTTCCATCGGTGTTGTGTAAGGATCAAGACCAGTATTTGCTTCTATCTCTCGTAATACTTGATCAATGAAGGATTGATAAACATAATTTTCAGTGGGTTGAGTTGCATCGCTTGCTAGTAATTTTTCTACTGTCATCTTGCTAGCTTCTTTTCTTTGCTCTGATGTAATATATCCATGCCTTTCCATTAAGTATAATACGGTATTTCTTCTTTTTTCGGCTTTTTCAGGGTACAAATATGGATCATATCCACCAGGTGATTGGAATAGTCCTGCGATTAAAGCGGCTTCTGCCAAATTGATGTCTTTGGCAGATTTTCCAAAGTAGTTTTGACATGCCTGTTCAACACCATATGCCCCTCCACCTAAGTAAGGATAATTCACATAAAATTCTAAAATTTCTTGTTTGGTATAATTTTTCTCAATTTCAAACATTGCCATATAAATATCTGTAAATTTACGAGTAATGCTTACTTTTTTAGAAGTGTATGTATTTTTAGAAACTTGCATTGTTAGTGTGGATGCTCCTCCACCATCTTGCCCTAGAGCTGCTTGAATACTTGCCTTAATAAATCTTGGTAAGTCGAATCCATTATGCTGGAAGAATCTCGAATCTTCTGTTGCGATGATTGCATTGATTAATACTTCAGGAAGTTCATCATAAGAGATGTTTTCGCGTGTTTCTGTTGCAAGTTTTTTCCTTTCTACAGAATTCATATCATAAATAATTGAAGATTCCTTTTGATATAATAACTCTGGGTCAAATTTTGGTGCATTGTCTACAATTTTTTTCCAAAACAAACCGGCTACAACAATTGCAATGATGAATAGTATAAAGAAAATGATAATTAAGACTTTAAAAACTTTCTTAATTGTTTTTCTTCTTTTTGTTTTGTCCTTTGTAGTCTTTGTTTTCTTTCCTTTGTTAGTCTGTATTGAAGCCTTATGTGTTTTATTTATAGGTTTAGGTTTCTTATCTTTATGTAGTGTTCTTTTTTGTACAATGTTTGGTACAAATAGTAATATATCAGCAATTCCAATGATGATAAGAGCTGCAACCCAGCCAATTGCAAAACATCCTGCTAGGAATGCAAGTATACTAATACCTATAATAACTAGATTATCTTTGTTTTCTTTTATAAATTTTTTCATATTACTCTCCTTTAAAGTATATTTTATCTACAATCGATAGATAGTCAATTCTAGGGTTTATCTTATGCTTTATACTATAGCCCTCTTTCTCAAAGTAGTCAATTGGAATTGTCTTTTTTTTGGTATTTTCTATATATTGAATCAGTTTGCTTCCATCTAAATAGTATATTTTTTGTAACGAGACAAAATGTATAATTAGAAAACCAATCCCACCATGTTTCATAATTTTGTTCAAATGTTCTATTTGATGTTCGTGAATATTTCTTAGTGGAAAATAGGGTAATTTGGTTTCTTTTGCTTCAAAATCAATATATTTTCCTTTATAGATCCCATTATAATCTGTTGTGGAAGGTGTTTTAAAATAAGCTTCAGTGATGATAGCATCTTTTCTGGAATGATAATTTACTTTTGTAATGGTAATGGGAGTTGGTTTTTTATAAATTATAGCAATGTCATTGTGTAAATAGTATTGATTTGTTTCGTTAATATCATGTTCTAAAGCCATTCCACGGTTTCCATAACTTATAGCTTTTGTTTCTTTATTAATTCCCATTGGATACTTCATCTAATCACCGTTTTTATTATACTATAATTGGGTGGATTTTTCTACCTTAAAATTTGTAAATGAATAAATTGTCATATTTATAAAATATGTTACTATTTTTTTCTACTTTTGTCGAAACTAATATTTTATTCATATTTCTATGTTACAGTAGTGTTGAGGTGATAGGTATGGAATCATATAACCATATTAATACTATGTTTGATGAGATGATTGATGATATAAAATATCTAAAAATAGCTACCTTTGTAAAGCGTATTCAAGGGTAGCTTTTTTATTGCGATGTTGTTATGGATTTCAAATTTCTATGAAAAAATGTGAATTTACTAAAACCTATATATAGAGAATGTATTTAAATTGACAAAATACTATTTTTTTGAGAGAATATATATGAGTATGAGAGGTGAGGCTTGTGTATCAAGATCGAATTTTATTAACTGGTAAAGATATTTTGGAAAAAGAATTTAAAATTGATACGAGAGGGTATCGACCTCAAGAGGTTGATAAGTTTTTAGATATCGTTATTCGTGATTATGAAGAATTTTATGCGATTATTAAAGATATTGAAAATGAGAAAAAAGATTTGATTGAAGACAATATCAAATTAAAACAGGAAATACGTAATTTAAGAACCAAATTATCTGTTTTACAAGAAGAGGGTAGCAGTAGTGGCGTTAGCAACTCTGATTTACTACGTAGGTTATCGAATTTAGAAAAAATTATATATGGAAAAGAATAGTACTTTGACAAACGCTGCATCCTTTGTGGTGTAGAGGAAAGTCCATGCTCACATAATCTGTGATGATTATAGTGTTCGTGCATAGGGAATCAATAACCTATGGTAAGTAATTTACTTAACGGCTCTGAATTAACCTAAGTTTTCGAATATGGTTATAGTAGGTATAAAAGTGCCATAGTGACGAAGAATCTGGAAACGGAGGAAATGGAACGGGTAAACCCCACGAGTGAGAAACCCAAATTTTGGTAGGGGAACCTAATAGGAGGGAAATAGAACTTCCTATGGGACTCGAGCAATCGGGTAGATAAATGTTTGTCACCTAGCAATAGGTACAGAACATGGCTTATAAAGTATTATTTTTTTATATAATAGTATTAGAATAGAAAGGAAAGTATGCAATGAAGGAAATTGGAGCCACTTTAAAAGAGGCACGTGAGGATATGGGTGTTTCTTTGGAAGAAGTAGCAAATGATTTAAAACTTCGAGTCTCTCAATTGGAAGATATTGAGTCAGGAAATTTAGACGCGTTTAAAGATGTATTCTATTTAAAATATTTTATACGTGATTATGCAAAATATTTAGGACTCAATTATGAAGATATGATTGATGAATTTAATGAGTACCTATTTGATTATACTTCTAAAATATCTATTGATGATATTCGTAAGGCTAAGAAAAAAATTAATAAGAAACAACCAAAAGAAGAACGAAGAATTGCTTCTCCTTATACTTTGGAGCGAAAACAGATTATTACGATTCCACCTTTCTTATTTTATATAGGTATTATAATTGTTGTTTTTGTAGTTAGTTATTTCATTTTTTCATCATTTAATCACGGAAGTAATGATATTGATGAAGATATGGTTGCATATATGATTACAAAATAGAGGAGGATTTATGAATTTACCAAATAAAATTACAATGAGCCGAATTTTTATGTCATTGTTTATCATTGCCTTATTATTATTCCCTTTTGATGCCACAGGATTTTCTTTACCAAAACTTTTTGTGAATGAATCGATTGTAGTTGATATTAAATATATGATTGCTGGTGTTCTATTTATTATTGCCTCTCTTACTGATTTTGTTGATGGATATATTGCAAGAAAATATAATCTTGTTACTGATCTTGGTAAGATGTTGGATGCGATTGCAGATAAGGTACTAGTCAATGCGATTTTAATTATCTTGGCTTCTACTGGATTTATTTCTGCTGTAATACCAGTCATTATTGTTGTAAGAGATATTGTTGTAGATACAATTAAAATGGTTGCTGGGAATAAGGGAAGAGTTATTGCCGCAATTAAGTCTGGTAAATTAAAAACAGCTTGTATGATGGTAGGCGTTACACTAACTTTATTTTATAATTTACCATTTGAACTATGGAATATTAGAGTTTCTGATGCGTTACTAATTATTGCATGTGTATTATCAATTGTATCTGCTGTCGAATACTTTTATATGAATAAAGATTTAATTTTTGAAAATCAAGTAAAAAAAGAAGAAATTGCTTCAGAATAGCACAGATTTCTTCTTTTTGTTTATCAAATTTTGAAAATCTGGGTAAAATGTACAGCAAAAATTAACAAACAAATGTTCGATTTTTCTATTGACATTGTGATTTAACTAGTATATAATGGACATGTAGTACGTTAGGAGGAAATTAAATGGTAAAATCATCAACAGATAAGACATTGGATCAAGTACTTGCTGATATAGAAAAACAATTTGGAAAAGGTTCAGTTATGAAGCTTGGGGAACATGAACATCAAAAAATAGATGTCATTCCTAGTGGATCTTTATCTTTAGATATAGCGCTTGGGATTGGGGGATATCCTAAAGGAAGAATTGTAGAAATCTATGGTCCAGAATCAAGTGGTAAAACGACATTTGCATTACATGCGATTGCGGAGGCTCAAAGGCTTGGAGGAAGAGCAGCATTTATTGACGCAGAACATTCTTTGGATCCTCAATATGCATCAAAATTGGGAGTTGATATTAATGAGTTATTATTGTCACAGCCAGATAATGGGGAACAAGCACTAGAAATTTGTGAGGCCTTGGTGCGTAGTGGGGCTATTAGTGTAATTGTTATTGATTCTGTTGCTGCACTTGTTCCACAAGCTGAAATTGAAGGTGAAATGGGGGATTCTCATGTGGGGTTACAGGCCCGTCTTATGAGTCAGGCACTTCGTAAACTTTCGGGGGTAATAAGTAAGACCAATACAATTGCTATTTTTATTAATCAATTACGTGAAAAGGTGGGTGTTATGTTTGGTAATCCTGAAACTACACCTGGTGGAAGAGCCTTAAAATTTTATTCTTCTGTTCGCTTGGAAATTCGTCGCTCAGAACAGATCAAATTGGGAACTGATATTATCGGAAATAAGACTTCAGTGAAGGTCGTTAAAAATAAAATGGCACCCCCTTTTAAAAATTGTATAGTGGATATTATGTATGGCGAAGGTGTATCTATTGAGGGTGAAATTGTAGATTTGGCAAGTGAGGCAGGTATTTTAGAGAAGAGTGGCTCATGGTATGCATATAATGGTGAAAAATTAGGACAAGGGAAAGAAAATGTTCGAGAAATTTTGAAAACGAATACATCTCTTAAAAAGGAATTGGATCAAAAAGTTAGAGAGTATTATGAGATTGCTATTACTAAAAATGTAGAATGATATAAATGTTAAACTGAATGATTATTTGTTCAGTTTTTTAAGTGCTAATTTTTTTTACTTATGAAAGTCGATTTCAACACCTTGACTTCTTGCTCTAGAAACATTACAATGGTAATAGGATAATAATAGATATTTTCCTATTCATATAGATAGAATGGAGGTTACTGTATGAGTGAAATCATTTTCTCCATTTTACTGGTCTTAATTGGACTTTTTGTTGGTGTTATTACTATGTTTATTGTAAATTATGTAAAGGGGGTTTCTGCTAGTAGTAAGGCAGAGAAAATTATAGAGAGTGCTAAGGAAGAATCTGAGACGATAAAACGCAATAGTGTTTTAGAATCAAAAGAAGAGGCTTATAAGATTAAATTAGAAGCTGAAAAGGTTTTAAAAGAAAGTAAGGAGACTGCTAAAACTACAGAAGAAAGGCTTTTAAATCGTGAGAATAACATAGATCGAAGAGATATCTTGTTACAAAATCGTGAACAGTCTTTGGAAGAAAAAGAAAATAGTTTACTTATAAAACAAAAAGAGATTCAAGAAGAACAAGTAAAAATAGAGGATTTAAAAAAGCAGCAGTTGGATTTATTGCAAAGTATTTCTGGCTTTTCAAAAGAAAAAGCAAAGAATGCTGTTTTGAAACGTGTTGAAGAGATGATGGAGTTAGAGATTAATTCCTATATTAAAGATAGAGAAGCAGAGGCTAAATTGGAGGCAGACAAAAAGGCAAAATCAATGATTGTTTCATGTATGCAAAGATATGCGGCAGATGTTTCTAATGAGCAGACCGTTACAGTGGTTACATTACCAAATGATGAAATGAAGGGTCGTATTATTGGAAGAGAAGGTAGAAATATTCGTACGATTGAGGCTGTTACTGGGGTTGATTTAATTATTGATGATACTCCAGAAGCAATTGTTTTATCTTCTTTTGATCCGCTTCGTAGAGAGGTTGCTAAAGTAACGATTGAAACTTTAATTAAAGATGGGAGAATTCACCCTACACGGATTGAAGAGTTATATGATAAGGTATTAAATGATATGAATGTAAAGATTCGTGAATATGGAGAATCTGCGGTCTTTGAGTTAGGTATTACGAAGATGGAACCAGAACTTATAGAACTCATTGGTAAATTACATTTTCGTACAAGTTATGGCCAAAATGCATTACAGCATTCTATTGAAGTGGCAAACCTATCTGGTCTTTTGGCCGCTGAACTGGGTGAAAATGTTGCTCTTGCACGTCGTGCGGGTCTTTTACATGATATTGGGAAGGCAATTGATCATGAAGTTGAGGGAAGTCATGTTACAGTTGGGTCAGAAATTGCTAGAAAATTTAGGGAATCTGATACAGTTGTTAATGCAATTGAATCACATCATGGGGATACGGATCCGACTACGGTAATTTCGGTTCTTGTTGCAGTTGCTGATGCTTTGTCTGCTTCTCGTCCAGGAGCCAGAAGTGATTCCTTAGAAAATTATATTAAGAGATTACAAGATTTGGAAAATATTGCAAAAGACATGGATGGGGTTGAGAAAACTTTCGCAGTCCAGGCAGGTAGAGAACTAAGGGTTATTGTAAAACCTGAAGAAATAGATGATGCTACTAGCTATAAGATTGCGCGTGAAATTAAAACGAAGATTGAAAATGAGATGCAATATCCAGGTACTATTAAGATTACCGTTGTTCGTGAAACACGTGCAGTGGAGGAAGCAAAATAGGAATGACTTTGTCATTCTTTTCTTATATGTTATTATATATATATTTGATGGAGGTAATTTTTGATGAAGCATACATATGTGATTTTGGAGTTAATTCCAACAGCGAGTAGTCCAGAAAAAGGAGATATTATTCAATTGTCTGCCTTAAAAATTCGTGATTTAGAGTTGATAGATCGTTTTGATTACCGTTTGAGGGAAGAATATATTCCTTTAACGGATCTGATTCGGATGATTAGTTATGATAAAGATAAGTTTATTTATAAGGAAACATCAAGGGAAATTATGAATGAATTTATAGAATGGATAGAGGATTATGATTTACTTATTTTAAATAATGATTATACTTTAAATTATTTAAAAGATGTCCACAATTTGAAAAAGGATATAGGGACATACTTACATTTACCCTATAGTGATGATATCATTGATATTATTATTGAAAAATATAATTTGGAACCATCTAATTATATTGTAGATTTATTATATGAAGCATTAATTTATGAAAGTAATAATAAAACAGATTGAAACCAATCTGTTTTGCATATTATCTATAATAAGGTCCATAATATGGATATGGATAATAGTAGTTATTTGTATAATATGGTCTACCATATCCTGGCCCATAAAATAGTGGTGCTGCCAATCCTCCTGTAATTCCTCCTAAAAGAAATGGCCCTAAAAAGCCTCCCCCAATGATTCTATCTTGGTTATTTTGCATAGGTTGATTTATAGGACGATTTGATATATTTTGCATAGGTATATTTGAATATGATGTATACATACTATTTCTCCTTTCAAAGTATAGTATGAAATTAATAGGAAATGGTGATTTTTTAATGAATAAACTGGAAAGATTAAGTGAAACAGTTGTATCTCATTCATTACAATTAAAAGAAAATGATAGAGTTCTTATTACTTGCGATACAGAGAATCCTACACCTCTTGTAAAATTGTTAATTGATAAGATTGTAGAGAAAAAGGGTACCCCTTTTGTACGAGTTATTAGTCCTATGTTAGAGGCTTATTTATTACAATGTACAAAAGAAAATCGTATTCAAACTCTTCAGAAAAAAGCAGAGTTTGATGTCGAAAACTATGATTGTTTTATCTATATTCATTATACAACCAATGATTATGAAGATAAAAATGTTCCTGCAAATATTAGGATTGCTGTGGAGAAAGCTACAAAGGATAGTGATGTTGTACGTGTTAATAAAAGGCGATGGGTATTATTAAATTATCCTTCTTCTTTAGATGCGTATAAAGCTGGTATGCCAAGTGAGGAGTATTTTGAGTATGCATTAGATGTGATGAATGTTGACTATAATATGATGTATAAACATATTGAACCGTTAAAGCAATTGATGGAAAAAACAAAAGAGGTTCGAATGGTTGGCCCTGGAACAGATATTACATTTTCTATTGAAGGCATGCCTGCTATTCCTTGTTGTGGTGAGTATAATATTCCAGATGGCGAGATTTTTACTGCACCTATTCGTGATAGTGTAAATGGTGTAATTACATATAATACGTCAAGCCCTTATCAAGGAAATGTATATGAGAATATTAAATTGGTATTTGAAAATGGGAAAATAATTCGGGCAGAATCATCTTCTAATCAAGAAAAATTACAAGAAATTTTTGATACAGATGAAGGAGCTCGTTATATTGGTGAATTCTCATTTGGGCTTAACCCTAAAATTTTACATTCTATGGGCGATATATTATACGATGAGAAAATCATTGGTAGCATTCATTTTACACCAGGTGCTGCTTACCAAGAGGCTTATAATGGAAATGATTCAAAAATACATTGGGATCTCGTATGGATTCAAAGACGTGATTATGGAGGTGGAGAAGTTTACTTTGATCATACTTTAATTCGTAAGGATGGTTTATTTGTCTTACCAGAATTACAGCATTTGAATTATGATTTAAAATAGGATAAAGTTTTTACATTTTTCATATACTTAAGTAGGGTGATTTGATGAAGAATTTCTTTCAGGCTATTGGCATCATATCCTTACTTTGCTTTAGCTTTATTTATACTGAAAAAACAGTTATGGTTGTGAAGGAATTTGATGATATTATGGTTCAAATTAAGGAGACAAATGATACATATAGAGTTCCAGCAACTGATGCAGTTATTGATGGGAATACTATTATTCCAGGAATCAGTGGCAGTGAAATTAATGTTGACAAAAGTTATAGTAAGATGAAGCGATATGGAAAATATAACGAGAAATTACTTGAGTATACAACAACTCCTCCAACTGTTTCGCTATCTTCCAATATGAATAAATATGTTATTCAAGGAAATAAAGAAAAAAAGATGGTAAGTTTACTTTTTTTAGTCGAAGCAAATGATTCTGTTAGTGCGTTATTAAAGGTATTATCTGATAAAAATATGAAGGCGACATTCTTTGTAGATGGAAGTTGGGTAGAAAAAAACAATGATGTTTTGATTGAAATGATTAATCAGGGACATGAGATTGGAAATCTTGGGTATAATTATTCTTATACTAGCAGTTCTTTTGCATGGCTAGATACGAAAATAAAAAAAGTTAGTAAACAAAATGAGGGATATTGCTACAGTGAAACGGATAACGTAGAAACACTATCTATTTGCTTTGCCAATCATAATTATACGATTCGCCCCACTATTATCACAATGGACACACCTTCTATTACGATAAAGGAAAATTTACAGGCAGGGAGCCTTATTGCATTACACGTCCGTGATGGTTTAGAAACTGAACTTCCAGTTATTCTACACTTTATTGAGTCAAAAGGATTTACAATTTCTATTCTATCGAAACATTTGCAAGAATAATAATTTTAATTTGATAAATTATATTAATTTGTAATAGATAAACATACAGATTTAAAATTTCTGTTAAGAGAATTTTAAAAATCTGTATTTTTTAGTGT
>CAJTZW010000016.1 GCA_910584305.1 uncultured Bacilli bacterium
TTTAGGTGCTAGAAATATGAAAGATGAAACATTTCCAACAGGTGCTAACTGCAAATGAAATACTAATGTTTTTAAGAACGAATAGAAAAAGAGAAAATGATATTAGCCTATTAACTCCCATTAATGAGGACGCCCATGGAAATATAATGACCTTTGAACAGGTTTTAAAAGATGAAAAACCAATTGCAGAGGAAACTGTTATACAAAGAATCGAGTGTGAGGCAATCAGGGAATCTCTAGCGGAACTTTCAGACATTGAACAGGAAGTTATCAAATTGCGTTTTGGTTTTTACGATAATACCATATATAAACAAGAAGAAATTGCGAATATGTTTGGTTATTCACAATCGTATATTTCTAGAGTCATTAAAGGCGCATGCCCTAAAATTAGACAGAAATATTTACAAAAAATTTAGTCAGTTAACAAATACTATTAGATTCATAATTTCTATTTAGGTATGACATAATGACAAATGTTTTATCTCTAATGAAACAAAGTGCTGATAAATATATTTTAAATTTTGTAATTTCAATAGGTCCAACTGGTTCACAAGGGAATCAAGGACCAACAGGACCGGCTACTTTAGAGGATGCAATATTTGTCCAATATCATAATTCTTTCACACAAGGGCTATTAATACCTTTTAGTAATATTGTCGTACCCAGCAGTTCTTCCCTTTCTAGTATTAAAAATAATGAAGTTGTAATCAATGAACCAGGCAACTATGAATATACACTTTGTGGTAATTTAAGCGGAAATACAATCATTAGTATTTAGACAATTGATGAGAAAGGAATTTTAACGAATCTAGAAACAATCAATTGTCTTACAAAATCAATGATATTTTCCAAAACGAAAATTTCACAAGCTAAGACAATGCAAAGAATTCGTATTTTATTTTGGCCAAACGAAACAAATGCAAATACTAGGCCTTTAAAATTTTTAATAAAGTGATTGCCTTTTTAAATAAAATCATAATTACTACCTATACTTGATTAAAGGTAGATTCTATTCTTCTACGAAGTTTGGATATCAAATTACGAAAAGGCTTTGGCAATGATTTTTACTGTTGCCTCTTTTTAATGCATATAGCTTTATTCCTCTTTCTTGTTTTAATTCTTCACTTACTTGTCCAACATAGCCTTTATCTCCAAATAAAGTATCAATACTCATTTTATCTGATAATTCATACAGAGAATCTCTATCAGCTACATTAGCCTTTGTTAATAGGTAATCTATTGGATTCCCATTTAAATCTGTAACTGTATGAACTTTCATTCCATAATAGGTTTCTTTTTTACTGGCACAATAACCATAACTTGAATATTCTCGCAGTCTTTTTCCAAAATATGCTCTTCAAAACTTATTTACAATAAGCGGAAAACTATCTACTATTTTACATTCACAATTTTCGTTTCTAGGCATCCTAGTACGAATCTTTTTTATAACTGTAAATAAGGAAGATACGAACCTATTAAATCTAGAACGGTCAACATAATTTACAAGATCTGGATGATTTGCTTGTAAATATAAATACCCTGAGTTTTGTGATTTTCCTAGGCACTCTATTACTAATTGTATAAATATAATCTCAACATCGCTCATTTTTGCTTTATTCTTATTTTTTCACGTCCATTGGAACATTATCATTATACAATTCCCCTACGATTTTATAAATCATTCAATTTGTTACCTCTTTATTCTTTCAAATATAGGGTATCATAATTTGAGTGATTTTTCTATATTTATAAATCAACTAGCACAACGCGTAAATATATTATTTTATAATTGCCGTTTCCTTTATTTTTATTATACATAAAATATAATGAATAACTCATAATAGGAGGTGAATTTATGAATAATGATGCACCAGAATATAAATTAAATTTTGTTCTTCCTTGTGGTGTTACAGGCCCAACAGGCCCAACGGGACCAGTGGATGCACAGGATATATGTTTTGCTAGTTATGCAGAAGCAAGATCAAGAGGTTATCTGAATATTCAAAACAGCTTTTTATTACCTAAACAAAATGACACATATACACTTGGTGCCCAAGAAATAACAATACAAAAAAATGGAATATATGAAATTACTTTTTGTGGGATTTTAGAAGGTACCGGAACAGATCAAGACGCACGTTTATTACTAATTGATTCTGAAAATGGATCTGCAACTACATTACCCGATATGAGTGACAGATTACCAGCAGGTAGTTCAATTTCACATTTTTCAGAAACTTCACTTTATGAAATAAAATTGGCACCTAGAAAATTAATAGTACAATTTGGATATTTTGGAAATGGTAGCATAATTGCTTCTGCTGTGAATGTTATAATAAAAAGGTTAAGTGATTAAATATAGATTTCATATATAATATATACAATTTTAAAAAAAATTAAGTTGATTTCTATTTTAATTATTTCCAACCTCAAACATTTTTAAATAGAATATAGTAATAATAGGGAATGTTATATAAATAGATAACAAAATAGAAACGATATATTATGAATTCTAGAAATTATATACTTGATTTTATAATATCCAAAGAGTCACAGGGTCATCCTCAACAGGTTTATCTTCTTATGATGGAGAATACAATTATAATCCAAGTACAATAAATTGAATTGCTGGCTACCAATAATACAAGTTTAATTATAAAACAACCCTTTATCGTTGTTTTTTTCTGTTAATTGTTCATTATACAAAACATTTTTAATATAGATTATAAATGTTTTGTGTATTAACTGAATTATCTTATTATCTAATTTATGTCAACTTAAAATTACATGTCATTTGCTAAAAAAAGAAACAAAATTATTATCGTGTTTCTTTTTTAAAAGTTACTATTTACATATAATTTTGATACTTCTTGTTTGAAATTCTTAAGAACCTTGACGTCCTAAATATTCTACAACTATAGTTACTAATGGTGTACTAAAATATGATTGAGACATTATATTAGCTAAATCTGGAGAATTTAAGCATAATGCTTGATTACTTAAATTTTCTAAAATATAATGATCAGTAGTATTGACTACTGCAATAATTCCTTGTCCTACTAATTCTTCTGCAATATCATTTTGTGTCCAAGCACTTATTCCAATAAATACATCTCCGGTTTCTTCATTTTTAAAACCTATGGAAACAAAATCTTTAGTTGGATCAAATGAAGTCCCATTGTACTTAGAGTAGGCTGATACTGTAAAAGTTATTTTATAATATCCAATTGCATTAAATTTGAGTGTATCTTCGGTTTCATTTAATTCTACCAAATTACTAATATCGAGTTCTTTATGATTAATTGGTAATTTTTCTTCTGATTCTACAGTAATTCCGGTTGGAGCTGTAACATCAGGAAAAGTAACCAAATAGGCTGAACGGGCTATGCCAGCTGGTCCTGTCGGACCCATTGGCCCTGTTGCACCACTAGGTAGAACAAAGTTTAATAAATAATCTGTATTTTTCATTACTTTACCTTTTTATGGATTAACAACTTGAGTTATAGTAACTTCTGCATCTGAACCAGGTGCTCCAGTTGTAACATTACCTATTGTAATTTTAGGTGCTGGTCCTGTTGGCCCCGTTACTCCTTGAGGACCTTGAGGACCTGCAGCACCAGCGTCACCTTTAGGTCCGGCTGGGCCAGTTCCTCCTTGAGGTATTACAAAATCAAGTTGATAACTTGTAGTATCATTATTCATTTTTATCATCCTTTCATTAAAAATTATAAATTATGATGGTGTAATTGTTACAGAAGCAGCTGAACCAGGTGCTCCAGTTGTAACACTACCTATTGAAAATGTAGGGGAAGTTCCATTTAGTCCATCATTCCCCCTAGGACCTGTTGGCCCTGTTGCTCCTGTTGGCCCTGTTGGTCCAGTTGGTCCAGTTGGCCCTATAGTTCCACCAGATGGTCCTGTTGGGCCAGTTGGCCCTGTTGGCCCTACTATTACTCCGATACATTCAGGCTTGCATTTAGAATCTCTTTTTATTTTTTCCATTGCATTTTTTATTAAATCATTATTCCCACAACTTTTCATGCCAATCTCCTTTCTAATTTATCTTATGGTATTCACAAAAAATGAGTAATAATTATTGCCCCACATAAAAATAAAATTATTATTATTTTAATTCTGTACACTCTGTTCTAGTTTATGCATGATAGATCATAATGATAATCATGGTAAACAACGTTAAAATCAATATCACCATAACTACCATAGGTGTTATTAATATTTAAATTTGTTTTATTTGTAAATGGCACTTTTAGTAAAGTGTTTTTTTGCTGTACTTCTTTGAAACAATAATTTAAATATTTACCAAAAGTATACTAGTATAAATATCCTTGTAAATGTTTTGTTGAAAGCAATAAATGTATATAATCTGGCATAAGATGGCCCTCTTCTATTTTTATACCCTTAACCCTCTACACAAATTTAATATTATTTTACTTAAGTGTTAAGCTTACTCACATATAATCATTATTTTTATCCTTTGAAATAGAAAATGAAGATATTCAAACGTCTTTTAAACACTTGTATTATAAAATATTTTTAACACTTATCTTTATTTTTTATATATACCTAATTTCCCCCCATCTAAATATGAAAAAGGTATGGTTCCAGGCCATATCTTTTCCTATTAATTCACTTTAGTAATATTTTTATATCAGCATTACCATCACAAGAGTCTGTAACCGCCTTTATTGTTCTATCCTTATTCTGAATAGTTTCATTATAAAAAGTTCTTCCATATAAATCCATACGTTTTTTGAATTCTTCTATTTCGGACTCTAATTCTTCAATTTCACAAGAAACGCTTTTAGGGTCTAATTTCTGTTCTTTCATTATTATACTACATAATCCATATTGTTCTTGATTGGATCCATTGATACATAATACTTTGCCAGTATAATCTTTAGGACATTTCTCGGCATGAAAATTTAATGTTTCATTATTGTTAGTTAACGATAATTCAAATAATTCGATTAATTTTTCAGGATAAAAATTTCCAAAAACAAATCTTTTCCCATTATTTAAATCGTTATTCGACAGATTTATAATGCCCTCTACCCATCCATCACCATCTAATAATAGTTTACCCTTAAACCACCTTCGTTTATCAAATCCATATATATAGCCATCAATTTCATTTATAGATTTCATAATTCATCCCCCTATACAATCATATGAATGAAAAAAATATATATGTGTATTCCCTTCCAACTGTTTTTCTAATATTAAAAAGGAGTTTCAAACATCATTTTTATTGTATGCTATATACTACACATTAGAATCTAATCTTTGGTTATATATTTCTTTACTTTTTCTATTTGAATACTTAGAGGTTCTTCATTATAACTTTCCAATAATTTTAAAGCAATCTCTGTTGTATGTATAATTTGTCTTGCAAAAGAGTTTGTTTTTTGATAAAGGAGTTCATAAAAAACTGGAAGATCTTCTCCATAAATTATATTACTTTCTTTTATTTCTTCTTTCTTTAATAGCAATATATTATGAACCAATTCATGAATTGTAATGCATGCTGATAATTCATCTCTTACTCTTGGCAAAACAATTCCACCATTTTCATAAATCCCAAACATATCTATATTTTCTTGCGCATCAACATCTAACTGTTTTACTTTCTTCATTTCACTATCTAAAGTTTCCTCTGAATATACTTCTGTTTCTATCAAAAAATCAGTTACTCTGTCTAAATTAAAGCCCTTAGCATATAGTTTATATTTATCAATAGTATCTTTTCCTATATATTCTGGTTTATGTTTTGGTAAATAGAATTTATAATCTAAATTCATACCTATAGCTGTCTCGAAATTCTCAAATAGCTCTTTTATATATGGATATCTAGATTCGTAACATTCTTGCAAACTATCCAATATACGGTGGATATCTTCAGCATATAATTTTCTCTCATTTTTCAAAAGAAAATTATATATCTTTAACTCATTTCTTGGATTTTCTAAATACTCATTTACTTCATTTCTTAAAGTTTTTCTCATCTTTTCATTATCCTTAAATACCTTTTTGCTATAGATATAATCTACAAGATACGTTTTTCTTACACGCCAAATTTCTTCTAATACATCTCTATATTGTTCTAATATATATTTATATGTACTCTGTTTCATCTTGATACATCTCCTTTCCAGTTCATATTCCATATATTGTATACTAGATATTGTTATTTTTCAATGATTCATTAATAATTCTTCTTTCACTGTTTACAAATATAATTTGGTGTTTTCCATCCATACATTTCTATAATCATTCATAAAATACTTCCAATTAAAAAAATTTACCTAATTAACAGATATTATCAAATTAATATTTGACATTTTAAGATAATATGTTATACTTAAATAGTCAATTAGTTTTGGACTGTTAGCTCAGTTGGTAGAGCAACTGACTCTTAATCAGTGGGTCTAGGGTTCGAATCCCTAACAGTCCACCAGATGAATACCAAACTCGAACCTTTATGTTTCGAGTTTTAATATGTCTAAATTTATGTTATAATAGCTATCAATTTCTAGTTGAATTGTGCCAATTTAGATACATACATTTGTAAAAAATGGTTTAAGGGGGATAATAATGATAGAAAATTGCATTTTGGATAGTACTCAAATTTTTACAATAGAAGCAGACAGTTTACCCGTATTATCTAAAGATAAATATGATTATTATGATAAATTAGCACAAGAGATGAGTGATGAAATGAGGGCCCCTAAAGAGTTACTTTTTGTGGCACCAGATTTTTCTTTATAGATCATTGGCATAAAATAGATGGTAAATGGTATTTCTATAAAAGTGATGGATATGATTTTCATTTTATTAATGAATTACTGGGAGAAGTTATATCAGAATATTTTGGACTAGATACAATCCATTATAAAGTTGCATCGTTAAGGGTGGCAAACAAAGAGCCAGAATATGGATTGATATCAGAAAACTTTTGTTCACCTAACTATATATACACAAGAACGTGGGATTATCATTTAAGTAGAGGAGATATTTTTGAATTGGATAAACTAATTGAAATTTGCGATAGTCTAGAGGAGTCTAAGAAGTTAATATCTGATATGAAAAAATTTGTTATTCGTGATTTTTATACTTCTCAATTAGATAGGAATGGTAATAATTTCTTATTTAAGCAGAGAAAAGATGGAAGTGACGGAAAAAGATTAGCTCCTTTATATGACTATGAAGATAGTTTTGAATCTATTAGCCCGGAGATTTATTCTAATCAAATATTATATTTAAATATGAAAAATCCTGAATTACCTAAGTTTTTTAAAAAGGATTATGAATATCAAGAACATTTATGTAAAATTAGAGATGCAGATATGAATAAGTTTATAAAAACTGTTGAGGAAAGGCATGGCATTCTAATCCCAAGTGATATAAAAGAATATTATAAGGAAAGTGATAAAGAAAAAAAGGAAATTATAAAAACTAATAAATTAGTTAAAGTATGAAAAACTAAATGAGAAGATAAGAAATTTAGTTGAACAATATTCTGTTATTTCATAATAAGTTAAACAGAAATTATTTTTAAATTATTTATTCTATCAAAAAGTTATTGAATTTCTGTCTTTATGGATGATAATGGTAATGCAGGGTACTTCTCTATAAACAAAGGCCGTTCTACCTCTCTACTTTAATCTTAGTGAATATATCATAATAATTCTAAAAAGCAATAGTTTACAACAAAAAATTATACCAATTAAGGTATAATTTTTTATCCTATTTTATTCTTCATTCCTTTTAATCCTTTAGAACCGTTAAAAGTACTTAATATGTTCGATTCAAAGGATGATATTTTTTTAGCATTATTTTTATAACTTTTGATTGCTAGTGTAATCATATCATCTAGTAACTTTTTATATTCTTTTCCTGTATAATTCCATAGGTAGAACGCTAGGCTTCCTGGGATTGTATTTGGTTCATTTACATATACTTCATTTGTGCTCTTATTGATTAAAAAATCAATTCTCGCTACTCCGCTTAAATTCATAGCTTTAAAAGTCTTTATGGCCATATCTCTTACTGTTTCTTCTACTTCTTTGCTAATTCTAGCAGGAATAATTCGGTCACTTGTGGACATTTTTCCTGTTCCAAGTTGTTTTTTTCCACCTTTTAGTTTTCCTTTTCCACCGCTTATGTATTTATCATTGTAAGTTAAGAAGTCATTATCTGTTAACATTTCATCAATAGCGCTTGTTTCTTGGTGTTCATAATTTCCAAGTACACTACAGTTTACTTCCATTAGGTTTGGTATCATTTCTTCTACTATAATCTTACTATCGTATTGAATTGCATTTGTTATACAATCATCTATCTCTTGTTCTGCATGTGCAACACTAATTCCAATGCTACTTCCTAAATTGGCTGGTTTTACAATCACTGGATATTTTAATTTCTTAATGGCTTTTAAAATGGTTTCACTGTCACTTAAATACTCAGTATCATAAAACCAAGTGTATTTTGGAACTTGAATTCCACTATTCTCTAACACTTGTTTTTGTACTACCTTATCTTGTCCTAAAGCAGATCCTAATATTCCTGAACCAACATAAGGGATTCCTATAGAATCCAAAAGTCCTGCGATAGAACCATCCTCTACACCTTTTCCGTGTACAATTGGAAATACGATATCTAACTGTGCTACATCTCTTCTAAATAAACCATTGGTTTTTTGTAAGAAAAATCCATCTTTCTTACGTACTAATGTTACTTTCTTTGCATATTTCTTTAATGAATCAAAATCTTTATATACATCCATCTCCATTAACATTTTTCCAGTATACCAAATACGATCCTTACTAATATAAATTGGAATAATATCATATTTTTCAGAATCCATATAATTCATAGCTTGGACGGCTGTAATAATACTTACTTCATGTTCTACTGTACACCCTCCAAAAATAACTCCAACTTTAATTTTCATACATTCACTCCTTAATTTATTGTTCTATATTATTTTTCATTAAAAATATCTGGTAAATCATTTTCTAATAATACATATGTATCATTTTCTTTCAGCTGTTGCATCAATGGAAATGCAAGTTTTACATCATTAATGACATGGATATTTTCTTTTTTGAATTTCTTTGCTACTAACCCATCATAAATTGGCTTTGTTTGTACTTCTCCAACTAAAATTACTTCATCACATACTGAGGCAATATGTTTTCCAAATGTCTTATTCAATTCATATTCCTGCTCTCCTAATTCAATCATCCCTGGAGTAACAATAATTTTTTTCCCTGGCATCATTCCAAGTACATCTACGGCCATTTTTGAGCCTACTGGGTTGGAATTATACGCATCATCAATAATAAAGATATCTCCATATTTTTTTAATTCCAAACGATGCTCTACTGCATTCACTTTTTTTACCCCAACCTGTAATTGTGAAATTGTAATTCCAAGCTCTTTTCCCAGGGCAATTCCAGCTAAAATATTATATACATTAGCTTGTCCAAGTAGTTTTGTCTCAAAAGGATACTTCTTTTTATCACCCTTAAATATGACATTGAACTTTGTACCATGATGGGATAATTCTATATCAGTTGCCCGAACATCAACTTCCTTATTTTCAATCCCAATCCATACAATTTTCACACTATTTTTTAGTGGATATGATACTTGTAATTCATCATCACCATTTAAAATTCCAATTCCATCTTGTGGCAAAGATTCAATCAGTTCAAATTTACCATATTGAATATTTTCTTGTGAGCCAAAGCTATCCATATGTGCTGTTCCAATTTTTGTTAAAATTCCATAGGTTGGATGTACTAAATCACATAATTCTTGAATTTCCCCCTTTTTAAAGGCTCCCATTTCTGCAATAAATAAATCATTAAATTTATCTAAATCATTATTAATTGTGCGAATAAGTCCTAATGGAGTATTAAAGTTTTTAGGAGTTGGTAGGGCATTATATTTGACATTTAAAATGTCACTTAATATATTTTTACTACTCGTTTTACCATAGCTTCCTGTAATTCCAATCACTTTCATATTCGTCATTGACTTTAGCTTATGAATCGCTCTACGTTTAAATTTTAAACGAATAAGTGCTTCAATTGGCTTATTAATAATATTAGCAAGCCATACAATAAAGTAATTTATGTATACCATAAACCCAATCATAATATAGTACCATGGAATTTGTAATTCATTAAAATGAAAAACAATCCATACAATTGGTAGTATATATAAAATTAAAGTAGTCACACATAATCTCTTTACCCTACTCGTAAATACAAGTGGTTTTTTTACTTGCTCCTTCTTTATATTTTGAAGATAGAATAAGGCTATCAACATATATAATACAATAAATATACTCATCTCAATCTTTGTGCTAATCCAAAACCCGATAATAAATATTAAAAAGGCAATATCTGCTTGTAGAAATACTTTTTTCTTATTTGAGAAAATCCATTTTATATAACGATTTCCATCATTGTACCAATTCTGTTGTAACATATGAAATGATTTCTTTGATTTTAAATATATATACACATATACAATACATAGCGAAACAATAAACTGTGGTAACATAATATCAACTCCTTACAAAACTTTTCATTACACGAACTGTTTGATTTATATTCTCTAAATAAGCATAATGGGTACACCCCTCATATACAATTACTGCCGAATCTTTGATCAATGATTCTAATTCATACGCTCTACTTATATCTACTGCTTCATCACTATCTCCCCAAACAATCAGGGTAGGACAAGTTATTTTTTTTACATCCTCTGTAATATCTAAATTTACTGTTGCTACTAAAATCTGTCGCATCATAGGACTTGCATTCTTATAATCCGTAGATCCAATGTGTTTTTTTGCAAAATCTTCGAATACATTCATACCAGGTATCTTTTTGATTTGCTTTAATGCTTTTGTTTTTAATGATAATTTTTGAATTTCCTTTTTAAAGGGGCTTCCAAATAAAATGAGTTTCTCTACTTCGTATTTACTAGCATATAAAAGTGAGATTTTTCCACCAAAGGAATGTCCTATCAAAATTGGTTTCTTTATATTTAATTCATCTAACAGTTGCTTGATACACTGAGTAAAATCAGATACTTCCCAAATACACTTAGGCTCACTACTTTCTCCATGTCCTGGTAAATCTACAATGACTATGTTAAATTCAGATTCAAAAGGATCTGCAATTGGTCGCATCATTTCTATATTCTGTCCCCATCCATGTAAAAAAACGAGTGTTTGGCTTGTTTCTTTACCATAGCGTATGTAGTTTATATCTACATCCTTCACCCTGCATATCATGAAAATCACCATTATTATTATACCATTTTTTTACTAATAATTAAGTATTTTCTCCATAAAATAGTAAAAATATGAGAGATTATGTAAATAAACCGAGAAATTTTTATGGAAAAGATGTATTTTTGCCATTTTACTTACTTAAAAAGAGCTTTCGCTCTTAATAACTATCAATATTGATTCTTACTTTAGGTAAATGATTTGCATAAGCTGCAGCTTGAACAATCGTTCTTATAGCGTTTGCTGTCATCCCTGATTTTCCAATTAAGGCTGCCATATCATTTTTGCTAACTAGGACTTGTATCATAACTTCTTCGTCGTCCCCATCAAATTCTTTCACAGAAACACTTTCAGGTTCTTTTACAAGATTCTTAACAATATATTCAGTTAGCGCTACTACATTCATAATTACTCACCTTTTTTTGAAGCCATTTTACTATTATGAAATTTTTCCATAATGCCTTGGCTTCTAAATAAGTCTCTTACTGTATCAGTTGGCTGTGCTCCATTCTGCAACCATTTTAAAGCTTTTTCTTCATCAATCTTAATCTCAGCTGGTTCAGTAATTGGATTATAAGTTCCTACAGTTTCAATAAATTTACCATCTCTTGGGCTTCTTGAATCTGCCGCTACAACACGGTAAAAAGGTCTTTGTTTTGCACCCATTCTTTTTAATCTTAATTTAACTGCCATATTATCCCTCCATTCATTAGTACAATGATATCATAATAAATATATGCTGTCAATGTTTTTTTATTAACACACTAAAATACATCTCTATCTATAAGATGTATTTTATATCACTATTCGTTTGTTTCCTCAATATAATTTTCCTTGACCTCATTATCAATTTCTTCCATAATTGTTTCATCTACATCGTCATCTATTTCTTCCCAAGGTTCTTCATCTTCTTCTATACTAATTTTCATTTTAGTTTCTCCTACGATTTCTACACCCAATTCTTTTTCTATGTCAAAACTAATTTCTCCATTATCCTCAATATTTACTTTTATACAGTTAGGTTGTTTTAATGTTCTAACAATGATATCTGTATCCCCTGTTAAATCTGCACTTGCTTTTGTTTTAACATTAAATACGTCATTATAATCAATTTTCTTATTCACTACGGTTGTTTTACTATCATTATCATATGAATACCATATATTAATATCGTATGAACCATCTACTCCAATTTTATCCCCTGTTTTATAACCTTTAAATTTATGATTGATAACCCAACACCCAAGTACAGTAGTAGGCTTGTTTTCGGTTTTTATTGTATAATTGTTTTTAAAGTATTTTTTCCCTTTGCCAATTACCGCTTTTGCAACAATTTCTTTGAATGCTGCCATTATATCACCCCTCACTTTAATCTATGCATTATAAGAAAAAAGTGTACAAAAAAATAGTTATCAAAACTATTTTTGTCTGTATTTTTTATATACTACAACCCACATTTGTGCAAGTATGAAGATAATGCCCAGTACTCCGTAGAACCATGTTGCCTGTTTAAGATTTGAAAGGAAAGTCTCTATTGTTGGAATTATGATAGATTCTATCATTGATAGTTCACTTGGCATATATTTATTTAACACTACTGGCACATAATAATTCATTACACCAACGATAACTGCTGTAATTATACAAGGGTACGCTAACCACTTAAAGAATCGGAACTCTTTACATTTTATAAGAATAATGAACAGCATTGATACAATTATCCCAATTAATAATACTGATTTATAACTATATATCATTTGTATTTTATCTAGCATTTGTTCAAAATCTTCCATTTGTTGTTTCGCATCTGCTAAAGTAGAATTCTCTGCCATTTGGTTTTCAATAAATTCCTCTACCTCTGGTATTTTATCTACCACTTCAGGAACATAGTATTCTATTTTCTCATGAATTTGTTCTTTTCTCTCTTCTGTGATGTAGGCAGACAATTCATTATGTTGTTCTGCTTCTTTGAGTGCTTCATCAAAACTATTAATTAAAATATTTGTAATCTCTATTTCATCTATCGTTGGAGGTTCTTTATCTGTTAATAAATAGTCTAATGATAAAGCAGTATATTCTCCAATGGTCTCTTTTAATTGCTCATCTTCTAGCATAGTATCTATATATTCCGTTGGAATATCTGCTTTCTCTAATACATTATATATCTCTTGTTTGTGCTCTTCTCCTAACAATTGTACTATATCAATATTCTTAATTGTATTTACAATATTTTCTTTAGAAATTAAATTTTGACTTGTATTCAATAAAGTATATCCTAGCATACAAATGCAAGTTATAAAAACGAAAATCCATAAAAATACACTTCTAAAAAATACTTTAATAAATTTCATATACTCACCCACTTCTTTTTTCTAGTATATCATACCAAGTGATATTTTGAAAAGGAAAAATAGCTATTACGCTATTTTTAGAAACTATAATCCATATTATCGTAGTCATAATCATCTTCTATACTACTATAAGATGTAATTCTATTAATAAAATCTACTAAACTCTGATTGTTCATAATATTTTCCAATATTGTATTCATATCTTCTTCTGTGAGGTTCGTGTATAATACACTATTACTTACATCTGGAATAGATTCCATTTCACCAATCTTTGTGGTCGTAGTACCTGTTATTTCAAGACCCATGATATTCTCTGCACCCTCTGCACCAACCAGGGCAGTAAATTTCATATCTGTTATATATTCTTTATCTTTTGTTACCTCTTTCATGGTAGAAGTAACTTCTCCACTAACCTCTAAAGTAGATTCACTCTCTGTTAATCTATATGTATGATTCCAGTTGTCATTCTCTTTCTTTGAATTTACAACCAATTTAATAGAACCTGCGCTTGCTGTCGTTTTATAAGAATTTTCCTCTTCTTTTGTATTGGTTATATTTAGAACTGTTTCACCACCTGCTACAAGTGCAATTCTCTTTACATCATTATAATTAGAGTAACGAATTTCAGCTTTATCGTCTGTATTTACTACCATACTAAATTGTACTGCTGTATTTGAGAAACCTTTGGTGTACACAGAAAGTTCGATGGATTCATCACTATTCTCAAGTAAATCTAGTTCATCATTCAGTTCATCAATCATTTCTTGTATAGAGCTCTTAATAGCTTCTACTTCTTCACCACTTACTTTAGAACATGCCTTAATAAATTTATTGTCATTTTTCAAATCAGTTAGCATTTTTATAACATGTTTTACTGCTTTCTCTTCTGTAAATACATATGTAATTTTCTTTGCTTTGATCTCTTCGCTTCCAATCGTAATGGTTTCTTTACTTTCTACAAATTCTTTCTTATCTAAATTATTCAAGAAAGAATCTTTGATGGCAGATGCAACATACTTCATATCCTCTATACTAGTATTATCATTTTCAAATAATGACTCATATTCTTCTACTGGGATTTCAATATATTTATCAAATATATTTTTAAGTTCTACATATAAACTATTTGTTTTACCGTATACTCCAATGTTGAATAAATCTGCTGTATCATATTTTAAATCTAGTCCATAGTATAGTTGTTTATTTATAGAATCGTATTGTGTATTCATCAGTAAATTTAATGCGTTAATCTCGTTTAAAATCGCCATTTCATCTTCATCTAAAATTCCATCTTGTACGTTTACATTGAAATTCATAGTAGTTGTTGTAGATACTGTATCATACTCATGGATACTTGATGATCCAAAGAATGTATCTATCATTTCATCGGCTTTTTGATATTCATTATTCATTGCCTTTAAAAAGATATTTTTGGAATCATTAAAAATAACATTGTAGACTCCAAATAGAACAATTGCCAAAATAATAATTGCGATTACATACCCAAGTTTACTTTTTTTCTTAGAAGTTACTACTTTGTTTTCATTTACTACCTTTCCCATCTCTACTGTTTTTACTTCTTCATTCGTTGTTTCTGGTTGTATATTATTGTTTTCATTCATATTTCCACTCCTCCATGTTTTCATTGTACCATAAAAAAAGTTTTCCTAATACTATTTTATGAAAACTTTACAATAATTTTATTTTTTTGGTTTATAAAAGTAAGAGATACATTTTGCAAACTCATATAAAATTAGATTACTTTTATTAATTGCATAGCTTTTTCCAATGGCCTTTCCTCCAATCGTAAAGGATGCAATTACTGCTGTTACTAATAAGGAGAGTATAAATTTATCCATATGTAAAGTACCTGATAGAGAAATTGCTATCATAGTTCCTGCAGAACCAGATACGATTCCACATATATCCCCTATTACATCATTACAGAAGCTAGAAACTTTATCAGCATTCTTCTTAAATTTCACCGCCACATCGGCTCCCCTTACTTTTCTAGCATTCATAGAATGGAATGGTTTTTCATCCGCTGAAGTAACAGCTACCCCAATCATATCGAAAACTAACCCTAAAATGATAAATAAAATTACAATAATAATTCCCACGATTATATTTACATTTGGCAGTGTTAATTCTGAGGCAAAGGAAAAGATAAATGAAATTAGGAATGCTACTAGCATAATTTGTATAATCCATTTTACGTCTGGTTTTGCCTTATCCTTTTTTTCTTTTCTGCGTATCTGTACTTTCAAATTTCTTATTTCATCTTTATTTAGTTTTTTCTTATCCATTTGATACCCCTTATATAAAAAAAGAGCTTTTGCTCATACATGAATTTGATTTGGCTTTTATATGGTAAACTTTACGTCTTAAGGTCAAGTAGGATTTCCCTCATTTCTACTTTCCGTTTCCAGTAAAGCGGTTCCCCTTTAAAGAAATGAATATATCGTCACCAAATATATGACTTGATTGCCACTGAGTACGCACTGCAATCCCATATAAATAAGACACTCTAGGAGATTTCCTCAACAACCAATCTATTATTAATTCTCTTTTGCAACTACTGTTTCAGATTGCGATAGTAATAATCATATTGGCCAAAATATAATTACACCTGGTCAATCATCCCCAAATAATCACTCAAGACAAGCTACGCTACTCGCAAGTTGCCCCACATAGTAGGTTTTCACTCCTAAGTCGTCATTGGTCCGTCAATGGTTACCATGTATAGGCCAATCACAAGCTTAGGTCTCCATGAAGATTGGGTCGGAACCGTATGCCATTACGGGCGCCCATTCTTCTATCTTCCAGCACTCACCCCAAACTGGGCGTAAGAAGCAAGCACAAGAAGCTTCACAGGTATGCTCTTTAGTGGATTTTTAGCCCCACCTTCATAACAGATTGAATTGACTAGAATAATGTGCCATCAATTCGTTATAGATTATATCAAAAACTCCTGAAAAAGTCAAATTGCAAAATTTACTTTTCAATTCATTGTATGTAACAAAAACTATTTATGAATATATTTTTTATAAAAAGTATATTCTTTTTTTGTACAACAGAATCGAATTTCCCTCATATTCCAAAATGTACTATCTATTTTCTTTAATGTTTTGATTTTATTCACAATATATAATTTCACTTTAATATAATTCATTATATCACCAATTATATATTCGTCATCGTAACATCGAAATCCTATAAAATACTTATTTTACCCTAGATTTCTATGGTTGACAGGCATAATTGATTATATTGAATATTATATCTTAAACTACTATTGTAATGGGATATACATAAGATTTTCCAATTGAATATGCAACGAGAAGGCCAATTGTAGCACATATTATAAATAGTGTAGCATATAGGTGTACTTTACCTCTTGCTTGGCTACCGAACATATCTAAAATGGTAACAAATATATTCATAATAAGAATGCTCATAAATACTGCCTCAGGAAATGATATTAAAAAGCG
Organism: uncultured Bacilli bacterium; assembly: GCA_910584305.1. Classification (GTDB taxonomy): domain Bacteria; phylum Bacillota_I; class Bacilli_A; order RF39; family UBA660; genus CAKPTA01. The sequence continues at coordinate 17,172 of CAJTZW010000016.1, forward strand.
AAATATAATCGTTAGGATTCCTAAGCCTAATCCATATAATACTTGTCCTATAGGAGTTGTAGGGCTAGTAATCGAATCTGTGGCCATAAAAGTTGCCCCAAACATCAAACTACCACTACATATTTGAAGTATTGGATACCAAATACTTAGATTATTCATGTGACCAATCCACCATGTAAGTAAAAATACAGTTCCTATATAGATTACTGGAATTTTTCTTTTAATAACTTTCCTACATGATAAATATATATAAGCAATTGTACATAAAATGATTGGAGTTTCACAAATCATTTCTAAAAAAAAGTCTTTGATAGTTTTATATTCAGCCTCTACTACCATTATATTAGACAAAATAGGTGTATCATTAATGATACCAACTTCATAGATATTTCTTTGAACTACACTTGCATATAATATAATCACACAAAGTCTCCCTATTAAAACTGGATTAAATATATTTCGCCTAAACCCACCATATACCATTTTTCCTAAAATAATCGTTGCAAATGAACCAAAAAATAATATCCAAATTGGTGTGTTAAGTGGTACAATCAATGTCAAAAGAATCCCTGGAAGTACGGAAAATGATTGCCCCATATACTTCGTAGTATCTTTTCCTTTTTTCTTCAGAATGATTTCCACCCAAAGTCTTTCTATTATATAAGTAAATGTACCTCCTAATATGACAAAAACCAAGGGATATAGCATTCCAAAAATATCTGTTTCTTTTTGGAAGAATGGCACAAGTCCATGTTTATAAAAGCCAAAGAGAATAATAGGTATAAGTGATATCAAGACTTGATTCATCATTTTTGTTGTACTATTTTTTGATTTTATAAAAGGTCCTGTCTTCATCCTAGCCCCTCTTTCCTATCTTTTCTTTTGCTTTTCTTACATATTCTCGAACTGCAATTTTTGATGGACATATATAGGAACACAACCCACATTCGATGCATTTATTTACATGTAATGATTGTAATCTTTTTTCATTATGGATAGAATCTTTAATCAAAACTGGGGCGATTTTCGCAGGACAAACACGCACACACTTCCCACAACGAATACAGGAAATACTTCTTTCTTGTAATGTATCTTCAAAAAGTAAGATACAATTTACATTTGGGCCAATGATAATATCATCACCCCGTGATACATTTCCCATCATTGGACCACCTGATACAATTGTATACTGTTTTTCTGTTGTCTTTATAACTTCATGAATAATTTCTTTAGCGCTTGTTCCTATTTTTACTTTAATATTTTGTGGATGCTCGCACACTTCTCCACTAAATGTAACCACTCTTTCTATTAGTGGCTTATGATATTTTAAGGCCTCATATATTGCATAAACTGTCGATATATTATTAACCACAATTCCTTTCTCTAGAGGAATATTTTTATAATCTACATGTTTAATGTAGCGCACTAGTGATTTTTCCCAACCCATCGGATATATATCTGGAACTTCAATTATCTGTACTTTTGGATATGTCCCTATAAATGTTTTGATAATCTCCTTTAGCTCGTCATTATGAATCTTAATTGCGATATAACATTCTTCCATATGATTGATTTCCATAATGGCATCACAACATTCCAATATCTCTTCCACTTTGGTCTTTAGCAACATATAATCGGCTGTACTGTATGGTTCACACTCTACTGCATTCACAATTAATGTTTTTAAATCTGTATCTGTTTTATACTTTACATACGTAGGAAAGCTACTTCCTCCCATTCCAACTATTCCACAATCATGCAGACATGCTACAAATTCATCCTTTGTGTAGGTTGTTATCAATGTTCTAGATGAAACATTTTTTTCTTCTCTTTCCTTTCCGTCATTTTCAATGGCTACACATTTGACAGGTAATCCATTTGGTCCTGTTTTTTCAATAAAATCAATCACAGTTCCACTAACACTGGAAAATAAAGGAATACCAAAATCCCCTTTTATTTTTCCAATCATCTGTCCTTTACATACATATTCATTTCTTTTAACAAAAACTGTTACATTTTGAGCATTCCCATTCATTAGGGGAATGTACACAATTTTTGGCGCATTGATTTCTTTTATATTTTCTGTAATTGATATTTTTTTCTTTTTCTCTAATTTAATTCCTATCATATAGTGCTCCATTCTATTTTCATTATACCGATTTTTTATGTAAAAAAAAAGATATCCATCATTGTTTTACAAAAAACGACAGAAAAAAGCCTGAGTACCGTAGTACCGAGGCTTTTTATTTAATCATAAATTTTACACCTTTCTTTTCATTTTTTACACTAATCTCATACTCACATAATTGAATTGTTTTTTGGACCATGGATAGTCCTAATCCAAATTGCCCTTTCATACCCTTCTTATATGGAGTAAAAATATCATTTAAAACATCGGAATCAATGTTTGGTCCGTCATTATAAAAAGTGATTTTTTCATTCTTAACTTGAATTGTTATTTCGGTCTGTGCATAACGAATAAAATTATTTAATAAATTATCTATAATGGTTTCCCACATATCAAAAGTTCCTCGGTAAATTGTTTTCTTATCATGGATTTTCAACTTCCATTTCAAATCAGGTTTTAAATATTTAAATTTTTCAATGGATGATTTTAGAATTGGGGTTATATCAACGGTTTCCTTTGATTTTATTTTTAAATCTTTGATATAATTTAGTTTATTTAAATATAGTAAGGAGTGTACTTTTATTTCTAATTTATCAATTTGTTCTTTGATAACTTTTGAAGCTTCCTCTCTTGATATCATATTATCTTCAGAAGCTTCTATATATGATTTTATTACGGTAAGTGGTGTTTTAAAATCATGGGAAATGTTTTGATACATTTGATTTTTATATTCCTCTTGTTTTTTTAATGTATCTTTCATTTCATCAATCGCATCAGATAGAACTTTTAATTCATCGTCTGTATCATAACTAAAGTTATCGAGATAATTATCATCATCCATTCGTTCAATTTTTATTTTAAGATGTTCAATTTTTATAACCAATTTTCTGGCCCATAAAATTATTAATCCCGCAATTACGCACAATGTAATTGTAAGGATAGGAAATATGGTATATAGTACATCTTTCCTGATTTGTTCTACATATTTACTATTTGTAATGGATATTTTTGAGACATATTGGTTATATGAGGTATTGTAATAATATGTTATGCCTAGATATTGGAATTTTCCGTGATCACTATCAATTTGTTTTATCACCTGACTAGGTGACATCTTAATAATATCGCTAAAATTTTCAGAAGCTATAATATCCGCATCACTTGTAATATAGAGATATGCGACATCGTCATCTATTTCGTTTTCATCTATTGCATTGTTAATTAATTGTAATGGTTGTTTCAAAAATTGATATATATTTTTTTCATATATAGGTAAAAGTGCTTTGGGAAGCAGAATACCTAGTGATATTGCAATAATACTAAAAATAATGATAACAAGGGTCAGTAATTGCCTATACAGGTTTTGCTTCATTGGTCTCATATAAATCTGTATCCATATCCATAAATTGTATTAATATGAACTGAGGGCATCTTATGGCGTAATCGTCTGACCAAATCATCCACTACCCTATCACTGCCAAAATAGTCTTCTCCCCATATATTTCTTAAAATCTCTTCTCTCTCAAATGATTTATTTCTATTATTTAAAAACATAACTAATAAATCATATTCCAATGTAGTAAGGTTGATTTCCTTATTATTCTCGTATACAATTCTCTTTTCTAAATCAATTTCGTAACACTCATAATGTACTTTATGATCTACTACACTATATACACGTTTAATTATATTGTTTACGCGTAAGATCAGTTCCTTTGGTGAATATGGTTTTGTAATATAATCATCACTTCCTAGTTCTAAACCAATAATCTTGTCCAAATCTTGATCCCTAGCAGAAGTGAAAATAACTGGCACATTAGGATCTTTTTCACGTATTTTTCGGATTAAATCATATCCACTAATATTATCTTTTAACATAATATCTAAAATCCATAGTTGCACAGACGAACCAATATAGTCCATAGCAGCTTGTCCTGCTTCAAAGGTAATTACTTGATAACCTTCCTTTTCTAAATATGTTTGAATTAAATGGTTCAAATTTTTTTCATCTTCTACCAAACAGATTGTATACATTGTCATCGCCTCATATATAGTATAACATTAATTCCTTTCATAAGTTATAAGTATTTGTATTTCATTCAATATTTCAAAACTTCTGCCATCTATCACCTCCACACTACCAATATACAAAAGAATTATGTTTATATTTTGATAAAACTGTGGGAAATTATGGACAAGTACCTGTTATTTTTGAATCCAGTTGAAATACTGATTTACACGTTTTTCCTCACCAAGGGTTGTACTATCCCCATGCCCTGGATATATTTTAATATGATCATTATAAGAGGAGATTTTTTCTAAGCTGTGTTTCATATCATCGATAGATCCTGTCTCTAAATCCATTCTTCCTACTGTATGTTTAAATAAGAAATCTCCTGAGAATAAGAAGTTATATTCATAGAAATAATACGAAATAGAATCACTTGTATGCCCTGGCGTATAAATTACCTCAACACGAAAGGGACCAAATGAGTAACGTTCTTCTTCTAAGTCTTCTTTACCATATACAGGGGCATGAAAAGCCTCCACAATGGATTGAACTGCACCAATATGATCCTCATGATTATGTGTAATTAAAATTGCCACAACATGTTTATCCATTAGATATCGTTTTAAAATATGATAGTCATCTCCTGGATCAATTATCAAAACTAACCCATTATAATCTAATATATAACAATTTGTTTGTAGTGCCCCTACTTTAATTGTTTCTACATTCATCCTTTTTCCCCTTTTCTATAACATCCTTTACAGGACCATATGACTTTCTATATCCCTCAATTACCCCATACATTCCAATTGCTTCAATATGTTTTTTTGTTGGATAGCCTTTATGATTCCTATATCCATACATTGGATATTTTTCATCTAATTCATACATTAACGCATCTCTATAGACTTTGGCAAGTACACTTGCAGCTGCAATGCTTATACTTTTTAAATCTCCTTTGATAATGGATGTGCTAGGAATATCTAATTCTAATGGCATTGCATCAATCAAAACATGCTCTAATGAAATTTTCTTTTGAACCTGACTTATGGCATCTTTCATAGCAATTTTCGTTGCTTCATATATATTGACTTCGTCGATAACTTGTGGGGAAACTTCGCTGATTCCATATGCTAATGCGTGTTCTTTAATATAATCATTAAATAAATTTCTTTTTTTCTCACTTAATTTTTTAGAATCAGTAAGTCCTTCTAATACAAAATCTTTAGGAAGTACACAACAGGCGGCAACAACTGGCCCAACAAGTGGGCCTCTTCCAACCTCATCTACTCCACCAATATATTGTATTCCTTTGCTATATAATTCTTGTTCATATTCATAATTATTTATCATATTTTCACCTACTTTATTATACACCAAAAAATAGTTATATGCATATACTTTAATAGATAGGAGTGTGTGAAATGAAAAAAGATAGAAACTGTGGAGCTACACCATACCCTGTGTATCCTCCATATCAAGGAATGGGGATGGTACCACCCTATGGAATGCCAAATATGATGCCAAACATGATGCCTAATATGATGGGAACTTACCCAGCTACTACTGGCAATGTTTCTTCTAATACAATTGAACAACAACTAAATACAATGCAACAACAAATAAATGCATTAGATAGTCGCATATCTACTTTAGAAGGTATGGCAAACAATTCTAATTCCGTATTGTATTCAAATACAAAATATAATAGTTCCAATTATCAAATGATGTAAAAAGGATACTTTCATAGGAAAGTACCCTTTTTTACTTATTTTTATATATTATTTTGGTTATCATAAAATCAATTTTCTATTTTTCTTCTTGAAAGTATTCTTTAATTTTATCACTTGAAAGTCCTGTTACAATTTCAATATTCTGAATCCCGTAATCATTCACAACCAACTCTACTATGGATTGTAGTCCAGATATTTTTCTTTTCTGATTCATAGCAATTCTTTTTAATAATTTATTTTCGTTTTCCAAATTATTTACTTTTGTAGTTAAATTATTCACTCTCTCAGTATTTCTTTGTTCACTCTCCCGCATTTCTTTCTCTAGTGAAGCATATTTAAGTTCTAATAGTTTGTATGCTTTAGCAGTTCTATCATACTCTACTATTTTTTTTGAATGGGAATCTAAATCTTTTTCCACATCATTTAATATCCTTTTACGATCTTTGGAATCCTCTTTCATGATAAATTCCATTTTAGAAAGAAATGCTTTATCATTTGATAAATTTTTATCTATTAATTCATTTTTTTGTTCCATAGTATCATCACCTTTAGCCGACCCTATATATATCATATCACACTATATAAAATAAATCCATATTAAGAAAAAAGAATGTACTACATTCTTCTTAAAACTTTACTTCTGGTACCTTACGTTCTTCATCTGTTGCTTCAAAAAATAAAGCTGCTTTAAAATGAAATAACCCTGCTACAATATTAGATGGAAACATTTGTATCTTATCTTTATATTTCAATACTATATCATTATAGAATTGCCTTGAAAAAGATAACTTATCCTCTGTTTCCTTTAAATTTGCTTGTAAATCCATAAAATTTGTATTGGCCTTTAACTCTGGATAAGCTTCTGTTAACGCAAATAATCTTGACAAAGCCTGTGTCATTTCCCCAGCGGCTTTCATTTCATCTGTTTGTGTACTGGCATTCACTGCTCTATTGCGAGCCTCAACAACTTCTTTTAATGTTCCCTCTTCATGTTTTGCATAACCTTTTACAGTTTCTACTAAATTTGGGATTAAATCTGCCCTTCTTTTTAATAAAACCTCAATCTGTGCCCAACTATCTTCTACTTTGTTTCGCAATTGTACAAGTGAATTATATGTGCTCATTATATACAATGCAACTAAAACTACAATCACTATAATAATCCAAATCATTTTTATTCCTCCTACTTTCTATTTCCATTATACACTATATTTAGAAAAATGAAAATACATTTTGTTGTATAAAAATATATTTTCGCTTTAAACTATCTATAGGGAGGAATTGAAAATGAATGTTAATATTAGAGAGTATATAAAAAACAATTTTAAAGATTCTAGTATTGAAGAATTAAAAGATTCTATTTTAGCTTCCATAGAATCTAAAGATGAGGTTGTTCTTCCTGGGCTTGGTGTTCTATTCGAAATTCTATGGAATAAGAGTACTACAGATTCTCAGAATAAAATTTTAACAACTTTGCATGATAGTATGTAAAAGATAACAAACATTTGTTATTTTTTTATTTTCTTCAAAGATATAGAAATTTTATCTTCTATAAAACCATCTACCTCTTCTTCTGTAAAATATTTATTTTTAATTCGTTGTCCTCCACATGAAGTATAGCAACAAAAATCATTTGTCACTTGAAATCCAAATTTACCATTACAAAGGAATTCTTGACCAATATGGTCTATATTTTCCACTTCTAGAAGATGTAAGTATAAAGATATTTCTTCACTCTCTTCATTTTCTCCTATACATTGGTTAAATTTTCTCCATTTATAGAATACCTTACACATATCTTTTACATTTTCTACATAATTTTCTCGGTTAAATACATATAAATGTTTCATGTGGGATACAATACTTTCTATTAAAATAGATGTTTCTGTCACAATTAAATTAAGCATTTCGTTGTAGTATTGTATAAATTCATTCGTTGTCGTTTCCTTTCCATAACGTAATATATCTAAGACATGATAAGAAGAAATGGCGTTGATTTCACCATCATATTCTCTACTATTTTGCACAACAGTTTTCCTACCTAACAAATTGAGTTCATCAAATGCAACAGAAGAGCTTATCATTTCTTCAAAAACAACGGTGTCTGCATTTATGTAGTTCAATATAGTTTCTACATTTATATCCATATATCGTAGTGTATTCAACACCAGCAGTTTCTCTTCGCTTAATGTATTTTGACTAAATAAGTGTAATAACATTTTATATGCATCTGCTAACATCACTTGAATATATAAAAAATATGACTTTTTATCTAGTTTATACATCTTTAATAGCCTATCTTTAAATGTATCCATTACTGCAGTGTTCCTGTAAAGTTGTAGTTCTTCATACATTTTTCGAATGTCTTTTCTTATTCCATCATTAATATTTAAAATTTCAGTATCTTTATATCGAAAGAATAATTCCATTATGACCACCTTTGACTAATATAATAGTAACTTTACTATATAAAATCAAGAAAAAAGCGACTAAGTCGCTTAAATCCACACGCCAAATATAACTCCAGACATAGCTAGTATTAATCCTACAACCCAAAATGTTTTCACAATATCTCTTTCTTCCCATCCTAATTTTTCAAAATGGTGATGTAAAGGTGTCATTAAAAATATTTTCTTACCACTATACATCATTGATGCGGTTTGGATAATACATACTAAAGTTTCTATGATAAATACGCCTGCAATGATAATGAAAGTGATTTCATGACTTGTAATAATAGCAATAGAGGCCATTGCTCCTCCTAGAGCGAGTGAACCTGTATCTCCCATAATAATACGTGCTGGATAGGTATTAAAGAATAGAAATCCTAACAAAGAACCAACTAAGATAAAACAGAAAATGGCAATATCTTGTGTTCCCTCTATTCCTACTGAATTCCAACTAATTAATCCAAGTGCTAAAAAGGCAATTAAGGAAAGGCCTCCTGCAAGTCCATCTAATCCATCTGTAATATTTACAGCATTGCTACTTGCCACTAGAATAAATAGTAGGAAAATTCCATAAAACCAATGCATATTAATTCGAATTCCTAATGTAAAAATGTGCAACTCTGGATTTCTTCCTGTTTTCATAAATAAATAGAAGAAAACTAATGCAATAATGAGTTGACCAAATAACTTTTGTATTTCAGTTAAACCAATATTATTCCTTCGTTTAATAATTAAATAGTCGTCAATAAATCCTAATATGCCATATGCTATAAAGACAAATATGATAATAAATAAATTGGTAGAATGCTCAATTTTATGTGTAGCTAATAACAATGTAATTGTAATTAGTGTTGGGATAATAAAAATAAATCCCCCCATCGTAGGTGTCCCATTCTTCTTTTTATGTTTATCTTTTAAAAATATACTTACACTTTGCCCTATATGTCTTTTCTTTAAAATTGGAATCAATACCAATCCACATAGTATTGATAATATAAATCCTATCATCATTGCTAGCATGGCTTTTGCTAAAATTAACATGATATCATCTCCTACAATAATTTAGTACAATCTCCTTATCATCAAAATGTATTTTCTCATTTTTCATAATCTGATAATTTTCATGACCTTTTCCCAGTATTAACAGTATATCATTTTTTATACATTTTTGTATACCCTTAATAATCGCATTTTCACGATTTATTTCTATTTCATAATTTGTAGTATTTAAAGAGTCTACCATATCATGCATAATATCCATTGGGTCTTCATCTCTTGGGTTATCACTTGTAAATATCACATAATCTGCTAACCCTGTAGCAATACTAGCCATCATGGGGCGTTTCTCCTTATCCCGATTTCCCCCACAACCAATCACTACATAGATTTTTCCTTTTCCAAATTGTTTTACGCAATTGAGTATGTTTTCAACTGCATCTGGTGTATGTGCATAATCTATTATGATTTTATTTTCTTCATAAGAGATAGTATCCATTCTCCCCTTTGGTGGTGTTAGTGAAGATATTAATCCCCCAATATCTTCAATCTCCAATTTTTCTAGTACAATGATGACATTCATCATATTATAAATATTATAAAGGCCCACTAGTTTTATTTCATATGACTCTACTGCACCATTATGCGTTACTGTAAATAAACTCTTATCTGATTCAATTTGAATAGAAGATATTTGATATTCCCCATCTTCTCCGTATGTTATATTTTGATTTTGCTCTAATTCAAAATAGGATCTATATTCTATATTGGTAGGAATAATTGCAAAACCACTTCCCTTTACCATATAGAATAGTTTTTGTTTTGCAGTAGCATATTCTTCCATCGTTTTATGGTAATCTAAATGGTCTCTTGTAATATTTGATATAATAGCAACATCAAAATCTAATCCATATACTCTATCTTGTGCCAAGGCATGACTGCTTACCTCCATTACTACATGCGTGCAACCTTTTCTCTTTGCTTCTAGAAGCATTTCATATATGTCTAATATTCCTGGAGTTGTGTTGGTTATGTCCTTGACTTTTTCCTCTATAAAAAATCCAATTGTCCCTATATATGCACATTTTTTACCAATTTTATTTAGTGCTTGGTATAATAAATAGCAAGTTGTTGTTTTCCCATTGGTTCCAGTCATTCCTATCAAAAATAAGTCTTTAAGCTCTTCTTTATAGGAAGATACATACTTCTTTACATACTCCTTAGTATCGTGAACAATAAGGGTTTCTACACTATATAGTCCATGCTCTGCAATAATTTCTTTGGCACCTTTTGCAATTGCTTCTTCTATATAATCATGTCCATCACAGGTTTCCCCTTTTATGGCTATAAAGGTATCATTTTTTAACACTTCCTTTGAATTTGTCCTTAACATATTTTCACCTCAATATAATATATGTAATTGGTGCAAATATGAAAAAAAGCAACTTTCAATATTGCTCTATAGTAGTATTTATATTTTTTGCTCTAAATATTCCATGACAGTTTTTTTATCATTAAAAGGAATTTTTTGGTCACGAATTAATATATATTCTTCGTGCCCTTTTCCCAAGATAAATAATGTATCTCCTGTTTTTAACAACTCAATACCTTTAATAATTGCTGTCTCTCTATCCAGACACACCTCGTATTTATCTGATACAAAGTCTTTTGTCATATCATCTACAATTTGTTTTGGATCTTCGTAATGAGGATCATCATTTGTAATGATAAAGTAATCTGATAGTCTATTTACAAGTTCTGTCATCATAGGTCTTTTAATTCGATCTCTATCTCCAGTACATCCAAATATTACATATACTTTTCCTTTCATCACTTCTTTTACTGTCGTAATTACTTTCTCAATGGCATCTGGTGTATGTGCATAATCTATCACAATAGTATTATCTTTGTATGGAATGAATTCCATTCTCCCCGCAGGAGCATTTAGTGTAGGAATAATTTCTTTAACTTTCTCTATTTCAATATCCATTTCTAAGAGCAATGTAATAACCGCTAGTATATTGTATACATTATATCTACCAAGTAATTTTGTTTGTATGAAGTGTTCTATTCCATCATGTACAAAGGTAAAAGTAGAGCCCGATGATTTCATTTGGTATTTTGTTATTTGATAATCTGCAACATTAAAACCATATGTTATGTTATCATTATCCTTTAATAAAAAATATTCTGCATACTTATCATCAATATTTACAATACATTTACCATTCGTTTTTAGTTTTCTAAACAGCATTTGTTTAGCAAGGGCATAGTTCCCCATTGTTTTATGGTAATCTAAATGATCTTGTGTTAAATTTGTAAAAATGGCGTAGTTAAAAGAAAGAGTTTTTAATCTTCCATTAGCAAGAGCATGACTACTAATTTCCATAACAACCGTTTTATACCCTTTGTCATATGCTTGCATCAATAAATCATATGTATCACAAATATCAACACTTGTATTAGGCAAACTACAGACTTTTTCCTCTAGATAAAATCCAATCGTTCCAATGTATCCCGTTTTAATTCCCATTTGATTGAGTGCTTGATAAATCAGATATGCTGTGGTTGTCTTTCCATTAGTCCCAGTAATTCCTATTAAATTCATCTGATCTAAATATGGATTGTAATTTTTCTCTAAGTATCTTTCTAAATATGCTCTTGAATTTTCTACGATTTCAGTCAAAACGGAATAGTTGCCCCTTTCCGCAATAATTCTTGTAGCCCCGTTTTTAATCGCTGATTCAATGTATTGATGCCCATCATTCACTTCACATTGGATTGCGACAAATGTATCTCCTGGTTTTATTTTTCTTGAATCACTTTGTATATTTATCATTGTGTACTCCTTTTTTCTTCATGTATGGTTTAGCGCTGTTACCTTCATATTCTCCATTATCTCCGTAGGCGACATCATATTCTTCTTCACTTAAATATTCTTCATGCATTTGATTATATCTATCCACAGCAGAAAGTCCTTCATTTATAGGATGTACTTCTTCATAAGATTTCATTCGCTCAACAGGTTTTTCAATTAATTTATTTACATTTTTATGCGCTACTGATAGTTTTTTATTTTGTTTACATTCATCCATAAAAATATAAAGCCCTCTGAATGTTTTATATCTTTTAAACTCATTAGCAATTGCTATCTTTAATTTTTGCTGTTCTTGTAATTCCTCTTCATTTATGTCTTGTGATAATGTTAAATAATAATTTAGGAAAAGCATCTTTACAGTCGGATTTATATATTTGGTTGTTTCAATTGCTTTTCTAAAATTCGAATTTGTTTTGAGTTTTTCCATAAATTCAGCATAGAATAAATCATATGCATCATTGTCCCCTACTTGGATAAATCCGTGCTTAACCTCTTTTGCACATGACTCAATTAACTTCGAATGATATATTGTTTTAAAACATAAATCCTTTTCTTTAAATTTACTAACAATTTTAGTAGTTCCTTTTGTAAAATTAGTAATTCCCTGGGCATTTAAATCCGCAATAAAATTGCTATCATCTAAATATTGGCTTGTTAAATTGTCAATATCTTTGATGTGAACAGACTCTTCGTACTTTCCAGTTTCTTGATTATATACATGTATAATATGTTCAGAGTTGTTTTGTGAATCTATCGCTATTAATCTATATTTACCCATGCTATCACCCGTTCCATTATAACATGCATTTTCTAAAAAAAAAAGTGACTTATTTCTCAAAGCCACATTCACTACATTTTACTTTATCTTTCTTTGTTACTAACATCTTCCCACATTCTGGACATTTCTCACCTGTAGGCATATCCCAGTAGGCTGTTTTACAAGTTGGATAGTTGTTACAACCATAGAATATTTTCCCTCTTTTACTCTTCTTCTCTATGATTTTTCCATCACAATTTGGACAATCACAAATTTCTTTAATACTTTTTGGGTCTACTTTAATATACTTGCAAGTTGGATAGTTACTACAAGCTGTAAACTCTCCATAACGTCCTTTTCTAATTACAAGTGGACTTCCGCATTCTGGACAATCTTCTCCTGTTTTTTCTGGCTCCTTTTTTTCCATCTTATCAAATGCATTTTGTAGGAGTGGTTCAAACTCTTTATAAAAATCTTCTAATGTTTCATACCAAATAATTTTTCCTTCTGATATTTTATCTAAATCATTTTCCATATTGGCAGTATACTCCACATTAATAATATTACTAAAATAAGTCTGCAAACGATCTGTGACTTCTATCCCAGTATCTGTTGGAACAAATTTCTTATCTATAATGCTTACATATCCCCTATCTTTGATATTACTCATAATTGTCGCATAAGTACTAGGTCTTCCAATTCCAAGTTCCTCCATGGCTTTTACGAGTGAGGATTCTGTATAACGCGCTGGCGGTTGTGTAAAGTGTTGCTCTTTTTCAATTTCGCTCGATACAAGTACATTCGATTGATATGTATCTAATGGGGGTAGAGATTTATCACTTGACTTTTCATAGTCGCTATATACTTTTAAATATCCATCAAAAGTAATGACTTGCCCTGTTGCTTTAAATTGGTAGTTGTTATTATCTAAAATAACAGTTGTATTCTCTGTTTTTGCAGCATGCATTAGCGATGCAAGTGCACGATAATAAATGAGACGGTACAATTTGTACTCATCATTTGAAAGATATGGCTTTACAGATTCTGGTGTACGTGTAATACTTGTTGGTCGAATTGCCTCATGTGCATCTTGTACATTTTCTGATTTTTTATTTACTTTTAAGCTCCCTGCGTATTCGTTTCCATATTTTCCTTCAATATAAGAAATACAATCCTTTACAAAGTCTAAAGACAAGCGGGTTGAATCGGTACGCATATAAGTAATTAAACCTACTGTTTCATTTTGAAGTTCAATACCTTCATATAGTTTTTGCGCGATTGACATGGTTTTCTTAGCAGCCATATTTAATTTTGAAGAAGCCGTTTGTTGGAGCGTACTTGTTGTAAATGGAAATGGTGAATTTTTTGTTTTGGCCTTTTTATCAACACTTTCTATTTGGAAGGCATTGCTTAATTTTGATAAAATTCCATCAGCTTCTACTTCACTTTTGACCTCTAATTTTTTATGATTGTACTCAAATAAATCTGCATCAAATTCATTGAATTTTGCAGTAATCGTCCAATATTCTTCGCTATTAAAAGATTCAATTTCCCTTTCTTTATCTACAATTAATTTCAGTGCGACAGATTGTACTCTTCCAGCACTTTTTCCATCCGTTTTTGACTGAATAAGTTTACTTAAGCGAAATCCAATAATACGATCTAAAATTCTCCTAGTCTCTTGTGAATTGACTAAATCTTGGTCAATTTTTCTTGCATTATTAAATGAATTTAAAATCGCATTCTTCGTAATCTCATTGAATACAATTCGTTCATATTCTTCATCTTTTAGTCCCAACACATCATATAAATGCCAACTAATCGCCTCACCCTCACGATCAGGGTCGGTTGCAAGATATACATGATCTGATTTTTTGACTTCCTTTTTGAGTTCATCAATAACTGATTTTTTCCCCTTAATGGTTGTATAGGTTGGTTTAAAATGATTATCGATATCAACCCCTAACCCAAACTTCCCCTTGGTTGCTAAATCACGAATATGTCCTTTAGAAGACATTACTTTATAATCGCTACCTAAATATTTACCAATTGTTTTTGTTTTAGCTGGAGATTCCACAATTACTAGATTTGTTGCCATAATCCACTTCCTTTTTATCATTATATGTTATACACGAATATTTCAGTCTTGTCAACCAAGTTATTTTAAATTTTCCTAAGAAAAAACTAGACATCATTTTACATCTAGTCACCTATATTTCAAACATAATTTTCACTTAACTTATATTACCTTTTACAGAGCTTCCACTTCTTCTTTTGATAAACCTGTTGACATCATTATATCTTCTATTGGAATACCAATGTTTTTTAGATTTCTCGCGGTTTGAAGAATCCCCTCTTCAATTCCTTTCACAATACCTTTCTCGATACCTTGTTCAATTCCTTTCTCGATACCTTGTTTAATACCTTGTTCAATACCTTGCTTGATTCCCTGCTTCATTCCCCGTTTCATTCCTCGCTCTGTTGCTACCTTTTCTGCTGCTCTCA
>CAJTZW010000017.1 GCA_910584305.1 uncultured Bacilli bacterium
ACATAAAGAAATCAAAATTCTAAAATTGAAATCTTTATGTTTAACATTATACGTGTTATAATGTATATGTCGTGCAATAGTGTAAGTCCAGACATGGATTTATGCTATTTTTTTTTGAGGAGGATTTTATGAAATTAGAAGAATATTTAAAAAAACAATTAAACATTACAGAGGAAGAAGCGCAACGTATCGCAGAAGTATTCTATGCTTACAAGAAAGAATATGGGCACAAACACAGTCACCATCATGAGGGAGATAATAAACAAGATATTTATTCTATGGTTAGTGAATCAAAAGAAGAGTGTATTTCTAACAACTATAGATTAGAGAAGATACATTGTAATGGTTGTCCAAATAATTGTATGCTATCAAATCCAAATTGTGGAAGAGGGCAAATGATACAGGAAGAAATTTCAAAGTTACAATAATGTAGTTAGCTAAGAGAAAATCAAAACTATATGCAAAAATAGATTTACCTTGGGTTTTAATATAACATATTTAAATAAACTATTCTTGTGTTAAGATAGTTTATTTTTGATATACTTTATTTTGTTTACTATACCAATGTTCCAAAATAGAATTTTTTGCTTCTGGTGAAATATCAAGACTTTCAAGAATTTCTTCAAAATGATCTTTTACTTCCAAGCGATGGGAAGCGTAAAAATAGTCAATATAATTGGTATAAAGTTCTATTTCTTGCTCTACTGTGAATGTAGCATCACCAAAATGTTGATAAATTGCTTGTTGATCACTGCATGTAATAAACTCATACGCTGAAATTTCTGGGTTCAAAAAGTCTAGTGCAGTCTGTAATGAATAGATATCATAGTGTAAATAATTTTCGAATAATAATTCCTTGTCTCCTAAGCAGTCGGCCAATAATTCTGCATTTTCTACAGGGTATGATGTCCAATTAAATGAAATCTCATTGGTAAGTAATGTTATAATTTCTTCATCAATACTATTCCCAAAACCATTATGTTTAAATTGTATTAAAGCAAATTTTCCATCTTTTGTTTCAAATGAAACATTTCGTACCATATGAGAGATTTCATGATTTAAAATCAAAGAATAACCATTTTCTGGAAAATCTTGAGAGATCTCTAATAAGTGGGAAGCTGGAGAAAAATTTGCTTGTACATTCGCACCATGTATAGATGACATATAATAGCCACTTTGAATTTCAATTTGTAATGATTCTAAGTTTTTAAGCAAGGCTGCTTTATCTAAATTAGGAAATCGATCACAAAAATTAGATACATAAGTAACAAAAATTTCTCTTATATTCTCATGCTTAGTAATATTGCGGTTATGATTTATAGCCTCTAATAACTGTTCTTTCGTAGGATTTGGGATCAAATACCCTGTAGCCTCTGCCTCTTTAATACTTTTTATATCTGTATCAATATCTTCCTCATCAAATGGATTATACTTTTTTATTAATGCCTGTATTCTTTCTTCATTTTTCTTTAACTCATTTTCATTTTGTATATCACAGACAATATATGATGCAACCAAAGCCATTGGTGTAACTACAAATGCCTGTGCACAAATATAGGTGACAACCCAATGGTTTCTTATAAACTTATAAATCTTTAGATTTTTGATATTGTTTTTCATAGCGATTCCTTCTTATGAAGTCTATTATACTAAATATTAATTGCTTGTCAAATTTTATTCTCTAGAAATAGTAGAGTGCTTTGTTATTAAAAACTTGTACTAAAAAAGATATTTTCATTGAAATAATACCGAAAATAATATATAGTGAAATAGAAAAGATAACAAGGAGGAAAGAATATGCGAAAGATTGATATATATATAAATACAAAGGAAGATTTAACAGAAAAATATAATACAGGAATCGTTTCAACTGCTTTGATTCAATATATTTTGCAACGAACTATTTATGTAAAAAGAAACGAGGACATTCAGTTAGTTTTACATGTATCAAATAATACTAAAGGGTGTATATCACTAATTCAAAAGGGGATAGAAGAGACATATAGAGATAACTTACGTCAACATCATATCATAAATATCAAACAATTTTTACTTTTAATAATTGGATTTTGTATGTTGTTTATTTCTACAGTAATTAGACATAATGAGATTTTAGAGGAAATTATATTAATTGGTGGATGGGTTCCAATTTGGGAAGCGATTGAATTAGAACTCCTCACAGATACAAAAGATAGAAGAACACGAAGATTGTTAAAGAGGTTACTAAAAAGTGAAATTACGGAAGTAGAGGACATTACTTTGTAGTTGACTTAATAGAATCAAGAATGTAATTTCTGTATTTTATATCTGGAATATGGTATAATGAACATGTCGAAAAAAGAGGTGGCTGTAGATGGAACTTTGGCATAATTTAAAATTCGCTTGGCAGTATGCAAAAAATCAAAAATGGAAGTTAATTAAGTATATTGTCACCAATATTGTATCAATTATAGTAAGTGTAGTAGTACCTATATTAAGTGCTAAAATTATTATTGCTCTCACAGACAATAATTTTTATCAACTGATTTTTATCAGCATACTCATTTTTTTTATAGAAAATGTTAGAAATTTAATTCGTTATTTTTCAAGATATTATGCGCAAACCATTTACCGAGAAACCTTTTCAAAGCTACAGATTGATTTGGGAAAACAAATTTTAAAATTAGAAAATGAATCACTAGATGACAGTGGTTCTGGGGTTTTCATCCAAAGACTAAGCAATGACACTAGTAGACTGGCCGATATTTTTAATGTTTTAAGTTCTTATATTTCAAATATTATTACAGATATAGGAATCTTTGGGGCAGTGTTTATACTAAATAAATTAGTATTTGTATATTTGGTTATAATGATAGTTATATTGTATATCATTGAAAATATCCGTGTAAAAAAATATATTGAAAAAGACAAAATATTTAGACGTAAAAATGAAAAAACATCAGGATTTATAGGGGAGATTGTACGAGGGGCAAGAGACATAAAAATGTTAAATGCAGAAGATAGTTTTATTACAGAGCTAAGCCATAAAATTGTAGATTTAAATACAACTCGATATAATATGCAAGATGTAGATCGAAAATATAGACTCCTTGGCGATTTTACAAGAGACATCATAGATTTACTATTAATCCTATTGCTTGTATTCTTAATAAATGATAATATTTTATCAATTGCAAGTGCTCTTATTGTTT
The DNA here is from genome assembly GCA_910584305.1 of uncultured Bacilli bacterium. GTDB lineage: Bacteria > Bacillota_I > Bacilli_A > RF39 > UBA660 > CAKPTA01. The sequence continues at coordinate 3,192 of CAJTZW010000017.1, forward strand.
ATAATTATTCAAGTCGTCTACCATCAATTGTTAACTATATAGGAATGTTACTAGATAAAGTCAAAGACTTTAATCTATCAGCATCTAGAATATTTGCGATTATAGAAAGTGATGAATTTAAAAAAGAAAAATTTGGTACAAAACATTTAGATATAATTAACGGAAACTTCGAGTTTAAGGATGTATCATTTCGATATACGAAAGAAGAAAATGATGTCTTAAAACATTTGAATTTTAAGGTAAACGCAAATGAGACAGTGGCCTTTGTTGGAAAAAGTGGGGCTGGTAAAAGTACGCTTTTTAGTCTACTTTGTAAAATGTATGAGGTAACAAAAGGAACCATTACTATAGATGGAGTGAATATTAATCAGTTAGACAAAGACTCTATTCGTGGGAATATCACTATTATTAGCCAAAACCCATATATATTTAACTTAAGCATTCGAGAAAATTTAAAATTAGTGAAACAAGATATGACGGAAAAAGAGATGGAAGATGCTTGTAAACTAGCTTGCCTAGATGATTTTATTGAGAGTTTGCCTGATAAATATGATACAATTATTGGGGAAGGTGGTGTGAATTTAAGTGGTGGGCAAAAACAACGTTTGGCGATTGCTAGAGCTTTGATTCAAAAGACAGAAATTATTCTTTTTGACGAAGCTACAAGCGCTCTGGATAATGAAACACAAAAAAGTATTCAAAAAGCAATTTCCAACATGCAAGGAGAATATACCATTTTAATCATAGCACATCGCTTAAGTACAATTATAGATAGTGATCGCATTCTATTCTTAAATGATGGTAGTATTGAAGCAGAAGGAACCCACGAGGAATTATTAAAGAGTAGTGAGGCTTATAAAAAATTATATCAGGCCGAAATAGATGCAAGCACAGAATGATAAAGAATAGGCATAGGGTGATTGTTATGAAAGAACAAATTTATACATATTTAACACATATTCCAAAAGGAAAAGTCGTTACGTATAAGCAGATTGCTGTATACTTAGGTAGTGCGAACTATGCAAGAGTAGTTGGCAATCTGTTACATAATAATCCAGATGAACATAAATATCCTTGTTATAAAGTTGTAAACAGCAAAGGGCATTTATCACCACACTATGCATTTGGTGGAATAAGAGTTCAAAAACGGAAGTTAGAAACAGATGGAATTGAAGTATTTGATAATAGTGTAGATTTAGAAAAATATAAGTGGAAAGAAGAAAATTTATGAAAAAAGTAATCGAAGTAAAGAATCTTACAAAAGAATATAAAAAGTTAAAGGCAATTGATAACCTATCATTTGAAGTTTATGAAGGCGAGATTTTAGGATTATTAGGACCGAATGGGAGTGGTAAGTCTACTACCATTAATTGTATTTTATCACTTCTTAATTTCAGCAAAGGTACCATTAAATTATTTGGAAAAGAAATGAAACCAGATGCCTATGATATTAAAAGAGATATTGGTGTTATATTTCAAGATGTAGCGGTTTTTAATGAACTTACAGTATATGACAATATTGATTATTTTTGTGGACTTTATATTAGAGATAAAAGAATTAGAAAACAATATATTGAAGAGGCAATGGAATTGGTTGGTTTAAAAGAATTTAAAACATTTTATCCAAAACAACTATCAGGTGGTTTACTTCGAAGATTAAATATCGCATGTGGAATTGCGCATAAACCAAAATTAATCTTTTTAGATGAACCAACTGTAGCTGTAGATCCACAAAGCAGAAATAACATTTTAGATGGTATTAAGAGGTTAAGAGAAAATGGGACTACAATTGTGTACACGACACACTATATGGAGGAAGTTGAAATTCTTTGTGATAGAGTTATCATCATAGATAAAGGGAAAATAATCGCAAGTGGAACCAACGAAGAGTTAAAGGAGTTAGCAAATATTGAAGAAAAAATTAGTGCTGAAGTAATCGATTTAGATGCAAAATATATAGAAGAAATACAATTATTTAAAAATGTTGATGAGGTAGCATATCAAAATAATACATTGCTTATTTCGTATAAGAAAGGAAAAAATAATTTGATAGAATTCATGGAATACCTAAAGAAAGAGAACATCAAATATAGTAAAGTGTTTGTAATGCGTCCAACATTAAATGATGTCTTTCTAGAACTGACTGGAAAGGAACTCCGTGACTAGATATGCATAATTTTAAATATACTCTAAAAATTCTCTTTCGAAGTAGAATGCTTATATTTTGGACATTTGCTTTTCCAATAATACTTGGCACATTATTTTATATGGCTTTCTCAAATATTGAAAGCAGTGAAAAGTTAGACATCATTGATATTGCGATCGTAAATGATGAAAAGTGGGAAAATAATGAGATATTTAAAGAAGCTTTCCAAACATTGAGTGACGAAAATAATGAAGAAAGATTATTTAATATTCAATATGTTTCCCTAAAAGAAGCAAAAAGATTACTAGAGGAAAGTAAGATTACTGGATATATAGTAATTGAGGATGCACCAAAAGTAGTTATAAAAGAAAATGGAATCAATGCAACTATTTTAACATCTGTTACAGAAGAAATCCTAGAGAGAAGCCAAATGATAACTACTATGATAGAAGCAAACATAGAAAAAAATCCAAGTAATATCGAAGATATGGAATCTATGTATATCAATATAAATAAAGAAATAGAAAGGATTGAAAAAGATAATGATGTTGCCATTATAAACACATCCAGTACACATTTAAGCTATACGATGATTGAATTTTATACATTAATTGCTATGACCTGCCTATATGGTGGAATTTTGGGAATGGTAGCTGTAAATCAAAATCTAGCCAATATGAGCTCAAATGGAAAAAGAGTAGCAGTAAGCCCAGTCTCTAAAGGAAAACTTATATGGAGTAGTGTTCTTGCTAGCTACTTAATTCAAATCATTGGTATTACACTTTTATTTGTATATACGATTTTCGTTCTACACGTTGATTATGGGAATCACCTACCATTAATTGTGTTACTTGTATTGATAGGATGCCTTGCAGGTCTATCTCTTGGAGTTATGATAGCTTCTTGTTTTAAAACAAATGATAATGCGAAAACAGGAATAATTATTTCAATTACAATGCTTGGTTGTTTTCTATCTGGAATGATGGGAATTACAATGAAATACATTATTGATACAAATATTCCAATTGTTAATAAAATTAACCCTGCTAGTATGATAACTGATGCCCTTTATTCCCTATATTATTATGATACATTAGGTAGATATTACTTTAATATTATAAGTTTACTCCTATTTTCACTTATCATGATATGCTTATCAATATATAGTGTAAGGAGGCAAAAATATGATAGTATTTAAAACATTCTTAAAAGTAGCAAAAGCCAATATAATACCTGTTATCATGTTTACTGTAATTTTAGTTTTCTTTAGTGCCTTTAGTATGCAGACAAGTGATACCAATACAACATTTGTAGCGAGCAAACCTGATATCTTGATTATAAATAATGATGAAAATAAGGGAATTACAAAAGATTTAATTCAGTATTTAGAAAATAATAGCAATATCATTGATGTTGAAAACGAAGAAGAGGCTATTCAAGATGCTTTATTCTATCGAAAAATAAACTATATCGTTTATATTCCATCATCCTTTAGAGAAGATTTTCTAAATGGGGATAATCCTAACATAGAAATCAAAAGCACTGGAGATTATCAAGCATCGTTAGCAGAAATGTTGCTAGAAAGATATATTAAAATTGCCAGTATGTATAGGAGTATAGAAGAAGATGAAGCCACATTGATTCAAAAAATCCATAGTACGCTTGAAATACATACAAACGTCGAAATTACATCAAAATTAGAAACCGATGGTTTGTCCAAAGCAACATATTATTATAATTTTGCCAATTATAGTATTTTAGCAGGCTGCGTATATGTAATTTGTTTAATCCTATCTAGTTTTAAAAACGAAAAAGTTAAAAAGCGAACGATTACTAGTAGTATGAACTATAGAAAATACAATCGTAATTTACTTTTATCCAATTGTTTATTCGCAGTACTATTATGGGTACTTTATGTAATGTTAAGTTTTATATTTGTAGGGCACGTTATGGTATCATTACATGGCATTATCTATATTATCAATTCATTCATTTTTACAATATGTGCAGTTACAATTGCCTTTCTAATTGCCAATATAATTAGTGATAAGAATGCTATCAATGGAATTGTCAATGTAGTAGCACTTGGGTCAAGTTTTCTATGTGGGGCATTTGTTCCATTAGAATGGCTCCCAACCTCAGTCCTAACTCTTGCACATATCCTCCCATCCTATTATTATATAAGTAGTAATGAATTACTAACACATATAGAAGTCATTACATTGGATACATTAAAACCAATCCTTTGTAATATGGGAATCGTGATACTATTTAGTATAGCCATGATAATCATAACCAATATCATTTCGAAAAGAAGAAGAAAAATAGGATAGATAGTATATGATAGAACAAGTATTAGAAGCTTTACGAAAATCAAAATTCAGAAGCCACTTTTATTTCTCTAAAAAAGATATCCAATATGTAGAAGAAAAAGGAATTAATATAATTCATAAACATGCCCATGATTTTGTGAAAGATAGACTTTCTCCAAAAGTCATTCCAAATGATGGGAAGCAAACCCCTTTTCATGGACATCCCGTTTTTATTGCTCAACATGCGACTGCAACTTGTTGCAGAGGATGTCTATATAAATGGCACAAAATCCCTATGAATAAAGAATTATCTATTGAAGAACAAAATTATATCGTAAAAATTATTATGACCTGGATTCAAAACCAACTAAAAAAATGACAATGTCATTTTTTTAGTATATATTATTGGGAATCAATGTATCTAGGTAAGAGAGAAGTTCTTCTTTACGGTAATTTTTCGGATTTCTTACATATTCTAAACAGATATTGATTACACCACTTACATAGAATTTAGATATAATATCAATTGGAATATCTGTAGATAATGTATGCTCTTTTGCAATATAATCCTTTACATCTCGAAAACAGGTTTCATATACCATATCCATAACAATACTATTGTTATTTTTAGAGAGAACAGGTACATAAGTAGAAATATTTTCATCGACATGATCAAAAAATAATCGAATCATCTTCATGAAGTACTCTTTTGGGTGATTCTTCTGATCATTCTCTTCTAGTTTTTTAGTAAGTTCAGTTTCCAAATCTTTAATTAATGAATCTAAAAGTTCATATTTATCATTAAAATGATCATAAAATGTAGAACGATTGGTCATGGCTATTTTACATATATCTAAAACCTTAATTTCTTCAAACGTTTTTTCTTGCATAAGCAAAATTAAAGCTTCATATAAATGTTTTTTTGTTTTCAACACACGAAGGTCTTCTTTCTTGTGCATATTTATCACCTAAAATTATTATACGCCAAAACCGACTTTTGTAAATATAACCAACAAAAGTTGGTTATTTATGGATACATTTTCTTAAATTTGTTGGTTATCATACAATTATTTATATATGTAAATAGACTTTTTTTTTAAAAATGAATAAAATTGTTTAGCAGGAGGGATAAAATGAAAAAGGTTTCAAAGTGGATATCCAACCATAGCTTAGCAATTGTACTTGTATCAATGATACTTCTTGTACCTACAATGATTGGATACATCAAGACTAGGGTGAATTATGACATACTGGTATATTTACCAGATAGTGTAGACACCATTAAAGGTCAAAATGTTTTAACCGAGGATTTTAAAATAGGATCGTATGCCTTTGTAATGGTTAAAGATAAAACAACATATGAAATGCTAGAACTAGAAGATGATATCAAAGAAATAGATGGAGTAAATCAAGTATTTAGCATTGCTGATGTAATTGGAACAACAATTCCAATAGATATGCTTCCAGATGAAGTACAAAGCAAATTATATAAAGATGATGAAACGATCATTTTAGTGACATTTAAAGATTCTATCTCATCTGATGCAACAATTGAAGCTGTACGTAATGTACGTGAAGTAGTCAAAGATGCTACTCGTGTAAGTAGTATGACAGCGATGGTAATTGATACTATGGATTTATCGGATCAAGAATTTCTAGCATATGTTGTCATTGCTGTGATCCTATGTTTGATTGTACTAGTAGTAGCAACAGACTCTTATATGGTACCAATCTTACTTCTGGCAAATATTGGTATTGCCATTTTATATAATATGGGGACCAATATTTTCTTAGGTGAAATCAGTTACATAACAAAAGCGATAACCGCCATCTTACAACTTGGAGTAACTACAGATTTTTCAATCTTTTTATACCATAAATATGAAGAAGCCAAAAAGGAAAAGAAAAATACAAACAATAAAGAAGCAATGGCTTTGGCAATTACAGAGACATTTAAATCAGTTATGGGGTCATCCCTTACGACTTTTGCTGGATTCTTAGCATTATGTACCATGGACTTAACACTAGGGACCGATATTGGGGTTGTAATGGCAAAAGGAGTTGTTTGTGGGCTACTTTGTGTCCTTACATTATTCCCAGCATTACTGCTTGTATTTGATAAGATGATAGAAAAAACAAAACATAAAAATCTCTTACCAAAATTTGAAAGAATTCAAAAATTCTCAATTAAACATTATATAGTAGTAGCAATTGCATTTTGTATTCTAGCCATTCCAGCTTGTATTGGAAATGCGAAATATGAAGTATATTATAAACTAGATGATTCACTTCCAAGTGATTTAGGCTTCCAGATTGCCAATGCTACTTTAGCAGAGAAATTTAATATCATATCACCAGAGATTATTATAATAGATAAAGACATTCCCGTTAGTGAAGTAGGGGAGTTAGTAGAAGAAATAGAAGCATTAGATGGTATCGATTTTGTAGTTTCACCATCCACACTTATGGATAGTGGCATGCTAAATATGCTTCCAGATGAATTAAATACATTATTAAATAATGATAAATATCAATTAATTCTTACAAGTTCTACGTATGAAGTTGCATCCAATGAATTGAATGCGCAAATTAAAACAATTGAAAAAATTGTAAAGGAATATGATGAAAATGGAATGGTAGCAGGAGAAGGAGCCCTTATGAAAGATTTGGTTACCATCGCAGATCATGACTTTAAAATGGTGAACTATACATCTATTGGCGTCATATTTGTCATTATGGCACTTGTTCTAAAATCAATTTCACTTCCATTTATCTTAATTGCAACCATTGAATTTGCAATATTCTCAAACATGGCATTCGCATACTTTACATCTACGCAACTACCATTTGTAGCTTCTATTATAGTAGGTACCATTCAACTTGGAGCTACCATTGATTATGCGATTTTAATGTCAACAAGATATTTAGAAGAAAGAACAAAAGTAAGTGATAAGAAGAAAGCTATGAAGAATACTTTGCATTTCACAGTTCCATCTATTATCACATCCGCGCTATGTTTCTTTGGTGCCACGATTGGAGTAGCACTCTATACCAAAATTGATATGATTGGATCAATTTGTGAGTTGCTTGCAAGGGGATCCATTATAAGTATGGCAACCGTTATTTTGGTTTTGCCAGCACTTCTTATGATTTTCGATAAAGTCATTTTAAAAACAACAAAAATAAAGGAGGAAAATACACATGAAAAGCATGAATAAAATAGTTAGTAGTATTTTAGTATCTATAATGCTACTACAACCATTTACGGTTTCCGCACTAGAAAAAACAGAAACAGTATATACAAACTTGGATGCCAATGGAAATGCATACAAATCTATTGTTAACAGCCATTTATATATAAATGAAGTAAGGGAAGTAGAGGATGATACAGAACTGAAAACTTTACTAAATATTAACGGAAAAGAAAAATATGTACAAAGTGAGCGATTATTAACTTGGAATGCTTCAGGAAAAGATATATTCTATACAGGAACGATTGAAAAGAATCAACCAATTTCTATTAAAGCTACCTATTATTTAGATGGTGTTGAAACAGAACTTTCTAAAATGATAGGAAAGAGCGGGAAGATAGAGATTGTCCTAGATTTTACAAACAATTGCTATAATGAATCAAAGAATCTATATACACCCTTTGTAGTAACAGTAGGAACAACATTATCATCAAATACAAATCGTAACATAACCATTAATAATGGAAAAGTAGTAAATACAGGAAAAGATAATATGGTAGTTGGGATAGCTTCTCCAGGCTTATATGAAAGTTTACAAATTGATGAATTTGCGAGTTTGAATCAAACAATAATTTCCTTTGAAACAACCAGATTCGCACTTTCTGATATCTATATTGTAGCAACACCTAAAATATTAGAAGATACAGATTTATCTATTTTCGATAAAATGGCAAATTTAACCTCTTCTATTGTTACATTACAAGATAGTATGAATCAATTAGAAGAAGGTGTCAAAGCACTTGAAGAAGGAAGCGATGTACTTTCAAACGGGACAAATGAGTTATCTTTAAGTCTAAATACAGCACTTGAAGCAGCAAAACAATTAGAAAATGGTTCCATTGTCCTTGATACAGGGGTAAAACAAGTAATTGCGTCTTTAAATGAAGCAAATGCATTGCTACAAAATAAAGATATTAGTGGGGCCCTAGCAAACCTTCAAGCATTAAAGATACAAAACACAAATGCAATTACAACATTGCAAAATACCAACGCAACTTTAGCTGGAACATATACTACCTATAACCTGTCTGCTATGACAGAAGAAGAAATAAAAGTTGCTTTAGCAAGTCAAGGTATAGATAGTGCAACCATTCTAAATGTAATTACATGTAAGAAAACATATGAAGGAAATATAGGACTCATTCAATTACTAAGTGCAAACAACACAGCAATTGACGCCACGATAGCTTCCCTTACAGAATTATCTACCCAAATTACAACATTACTTACAGAGTTAAATACAGCCCTTGTAAAAGTAGAGGAGGGAGTAGGTGCTTTAAGTAGCGGTCTGACCGAATTGAGAAGTGGAATGAATCAATTATATGAAGGTTCTATTCAATTAAATAATGGAGCAAATACGTTAAAAGAAGGAGTAACAACACTCTCAGCTGGAATTTCGACATTCAATGTAGAAGGAATCCATAAATTAACAAACATAGCAAATACAGCGAGTCAATACAGTTATAAGGCAAAAGAGTTAGTACAGCTTTCCAAAGATTATAATGGATATGGTTCAAATAATGCAACAAGTACCGTATTCATCTATAAAATGAAATCTGCTAAATAATAGTATGTAGTTGTCTGTAAATTTCAAAAATATAAATTTTGTTTCTTGACAAAATAGAAAAATAATAATAAAATTAAATAAGTCGCGACAGCTTAATAAGCGTAGAATTCCGAAACATTCTACGTTTATTTTTTTGTGAAGGAGGAAAAAATGAAAGAACAAACAGAAAACTTTTATTTAACTTCTACTCCAATTAAGAAGTTATTATTAAAATTTTCAATTCCATGTATATTAGCTATGCTTGTAAGCGCCCTTTATAATATTGTAGATCAAATATTTATAGGAAATAGTGCTGCAGGAACCGCTGGAATCATGGCTACTACGCTCATATTTCCATTTACTGTAGTAGCACTTGCTTTAGCACAACTTGTTGGAGATGGGTGTGCAGCTTTATTTAGCCTTTCTCTCGGTTCAAAAGATCATAAAACAAGCAATAAATGTGTGGGGAATTCAATTGTACTAGTGATTATAATTAGTATTATTTTAGTAGTCCTTGGATTTATATTTATGAATCCAATTCTAAACATTCTAGGAGCGGGTGGATATAATGTTGAATGTCAGTTATTTGCAAGACAATATTTAAAAATTATTTTAATTGGTATTCCATTTTATATGTTTACTTCTGCAACATCTTCAATGATTCGTGCGGATGGATCACCTGTATACTCAATGATTTCAACTGTAATAGGAGCTATCATTAATTTAATATTAGACCCAATCTTTATTTTTGGATTTAAAATGGGTGTAGAAGGAGCTGCGACTGCTACAATTATTGGGCAAATCGTATCTGCCATCATTTGTGCCATATACTTTAGAAAACCTAAATTAATAGAATTTACCAAAAATAGTTTTAAAATGGAATCTCAAGTAATAGGGGAAACATTAAAGTTAGGAATTTCAAGTTTTATTACCCAAGCCTCTATAGCGATTATTACTGTTGTTGCAAATAACGTTGTTGGATCGATTGGAGGTGTTCATGCAACAGATGCAGGTGGAGCTTTAGGAATCGTATTTAAAATCTTTGCCATTGTATTAGCCTTTAGTTTAGGTGTAGCCGTTGGAGGTCAGCCTATCATAGGGTATAATTATGGAGCAAAACAGTATAAAAGAGTTTTAGAAACATATAAATTGATTATAATTTCAAATATTGTAATTGGTATTATTGCAATGCTATTATTCGAATTTGTGCCAAATATTATTGTAGGTATGTTTGGTGGACATGCAAGTGATATGGCATTCTACCAAGATTATGCATGTTTAAGTTTTAGAATTTATCTAGGTGGTATTTTGCTATGTTGCATCCAAAAAGCAAGTTGTATCTTTTTACAATCCATTGATAAACCATATAAGGCAATGATTCTGTCCTTAATGAGAGATGTTATTATTCTTGTACCAGGGGTATGTATTTTAGGACTTTGTGGTAACTTATATACAATGTTATGGGCAGGCCCAGTTGCAGATATAGGTGCATTCATAGTAACCGTTATTTTTGCATCTATAGAATGTAAAAAGATTGCTACATTGGTAAAAGAGAATACCAAAGTTCTTCCATTAGAAGAGAGCAATCACTTTGTAATATCAATTGGTAGAGAATTCGGTAGTGGAGGAAAATATATTGGAGAAGAACTCGCTAAACGACTTCATATCAAATGTTATGATAACGAACTTCTAGCAAAAGTTTCTAAAGACTACGACATTAGTATGGACACTTTAGAAAAAGTGGATGAAAAACAAAAATCTAGCTTCTGGTATGGATTTGCTAGCAATTATGTATTTACAGGCGATAAAGAAGCATCTCCGATAAGTGGTGCAGATAATCTTTTCTTAAAACAAGCCAAAATAATTGAAGAATTATACAATACAGAAAATTGTATCATTATTGGAAGATGTTCTGATTATATATTAAAAAATAAAGAGAATGTAGTCAGTGTATTTATATATGCAAGCGATATGGAATTCAAAATAAATAGAAAAAAAGAACTTGAAAATTTAAGTGAAAAATCTGCTATTAAAAAGATACAGGAAATCGATAAAGAAAGGGCACAATACTATAATCATTTTACATCACAAACATGGGGAGACAAAAATAACTATGATTTATGTATTGATACTTCTAAGCTTGGTGTTGAAAAGGCCATCGATTTATTAGAATCTTATATAAATCAGAAAATCTCAACCAAATAAAAAGTAAGTCAGATTGACTTATTTTTTGTATATAAATAATATTAAAAACTATATGGCTTGAAATCAAAATCAAATCCTGTATAAGTTGAATGTTTTATATTTAAATAATTGTCTATATTTTCTTTTGCATTTTTTGAAATCTCATTAATTCTAAAAATTCCATTATCAGTTTTAATTAGTGGAACAATATATCTTCTTTTACTTTTTACGCTAATACAATATTTTCCATCAATTGGAATTTCACTTCCATAAACAGAAGTTGCATTTTGAAATTTCATAAAGTTTTCACTAATATATCGATCTTCGCAATTTATTATTTTATCTATTACTTCTTTTTCAGATAAATTATATAAATCGTCTATTGTCAAATATCCTTTAGCATTCATTGATTTGACTATGTCGGCTAAAAATTGCATTACTGTTCTACCCTTATCACTTACCCATTCTGGCCATAATTTTGAAATAATATTTATGTACTTTTCACAAATATCAATATTATTAAATCCCAATTCCTCAATTCCTTCTTCATTTTTTAAAATAATAACATCATTATAAATTTCCTTTATGCTATCAAGTTCCCAAACTCTATGACATACTAGCCCACTTGAAAAAGTATATTCAAATCTATCAGCACTTAATTGAGGTGTATCGTTGTCAGCAATAGGATAAATATGATAATCTGATACTTCTTCAATTTTAATTCCATCCCTTTTTAATAGTCTAGTTATTTCTCTTGAATTTCTGATTATTTGTTCTGTCCTTTTTTCTGTTGACTCTTGATGTTCTGAATCGCCATTCATAAAGTCTATACAATGTTTAAAAGTTGGTGTTGCTATATCATGAAATAATCCTGCTAATGTTTGTTTCTTATCTTTTGTAAAATGCCATATTATTAAGGCCACACCAACACTATGGTCTAAATTTGAATACCAATATCTAACATTAAATGCTTTTGAATAATCGGTTCCACAATTCATACTTATTCCATCTATTCTTTGCATTTCAGATGTTTCAATATATTCTAATAACCAATTAGGAAATTCTGGAGATAATATATTAAAATATCGCCTTATTTCTTCATTTAATCTTTCTAAATACTTACTACTCACATGAAAATCCTCCTTAATTTTTATATGTTTTAATTATACCATATTTAATCAAATAAAAACTGAAATTATTATGAATTATGTTTGTAAATATTTTTAGTATGTTAAAACGCTTTGTAAAGTAGTAAATTATCTTTAAAATTTTGCATATAGCCTTAAAATAACGATTTTCTTGCAAAAATAAAAGACGCTATTTGCGTCTTATTATTGTATTTCAATTTGTCGTTTGTTATTTTCTTCCAAACGTTTTGGAATTGCTATAGTTAGAATACCGCCTTCAAAGTTGGCCTTTACAGCATCTTCCATAACTTCTCCTAGATAAAAAGAACGTTCATATTTGCCATATACTTTTCTTTCTTTACGGAAGTACTTTTTATCATCTTCGGTTGTTTGTTCTTCTTTTAAAGCTGTAATGGTAATATTTCCTTTGTTCATTTCAATGGAAATATCACTTTTATCAAATCCCGGTAAATCCAATTCTATAAAGTATGTGTTGTCTTTTTCATAAATATCACAATCCATACGATTAGAACCTACTTCCATATTAAACATATCGTCAAAAAATCTACTTGGTAACATAATAATTCCTTCTTTCTTTTATTTTGATAATATTTCACAAACCAGATTGCTAATTTCAGTAGGGTTATCAATTTCCATGCCCTCTATTAATTTAGCTTGTGCATATAATATTTTTGTATACTTAGTAAATTCATCTTTATCTTTTTTATAAAGTTTTTGCAATTTTTCTACAATTGGATGTTCCTTATTAATTTCTAAAACGGTATTTGCCTTTACTTTGTTATCCGTTGGCATTGCATTCATAACTTTTTCCATTTCAAGAGAAATTTCTCCTTCAGTCGTTAAACATACTGGATGATTTTTAAGCCTACTTGTAAAACGTACATCATGAATAGAGTCACCTAGGACTTCCTTCATAGAAGAAAACATATCTTTATTCTTGTCATTCAAAGTATTTAATTCTTTTTTCTCATCCTCACTATCAAGTTCTACATCTTTACTAGATACATTTACAAATTTCTTACCTTCGTATTCCATTAAAGTTTTCATAACGAATTCATCTACATATTCAGTTAGATATAAAATAGGGTATCCTTTATCCTTAATTGTCTCTACCTGTGGAAGTAAATCAACCTTATCAATCGTTTCTCCGCAAGCATAGTAAATGGTATTTTCGTCTTCTTTCATATCCTTTACAATTTCTTTTAATGTAACTAAATCTTTTGCTTTAGAAGAGTAGAATAGGAGTAAATCCTGAAGTACATCTTTATGCATTCCATAATCATTATATACCCCAAATTTTAATTGAAGCCCAAATGCTTTATAGAATTTTTTATAAGCTTCACGGTCACTTTCTAACATGGATAAAAGTTCATTCTTAATTTTCTTCTCAATATTTTTAGCAATCAAAGAAACTGTCTTGTCCTGTTGTAAAATCTCCCTTGAAATATTTAAAGACAAATCAGGACTATCAACAACTCCTTTTACAAAGTTAAAATAGTCAGGCAAAAGTTCCTTACATTTATCCATAATTAAGACATTATTAGAATATAACTGCAATCCTTTTTCATACTCTTTAGAATAGAAGTCATAAGGTGCATGACTAGGTATATATAAAAGTGCAGTATAAGAACATTGACCTTCAACTGAAAAATGAATTTGTTTCATCGGTTCTTCATAATCAAAGAATTTATCAGAATAGAAATTATTATATTCATCTTTTGTAATATCTTTCTTATTCTTTTTCCAAATAGGTGTCATACCATTTAAGGTTTGATCTTCATATACAGTTTCATATTCATCTGTAGAACCTTCTTTTAATTTACGATTCTCACAGTTCATCACAATAGGATAGTGCACATAATCAGAATATCTTTTAACAATATTACGAATCTTATATTCTTCCAAATACTCACTATATTTTACATCATCTGTATCTTCTTTGATATGAAGAGTAATGGTTGTTCCATAATCATCTTTCTTTTCCTTTGAAATAGTATATCCGTCAACACCATTTGATTTCCAAAGGAATGCATCATCACTACCATATGCTTTAGATAGTACTTCAACGGAATCACTTACCATAAAGGCAGAGTAGAAGCCAACACCAAATTGACCAATGATATTAACATCATCTTGTTCTTCATTTTCTTGTTTAAAAGCATATGATCCACTTTTTGCAATCGTACCTAAATTATTTTCGAGTTCCTCTTCAGTCATACCACAACCATTATCAGTGATAGTGATAGTGCGCTTATCTTTATCTGTGATAAGACGAATATGCATATCATCCTTTGTAATAGATATACTAGTATCTGTAAGAGACTTATAATATAACTTATCCAAAGCATCACTCGCATTAGAGATAAGTTCTCTTAAAAATATATCTTTGTTTGTATAAATTGAATGAATCATTAAATCTAACAATCTTTTAGATTCTGCTTTAAATTCTTTCTTTTTCAAAATCATCATCCTCTCCTTGGTTACATTCTAACCATTATTGTTATACCACTTATCTTAGCACTTGTCAATAGTGAGTGCCAAAATTGAAATTCACTGTAATCTGTGTTAGAATAATCAAGTAAAAGGAGGTATAAAATGTTATTCATAGAATATCCAAAATGTACAACATGCAAACGTGCAAAACAATTTCTAGACAATCATAAACTTATATATGAGGAAAGAAATATTAAGGAAAATAATCCTACATATAAGGAACTAAAAGAGTGGATTGAAAAGAGTAGTCTGCCTATTACTAAATGGTTTAATACAAGTGGAATATTATATCGTGAGATGAATTTAAAAGAAAGATTACAAAATATGAGCGATGAAGATAAAATCCATTTATTAGCGAGTAATGGAATGCTAGTAAAAAGGCCTATTATAGTTAATGAAAAACAAATTCTGTTAGGATTTAAAGAAAAAGAATGGAAGAGTATATCCATGCAAAATAAAATAGATTAAAATCAATCTATTTTTTTTAATATATCTAATGTATGTGCGGCAGCTCCTAGCATATCTTTTCTCTCACAAATCGATAAATGATATTCCATAAATATTTTAAATGTCTCACCATCCATTTGATTTAGTATATTTCTTATATAATTGGCAGGACCATCTGGAGTAATAATTTTAACTCTATGAAGGCCTGCAACTTCATTTAAAGTATCAATTTCTTCTAGACGAACAACACTATATAAATCAGTCTCTTTAGAAATAATATGGAAGTTAGAATCTAGCATACCTTCTTTCATAGAATCTTTCATATAATTATCTTTAAAACCATGTGTAATTACACAGTAATCATTCATACAATAGGCCACTAGTAGTGTACCATTTGAGGTAGTAACACGTTTGGCCTCCATAAGGGCTTTTTGTTTATCTTCGTTACTACACAAATGATACATCGGTCCAAAAAGAAGCACCAAATCAAATGTTTCATCTTGAAATCTAGACAAATCAATCGCATTTCCTTGATAAACTTTCACTTTATCACTATTCTTTTCAATCACTCTTAAATTATGTTTTACGAGTTCAACAGCTGTAACATCATATCCTTCATTCGCAAGTGTAATAGAATATCTCCCACAACCAGCACCAATATCGAGTATTTTCGGATTTTTCATTTCCTTTAAGCATTCATGAATATATTTCATGGATGTGATATATTCTACTTGTCCATGCCTAGAATTTAATCTCTTATCTTCATTAAATTTATTATAATATTTTATTAAATTTTCTTCATTCATACAAATCCCTCATATAATAGATTACAGTATCTTCGCTTGAAATACAATACAAAAATATTTACATACAAAACTTGGTATGATACAATATACAGTAATTCAAGGAAGGATGATGAATATGCAAGAAAACGCGATTATCAGAACGCAAGATTTAATCACATTGTGCTACATGATTGACGGCTATGAAAAGTTTAAGACAGATTTTTTAAATTTAATAAGATCAATGGGGTATAATAAATGTACTACTATAATGAAGCGTTTGGGAAAAATATCAAAAGGGGAATATGTTATTAATTCAAAAAAAATTAAAACATTTTATAATGAAAACAAAATAGCAATAGATACAATTAATAAGTACTGCAACATATATATGTTTATACATGGTAATTTTGATGATATTGATAAATCCACAATAAACAGTGATAATTTAGATTATTTTTATCAGTATATATCAAATCATAAAGATAAACTAAATCAAATACTAGCTTTATTGAATAAAATTCTAGAATTAGGGTTTAATCAGTTTGAATTTAATGAAGGGATAGACTTTACTAATATTCAATACCAAATAGATTCACTTGCATTTGATATCCCAGATAACGGATATAGTACTTTTACGTATTTAGATAATATGGAAGTGATACCACAATATGACCCTTATACTATAAAATATAGAACAACAGATTCTAATTATAAAATAAATATAAAATATCATTCTAAAATAAGTAGCCTTGTGGTGAATGATTTATTATTTAGTCCAGAAAGATTGCCAGCAGATGTTGAACATACAACACTGGCAAGACAAATATTGAAATTAAATAATACACAAAAAGAAAGTTATACGGCTATTAAAAATTCAGTAGATTTGGGTATATGTTCAGATAATTTATCTAAACAAGTAAATACTGCTGATAGCATGATAACGAAGCTAGATGACGATGCACTCAGAGATAAATCATTAAAAATATTACAAAAAATGAAAGAATATGTAGAAGAATTAAGAACTATAAGTGTCGAATATAACAAGAATGTATCAGAAATATATCCATCGCTAACTACGGAATTGCTTGAGAAAGAAAAAGAACAGTATCAAAAAAGAAGAGGTATATCTGCCTATATAGACCTAGACTGAGATAATTATGAGAAAGACTGATTTTCAGTCTTTTTTGTATAAAAAATATTTTAAAGCCCATAATGTTTTTGAAAGGAGAAACATTATGGCACGTCATAAGGTAGAAATTTGTGGCGTGAATACTGCGAATATTAAAGTTTTAACCAATGAAGAGATGATAGAATTATTTAAGAAATATCAAAGCGGAGATCCATTTGCAAAAGAAGATTTGGTAAATGGGAACTTAAAATTGGTATTATCTATTTTAAAGAGGTATAACAATCGAACTGACAATATGGATGATTTATTTCAGGTAGGGTGTATCGGACTTATTAAAGCCATTGAAAATTTTGATTTATCCCATGAAGTGAAATTTAGTACATATGCTGTTCCAATGATTCTAGGGGAAGTTAGAAGATATTTGCGCGATAGTAGTAGTCTTAGAGTTGCAAGAAGTACAAAAGATACAGCTTATAAAGCGCTACGAGTGAAGGAAGAATTAACCAATAGGCTAGGAAAAGAGCCTAGTGTTTCTATGATAGCACAAGTGCTAGATAAACCAGAATTTGAAGTAGCAAATGCGATTGATTCGATGAAAGAAACAATCAGTATGTTTGAGCCAATTTATAATGATGGTGGTGACACTATTTATTTAGCAGACCAATTGGAAGATAGTAGCAACAATAACTACTCATTGGATATCAAAATAGCACTTAAAGAAGCATTACAACGTCTAAAAGAAAAAGAACGATATATTTTATTAGAACGTTATATCATAGGAAAAACACAATTAGAACTTGCAGAAGAAATAGGTATCTCACAAGCACAAATATCAAGGCTTGAAAAAAGCGGGATTGAAAATATTAAGAAAATGATTTTATAAGTAATTACTAATTTTCTCATAGAGAGAGTTAGTTTTTTTATTTGTAATTTGAAATATACTGTGCTATAATACCTCGTTAAGAGGTGGGACATGTGAATAGTGATATGAGATTAATTGAATCAAAAACACAAGAATTCTTTGATTTAAAAGAAGACAATCTTATCATTTGGACTAAATATACTGATCATAAAATACTAAATGCTCATCAGCGCGAAAGTGAGTTAAAGCATCATCATATAATAGAAGCATATAAAGATATTATAAAAGAAACTAGCAACTTTATAAATAGAACTATAACTACAGATAATATTCTAACCATAAATGGAGCAATCACTTTTTTAATATGGAGGGGTTATACATCCTATAATCAAAAATTTAGTTTTGCTAATGGGGATTTTTTAAATATGTACAATTATAATGGCATTAATGTTATTTTAGGACAGGGTGTATGTAGACATATAGCTAGTTTTACAAATGATATATTAAAGCAATCAGAGATTTCTTCTCAATTAATTGGGAATATGCTAAATCAAGATATTATAGAGAAAAAAGATAAGTTCAAATTACCAATTACACGTACATATAATGGGGATAGCTTTAAGGGGATTGAAAATCATACCTCAGTGAGTTTGGATCCATATGACACTTGCTATCTATGTAATCATCTATGCTTCATTTTACCTTATCAAGACATCTATTTAATGTATGACCCAACAAATCTACTATTATTTTCAATAAATGGAATTAAAGCAAATTGCTTATTTAGAAAAGGGTATGCCATAATTAGCCCATATGATTTAATGTATAGATCTGGAATGAATAAAAAGGGAGTAGAGGAGTACATTCAGAATATTACACTGTCAAAACATCTAAAATATAAAGAAATCAAAGAGATGTATAACAGTCTACTTCTTGGTATAGATACACTCAAAAATAATCCAATTGAATGTAATAAACTATACCAAAAAGTCAAAGAACCTGCAGAATATATCCATGAATACCAGTATCGGTTAAAAAGGAGATAATGATATTTTTTAGAAGTTGTGATATAATAACGTCAGTATATTAAAGAGGGAGAAATTAAAATGAAATATGGATATAAAAATATTGAAAATGGAGAATTAATACAAAACTATACAATTGATGATGGCAAAATAAAGATTACATTTTTAGATGGAACTTATTATGAAATGCCTTTAACAATAGAAAATGAAATTAATTTATTAAACAAAATGTTTAAACAAGCTGAAGATAGAAGTCAAAGCTCAGCATTAGAAGATGCAAAAAAAAGGAAAAAAAGGATTCTTTTATCTAATGCAGTTGGATTCTTCAGTGTTGCTCTATTAATTTCAACTGTTTCTGCTATAGTTTTAGATGTTCCATATACTACTAGCGCTTTACTTGGTATTAATGCAGGTTTTGGTATGGCATTAGCAGACAAAGATTCATATAAACATCAAAAAGAAGAAATAGAAGAATTAGAAAAGTATGATATATATTTGGCAATGAGAGAAGTATTAGAAAAAAATATTGCTAATCCTATTTTATATAATGAAATTGACAAACAACATGAAGGACTTAATATAAATACTCTAGATGAATATTCATTAAAAGATATTAAGGTAATTCAAAACAATTTAAAAAGAATCGAAGAGTATTCACAATATTTTACGGATGCTTCCAATGTTCCAGTATTAGAAAAGAAAATTAACAGAAAAAATCATTGTTAATTTTTTGTTATTCGAAAATTATTTAATAATATGATAATAAAAAAGAGAGTGTCCTATACTTTTACAGTTTTGAATGTTAAATCATATACTTATCTTACTTTTTACAACATTTTCTGAATTTGCAAATTCAAAAATTTTGTGATAGAATAGCTCCCTGTAAAAGAAAAAAGGGGGATTTATATGGACAAAAATATAAAGGATAAACTAATTTTGGAACATATCCAGTCCGTTTCTAAAATTGCTAAAAAATATGCAGAAAAAACGGGGATAAATATTCATGAATTAGAAAGCTATGGGTATGAAGGATTGTTAGTAGGTATCGATAAAATTGATATTTCTCCAAAAAAATATATTATAAATTCCAAACTTCATCAATATATAGAACGATATATTATCCGTGGTATTAAAGAGATGCAACCTCATTATTTAATAAACTATAATAATGCCTTTCTAAAAGTAAAAGAGGAAGTAGAGAAACGAGAATATACTACATTAGAAGAGGATATAACACTGTTAAGAGAGATATCCAATATTCTAGTAGAAAGAGGAATTATTAGTAAGGATAAACAAGAGGATTATGAACAACAATACCTATTGAATCATCCAGAATCTTTATTACAATGCAAGGACTCTTTAATATGTCAAGAAGAAGCAATATTTTCTAGTGTACTCAAAATGTCAAAGGAAGATATACAAAAAGAAGTTGATGAGTTTTTAAGCAAAACTTACAATATAGAGAAATATATTATAACGAAGTTGTTTGGAATAGGTGATAATGAAGCAAAAACACTTTCTGCCATTGTACAGGAAAGGCATTTAGATTATCCAAGAGGCCGTCAAATATTGAATAAAGGGCTCAAAAGAATAAAGAACTCAGAGGATTTAAAAAGGGTTCGTAAATTGCTTACCATACTAAATGAAGAGGCAAATTATGTAGACTACATAGATAGTAGTAAGTCAAAACTAAGTGAACTCCCAAAAGAATATAAAAGAAAGGCATAATACGTCTTTTTTTCTTTTATAAAAATATAATACATTAGGTGGTAGTATGCGTTTATCTGATTTACAAAGCAAAGACATTGTGGCTCTTGAAGATGGGAAAAAAATAGGAAATATCATTGATGTAGCCATAGATGATAAAGGGAATATGGTTGCCTTAATCGTTCAAAAATCCAAATTTTTAAATAACATATTTTCAGCCCAAGGCGAGATAGAAATTAAATGGAGCCAAGTAAAAAAAATAGGTGAGGATGTCATTCTTGTCAATATGACAATTTATTGATATAATCAGTTTAGGTGATACAAATGAAAATACTATTATATTCAGAATTCGATAAAATAAATAGAAAATCAGGATTAGGGAAAGCAATCCAACATCAAATTAAAGCATTGGAAGATAATCATGTCGAATATACAACCAATCCAAAGTGCAAAGATTATGATATTATTCATCTAAATTTCTATGGACCAAAATCTTATTTTCTTGCTAAAAAAGCAAAAAAGGAAGGAAAAAAGATAGTATATCATGCCCATTCAACAGAAGAAGACTTCCGAAATTCTTTTATCTTCTCCAATCAACTTGCGCCTCTTTTCAAATGGTGGATTAGTAAGTGCTACCGACTAGGGGATCATATCATTACACCTACTGAATATTCAAAAGAATTGTTAGAACACTATAACCTAAATCGTCCAATTACTGCGATATCCAATGGGATTGATATGAAATTTTTTGAAAGGAATGAAGAAGCAGGCCAAAAATTTAGAAAAGATTTTGGGTATAAAAAGACGGATAAAATAGTGATAGGAATTGGATTATATTTAGAAAGAAAAGGAATATTAGACTTTGTAGAACTTGCTAAAAGAATGCCTGAATATAAATTTATTTGGTTTGGATATTCTCCACTTACATTTTCTCCAAGAAAAGTCAAAAAAGCAGTACATACAAAACTAGACAATTTATATTTTGCTGGATATCAAGAACCAGAAATTATTCGAAGTGCCTATAGTGGTTGTGATGTATATGTATTCCCAACATTGGAGGAAACAGAAGGAATACCTCTTTTAGAAGCACTTACAGAAAAAGCAAATACAGTTATTCATGATATCCCAATTTTTAACTTTGTAGAAGATGGGAAAGATGTATATAAGGCAAAAGATTTAAATGAATATGAAGAAAAAATTCGAGGAATCATCGAAGGTAAATTACCATCTCTTGTAGAAAATGGATATAAAAAAGTTTTAGATAAAGAGATTAAAACAGCAGGGAAAAAATTAATTGAGGTATATGAAAATTTATTAAAGGAAGAAGAAGATAATGTTACAAAGTGAAACAAGAAGTGCAATATTATTGAAAGAGATTTTATCCGATTTACAGAGAGATATTGAAACGTATAGTAAGTCATATACATTACCAAGTATAAAAGATGCAATTCAGTACCCTAAGAAAATTGAGAAAATATTGTATATGGCAGAAGATGCCATTGTAAATAAAGAATATAACAAAGCTTTAAACTATTATAGACATATAAATCAATATATAAATGAGACAGAATATGGATTTGATGTACAGATTTCATTTTTGAATGAAATCTTGCACTGCATCAAAGCAAATAAAAATAAAATTATCAATAGACTACAAGAAAAAGAAGCATTTGCTATTAAAACTATAGACGAAGAAACATATTCAGTACTTAAAAAATATGAGATAGGTCTAACAAAACCATCTATAAATGACTTATGCAAAGAAGTAAATAGACATATTGAAAACCATTTGTATATAGCCTCTGCCAGTATATTAGATATCATTGAAAATAAAGATGTGTTACATAAATACTCACATATTATAGAATACTTAAAAGCAAAAAGTAATGAATATTGTATTGAAGAGTCTATGTCTAGTGAGGCTAAGAATATCAAAAATGCCTTACTAAAAGAAGTCTCTATCTCCTGTGATGAAGGCGATTATGATAAAGCAGAAATGCTAGCAAAGCAAAGTTCATTAAAAATAAATCATCCTGATTTTTGTTACTATTTAGGAAAGATCTATTATAAGAAAAAAGAAAGAGATAAAGCGCTAGAATACTTTTTAAGTTATAAGAAAATTGGAGTTAAAAAATATCCAAAAGTACAACCGTATATTTATAATATATATAAAAAGAAACATAATCCAGGATTAGCTATGGAAGAAATGAAAAATGCTCTAGAAATTGAGTCATTGATTAAAGATTTTCAGGTTATGTTGTTTGAATATATAGCATCATATAAATTCGTTCAAAAAATAAACAAAAGTGACTATGATGATTTTAAACCAGGAATTCAAAAAATTCTTATGACAGAAGAGGATTTTCTAAAACGGAACCAGTAGTTTCGTTTTTATGTTATAATAAGATAGGTGATGCTATGAAAAAGAAAATCATTGGAAGCATAATAATTCTTTTTATATGTATTAGTATATCCCTGCTTCTAATAAAAAGAAATTCAAAACAAGAATATACAAGTAATTTATCCTATATAGATACAAATATTTATATAAAAATATACAGTAAAGATGAAGCGAAAGCAAAGAGTGCTTTAGAGAAAGTAGAAGCCTTATATCAAGACTATTATGAATTATCCGACCGATACAATCATTACGAGGGAAAACTAAATCTCTATGATATTTTACATAACACTTCTATAGAAGAATATATAGAAATTGATCCTAAACTATATGAAATGATTTCCTATGGAATGGAATGGTTAGAAAAAAGTAACGGGCTTTTAGACATTAGAATTGGAAATATTATAGATATTTGGAAGACATATAGGGATATCGGTATAGGAATCCCCACCATCGAAGAACTAACAGTCGCTAAAAATAACATGGTAACTGATATCGTTTTAAAAGAAGGAAATCTCATAAAGAACAATCACCCAAATCTAGATTTAAGTTTGATTGTTAGAGGATATGCTACAGAAAAAGTAGGTGAATATTTAGAAAGTGTAGGAATTGATGAGTACATTATTAATACCGATGGAAATATCAAAGTAGGAAGTCATTACAACCATTCTACCTATAGTATTGGAATTGAAGACCCCAATAGTAGCACAGGTGATATCTATAAAGTGGTATATGGGAATCATATAAGTGTTGCCTCGAGCGGAGGTTATAATAGATATTATGAATATAATCAAAAACAATATCATTATATTATAGACCCAAATACATTATTTCCTTCCAATCATTGTAAAAATGTTACTGTTATCACAAATAGCTCTATAGTAGGGGATGTCCTATCAACTATATTATTTCTCCTTCCAATAGATGAAGGAAAAACACTAATAGAAGGTATGGATTTTGTAGAAGCAATTTGGTACACAAATGATAACATAGAAATTAAAACAGATGGTTTTACAAGATACGAAATGCGTTAAATTTATCTTTCACGCAGATTTCACAAAACAATGTATAATAAAAGTTAGGAAGTGATTTATGAAAATACTAGTTGTCGATGATGAAATAGGAATCCGTGCAGTGATAAAAGAATATTTAGAAAATGAACAGTATGAAGTAATAGAGGCAGAAAATGGAAGAGAAGCCATTCAAGTTGTAGAAAGTCATGAAATCGATTTAATAATTATGGATATCATGATGCCTATTATGGATGGATTTACTGCTTGCAAAGAAATTATAAAGAAAAAAAGGGTTCCAATCATTATGTTATCAGCACGTACAGAAGAATATGATAAGCTATTAGGATTTGATTTAGGAATAGATGACTATATTACAAAACCATTTAGTCCAAAAGAATTGGTAGCACGTGTGAAAGCAGTTTTAAAAAGAAATACATCCTATCTAAATGACATTTTTACATATAATGCATTAGAAGTAAATTTCAAAGCCCATACCATTACAATTGATTCTAAGGAAATAAAAACCACACCCAAAGAATATGAATTGTTATGTTTCTTTATTCATAACCCAAACATTGCTCTATCCAGAGAACAATTGTTATCAAATGTATGGGGATACGACTTTTTTGGGGATGACAGGACGGTAGATACTCATATCAAAATGCTTAGAAATAATTTAGGAATATATCGCGATTTAATTCAAACGGTAAGATCAGTAGGGTACAAATTTGAAATTGAAAAATAATTTAAAATCAAAAATATGGGGATATCTCATCTTATTCTCTATGATTATCTTATCCCTATTTTGGATATTGAATATATCCTCTCTAGGCACATTTTATGAAAATGCAAAAAAGGAACAATTGCTCCAGGCCGTTTCAGAAATAAAAGAAACATATCCATCCAATGTATTGGAAGAAACCCTAGACAACCTTACTTATAACAATGACTTCTGTATTGAAGTATATAGAAATAACCAACTCATCTATATATCCAATGATTACCATAGAGGGTGTATGATAGATAGTAATCCCTTAGAATTGAATATTTATAAAAAAGAATTTATGTATAGTGGACTTTCCAATAAAAACTATGAATTTATAAATCCAAACCAGAAAAATAAAATTCTAATGAGCAGTCTAAAAATAGACGATACTTATATATTTATAAATACATCATTAGACCCTATAGACTCGACAATTGAAATTATCAAAAAACAATTTATATATATATTACTAGCAGTATTGGCCTCATCATTTATCATCGCATATTTTATTTCGAAAAAAATTTCAAAACCTATCGAAAAAATCAATGAATCAGCTAAGAAAATGGCAAAAGGGGAATTCAATGTTGTCTTTGAAAATGATAGTAATATTGAAGAAATAGAAGAACTTACTAAAACACTAGATTATACAAGAAATGAGTTAGAAAAAACAGAGGTGTTAAGACAAGAACTAATGGCCAATGTTAGTCATGATTTAAAAACACCACTTACTATGATTAAGGCATATGCAGAAATGGTTAGAGACTTAACTTACAAAAATAAAGAAAAAAGAGAAGCAAATTTAAATATAATTATCGAAGAAACTGATCGTCTAAACATCCTAGTCAATGATATTTTAGAACTATCCAAAATACAATCTGGAAATATTCCCTTACAGGAAGAGGCATTTGATATCCATACATGTATACAAGATATTATCAAAAGATATGACATTTATCATACGAGAGATGGATATACAATCGAATATAAGAATAAACAAAACTTTAAAGTGCTTGCCGATAAGAAAAGAATTGAACAAGTACTATATAATTTACTAAACAATGCTCTAAATTATACAGGAGAAGATAAAAAAGTAAAAGTACTTCTTATAGATAAAAAAGATACAATTCGAATTGAAATCATTGATACAGGGAAAGGAATTGATGAAGATGAACTTAATCATATATGGGATAAGTATTATAAAATTGATAAAACATACTCTAGGATGCAAATAGGCTCAGGAGTAGGATTATCTATTGTGAAGAATATATTAACCCTTCAAAAACTTCCTTTTGGAGTTACATCTTCTAGCAAAGGCTCTACTTTCTATTTTGAAATAAAGAAAATTTGACATTTAAAATTATTCTGTTATAATAGAACTCTCGAAAGGGGGATAAAATATTATGAAAAATAAAAATAATACAACAAAAAATATATATTTTACTTCAGACGGAAGTATGGTTAGAAAGACAGTAAAACAAGATATACCAAATTCTAATAAACTAGATAAATTAAGATGTCAATTAATAAAATACGCTCATCAGTATGAGGTCAACTTGCGTGAAAAAGGTCTAGAAGAAGAAAAAATAAAATCACTATCATTTGAATGGGGTGGAACAAACACTTCGCCACTATGAAGTTAATTTTGGTGATGCATTGGATTCTGTTATTGCATATTTAGAATATAAAATAGAGAATTATCAAAATGAACAAAATGTAAATGAAAAAACAGTTAAATATCGATAAGAGCGAAAGCTCTTTTTTTTTAAATTTTAGCCAAATTGCAACAAAACGTTAAGTTTCAAAGAAACTGCACGTAAGGATTAATATAGTGGTGTAAAAA
>CAJTZW010000018.1 GCA_910584305.1 uncultured Bacilli bacterium
TATGATGCAGAGGCAGTAGAAAGAAAAGTAAGAAATACGCAGATAAAGGGAGCTAAATTAGAAGGAATCGAGCAAGGAAAAAAAGAAGAAAAGTTAGAGATTGCTAGAAAGCTTAAAGAATTAGGAACTGCAGTAGAGAATATAGCAAAAGTAACGGGCCTATCTAAAAAGGAAATAGACAGTTTATAGTACTCTCAAAAAGTATTTTCATATTAGAAGATACTTTTTTTCAATATTATGGTACAATAAATAAGGTGGTTCCTATGAATGGAGTAATATTAATTGACAAACCAGAAGGTTATACAAGTAGGGATATAGTGAATATTGTCAGTAAGAAGGTTGGTATAAAGAAGGTTGGTCATACAGGAACACTTGATCCTATGGCAACGGGAGTATTGGCGGTATGTGTTGGTGAAGGAACAAAGTTGGTAGAGACACTTATGTGTGATGATAAGATTTATGAAGCCGAAATTACACTTGGATTGGACACTGATACATTAGATTGTATGGGAACTGTATTATGCGAAAAAGATGCTTATGTTTCTAAAGAAGATATTGCGCTTGTTTTACGAAGTATGATAGGGACTTATGAGCAAGAGGTTCCTAAATATTCCGCTATAAAAGTAAATGGTAAGAAATTATATGAATATGCTAGAAATAATGAAGAAGTAGTATTACCAAAACATATAGTGCATATTTATTTGTTAGAATTAATTAGTGATATAAAGTATGAAGATAATAGAACTATATTTCGCATACGCACACATGTAAGCAAGGGGACGTATATTCGTAGTTTGGTAAGGGATATAGCAAAAAAACTAAATACGATTGGATGTATGTCTTCTTTAAGAAGAATTAGGCAAGGTAATTTTCTCATTGATGAATGTAATACTTTAGAGGACATCGAAAATGGTACATATGTAATGTTATCAATTGAGGAAATTTTAAAAGATGAGTTTATAGTAGAGGTAGATGATTATTTAGAGAAAATGATATCTAACGGAAGAATACTTGAGAATAGGTATAACAAAGATCAAGTGATATTTAAGAACAAAGATGGTAAGGTACTAGCCATTTATAGAACAAAAGAGAATCTTTCCAAATTATATGTTTGGAAAATGTTTCATTAAGTGTAATATGATAATTGAGGTGATTCTATGGTATATTTAGATTATTCTGCAACGACTCCGGTTCATAAAGAAGTATTGGATAGTTTTTGTAAAACATGTACTTCTTTTATTGGAAATTCAAATTCGTTACATTGTTTAGGAGTAGATGCGCATAAGTTAGAGGAACAGGCTACAAAACAAATTTCTGATTTGTTAGGTGTTAGTGATTTTGATATCATTTATACAAGTGGTTCTAGTGAATCTAATAATACAGCAATTAAAGGAATTTGTGAAAGGTATCAGAATAGGGGTAAAAAAATCATTACAACAAATTTAGAACATTCTTCTATTTATGGACCTCTTGGTTTTTTGCAGAAACATGGATTTGAAGTAGAGATTGTAAACACTTTAGAAAATGGCCTTGTTGATATGAATCATTTGAAAAGTTTATTAAGTGATCAAGTTATTTTAGTTACAATCGCATCTGTCAATAGTGAAACAGGTCTTCTTCAACCGATTGATGATATTGGATCACTCATTAAGAATTATCCGAAGTGTTATTTTCATGTGGATATGACACAGAGTATTGGTAAAGTTTCTGTTCCGTTTCACCATGTTGATTTGGTGAGTTTCTCTGCTCATAAATTTTATGGTTTGAAGGGGATTGGGATTTTATTAAAGAGAAAGGGTATTGTAATAGAACCACTTATTCATGGGGGAAAGAGTACAACAATATATCGAAGTGGAACTCCAGCTCTTCCTTTAATTGTCTCGCTTTCTAAAGCATTGCGTTTAAGTCTACAGGATTTAGATGCACATTATCAGACTGTAAGCAAATATCATGCAACGATTACTAAAAAATTAGGTTGCTATGAACATGTACATATGAATAGTAATGAGAATTGTATTCCTCATATTATTAATTTTAGTGTAGATTTTGTGAAACCAGAGACACTTCAACATGCACTAGAGGAATATAATATTTATATATCGACACAAAGCGCTTGTTCTAGTGGAAATGCTGTTAGTAGGGCAGTACTAGAGGTAACAAAAAACGAAGTATATGCAAGCCATAGTGTTAGAGTTAGTTTATCTTATTTGACTACAGAGAAAGAAATTCAGTCTTTTTTAGAGGCTTTTGATTGTTGTTACAAAAGATTTAATGATTTATATGAGGCATAGGTGATTTTATGGAATTTATTCGAATTAGTGCGGTTTGGTGTTCTAGTTGTATTATAACGTATAAAGATTGGAATACGTTAAAAGAGAATTATTCTGATTATGAATATATAGAGTATGACTATGATATGGATACAGACATGATAGAAAAATATAATATAGGAAGTACAATTCCTGTTATCATTGCTTTAAGGGATGGTAAAGAAGTAGGACGAATCATTGGTGAAAAACGGTATAAAGAATTGGATGCATGGATGAAAGAGGTTATTCAGGTATGAAAGTAGTAAAGTATGTTTTAACTTTTGTAGTAAGCTTTTTACTATGTGTTAGTGTGTATGCGAAAGACAATCAAGTAAAATTATACTTGTTTTATGGCAAAGAGTGCCCACATTGTGCTGCTGAAGAAACTTTTTTAGAGGGACTACAAAAAGAAAATCAAAATTTAGAAGTAATTGCTTATGAAGTATGGCATAATAAAGAAAATGAAAATTTAATGAATGATGTAAAAGCTAAACTAGAAAAAGAGAGCCCTTATGTACCATTTACTGTCATTGGGGATATATCTTTTACTGGATTTAATTCATCTTTTGAAAAGGCAATCAAAGAAGCCATTACAACGTGTTCGAAAAGTGAATGTATAGATATTGTATCTCTTGTGAAAAATGGAACAGAAGTAGAGGAGATAATTGTTGCCGAGAAAAAACAAGATACGACTATGAATGTTCCAATTTTAGGAGAAATTCAAGCGCAAAATGTTTCTTTACCAATTCTTGCAATTGTATTAGGTTTAGTTGATGGATTTAATCCGTGTGCCATGTGGGTTTTATTATTTTTAATTAGTATGTTAATAGGGAACAATAATAGGAAACGAATGATAGGGTTGGGAACATTATTTCTAGTAACCTCGGCTATTATTTATGCGCTATTTATGGTGGCATGGCTTAAGATAATGCTTACAATGACTCAAATTTCTATGATTAAAATTGCGATTGCTATTGTTGCACTTTTAGGTGCTGGATGGAATTTATATAGTTTTTATAAAGGTGTGAAATCA
Source organism: uncultured Bacilli bacterium (assembly GCA_910584305.1). Taxonomy (GTDB): domain Bacteria; phylum Bacillota_I; class Bacilli_A; order RF39; family UBA660; genus CAKPTA01. Next base: position 3,343 of record CAJTZW010000018.1, read on the forward strand.
AAAGAAGTAGGGTGTGAAGTTGTTAATCAAAATAAACGAAAGAAAATCATCGATAAGATTCGTAAATTTACTGCAGAAAAGAGTTTTCTTTTAGCGGCAGTGGGAATTATTACTCTTGCGATATCTGTTAACTTTGTAGAACTTGCTTGTAGTGCAGGGTGGCCACTTGTTTTTACAGAAATACTTGCTATGAATGATTTAAATGTAGTTACATATGCACTATATATTTTACTTTATATATTGTTTTATTTATTTGATGATTTAATTATTTTCTTAATTGCGGTTATTACATTAAAGGTTACAGGAATTTCTAATAAGTATACAAAATATTCTCATTTAATAGGCGGAATATTAATGTTAGCGATTGGTTTACTTATGTTATTTAAACCAGAATGGTTGATGATGAATTTCTAGAATCATTGTTTATTACAATTAAAAAGGACATTACTGATGTTCTTTTTTTAGAATATTTTTGTAACAAAAATAATTATTCTTTAAATTATAGTATATGATTAAATTGTTCAAAGTGATATAATTGTTTAAGGTATACTTGAAAGATTGAGAGGAGGATTAACAATGGAACATTATGATACCATAATAGTAGGTGAATGAATTCATTGAAAATGGAGGCAAAATTTTAGATAATACGAATTATGATAGGATAGATTTTATATCAAAAGTTATATTTTTTAATTAAAACTTTTATTTTTAAGGTAAATATATAAAATTTAAAACAAATTTACTACCAATTTACTACTTTATGTACAAAATCTACACATTATGAATTTCAATAAATTAAAAAATATGATAAAATTACAATAAGAATCCTATAATTATAAAAAATCGGATTATACATTAATAAAAAATGGAGGGAAAAGAATGACTTTAATAACTAAAGATAATTTAATATCATTTATGGATTATTATCATTGGTTCCATGATAGTTATATTAGTGATGTGAAATATGAATTCAAAAAAAATAATATTGACATATACATGGATGTATATTGGTCTGGGAACCCAATTTTAAAGGATGATGGAACATACGAGACTAATAAAACTAAATTGAAAATTTTATGTGAAAATATCTATTCATATAATTTTAAAGAAATTTATACGGATTACATAGATGAAGCATATTTAAAATTTATTACAATAAGTAAGGAAGAATATATTTGCTTTGCAACAGATAAAAAAGAACCCTTAATTTCTGTAGTATGTAAAAGTATTAAATATGAAAAATTAAAAAGTGATTAAAATAAAAAATAATTGCTACATGCTTCATGCTACATAATAAGGGTAATACTATACCTTATTATGGCGAGGACTTAGTGGCTACGCCACTATTCTCGCTCATGAGACTATGTTTCAATACTATGACATTTCATAGTATTTTTAATATTTAAAAATTAATATCTTAAAAAATAAATTTTTACTACCAATTTACTACTTTTGAAAGCAAAAATATAAGAAATTATAAAAATATATGTGAATATCTTCCAAAATTAAAAATGTCATAAACCTCTATAAATAAAGGTTATAACGACATTTAAGAACTTATAAAAAGATAGTCAAAAAATGATTAAATTTTAAAAATAAAATTATATATATTTCGGGTAAGCAGTTTACATACAATAATTTAGTTGGTGCGGATGGGATTTTTAGTAAAGTAAGAAATACTTTGACTGGGAAAAATCAGAGAATGAATTTTGCAATTGAAATTGAAGCTCCTACAACGAATGAGGTAGTTCAAATTGATTTCTGGAATTATTTTAAAGGCTATGCTTGGACTATTTCTAATAATGAAACCAATTTGATGGGGGTAGGGGATGTCTCAAAGAATAAAGATATTAAAAGTACTTTGTTAAATCATTTTCATTTAGAGAATAGCGTTCCTATGAGAGGGGCTTTTCTTCCAAGCGGAGATAGCGTTTTTCTAAAAAAGGGAGCTACCTTCTTTATAGGCGATGCGGCAGGCCTTGCTTCTCCTGTGACTGGAGAGGGAATTTATTATGCGGTATCTTCTGCATACAATTTATCAAAATCAATGAATAGTTTTTATAAAGTTAGAATGTGGAAAGATAGATTTATAATTTTTAGCCATAGAATATCAAAAGGATTACTCTATAATACACACATGAGGAACTTTTTTTATAAGTTTTATGGAAAATCTAGAATCATCTCTTTTCTAATTGACTTAGCACTCAAAACTCTATTATAATCTTGCTGTTTCAAATTTTGGAGATGCATTTTCTAATTGCAGTAAAATATTTGTGAATACAAAAAATACCAATCGCATTGACTGGTATTAAGTTTGAATAGTTCATATAGATTTTTAGTGGCTCTTAAGATAGAGACGTGTAGCCTTTTATGGTTTTATATTGCTCTTATATTTTTTGATTTTCTTAATATATTTATCTAAATCAGTGCTTGCAACTGTATAAATAAATGAATCTATCATTTCTATTGGTAAAATGCAATCCTCATAAGGCTTTCCTGGGTAATACTCACTAGGATAGTCTTTATAATCATTTTTTGTAATATGATATTTTTCGGATAAATAGAGATTTAAGCAATTATAAGCAAAATACAAATCTTTACAAAAATCCTCATAGCTATTGTTTAATAAATATTCTTCTGAAAAACATTCTTCAAAAAATAAGTAATCTGTTACTAAATGCAAAAACCATCCTAACTCAAAATCATCCAAATTTTTATGCTCCACTAAAAATGCATATAAATTTACTTTACTGCGTATGTGGGTTACATTATTACTACCACGATTTATATCAGTATAGTGTGATTTATCATTATCTTCTATTGCATCTGGATAAAGTGTTCCTGCAATTACTTTTTCATAATTTAATTCTTTATGATTTTCTAAATACTTTTTGGCAATTGCCAGATGTATTGTTGCGCAAGCCATAACTATCACTCTTTCTAATTGATTTTGTCTATTTGCAAGTTCTTTAATTGACAAAATTTAATTCAATTTCTTCAGATATTTTATCATATTTTGATGTATATTAAAACTCAAAACATAAAGGTTTAGGGTTGAATTCATTCTAGGGTTTTGTTAAGATTATTCACAACTTTTTTATAAATTAGGACTATATCTTTATTTCCCATTCCACACCCCATGCCAGTTTCACTTATCTCATGAACATTAATACCTAAATCTTTCAAATATCTTATTAATTGAACATTTCTAAAGGCATATAATTTATCAATTATTGTTCTTTTGTTATTTTTATCGGCATACATATCATGAATAATACCTAAGTCTGTATTTCCGACCATACATAAAAGTTTTGCATATGATATAGGTTTATTGCTATATGTTTTTATATCGCTTAAACAACATTTATATAAATAAGTTATTAATATTTTACCATTATCATTTAAATATGAATCTAAATGCTTAACTACATTAGTAAAATCTGAAGCACCATTTCCAAATATTCCGTTATTAATAAATTCATAAATATTTGATAAATTTATTAAATCATATTTTTCCTTTAGAATTTTTGGCAAATCTAATACATTTGATTCAATGTATTGTATATTTGCTTTTTCTAATCCTTCTTGAATTAACTGATAATTAGATTTTTTTAAATACCTAGTAAAATTGTTTACGCAATATTTAGAAAAATTTACACCTTTAATAGTAGAATTACCAATGTTCATTCCTAAATATCTAAATAGACAATTTTGTATATTTTCAATATCACAATTTCTATATAATTCTTCCCAAAATATTTTTATGTCTTCATTTAAACTGGTTTTAAAAAAATCAAAAATATTTTTGTTTAACATATCCTCATACATAAAATAAATAAATTCTTCTATTGTCAAGTTTTTTATTGCAGCAAATTTTAATTCAGTAAAATACCTTGATAACCTATTTAAATCATAACAAGTGATTTCATTAATTCCATCTAGTATTGCTTCTATTTGATGATCGCCAGATGATGTTGGGAGTAGTGCTTTTTTATAATCTCCATCTAAAAAAGGCATATATATTTTAATATTTTCTGTTGTATTTTGATATATTCTACTATATTCATTCATTTCATCATAGATGTTGTATGTATTAGGATATCTTGTAATCTCTATTGCTTTAGAAATATCTTTTTCTAACCTTTGCATAAGATATTTTCCCCCTTAAAAATTAATCAGTATTATAACAAATAAACCTATTCAATTCAAGTTTTAATATGTATCTTTAGGCATTTCAAGTATAGAAAAATTCTATAGATATAAAAAATCTCCATCACATTGAGGGGGGTGAGAGGGAGATTCATGTATTAAAGTTTAATAGTCCGAACGAATTCGTCAATGGTGCCCTAAAGAAGGACATTTAACAACTTTTTATTCATGATTTTTATTCATAGGATTATTTCTCGATTTAATTAATATTCTATAATTGTTTGGATCTATCTCTAAATTACGAGTTGCATAATTATATAATTCAACTATCATACTCATTTTTTCTTTGTTAGTTTCTGTATTAGTAACTGCATTAAAATACATATTTATAAATTGAGTATCTGGAATTACAGTTTTACAAAATGACTCTCTATATTTTTTATCAGTATATATTTTAAATGTTTTATCGACTGGAATATTAGCACAACCACATAATCTTGAATAAAATTTTCTTATTTTTTTCAATAACTAAATAATAATTATAGATAAATTCAGGTCTATTGTTTTCTTGCATTGATTTTAATTTTGTTATTCTATTATCGATAATAAATGCCATTTCTTTGGCATCATCTCCAGATAGTGGTGGCAAAGGCTTATTATATTTTTCTAATATATAATCTCGAAGTTTTTTTATTTCACCATTTTTATCAAATAATATATTACCATAACCAATTATTGCTAGATATGTATTTTCATTTGTTTCAAAATCATTTTCAATTGATAAATAAATATCTGATATTGGTTTTTCAAAATATTCTATTTTAAATCCATCTATATTTATAACACCTCTATATAATTTATCATTATTATCATCCATAATAATATGCATATCAATATCAGAGTCTTTATGATTATATCCTGTTGTATAACTGCCATAAACAATAATACCTAATACTTGCTCATTTTTTAAATAATTCATTTCATCAATAAAATTTGATACAGCGATTTGATATTTTTCCATATAATACCCCCTAAATACCCCATAATGATGGTATACCATTATGCAAGTGGTTTCTAAATTGACAAAATTTAATTAAATCTATAAGATTTTATCACATCTTTTTAATATTTATCTTTTTTTAGTTTCTGTATTTTCATATATTATTTTAGGAGTATTAAATACTGGTGTACCATAATCAGATAACATTTTTTCTAGTGGAGTATCGGATATGTGCCCCATATTTATTTGATCCATATCAGTATATTGACCCATTCCTTCACTTGTAGCATATCCTGTAGCAGTAATATATATATTATCGATTATTAAATAATACTCTCCATATACTCTCCATTTTTACAATATCTAAGTTGGTCTAGTTTATAATTAAATTTTTTTCCTACTGTTGAAAAACCTGTTTTATAGATATCATCTTCTTCAATATCTTTTTCAGTAATTTTTATTCCACGTGCATATTTATGATAACTATCTCTGATTTCTTGTTTTATTGGATTATGATATTTATCTGTTGAAAAAGTAATTCTTACATATTCAGTAATATAATTGTCAAAATTTTTATGATTTTTATATTCATTATATTTATTGAATGCTTCTAATAGTTCTCTGTTCAAGATTTGACCATTAGTAACCATAGTAATTTCTCCAACATTTAAATTTTCTCTTATTATTTTATTTATAGTATAAATAATTATATTAGGGTTTAATGTGGGTTCTCCACCACTAAAACAAATATGATCAATTCGCTTAATATTTTTATTGTTAAAAATCATATCAATTAATTCTGGGGTTATATCAATATTTTATGATACTCCACGCATACAATGTTCACAATGCATATTGCATCTTCTTGTAGTTTCAATTGCTAAATCATGTAATACAAATTCCATCATTGAATCTCCTTATAACTTAATATTTATATATTTACAAATTGACAATATTCAATTTAAATCTATAAAAATTATAAACTAATTTTAAAAATATTAAAACTCGAAACATAAAGGTTCGAGTTTACTATCAATCTGGTGCGAGTGAAGGGACTTGAACCCCCACGCCGTAAGGCACTAGATCCTAAGTCTAGCGCGTCTGCCAATTTCGCCACACTCGCAAATTTTTAAGTGGTGGACCCAGTAGGACTCGAACCTACGACCGCCCGGTTATGAGCCGGATGCTCTAACCAACTGAGCTATGGGTCCGTCATGACTGCTACTACATAATATCATATTTGAGATTTTTATGCAATAAAATTTTAAAAAAATTATAGAAATATGTAAAATAATTACGTTAGTATATAGTATGTATTTATATGGTTTTATATGATAAAATGTTTTATTATGTGATTCTTTTAGATATATAGAAAAAGATTTTGTTATATGTTATAATAACAAGGAAAAGGTGATACTGTGAAGATATATAATACATTAACAAGAAAGATAGAGGCATTTGTTCCAAATGAAAAGGGGATTGTGCGTATGTATACATGTGGTCCTACTGTATATCATTATGCACATATTGGAAACTTACGTAGTTATATTACGGAAGATATTTTAGAGAAAACGCTAGAATATATAGGTTATCAAGTAGATAGGGTTATGAATATTACTGATGTGGGTCATTTGAGTAGCGATTCAGATTCTGGTGAAGACAAAATGTTAAAGGGGGCTAAGAGGGAACATAAATCTGTTTTGGATATAGCTGCTTTTTATACGGATGCATTTAAAAACGATTGCAATAAGCTTCATATTCGTATTCCAGAAAAATTAATTCCTGCTACTAGTTGTATTGATGAATATATTCATATTATAGAGAGGTTGCTTGAGAAGGAGTATGCATATATTTCTGGAGGAAACATTTATTTTGATACTTCTAAATTAGACGATTATTATGTACTTACAAACCATAAAGAAGATGAGATGGTAGTGGGGGTTCGTGAAGGTGTAGAAAAGGATGCTAATAAGCGGAATCAAGCGGATTTTGTTTTATGGTTTACAAAGTCTAAATTTGATGATCAAGAATTAAAATGGGATTCTCCATGGGGTTATGGATACCCTGGATGGCATATTGAATGTTCGGGGATTGGTATTAAATATTTAGGAGAATATATGGATATTCATTGTGGTGGTGTTGATAATATTTTCCCACATCATACCAATGAAATAGCGCAAAGTGAGTCTTTCTTAGGCCATAAATGGTGTAATTACTGGGTACATAGTGAACACTTAAATGATGAAACAGGAAAGATGAGTAAATCAAAAGGGGATTTCTTAACACTTAGTGTTTTAGAAGAAAAAGGATATTCTCCACTTGTATATCGTTTGTTCTGCTTGAATTCTCATTATCGTAAAACACTTGTATTTAGTTATGATATATTAGAACAAAATAAAGTTGTTTATGAGAAATTGCTTCGAAGAGTTTCTTCTATTCAAGCAAATCTATCAGGTGAATTTCAAGCAACAGATTTTGAAAAGTATTGTACCTTATTTAAAGAGGCTTTAAAAAATGATTTAAATACATCGAATGCAATTACTATTTTGTTTGATGTTTTAAAGGATGAAGGCCTTACCAATTTGACAAAACTTAAACTTATAGGATCATTTGATTCTGTACTTTCGTTGGGATTACTAGATTCTGCTATTTCAAAAACGGTAGATGCAGAACTAGAGCAACATATTTTAAAGATGATTGAAAAACGTAGAGAAGCTAAAATGAATAAAGATTTTATGCTTGCTGATACAATTCGTGCAAATTTATTGGATGAGGGAATTGTTTTAAAAGATACCAGGGAAGGTACAACGTACGAAATATTGTAGGAGGTAGTTATGTATTTATATGGATTAGAAACAATGGCAACACTTATGCTGTCTATTTTGGGGTTTGGTATTGTTATATTTGCCCAACTTCGTATTCAATCTTCTTATTCTAAATATAAAAAAGTAGAAAGTGTAAAGAAGATGAGTGGATGTGAGGTTGCTAGAACTATTTTGGATTCGAATGGACTTACTGATATTCATGTGGTGGAAGTGTCTGGGGAACTGAGTGATCATTATGACCCTAATCGTAAGGTGGTTCGTCTATCCCATGATATATTTCATGGAACAAGTATTGCTTCGATTTCAGTAGCTGCTCATGAGTGTGGTCATGCGATTCAAGATAAAGAGAATTATTCGTTGATGAGAATTCGAAGTTTTTTAGTTCCTATTGTCAATCTTGTTAGTTATATTGGGTATTTTGTTTCTATATTTGGCTTTTTAGTAGGTGTCATGGGGTATTTAAAGATTGGTATTTTTGTCTTATTAGCGACCGTTTTATTTCAACTTGTAACTTTGCCAGTTGAATTTGATGCATCTAGACGTGCAAAAGCGCAAATGGAGAAATTAGACCTTACTTCTTCTAATGAGCTAGAAGGGGTATCTTCCATGCTAGGTGCTGCTGCGATGACGTATGTAGCCAGTCTTCTTTCTTCCCTTATTAATTTGCTTCGTTTAATTGTTATGTTTCGTGATAGAGATAATTGATTTATCTCTTTTTCTATGGTATGATTGACATCGTTAGGAAGTGATTTGGATGCAGTTACCAAATTTAGAAAAAGCTAGAAAACGTTCTAGAGAAGAAACTCTTACAAAAACGAATGATTATATTATTAAAGAAAGTTTAAAAGAGCTTGGACTTCATAAAAAGTATTTTGTAAGAACGTATGGTTGCCAAATGAATGAACATGATTCAGAGAATATTAAAGCAATATTGGAAGATATGTCTTTTACAGAGACGGATTCTATGGAAGATGCTGATTTAATTTTATTAAATACATGTGCAATTCGTGAAAATGCTCATAATAAGGTGTTTGGGATGATTGGTAGAATTAAACATTTAAAAGAAGCTAAACCTGATATTATTGCTGGTATATGTGGTTGTATGGCACAGGAAGAAGTTGTTGTAAATGAAATTTTAGAGAAATATAATTGGCTAGATATTGTTTTTGGAACACACAATATTCATAATTTACCAAATATTCTTGCTACTTCTATGAAAAAGAAGGGTCTTGAAGTAGATGTTTTAAGTATTGAGGGTGATATTATTGAGAATATTCCTTCAAAAAGAGATTCAAAATATAAAGCCTGGGTAAATATCATGTATGGGTGTGATAAGTTTTGTACATATTGTATAGTGCCTTATACAAGAGGCAAGCAAAGAAGTAGAAAACCTGAATTTATCCTAAAAGAAGTAGAAGATTTAGTACATAATGGATATAAAGAGGTTACTCTTTTAGGACAAAACGTAAATGCGTACGGAAAAGATTTAGATATTGAATATCGTATGGAAAATTTACTTGAGGATGTAGCTAAAACAGGAATAGAAAGAGTTCGTTTTGTTACTAGCCATCCATGGGATTTTACAGATGAAATGATTTCTGTGATTGCTACATATCGAAATATTATGCCTTATATTCATTTGCCACTACAAAGTGGCTCCAACCGTATTTTAAAACTTATGGGTAGACGATATACAAAAGAGACTTATTTAGAATTATTTAAAAAATTAAAAAAGGCACTTCCTTATTCATCAATTACAACAGATATTATTGTTGGATTTCCAGGAGAAACGGAAGAGGATTTTCAGGATACGTTAGATGTAGTAGAAGAATGTAAGTATGATTCTGCTTTTACATTTATCTTTTCACCAAGGGAAGGAACTCCAGCTGCCAAAATGGAAGATAATGTTTCTTTAGAAGTTAAAAATGAACGTTTACAAAGACTAAATGAACGAGTTAATTTCTATTCAAAACAGGCTAACGATATGTATTTAGGAAAAACAGTTCCAGTGTTAATTGAAGGATATAGTGAAAAACAAGGTGATATATTAATGGGGTATACAGATACTATGAAACTTGTTAATGTTGTTGGGGATGCTTCTTATATTGGTCAGATTGTTGATGTAGAAATTACTGATGTGAAAACATGGAGTATGGATGGAAAAATTGTTTAGTGGAGGGGAATAGTTTTATAACTTATTAGAAACTATAACAATGGATTTATAATATTTTAAGTAAGGACTGCAATATAAAATTTTTAGCCTTTACCTACTCTCATACACCCACCTCCCCATTGACAAATGGGGGGGGGTGTATGATACAATACATCTAGAATAGGAGATGTATTTTTTGTATGAAAGAAAAAGGATTTACACTAATAGAATTACTTGCAGTAATCGTAGTGCTAGCAATTATAGCCCTTATTGCAGTACCAATGGTACTAGATACGATAGAGAAATCTAGAAAAGGGGCAGCAAGTTCAAGTACATATAGTTATGTAAGTGAGGTAGAGACAAAACTAGCTACATATATGTTAAAGAATACAGGTTCTAGTTATAGTGAAGGAAAATATAGTGTAGCAAGACTTAAAGAAGATTTAAATATAGAACTAAAAGGAACGATACCAACAGAGGGAAATGTATGTATAGGAAGTGGTGGAACAGTAGTTGAAGCTTCTCTTAAAATGAATAATTATATTGTGCACTATGATGGAAAGACAGCAATAACTACAGACTTAACAGATATAGAAGATATTGCTTGTAATGGATTCACATTGCAAGATGAAGAAGCAAAAGTATACGGAATTAAACGATCATTGACAACTGATTCATCTACATGGGAACGAACAGATGATGCAGTAGGGCTTGTAGCAAATGCTCAAGTAGGTGAGGTAAGCGTACAAAATGATTTTGATAACATTTACCCATGGAGTGAAATAAAATCATATAATTATAATACAGATACAAAACAAATCACTGCATGGTATGGAGACCCTACTTTTACATTTGATGGAAGTAATGGAGAAGTATTAACATATATACCAGAATTCTACTATAAGAGAATACAGGAAAATGGATATGAATATATTTCTATTTCTAAAAAAGAGAAGCAAGGATATACTAAGAGTGAAGCATTTAGTGTAGGAAGATATACAATGTCAGGGGATACAACAAGAGTACATAGTAGGAGTGGATATAAACCACTTACTAACCATACGATTAGTGATTTCAGAACATATGCAAGAAACTTAGGAGAAGGATTTGGGCAATTAGATTATCACTACTTTATATTACAACTTTTGTATTTAGTAGAATATGCGGATTATAATAGTCAGGCAAAATTAGGATTAGGAAACGCTAACAACACAGCTCCTATAAACAGTGGACAATGTGATATTTTAGGAATGCATTCAGGAAGCACTGATGGTACTGATAATACATCTATTATATATAGGGGAGTAGAAGATATTTTTGGGAATGTATGGCAATTTGTAGATGGAATAAATATTAGAGATTATAAAACTTATATATGTTATGATTCTAACCAATATGCTGTAGATACTTTTAGCGGTAGTTATAAAGCTTTAGGTTATACTAATGCGTCCATTGATGGATATGCTTCTAAATTAGGTTATGATTCATCTAATCCTATGGTAGCACTAACTACGGAAGCGATAGGAGATAGCAACACTAATATGAGTGATTATTATCGTCAACATTCTGGAGATAGAATAGCTCTTGTTGGCGGTAGTTATGAAAATGGACTTGATGCTGGCTTGTGGTATTATTGGTTTATCGATTCTTCAAGTTGTGCTTACGTTAACGTCGGTGCTCGACTTATTAAAATTGGATAAATTAGAAAATCAAGGTAGACTATATGTAGGGATTTTATATAAACATCCAAAAGAGAACGAATAATTTTGTTCTTTTTCTTTGCTTTCTTTTTAATTTTGGTTATAATGTTATTGGAAGGAGAGTTAATACTTTATGAAATTGAATTATAATTTTGATGTTACGTTAGAGCCTATTATTAATTTGTGTGATCCGCTTGCAGATTGGTTTGAAAGAAATCAGGCAGTAATGGCAGCGTATCATATGACCCAGAAAGGGTATCCTTGTTTAGAGAATACCTTAGTATCTATGGATATTAAGATATTGAATAAAATGGCGAATGCAGGTCTTGCACAATTGGAAATTCCAAGTACACTTCCTGTGTCTAATGGGGAAAAGGCAGTGAATGCTGCGATGGCAATTTCTCGTGTATATATGCAAAATCAAGATAAGTTAAGTGCTATTGCTAAAGATAAGTATTATATTGATGTTGAAAATTTGCAAAAAACAAGAAAAAAAGTTAAGATGATTAAGAATATTTAGAATAGAAAACTACTAGTGTAGTTTTAACTGTAGGATATAGGATTACAGTATGAATAATGCATTATATAGGAGGATAGAATCATATGTTGTATAGAAATATAGTTATTGATGAACAACTATTAGAAGGTATTCTGTGGGAGCGTATGAATATTCAAATGGCTTTTACTGCAGTATGGGATGGTAATCAGCTAAAGAAACTGAATCAAATTTATTATAATGAGAAATTTAAACCTGTATATGGAGAATATAAGAATTGTTTATATCTTTCGAGTGATTATACACACCTAAAGTTAATGGAAGGAAAGTTGGATGATATGGATATTTGTTTTGTGAATACAGGATTTAATGATTCACTTGGTATTAATATGGAACATGAAATACCTGTACATTCAATCCAAGGAGTACAGGGGTTACTTGAAAAAACATCTTCTAGGAAATCCTTATAATATTAGGTAAGGAAGGCATTGTATGAGCTTGTTGAATAAATTATTAGGAAAAGAAGAATCTCAAAATAAGGATAAATATAGTGTTCAAGAAAAATCATTTAATTCTATAGAAAAAATTGATGAATCTATTTTTGAAAGTGCCGAATTATTACAGATTGCAAGTGAAGGGGTATTAGATACAAATTCTCCTTTAGCGATTCGAAAGATGCAACACAATTTAAAAATTTTGACACAAAAGGCTAAACAAGAGGGGAAAATAGATAGGTTTATGTTGATTCGAGATGACGATTTCTTTCCACTTGATTGGCAGTGGCGGGTTTCTTCTAAGAATACTTGTATTTTAAAGACTAGACTTTCTTTATCTGATACACTCAGAACAGAATATGCTTTGGAAGAAGCGAGTTTGGTTAACCGAGTACATGGTTTACTTCTACCGGTTTCTAAAGAAGATACAGATAAGGCTCTATCCAATGTGGATAAGGATGTAGGAAGTTTATTTGTTCCTGCTCATTTTCGTTCTACAAAGCATTTTACTATAAATACTCCTTTAGGGGTTACAGGTAATTATAATTCGGTGGCGCAAAATCGTAATTTTACAATAATGGATGATATAAGTTCTTTTTTATCTTCTGGTTATGGGTATTCAGTAGCTTACCGTGATGCGTATTTGGATGTGACGCATGAGAGTTTGCCAATTTCTAAAGAAGCGATTGTTTTAATTGAAGAGAGTAGATATCATAAAATCATAGAAGACCCTATCATTTCAGAACAATTAAAGTCGAGAAAGGTTATTGTGTATAGGGGAGATGAATATCTTGCAATCAATATGATTCTGAGTGAACAAGGTATTTTACCATCGCAAATGGGGGATAAGTATTTTCATTATGACGAAGAGATTCAAAGTATTATAGATACAAGTGTTCAGGATTTAGCGAAAACAAACCATCTATTATATAATCAAAATCATGGAGGTCCTAATGGACATTTTACAGATTTCTATGATGAGAAAAATCTGGATTATCAAAATAGTATTGAGCAGTTCGTACAGTTTTTACAATCAAGATTTCCAGAACATAGTCAAATCATTACAACACAAACGATTCAAAATGCAATCTTTGCGGGTCAAATTATAGAGACGATTGGAACAAAAGACTTGTTGCATGCGATAGAGGAATATAATGTGTTGTTTCAAAAACAATTTTATGAAAATGTAAAATCTTATGTGCAGGATAGGAGTAAAATAACTCCAGAAATTAGTGAAATATTTCAAAAAACAGTAATGCGTATCCAGGCCTATTATCTCGGAAATGAAAAAGATACTTATGATATAGAAACTCAAAAATTATTAGAGGATAAAATTCAGCATTTTTATCAAGATAGGACTGTACAAGAACAACTTGTCTGTGCGAATACTATATGGAATACATTACATCAAACTATCAATTTAGAGTATCAAAGTAGCAATCCTACCCAAAATGGTGATGTGGAGTCACAAGAAGAATATCGAAGACAAAAATAACAATTTATTTAAGAAAGCAAATAGGATAATTTGTTTTCTTTTTGTTTAAAAATCATGTATAATGGTGGTAGGTGAAGTATATGGCAAAGATTAAAGTAATGGATGAGTTGCTTGCCAATAAAATTGCTGCTGGGGAAGTAGTAGAAAGATGTGCAAGTGTTGTTAAAGAGTTGGTAGAGAATAGTATTGATGCAGATAGTCATGAAATTAAAGTATATATAGAAGAAGCTGGTACAAAATCAATTCAGGTCATTGATGATGGAATTGGTATGGATAAAGAAGATGCGGTGCTTGCCTTTGGTAGACATGCAACAAGCAAATTGAAAACAGAAGATGATTTATACCAAATTGATACCCTAGGATTTAGGGGAGAGGCTTTGGCTTCTATTGCAAGTGTAAGTGATGTTATTTTAAAAACGTCTATTGGGAAAGTTGGAACATGTGTAGAACTTCATGGAGGAAAAGTTGTATCTATAGAGAGTTCTGATGCGAGACGTGGAACTTCTATGACTGTTAAAAATTTATTTTATAATACACCCGCTAGACTGAAGCATATGAAAAGTTTATATACAGAGCTTTCTTCCATTGTTGATTATATGAACAAGATAGCTTTATCTCATCCAAATATTAAATTTACGCTTATAAATAATGATAATGTTCTTTTAAAAACGGATGGTAGTGGGCAACTTCTTAAAACGATTAAGGATATTTATGGTATTAGTATAGTAAAGAAAATGTTATCTGTAGAAGCCAGTGATGCTGATTACGATGTAAGAGGGTATATATCCTTACCAGAAGTACATCGTTCAAGTCGTAACCACATGATTACACTCGTAAATGGTAGGGTAGTTCGCAATAGTGAACTTAATAAAACAATTAATGATGCATATCATTCTTATAAGCCAGATACAAGATATCCCATTGTAGTGCTTATGATTGATGTAGATCCTAGTTTAATTGATGTAAATATTCATCCAACGAAAATGGATATTAAATTTTCTAAGTTAGAAGAATTAAAAACATTGATTGCAGATATGATTCACAAAGAATTAAAAAAGGGAACATTTATTCCAAATGCAGTTGAAGAGGAGTTTGATATAAAAGAAGAAAAACCTAGGTATGTAGAACAAAAAATATCATTTGGTACAATAAATGAAGAGGTAGAGGATTATATTATTATTGATGAAGGAAAAAATGATAACCAATTATTTTCTTTAGAGGGTTTAGGTGAGCAGAATCCAAAACAGGAGGAAAGGAAAGAAGATAGACTGCCTGATTTATATCCTGTAGGAGTCGTTCATGGTACTTACATTATTTGTCAAAATGATAAGGGAATGTATTTGATTGACCAGCATGCAGCAAAAGAGCGCTGTAATTATGAGTATTATAAAAAGAAGTTTGGTAATCCTACAAATGAAAATACTGCGATGTTATTTCCTTATACAGAAGAATTTACTGCTAGTGAGTATATTATCTTAAAAGAAAATTTTGATGTATTACGAAATATCGGGTTTGTAGTTGAAGAATTTGGAGTAAACTCTATTATTGTAAAGGCGCATCCTGTTTGGTTAAAAACTGAGGATGTTGAAGATTCGATTCGTAAAATATTGGAATTAGTAATTTCTATGGAGAAGAATTTTAGTATTGAGAAATTTAATGAAAGTGCAGCTACAATGCTTTCTTGTAAGAAAGCAATTAAAGCAAATGACTTTATTACACAGGCAGAGATGGAAAAATTGATTGAGGATCTTCATCAATGTGAAAATCCATTTCACTGTCCGCATGGTAGACCTACAATGATATTTTATTCTAATTATGATTTAGAAAAGTTATTCAAGCGCAGTGGTTTTGAAAATAGTCAATAGGACAACCAAATTTCAACAATATTGGAATTTGATTATGAATAAAAAAATTAAAATTTTGCGCTAATCAAGGTGTATAAAAATTTTAAATACATATGATTTACAGTAATACGATTAAAATTTGTTTACTTACATTTAGGAATATGTTATTTTAATAGTGTAAAGGAGTGGATAGTATGTTTTGTGCTGAATGTGGTACAAAAAATGAACCTGGTGCACAATTTTGTGAAAACTGTGGTCACAAATTAGAAGAGAATGTTGTGATGAGCGGTGCAACGAAGGCACCAAAAACTGGTAAGAGTTTTTCTACAAAAATAAAGGAGATGTCTAAGAAAAACAAAATTATTTCTGCCATAGTAACTGTTGTTATTGTAGCATTTATTATTGTATATTTTGTTTTAAGTAGTATAACAAATCCTAAGAATATTGCAGAGAAATTCTTTAATGCAACAATGTCTTATGATGTAGATGCAATGTATTCATTTTTAGATATTGAAAGTAGTGAATTTACTACAAAAGAGATGTTTAAGAAAATTAAAGAGGATGATATCGACGGTGATATTCCAAAGGTGTTGAATTATACAGTTGGGAAACCTGTTACTTCAGTGGATGGTCTTAGTACAACTGTAACTATTACATATGTACTGGATGGAAGAAGTAGTTCTGATACAGCTGATATCAAGCTTATAAAGAATAAAAATAAGAAGTGGTTATTCTTTGATGATTGGAAGATTAATGTGTCTGGAGCAGATATTGTTAAGGGATATCAGATCAAAGTTATGAAAGATTCTAAAGTAATGGTTGAGGGAATCGAAGTTAACAAGAAATATATTGACAAGAAAGAATCCAATGATTCATTCGATGTATATACTATGCCAGCTATGTTTGGAACATCATATGATATTGTGATTGATTTACCTATTGGGATTGAACTTGAAGATGATATTTATGTAAGTAAGGGATCTTCTTATACATATAGGTTATCTTTAAGTAGTTTATCTAAGGATGTGCAAGATAAACTAAGTATTGCAGTAAAAACAAATTTACAAACATTATATGATGGTGTCAAAGATCATAAATCCTTTGATGATATTAGGGCAACCTTTGATTATAAGGATGCTGATTTAACAACTTTAAAGGATGTATATGAAGATTTGATTGGTGATATTGGAGATGATATTACATTAACTAAAATTGAATTTAAGGATGTTACACTTAGTAGTGTAAATATTGATGAGAATGGAAATTTGTATGTGTCGTTTAAAGTTACATATGATTATTCTTTGTCTTACCAATCTGGGGATGAGACAAAAACACATGATAGTAACGACTATGATTATATGGATTTAACATTTGATTATGTAGATGATGAATTTAAATTGGTTGATGCATCAAGTTTAAATACATATTTTTCAAAATATTATTAGGAAGAAGGAATTAAAATGGCAAAATTTTGTACAAAATGTGGAAGAGAACTAAGTGAGGGAGAGGTATGTAATTGTACACAAACAGTTACAACAACTTCTAATGTAAGCAATACACCAGTAGATGTAAAAGAAAACTTTATGGATTGTGTAAACGTATTTAAAAAAATATTTACAAAACCATTTGAAGCAATTAAAGAATTTGTTTGTGAAAATAAATATGTTGCAGGAATTATTATGACTGTAGTAGCAGCTTTATCTACAGGAATATACAAAATTGCAACTTTAAAGAATATGTATTCAGCAAATAGTTCTATCGATTCATTTACTGCAAGTGATTTTTCTGATATGCTTAGCAATGTACTTTCAGGGGGATCTATTGGTAGTAGAGAGCCTGAATATTTAAAAGAATTTATGACAACATTTGCTACAAATTTAGTAGAATATGCTTTGATTATAGCAATTGGATATTTCATTGTATCTAAATTACTTAAAGGAACTGCTTCTTTTAAACAAATGATTACTGCTGTTGGTATTAGTTTATCTATAGTATTTGCAGCTAATATTATTAACTCTATTTTGGTATTTATTGATGGTGAATTGATAGCTAATATACGAGTATATATATCTTCATTTGCTACTATATTAAGTACATTAATTCTTTATGGTTCTGTAAAACAAGTGTCTGGAGTAGATGAAAACAAATTGTTTGTAAGTATAGCTTCAATGTCTGTATTTGCGACGATTGTAATGGATATAATTCAAAAATTGTTTAAATAAACGTATGTGAACAACACTTCTAGTGTTGTTTTTCGTTGGATTTTTCCTTCTTTTATGATAAAACTGATTTATACTTTGACGAATATATTAATTTCTGTTATAATGAACTAGTGATTTCATCTATCAAAAATAAAGAAAGGAGTAAATAATGAGCAAAATTAAAATATTTAGTCTTGGTGGACTAAGTGAAAATGGTAAAAATATGTATATTGTTGAAGTCGGGAAAGATATATTTGTTTTAGATGCTGGACTTAAATATGCAGATGATAAAATGTTAGGGGTTGATTATATTATTCCTAACTATGATTATTTAAAAGAGAATAAAGCTAGAATTAAAGGTATTTTTGTAACACATGGTCATGATAGTCAAATGGGAGCAATTCCAGATATACTAAAAGATATTCCAGAATTGGATGTTTATGGGACTGCATTTACAATCGAGATTTTAAAAAATGAGTTAATGGAAGAAAAAATCAATACGGATCATTTACATGTGATTGTACCTTATAAGAAAATTGAGTTTGGACGCATTAGTGTATTTCCTGTTTCTTTGACTCATTCAGTTCCTGGAACAGTAGGATATGCGATTAATACACCAGATGGTACTATTTTCTATACAGGAAATTTTGTGTTTGATCAAACAATGTCTGGCCCTTATAAGACCGACATTGGTAAATTAGCCTATATTGGGAAACAAGGGGTTTTATGTCTAATGAGTGAATCACTTTATGCGGATAAAAAGGGGTATACAGCACCCAACAACCGCATTACTTCTATTGTACGTGAAACACTTGATACTTGCGAAGGAAGGATTTTATTTAATATTTTTCAAGCACAAATCTATCGTATTCAAGAATTGTTTAATGAAATAATGCATACCGATAGAAATGTTGTCATTATGGGGAAACGTTTAGAAAATACCATCCATCAGGCCATTGACATGGGATATATTTCTTTTGATAAAAAAAGAATTTGTAATCTTCATCATATAAATGATGCGAACATAGTTGTTATTATTTCTGATGAAAGAGAAAAGCCTTTTTCTAATATTAATCGTATTATTAGGGGATATGATAAATTTATTAAAATTACAGAGGAAGATACAGTTGTATTTGCGTCTCCTGTTTATGATGGTATGGAAAAAAGTGCTACTAAGGTATTTGATGATATTGCAAAAATAGGGGCAAATCTAATTATATTGCCTTTGAAAAAGTATTTAGGACATCATGCTTCTAGTGAAGATTTAATGATGATGATTAATTTAATGAATCCTAAATATTATTTTCCAGTAATAGGTGAGTATCGCCATCAGGTTGCGAATGCGGAGGCTGCTAAAAAAGTTGGCATTGTAGAAGAAAATATTTTGTTAAAATTAAATGGAGATGTTGTAACTTTTGATAAGGGCGAACTTGTAGAGAATGCAGGCTCAATTAAGGTTGATGATATTTTGATAGATGGGAAAACCGCAGGAGATATTGGAGAGCTTGTACTAAAGGATCGTGAGCTATTAAGTGAAAATGGTATTGTGTTAGTGAGTGCTACTTTGGATAAGGCTACTAAAAAAATATTATCAGGGCCTGAGATTTTGACACGAGGTTTTATTTATGTAAAGGATCATATTGATATTATTAAAGAAGCCCAAAAGATTTCATTGGAGGTAATTCAAGAAAATACAAAACCAAATTATGTTGATTTTAATAAAATCAAAGCAGGCGTTCGTGATAAACTAGGAAAATATTTATACCATGAAACAGAATGTAAGCCTATGATTTTAATTGTAATACAAGAAGTATAATTCTTGTATTTTTCTATTTCATAATGTGAACACTTTAATAATTCCTTTTTTTAAAATCTAAAAAATAATTAAAATATTATTTTGTGATTTTTTTCTTGTCATCGCATAGGATGTTATGGTATACTATGTATGGCTTTTTCAAATAAACACATTATGAATTCTTATGCCGTGTGCTTATTTAAGTGGTGTAAGTTCGAAATAATGGAAGTGATAACAAAAGGAGGAAAGATAAAATGGCAGTTGTGTCAATGAGTTATTTATTAGAAGCTGGTGTTCACTTTGGTCATCAAACCAAAAGATGGAACCCAAAAATGAAAGAGTATATTTTTACTGCAAGAGATGAGATTTATATTATCGATTTACAAAAAACAGCAAAGAAGATTGAAGAGGCGTATGTTGCTTTAAAGGAAATTGCTGCAAATGGAGGAAAGGTTTTATTTGTTGGAACTAGGAAACAAGCAAGTGAAGCTGTTCGTGAAGAAGCAATTCGTTCTAATTCATATTATGTTGCTGAAAGATGGTTAGGTGGAACTTTAACTAATTTCAAAACAATTCGTAGAAGAGTAAAACGTTTAGAACAAATTGAGAAAATGGAAAAAGATGGGACATTTGATTTATTACCAAAGAAAGAAGTTATTGGTTTAAAGAAAGAGTATGACAAATTAAATAAAATTTTATGTGGTATTCGTGAAATGAATAAATTACCAGATGCTTTATATATTGTTGATCCATCTAAAGAAGAAATTGCAATTCGTGAAGCTAGAAAGTTACATATTCCAGTATTTGGTATTGTAGATACTAACTGTGATCCTGATATGGTAGATTATGTTATTCCAGCAAATGACGACGCAATTCGTGCTGTTAAATTAATTACAGGTGTTATGGCAAATGCAGTTGTTGAAGCTAATGGTGGAAAAATCGTAGAATATGTTAAAGAAGAAGATAAAAAAGGTGATAATGCCAAAGAGATTATGGAAAGAGCATTAGAAACTGTTAAGAGAAAAGAACCAAGACGTTTTGATAATAAAAAACCAAATCGCCCATTTGAACGTAGAAATAATGATAATAGAAAATCTTTCGAAAATAAAACTGAAGTAAAAGAACAACCTAAAGAAGAAAAAGTTACTGTTAAAGAGGAAAAAGCTATCGATTTTGATAAAATGACAGTGGCAGAACTTAGAGAAATGGCTAAGAGTAAAGAAGTCAAGGGTTATTCAACGATGAAAAAAGCAGAGCTTATTGAAGCTTTAAGATAAAATAGGAAAGATGATGTAACAATCATCTTTCATTGTAAGGAGAGAAGATTATGATAAGTGCAAGTATGGTAAAGGAACTTAGAGAAAAATCGGGTGCTGGAATGTTAGATTGTAAAAAGGCATTAGAAGCAACTGAAGGAAATATGGATGTTGCAATTGATTGGTTAAGAGAAAAGGGTATTTCTAAGGCTGCTAAGAAAGCAGACCGTATTGCTGCAGAGGGAGTTGCTGCTGTTTTAGTAGAAGGGAATCAAGCAGTAGCAATTGAAGTTAATTCTGAAACTGATTTTGTGGCTAAAAATGATGAATTTAAAGAATTGGTGCAATCAATTTTGACATTACTTATGAATAGTGATGTAGAAAGTGGAGATGTAGAGGGCGCTCTTGCTCTTCCAATCAATGGTGCTACTTTAAATGATTTAATTATATCTAAAACAGCTACAATTGGCGAAAAATTAACATTAAGAAGATTTGTTAAATTAACTAAAAATGATAATGAATCATTTGGTTCTTATATTCATATGGGTGGTAGAATTGCTGTACTTACTCAAGTAGCAGGGGCAGGTGAAGAGGTAGCAAAAGAAGTTGCTATGCATGTAGCTGCTATGAGACCTAAGTATGTACGTGAATCAGAAGTACCTGAAGTGGAAATTGAAAAAGAGAAAGAAATTGCTCGTGAGCAATTATTAAACGAAGGAAAACCAGCTGATAGAATTGATAATATTTTGGTTGGTAAAATAAAGAAATATTATGAAGATGTTTGTTTATTAAATCAAGTATTTATTAAAGCAGAAAATAAAGAAACTGTAGAGAAATATATTGCGCAAAATGGTGGGACTCTTACAACTATGGTTCGTTTCGAAGTAGGAGAAGGAATCGAAAAGAAAGAGGAAAACTTTGCAGAAGAAGTAGCAAAACAAATTGCAGGAAAATAGGAATTTACATTCCTTTTTTTCTTTATGTGAGGAGAAATTAAAATTTAAGATATAATTTATTTTGAATGTTATTAAAAGATATTGAATATTTTTTATATAAATATTATAATAGATAGTAAGGAGAGATACATGTATGGATGATATTTTATTAGAGACAGAAGAAAAGATGACTGCGGCAATTGCGAATATGGAAAAGAGATTTTTAAATATACGTGCTGGACGTGCGAATCCCTCTATATTAAATGGAGTGGTAGTGCCTTATTATGGAGTGGATACTCCTTTAGTTCAACTTGCAACGATTTCAATTCCAGAGGCTAGACAACTTTGTATTAAGCCTTTTGATAAAAGTACGATTGGAGCGATTGAAAAAGCTATTTATGAAGCTAATGTAGGTCTTACTCCAAATAATAATGGTGAAACGATTATTTTAAATATTCCAGCTTTAACAGAAGAAACCAGAAGAGAATATGTAAAACAAGCAAAAGCAATCTCTGAGGAGGCTAAAATAGCACTTCGAAATATTCGTCAAGATGCGAATACGGGTATTAAGAAATTAGAACTTCCAGAAGATTCTATTAAGGATGGTCAAGATCAAGTACAAGAATTAATACAAAAGTATAATAAAATTGTAGAGGAAAAGGCGAAGGAAAAAGAAACTGAACTTATGACGGTTTAAAAATTTTGATATTAAAGATGATGCAACCCATCTTTTTTTGTTTTGTGAATCTTTTTATTTTGTGTATAATACTTGATAAGGGAGTGGTATTTTATGTATAGTGGGGAAACAAAACAGAAGGCCTTTTCTCATTTTAAAAAATATTCAATATCAGAGATTTCAAAATTATTAAAGGTAGGCAAATTTACTTTGTATTTATGGAGAAAACAATATATGAAACAGGATGAACAATATGATTCTGTGAAACATATTATTAAGATGGGAACATTAGGAGAGGTCGAATGTATAAAAATTGCGTATATGATGAATCCTAAAATTCAATCTGCTATAGTAAAAAGGTATATCAGTGAAGCAATGTTTGAACCTGCTATTTCGATTTGTGAGAATTATCCAACAGATGAAGTGTTTCAGAGCCAATTAGCAACAATATATATTGCTTTAGGAGAACGTGATAAAGCAATATGTATTTGTGAGAAGTATCCTACAAACGAAATATTACAAAGACAATTGGTGGCTATTAAAAAGTCTAAGCCGTGTGCAAAACATGTTTTGGATGATATTCGATTAAAACTTTCTACGAATGAGGTTGATATGGAGGATGTGAATCTTTTAAAGGAAATAGAGTCACAAATGGATTCAAATCTTTACAAATTTGTATTGGTAGCGCTTTATCATCGATTGGGTTTGTTAAAATCAGCACTTACTGTTTTAAAGTCTATAGATTCAGAATATGATAAGTATAAGAATTTATTATTTACTAAGTTAACAAGTAAAAAACAGAATTTCTATGATTTAGGGTTATATGATAAAGTCATTCCGTGGCGAGTAAATCTTGAAGATGGAAAACAGCCACAGAAGATTAAAAAAACATTACATTAAAGTTTTGTCTTTATACGATAGTGGAGGTGTTTTTGCACCTTTTTCTGTCAATAATATAGGAAAATGTCTCAAAAAAATTTAAACATTAACGGGAAAATC
>CAJTZW010000019.1 GCA_910584305.1 uncultured Bacilli bacterium
TTTAGGTGCTAGAAATATGAAAGATGAAACATTTCCAACAGGTGCTAACTGCAAACGAGATACTAATGCACTTTAGAGCAGATAAGAAAAATAGTAAGAATATAAGCTTAAATGAGCAAGTTGGTTTTGATAAAGATGGAAATGAGATAACATTTTTAGATATATTAAAAACGCCGAAACCAGATTTCGCATTGGATATCCATAACCAAAATAATATCTCTTTATTAAAAGATTACTTTAAAGTATTAAATGAAAGGGAAAAGGAAATCATTATCAAAAGGTATGGACTAAATGGAGAAGAAGAAGTAACGCAAAAAGAGATTGCGAAAGAAATGGGAATTTCCAGAAGTTATGTATCAAGAATAGAAAAAAGAGCTCTCACGAAAATGTTACGAGAATATATTAAAAATAAAAATGAAAGCATATAAAATACTAGTAATGAAAATACTACTGGTATTTTTTAAAATATAGTACTTGACAATACAAGATAGTTGGTATAAACTACTATTAGAAAAGGAGGAAATATGAATACACAAATTAAAAAGGGTGTACTAGAAATGATTGTTCTTTTAGCTGTGAGTAAAAGAGATATGTATGGATATGAACTTGTTGAAGAAGTGTCGAAAGTAGTAGATGTAAATGATGGAACTATATATCCATTATTAAAAAGACTTACAAATGAAAAGTACTTTGATACATATTTAGAAGAATCGAAAGAAGGACCTCCTAGAAAATATTATAAAATTACCATATTGGGAAGACAAAAATTAGAAGAATCAATTGATGTTTGGAAATCGTTTTCTACATCAGTAAATAAATTTATAGAGGAAAGTGATCAAAATGAATAAAGAAAAATTTTTAAAATCATTAGAAAAGAAATTAACGGTTTTATCAGAAACAGAAAGAAATGATATTATCAATGAATATCGTGATATTATTGAAGAGAAAGTCAGACATGGAAAGACAGAAGAGGAGGCTGTAAAAGAGTTTGGGGAGTTAGATTCCCTTGTTAAAGAAATTTTAAGTGCATACAAAATCGATCCTGAATATGATAATCAGCATGAGACAAAAAACGATTTCGTAAATGAGTGTGAAGGATTAATCAAAAAAGGTGCCCAAAAACTATCAGAGGTGACAGAAGATATTATAGAGAGTTTTAAAAATGCAGGAACAGAATTAACCTTACAGAATGTTTTTGAGATTTTGATTAAAGTTATTTTAATTTTATTAGGTTTAGCCTTGCTTAGAATTCCTTTTTCATTAATCTCATCCCTTGGATACGAAATCTTTGATTCAACATTAATTCTTTTTGGAGGAAATTTTATAGGATGTTTATGGAGAGTCATTGTTGAGATAACATATACAGCCGTATGTATTCTACTAGTAATTAGTATTATAAGACAATATATACCAAAAGAAATACATTCTATAGAAAGTGAGTCTAAAAAACTACAGAAAGAAAAGAAAGTGAAAACGACCAACCAAGAAATGGTAGAAAAACAGAAAGATGGTAAAAAAAAAGTGATGAAGGAGAATCAGACTAGCAGTATCATTGTAACCTTAATTAAGATATTTATATTTATAGTGTTTATTCTCCCATTATTTGGCGTTTATGTAGCAACAATACTAGGGCTAGTAGTTGCAATTTATCTTATTTATAAGGGCGTATATATCTTTGGAATTTTACTATTACTAGTTGCAACTTGTATCTTTATAGGGCATTTAACAAATATACTATGCCATAGCTTATTTGAACGTAAGAAAATTCATTTTTATCCATTTTTCGTTAGCATTGCAATTGGTATTATAGGTGCTGTATTAACCGTTGACTATGTACTAGGATTTACATATTATAACCATTTACCAGAAGATATGAAAGAGACGAAGGAAACCTATACAATAGATGTAACAAAACCAACAGATATTTATTACGATGAAATGATAATTGATAATTCTATCGAAGATAATAAGATGAGAATCGAAGTTACATATTATGTATCTGACCAATATACTCATAAGATTGAAATAGAACAATATCAACAATGTGATGAATGTGAAAACTATATTGGATTCTATCAAGAATATGGATGGAAACAGATTAATATAAAGAAATTTATAGAATCTAACTTTATTACATATTTAAAAGAAAAGAAAATCTATGATTATAGTCGAATGAATGAGTATACAGTCAAAATTTATATGAATGAAAATACAAGAGATTTAGTGAACAGCTAAATCTTTTTTCTAGTTTTGTCGAAACACTCGAAAATCATTTTAGCATATGGTAGAGTGAAACAAAGAGGTGAACATATGCTAAATATCATATTAGAATTTCGGAAAGGAATACTATTCGTTCGCCTTCGGGGGAAATTAGTAAAAAGTACCGCAAAAGAATTCCAAGAAGAAGTAATCCAATTAATTCAGAAAAATGGAATTCATACAACAGTCGTAAATGTAAAAGAATTAGAAGATTTAGATTTAAAGGGGATGAATACTTTATTATATTGCTATGAGAGTTGTAAGCAAAATAAAGGAACTGCACTTTTATGCGGAGTTACCAATGAATCTGTAAAACAAAGATTAGATAAAGGTAGAGTATTTAATTATATGTCCCAAATAAAAGATGAATTAGATGCACTAAAAAAAGTAAAAGTTTAAGGAGAAAAATATGACAAATGAAGAGATAGAAAAGTACAATAATTTGATTTATTCCGTAGCGCATTCATTTACAGGATACCAAGACAAAGAGGATTTGTTTCAAGCAGGATATGAAGGACTTATGAAAGCAACAAAGGGATTTGATCCTACACAAGGGGTAAAATTCTCTACCTACGCATACCCCTTTATATGGGGAGAGATGAATGCTTGGATAGTAGAAGATAGAAATATAAAAATAGGAAGAAATTATCGTAAACTAAAACTACAAATTGAAAAAGCCAAACTGTTACTCGAACAACAACTGATGAGAGAGCCCTCCTTACAGGAACTCGCATACTATCTAAATATTCCAGAATCAGAACTAGCAGTAGCCATGCAAATGGTATCTACAGTAAGTTTGGATAGTGCAATAGAGGAAGATGGCAAGGAATTGACTTTATATGATAGAGTGCCAAGTAAGAGTATGGATCTCGATACTTTAATGGCATTTAAAGAAGAATTAGGTAAATTAACACCGTTTGAAAAGAAATTAATAGAAGCAAGATATTTAAATGATATGTCACAACAAGAAGTAGCTAGTATACTTGGAATGAGTCAGGTTCAAATATCAAGGAATGAAAAGAAAATTAAGAAAAAAATAAAAACAAATTTAGCAGCATAACAATTCCATAGAATTGTTTTTTGTTGCAATTTTCGCTATTTTTTGTTATATTATAGCGTAAATACAAATGGGGTGATGGTATTGGAGAATAATGAAATACAATTGATAGAGCAAGATTTATATATAGCATATGGTTTTTTAAACTTGCCAAAAGAAGTATTTGAATCCGAGGCCCAGGCTATAAAAGAAAAGACACCGTTTAATTTTAAAAATAAATTAACTGCTGTATTAGACCAATATACAAAAAAAGAATTAGAAGGAGAAAATGCGAATGTAGTATTAAATCGCTATATAAAGCAAAATCTAAAAGTACATAAATCCTCAAAGCAAAATGTAGAAGAACTAAACAAAATTGATGTTCTATATAATCATTTGAATATCCCTTTTGATATTGACACGGCTATAACGTTAATTCATGATAATCAAATTATAATAGATATAATAGAAAATATAGTAGAAAATAATTTAAAGGTACTCGAAGAGAAAGGAATGAGTGGAATAACTGATTCCGCTTTTGTCATAACCATTCTCAATACATATTGTGAGTTTCACAATATTCCAGTTTTAGGGATGGAAGCTAGTATTGTAGATGAGGAATTATCAGAAGGGTCTTTAGATGATAAATCTCTTGTAGAGAGTTTATCCACAAATGACTCAGTTCGTAAGTATTTAAATGAAATTGGTAATATTAAATTGTTGTCTACCGAAGAAGAAAAAAAACTCGGATCTCGTATTTTAAAAGGAGATGAACAAGCAAAAAAAGCTTTTATAGAAGCGAACTTGCGACTTGTGGTAAGTATAGCAAAGCGTTATGTTGATAGAGGTGTATCATTTCTTGATTTGATACAAGAAGGAAATATGGGTCTTATAACAGCAGTAGACAAATTTGATGTAAAAAAAGGATGTAAATTTTCTACATATGCGACTTGGTGGATTCGCCAAGCTATTACTAGAGCCATTGCAGAGCAATCGAGAACAATTCCGATTCCATATGCTGTATTTTTGGATGTTAATAAACTTTCTCGAATTAAAGATCAACTTACATTAAAATTAAAGCATGAACCTAGCAAAGTGGAACTAGTAAAAGAAATGGATATCCCAGAACAAGATTTTGACAGAATTTATGAAGCCATGAACCAAGGAATATTGAGTTTTGCAATGCCAATAGGAGAGGAAGATGACAGCGAATTAGGAGATTTTATACCGGATGAAAGCACAAATGTAGAAAGGGAGGTAATGAATTTATTCAATACAGAATATATACAGAATTTATTTGGGAAAGTCGATTTAAGTCCTAAGGAATGTGTTGTTTTAATTTACCGATTTGGATTAAATGGGAAACCCAAAGCGACATTGAAGCAAGTAGGAAAAATCCTAAGCCTTACAAAAGAACGAGTTAGACAGATAGAAACAAAAGCAATTTTTAAACTTAGGAAACTGAAAGATACGTATGCAGATAAGGAAGAAGGATTAAACAGTATAAACTTGTGTGCTGAGCAAAAAACTCTATCTACTAGTAAACACCATAAAATTGTAAAAGAAATTTTAAATGGAGTAGCTAAAGAGAAAGTAGAGAGTGTATTAAGAATTTATAATCTAACCGATATAGAATGTAAAGTTTTAATTTTTCGAAATGGGATAAAAGGACAGATAAAATCAGAAAAACAAATTGCAGAGGCTTTAAAAATTTCGCCTTGGAAAGTTTACGAGATTGAATATAGTGCGTTAGAAAAATTGAAAAATTACAATAATGTTAAAATAGATATATCAAATGAGAAAAAAGAAACTGTATTTATAAAGAAACAAATATAGAAATAGTAGATGAAAGATGAATCGGAAATTCATTCTTTTGTTGCATTCCCTCCTTGTTTTTGTTATATTATAGTTAGAAATTCTATGGGGTGATGGTATTGAATTATGTAGTAAGTATGAATAAAGAGATAAAAGCTGTAGTAGAAGAACTATATGAAACATATAGATTTTTAAACTTGTCAGAAGAAGAGTTTGATGCCCAAGTTGTAAAGGGGGAGGGGTATCGCCAGGATAGTTTTACCCCATCTAATTTTAAAGACAAATTAACTGCTGTATTAGACCAATATACAAAAAAAGAATTAGAAGGAGAAAATGCGAATGTAGTATTAAATCGCTATATAAAGCAAAATCTAAAAGTACATAAATCCTCAAAGCAAAATGTAGAAGAACTAAACAAAATTGATGTTCTATATAATCATTTGAATATCCCTTTTGATATTGACACGGCTATAACGTTAATTCATGATAATCAAATTATAATAGATATAATAGAAAATATAGTAGAAAATAATTTAAAGGTACTCGAAGAGAAAGGAATGAGTGGAATAACTGATTCCGCTTTTGTCATAACCATTCTCAATACATATTGTGAGTTTCACAATATTCCAGTTTTAGGGATGGAAGCTAGTATTGTAGATGAGGAATTATCAGAAGGGTCTTTAGATGATAAATCTCTTGTAGAGAGTTTATCCACAAATGACTCAGTTCGTAAGTATTTAAATGAAATTGGTAATATTAAATTGTTGTCTACCGAAGAAGAAAAAAAACTCGGATCTCGTATTTTAAAAGGAGATGAACAAGCAAAAAAAGCTTTTATAGAAGCGAACTTGCGACTTGTGGTAAGTATAGCAAAGCGTTATGTTGATAGAGGTGTATCATTTCTTGATTTGATACAAGAAGGAAATATGGGTCTTATAACAGCAGTAGACAAATTTGATGTAAAAAAAGGATGTAAATTTTCTACATATGCGACTTGGTGGATTCGTCAAGCTGTTACTCGTGCGATTGCAGATAAAGCAAGAACGGTTCGGCTACCTATCTATATGGTAGAAATGATTAATAAGCTTACTTGTATTCAAAAACAACTTGCTTTAGAATTAAATCGTAATCCTAGTGATGAAGAAGTTGCAAAAGAAATGAATATTCCTGTGCAGAGGCTTTATGAGATATATAGTTTTATGAAGGAGACAGCGAGTTTAGAGACTCCAGTTGGGGAAAAAGAGGATACTTGTTTAGGGGATTTTATTCCTGATGAAAAAAATGTAAGTCCAGAAGACTCTATTATAAATGAGATGTTAAAAAATGACCTTAACCAGATGTTAGGGACACTTACAGAAAGAGAAGAAAAGGTAATTCGTTTGCGTTTTGGATTAGATGATGGGAAACCAAAAACCTTGGAGGAAGTAGGGCAATTGTTTGGAGTTACTAGGGAACGTATTCGTCAAATTGAAGCAAAAACACTTCGTAAATTAAGACACCCATCTCGTTCACGTAAATTAAAAGGATATCTAATAGATAGTCTCCCTAATCAAGATAAGTATAAAAAAAACAAAGTAGTAGAAACTTCCAATAAATATAAGGCCTTGGCTAAAATAGAAGAACAAAATTTTATGGTGCAACTAGACACCCAACATGAACATATAGAACAGGAAGAAAAAGCTCAATTTTGGTGGAAGACTGAGAAAGTAACACATGATACTGCACAAGAAAGAAAAGTTCCAAAGAAAGAAATATCAACATCAGCGGAGCAGGAAAATATAAACAAGGATGCAGTTAGTGCAACAAATGGTGTACAAAAAGAAATGAAAGACAAACAAGGCAAGCCAACATATGGTGAAGCATTTCATAAACTCACTAGAAAACCAGAGAAAGCAATAATTGAAGGTTTCTCCGATGAAGATATAAAAGCTTTAAGTAAAGAATGTAATTTTAGTGATAAAGAATATACAATTGCAAACTATCGCTTTGGATTAAATGAGGAAGTGAAATCGTTCAGACAAATTGGAGAAATACTAGGAATGGTTCCATCAAGTGTTTATTACATTAAAAAGAAAATTATAAAAAAACTAAAGAATGCAAAGTTAAAAGTGTCAACATCTATGGAGCAACTGGAGAGTCAAACTAGTAGTATAACTAAAAAGGTAGAGAATGATAGTAGTTCAATAAAAAGAAATAGAAGAAGGGAAAGAAAAAAGTCAATGAATCAAGAAAATGTGAGGGAAGATACCAAAGTAACAGGTGGGGTTGAAGTACAGCCTAAGGAATCAGATATCATAAACGTAACTAAAGAGAAGATAGAACCTAGTACTCCAAAAGAATCCTATATAAATCCTAGGGATATACTAAATCATCTCGTTTTTAGAGAACAAGCGAAGACTTTATCAGGTAAGGAAGGTGTTATTATTCGATTAACAGTATTAAGTTCAGAAGAAAAGTCCTTCTCTATTGATGAAGTTGCTACTTTGCTAAAATTGGAAAGACAAGAGGTCATTCACATCATACAGCAATTTTATATAGGATGTAAAAAAATATTAAATGATATGATTGATGCTAAAATTGAGTCAGAATGCTCTATTCTTGAGGAAAAAGGGAGTGCATATGAGAAAAAAAGACAAAATAACTAGTATAGATACAATTGCTAAACAAGTAAGAAATGCTTGTGAAGAACAGTTTAAAGGGTATCAACAATATTTACCTCTTCAATTTTATGATGACTTAGAAAACAAATTATCGAAAATTGATGTGTCAAATTCTGGCTTGTCTCCTATGATATATTTAAAACAGGTAGCCAATAATCTTATATTAAAAAAGTTGAGTGAACTTGTAAGAAATGGTGACATTGCTCTTGAGATATATTTAATCGATCAGTATTCTTCTTTACTTCGTACTACTATGCTTAAGATGGGGCACTCCATGATGGAATATCAGCAACATGGTGAGACAATATTGATGAATACCATTGAAACATATAATGGAGAAATGCCTTTTGGAATTTACTTAGTACAGTGTATTAGAAATTTCAAAGCAAAAGAGGAAACTCCTCCTGAAGCAATAGCTGTAGCACCTGAAATGAGTTTAGATGAAAGAATATCTGCATACCTACAAGAAAATCCTATCTCTTCTAGAAAGCCAGATTATATAGATGGACTATTTCATCAACTGAATGGAATCGAAAAAATAGCTACACAGGATATTGAAAGAAATGAATTCTTATATGTAAAATATGGATATTATAAAGAAATATATTTTACTCTAGAAGAGGCAAGTGTGATTTTAAGACAAGATAAAAAAGTATTACAAGAATACTATAAAGAAAGTTTATTGCAACTAAAAGAAATTATAAGTAAATATATTGATGAAATAAGTGTAAACAGTTTACAAGGTGATTCAAAACAATATTATATATAAAAAAATTCCTATATTGTAGGAATTTTTTTCTGTAATTGATTGGTTTTTCCTAATTCTTCCTTAGCATTCGCCTCTTTACCTTATCCATTGCAAACTTTTCAATCGTATCGCCAAGAAAGTCAAGTTTTTCTGGATAACAAAAGATACCTCCATCAAATAAGCAACGTCTTTTTGGGTATTGATTGTATGTTAAGAAACGAATTGCCTCTTTACTAGAAATAGAATTTTCATCAGTCATGGTGGCAATCATAAAAGTTTCAGGATCTTTTTGCATGTCTAAAAACTGTTTTTCATAACAAGTAAGTATTTCTTTTGAATCTACCTCCACTGGGTCTACTTCCGAAATAGTACATGTTGGTTTTGCTGTTTTTGCTATGACTAGTTGCCTCTTATCAGTCTTTTCGCTATCATGATAAAAATAAGCATTTATATATGAATCTGAATCTTTTTGTGGAAAAGCAAAAAAATAAGTAGCTATATTAGATGAACCTTCAAATCCCACAAGAAAAGCTTCAATTTGATATGTTTTATCAAGTGTAACTGTTAACTGTTGCTCTAGTAAAGGAATTAGTTCACTAATTGAAAATTCAGCTTGCCGACTTAATGTACCTTGTAAGTCATTAAAAAATCCATATTGTGTATCTTCTTGCTTTGTATCTTTTATAAACATAAAATCGCCTTTTTTCCGTCCGCTATTATATATGAAATTGAGTGATTTGTAAATAGTTCTGTATGAATTTCAAAATAAATTCCATAATAAGGTTAGGAGGAATTTTATGGAAAAAAATAAATACAAGGCATTAGTAGAAAAACATACTCCAAAAGAAAACCGTTTATATAATGGCATGGTAGCATTTATTATTGGTGGTTTAATGGGTATGCTAGGGAATTTTATATTAAATTTATACGCATATTATTTGGATATTCCTACCAAAGAGGCAGGAACATTTATGATTATAACACTTATATTTATAGGATGTTTACTAACTTGTTTTGGCTTTTTTGATAAGTGGGTTAACTTTGCTAAAGCAGGACTCATTGTTCCGATTACAGGTTTCGCACACTCTATGATGAGTGCAGCACTCGATTATAGAAAAGAAGGAATGGTAACAGGAATTGGTGCGAATATGCTAAAGCTTGCAGGATCAGTCATCATCTTTGGTGTGGTTAGTGCATATGTGTTTGGACTGATTCGAATTCTATTATTTGGAGGGCAGATATGACATTTAAATATAAAAACGTATATATAAATGATACAGCAACAGTTACAGGACCATACGAGAAAAAGGGCCCCCTACATAGCTATTTTGATAAAAGTTATGATGAACTTTATTTTGGAACCAAAACATGGGAGGATGCTGAAAGTAAACTCCTAGAAGAATCTGTAGATATGTTGCTTTCTAAAGTACATAAAACGAGATTTGATATTGATATGTTTATATCGGGAGATTTATTAAATCAAATTGTATCTTCTTCTTATGCAGCAAGTCGACTTGGAATACCATATATGGGAGTATATAGTGCTTGTGCAACGAGTGTAGAAGGACTTATTGTTGCTTCGAATATGATTGATACAAAACAAATTAAGAATTGTATTTGTAGTGTATCTTCCCATAATAATGCTGCAGAAAAACAATTTAGGTACCCAGTAGAATATGGAGGTCCAAAACCAAAAACGACTACATTTACGACAACAGGAGGAGCAAGTGCTTATTTAACAAATACCCCTACTGGAATCAAAGTGGAGTCAGCAACCGTAGGAATTGTACAAGATATGGGTATTAAAGATGCATACCATATGGGAGCTGTTATGGCACCAGCCTGTGCAGACACGATTTATAGACATTTAACAGAAACGAAAAGAAGTGCTAGTTACTATGATCTTATTTTAAGTGGTGATTTAGGAATTTATGGGAAAGAGATACTAAAAGACTTTATGAAAACAGAGTATGGGATTACCCTTGACAATTATGATGATACAGCAACAATGATTTACGATATAGACAATCAACCTGTATATGCAGGAGGTAGTGGACCAGCCTGTGCTCCGCTAGTTACATATGGATATATCTTTGAAAAAATGAAAAAGAAAGAAATCAAGAAAGTACTTTTGGTAGCAACGGGAGCTCTTTTATCAACAACTATGGTCAATGAAAAACACAGTATTCCAAGTATTGCGCATGCAATTGGTTTGGAGGTAATAGAATGATGTATTTAAATTCATTTTTATTCGCAGGATTTGTATGCTTAATAGGACAGATAATTCTTGATAATACCAAATTAACTCCAGGACATGTGACGACTATTTTTGTAATCACAGGGGCATTCTTAGACATCTTTAGTATATATGATAAAATTGTATTGTGGGCAGGTGGAGGAGCATTAGTGCCAATCACAAGCTTTGGACATCTACTCATTCATGGAGCCTTAGAAAAAGCCCAAGAATTTGGAATTATTGGACTTGCTATGGGAATGTTTGATTTAACCGCCTCTGGAATTATCTCAGCAATTGTAATTTCATTCTTTTTATCACTTATCTTTAAACCCAAAGATTAGATGTAAAACAATTGTAAAAAAAATGTGAATATATTGAGTTACGAAGAAAACAGTGGTATCCTATATATGGGAGGAAACATTTATGGATAGAGAAGTAAGGGATCTACTATATAGTATGGATCAAAAGATGAATGAGATGATGTATAAAATCGATGCATTAGAAAAAGAAAATAAAGATTTAAAATTACACATAGTTTCAATGCATCCTGCTTATTCAGAAGAAGAAAGAAATGTTGCTGTAGAACAAATTTTAACAAACAAACAACTAGAAGAAAACAGTGAAAAAGCAGCATCTGCATTTTTATAAAATTACCCTTATGAGTAATTTTATTTTGTATTAAAACTGGTATCATCTAAAAATTCATAATTTGTTTTATACTTAAGTTCACGAACTAGTTTGAATAGTGCTTCATCTTTAGCTTTGGCTTCTAGCATGATATCAACATCTACATAATATTTTTTTAGTATATCTAGAAAGGCAATAAAAGAAGAACTATCAATGTAATCATGATGACTTCGGAATTCTTTTTTTAACTTACTTTTTGGGGAAGAAAAATGCATTTTAGGTGTTTTATCATGCCAAGTACGGAGAATTCGGGGTAGTAATGGGGTAAGTTCTTCATTATGATTACAGATATAGTGATGGTAATCGAGTACACAAGGTATATTTAATGTCTCGCAGATGTTTAAAACATCCTCAATCATAAATACTTTATCATCATTTTCAAGTGCTATCATTTTTTGAATTTCCATAGGTAATTTATAAAAATTATGAACAAAACGAGTCATTGCTGCTTTTTTACCTCCAGCAGAACTACCTACATGTAGTAAAATAAGAGGGTTTTCCACAGGAAAAATCTGTAACAGTTTAGCATGGTACTCTAAAATTTCCACAGTATTTTTTACAACAGTAGGGCTCATGCTATTTAATACACAGTATTGATTGGGATGAAAGTCCACACGCATATTAGAATCTTTTATCAAATTTCCAATTTCTTTATATAAATCTTTATATGGTGTAATATAATCAAAATGGACTTCATTATGTGTAGCAAGTGGAATCATAGCAGACGATAGTCTATAAAAATGGATGTTATTCTTAATATTATATAAAATAATTTCTTTTAAATCATTAAGATTCGATAATATTACATGATATAGCTTTTCCTCCTTATTTTGTAGATTTTTATATATAGAATACGATAGCGAACTAGAAGAAGTAATATTTTCTAATGTTTTTGAAATAGCCACATAGCCGAGATTGATTTTCATAGGAATCACCAATTATAGTATGTAAGAAAATAAAAAAAATATAAATTTATGTTTGCAAATTTCAAAAATATAGTATATAATTACTTCTGCGAGGTTAGATGAAAAGTGAAAGAAAATGGAATAGAAGAAAAAACAACTGAAATAGTACTACAAAAGGGAAAGGCAAGAATAAATAGAAACCGAATGCTTACGTTATCACTAGGATGTACCTTGATAGATTGGTATGCAATGAATCATATTGAATCTCCTACTACGGATCAGAAAACATTTATGGCATCAATGGGAGTAGTGATAGTTGCATCATTTGTACAGTCCTTAATAGATCATCATAGAATGAATCTTTTGGAAGAGGAGTATCAAGAAATTCAAAGCAAATCTTGCCAGAAAGTGAAGACTTTGCTGTAAGAAAATTATAGATTAGATTTTATATAAAACATTGAACCCCATTGTTTTTTTTAGTATAATAGACGTATTGGTAAGGTGATAGAATGTACTTAAAAAAGATAGTTGCTAGTGGCTTCAAATCATTTGCAGACAAAATTACAATTGAACTAACAGATGGAATTACAGGAATTGTAGGCCCAAACGGAAGTGGAAAAAGCAACGTAGTGGATGCTGTAAGATGGGTTTTAGGAGAACAATCTGTAAAATCCCTTCGTGGAGAAGGAAATATGGCAGATGTTATTTTTTCTGGGTCTAAATCTAGAAATGCGATGAATGTAGCTAGTGTTACTTTAATTTTTGACAATAGTGATAAATATTTACCTATTGACTATAGTGAAGTATCCATTAGAAGACGTGTATATAAAGATGGTAGTAATGAATATTCAATCAATAATGAGAAATGCCGTCTAAAAGATATTATAGATATTTTATTAGATTCTGGAATTGCGAAAGAAAGCTTTAATATTATTTCCCAAGGAAAAATTGAAGAAATCATTAGTAGTAAAGCAAGTGATAGGCGTGTTATTTTTGAAGAAGCAGCAAGTGTTTTAAAATACAGAAAAAGAAAAGAAGAAGCGCTACGTAAATTAGATAGAACACATGATAATATGAGTAGAGTAAACGATATTATTAAAGAATTAGAGTACCGTGTAACTCCGCTAAAAGAACAACGAGATAAAGCTATTGCTTACAATACATACAAAAGTGAACTAGAGCAAATTGAGATTGCGTTAATTGCAAGTGATATTCAAAAGCTGAATTTCACCTACAAGGATAATAAGTCCAAAATTGAAGAACTTAATAAAGAACTAGTAGCCCTTTCCACCAATACTTCTTCGAAAGAGGCATCTTTAGAAGAATCTAAATTACAAGTGAGTAAAATGGAAGATGAAATTAGTACAATTCAACAGAAGCTTGTAGAAAAGACCAAAGAAGCGGAACAAATCAATAGTCAGAAAAATATCTTGCTTGAAAGAGCAAAATACCAAGTAGAAGATAGTAAGCTGCATAATAATATCATTACATTAAAGGAAAGTGAATTAAAATATCAAAATGAGATTGTTGCCCTAAATAATGAAATAAAGATGCAACAAGAAGAGTTAGATCAAATTAAAAAAAGTGAGGGTTCTCTTGAGCAACAAATCGAAAATATCAAAAATGATAAATATAAATTAGATGTAGAACTTTCTACACAGATTCGAAACAAAAGTATCAATCAAAATAAAATTTCTACTTTAAGGGAAAGTATTGAAAACAATAGTTCACTACCATATGCTGTTAAAAGCATTTTAAACCATCCTGGATTAGATGGAATTTGTGATGCGATTGGAAATATCATTGAGGTAAAGGAAACTTACACTGTAGCTATCACAACTGTTCTTGGGTTTGCAAGTAGTTATGTAATTGTAGAAAACGAAAATAGTGCGAAAAAGGCAATTCAATATTTAAAAAATAACAACATAGGAAGAGCCACTTTCTTCCCTTTAAATGTGATTGAACCAAAATATATTGATGATAAAACATTACATGAGGTAAAACAAATGAGTGGCTTTGTTGATGTCGCAGCCAATTTAGTGAAATGTGATAAAAAATATCAGAATATTATAGAAAACCAGTTAGGAAATGTTCTTGTAGTAAATGATATCGATTCTGCAAATATAATCAGTAACAAAATTCGTCATCATTACCGAATTGTTACACTTGCTGGAGAATTATTACATGTAGGTGGATCAATCACAGGAGGAAATATAGCTCGTAACAAAAATATTATTACAGAGAAGTATGAATTAGAGAATGCTTTGCTAGAAGAGAAAAAACTTACTGATAAAATTCAAGAGATTGAAAATCAAATGAATGAAGTTGATTATACCTATAAATCTATCGAAGATAAATTATATTTAACAAGAAAAAATCGTATTACTATAGAAGAAACACTTCATATCAAAGAAAAAGAATTGAACGAGATGAATATTTCTTTAGAAGCAATTACAGTAGAAATAAGAGGACTCAATAGTGTTACAAACGATACAGTATCAAAAGAAGAAGAAACTTTGTTGCAAGAATATTACAAAGCAATGAATGAGATTACAGAGCTAAAACAAAACTTAGAAAATCTAACACGAAAGAGGAATTCTTTAAATGAAGATATTGAACAAATCGAATTTACTCGAAAAAAAGAGAACTCGTTAGTTTATTCTAAAAATAAAGAACTAAAAGATTTAGAAATAGAAGCCAATCGTATGGAGGTAAAATTAGACCATTTATTAAATGAACTCAATGAAAATTATAGTATGACATATGAAAAAGCTATTTCTATGTATAAGCTAGAGATAGAAGAAAATGTAGCAAGAACGACAGTTGCCAATTTAAAACGTTCCATTAAAGAACTAGGAAATGTCAATGTAGATGCCATCAAAGAGTATGAAGAAGTCAGTGAACGATATGAATTCCTTTTAGGACAAAAAGAAGATTTGATGAATGCAGAAAATACATTGCTAGAAATCATAGAAGAAATGGACACAATCATGAAAGAAGAATTCATGAAAACATTTAAAACTATCCAAGAAAATTTCAGCACGACTTTTAAAGAATTATTCAAAGGTGGATATGCAGAACTTAAAATGACAGATCCAAATAATATTTTAGAAACAGGGATTGAAATTGTGGCATCCCCTCCAGGGAAAAAATTAACAAGTATTTCATTGTTATCAGGTGGAGAAAAAACATTTACAGCAATTAGTTTATTATTCGCAATTTTAAAATCAAGACCTGTACCATTCTGTATTTTAGATGAGGTAGAAGCAGCGCTAGACGAAGCCAATGTAGATAGTTTTGGTAGATATTTAAAAAATCTACAGCAAAAGACTCAATTTATATTAATTACACATAAAAAAAGAACAATGGAATATGCAGATGTACTCTATGGAATTACAATGCAAGAATCTGGGGTCAGCAAACTGGTTAGTGTAAAACTAGAAGATATTGATACATAATGAAAATTAGGTGAAAAAATTGAAACCAATATATAAATATGATACAATTATATAGGAGGTAAAAAGATGGAAGAACAATTAAAAAAATTACAAATCTGTGTATATATAATTATTGCTTTGTTATTAATTAACACAATCGCTCTTTTTGCATCATTAAAAGACCCTAGCGAAAAAGAAGTGACAAATACAGGGAATAACGAATCATATAGTTATGATGTAAGCATGTTTACAGAAATTGACGCAGATGGATATATGGATGCTTTAAATGGGGAAGAGTTACAAGTTGTATATTTGGGTAGACCAACTTGTGGATATTGTATTCAATTTCTACCATATTTGAAGCAAGCGCAAGCAGAGTATGGGTATACTACGTTATATATTGATACAGATGAAATATCAAATGATGATTTAACAAGAGTTCTAGAAACAATGGGTCTTGAATTATCTACATTTGGGACTCCAACAATCGCACTTGTTCATAATGGAGAAGTTGTAGATATGCAAATTGGGTATACAGAATATTCATCATTTGCTAGTTTATTAGAGAATAATGGATTTACAAAATAAAAGGAATTACCTTTTATTTTTTTCGACAAATTTTTAAACCAGTATATCATATAGTAATTCCTTATCAATTAGTATGTTATCAAAAAATAAAAATATACTAATAAAGAAAGGAGTATTGTATGACATTTTTAATTATAAGTGTAGTTATTGTAATAATCTTATTGATTCTATACTCTGCTTGTATTATATCAAAAAGATGTAGTAGAATAGAAGAATTACAAGAGTTAGAAGTATTGGTAAATGATTTAGATAGTCATAATGTATAATACTTCTTTTATTTTTAAGAAAAATATGATACGATAGTAACGCTAGAAATGAGTGATAGTATGTTAAAAGTAAATAATGTCGAACTTAGATTTTCAAACAGAATACTATTTGAAAATGTAAATATAGAATTTAAGGATGATAATTGCTATGGGATCATCGGGGCTAATGGAGCAGGTAAATCTACATTTTTGAAAATATTGAGTGGAGAAGTAGAATCTACCAAAGGAGAAGTCATTATTGGAAAAAATGAAAGAATTTCAGTGTTACGTCAAAATCATAATGAATTTGATGAATATAAAGTATTAGAAACTGTTATTATGGGAGATAGTGAACTCTATGATATTATGAAAGAAAAAGAAGCAATCTATATGAAACCTGATTTTAGCGTAGAAGATGGTATGAAAGCCGCAGAGTTAGAGTCACGTTTTGAAGAAAAAAATGGTTGGCAAGCTGAAAGTGATGCGGCTGTACTACTATCAGGTCTTGGAATTACACCAGAATATCATGAAATGTATATGCGAGATTTAAAAGATAAAGACAAAGTCAAAATTTTACTTGCAAGAGCACTTTTTGGGAATCCAGACATCCTACTTTTAGATGAGCCAACCAATGGACTCGATTTAAAAAGTAAAATGTGGTTAGAAGAGTTTTTAATTGATTTCAAAAATACAGTGTTAGTTGTATCCCACGATAGACATTTTCTAAACAAAGTATGTACACATATGGTTGACATTGATTATGAAAAAGTAACATTATTTATAGGAAATTATGATTTTTGGTTTAAGTCAAGTGAACTGATTCAAAAACAAATGAGAGATTCTAATAAACGAAAAGAAGAGAAAATGAAAGAATTACAAGACTTTATTGCTAGATTTAGCGCCAATGCATCAAAATCAAAACAAGCAACCTCAAGAAAGAAGGCATTAGAAAAAATCGTTTTGGAAGACATTAAACCATCAAGTCGTAAATATCCATTTATTAACTTTGAAGTAGAAAGACCACTTGGAAAAGAAGTGATTACATTAGAGAAAATTAACTATAGTATGGACGGGAAACAGATTCTAAAGAATATCAATTTAACCATACGACCTGATGATAAAATCGCATTAATTGGATCCAATGAAATTGCCAAAACAGCTCTTTTAAAGATTATAGCAGGAGAGTTAGAGCCAGATAGTGGAGAGCGAAAAGTAGGATCTACTGTACAGGTTAGTTATTTTGCTAAAAATCATGATGAATACTTTAAGGAAGAGTTAACTTTAGTAGACTGGTTACGAAATTACTCTGTCAATAAAGATGAAAGTTTTATTCGTGGCTTTTTAGGAAGAATGTTATTCTCTGGAGAAGAATCACAGAAAAAAGTAACGGTTTTATCTGGTGGAGAGAAGGTCCGTGTTATGATGTCTAAAATCATGTTAGAAAAAGGGAATGTTTTACTTTTAGATGAACCAACTAATCATTTAGATATTGAATCAATCAATTCCTTAAATTTAGGACTTGAAAAATATACAGGAGCTCTTGTAATTGCTACTTACGATCAGGAAATTATTGAAAGCGTAGGAAATCGTTTGATAGAGATTAAAAACGATGGAACATATCGTGATAAACAAATAAGCTATGAGGAATATATAGAAAAATATGGATTGGACGAAGCAAACTAAAATACAATTAGAATCTATACTGAGTAAATTAAAACATGGAGATTGCACATACTTTCTAGATGAGAAAAAAATAGAATGGCTTCATAATACTTTAAAAAAACAAAATATTGATCATTCTATATTTTACCCATATGAAGGAGCCACATACGGTGTACTGTATAGAAATGAATATCCTAGTGTTTCCCTTCTAAGAATACATAGTATAGGTGGGTTATCACATGCTTCTATAATGGGAAGTTTGTATAGCCTAAATCTCAAAAAAGAAATTTTTGGGGATATCATCGTTGGAAATCCTAGTTATGTCGTTGTTATGCAACATATGGCTACATATATTATACAAAATATATATCAAATTGGACCATATAATGTAACTTTAGAAGAATGTGATATCAAAGAGATTGAAGATTACAAACCCTCATATGAAATACTGACTATGACAGTGGCTAGTAATCGTATTGACACTGTAATATCTAGATTGATTGGAACCAGCCGAAATAGTATTGATGATAAATTCAAAAATAAAGAGATTATTTTAAACTATGAAATTGCAACAAAATCTAGTTATTTTTTGAAAGATGGAGATATCTTTTCAATCCGTAAATATGGAAAATATAGATATTTAGGTATTATTTCTAAATCCAAAAGAGACAAATATATTATTAAATGTCAAAAATATGTAAATTAAAAGTATAGACAAAAATCTATACTTTTCTATACATTATAATAAATCAAAATACAACATATACAGGCAAGAACTACAAGAAGTACAACTTTTAAAATCGTTTTTTTCATGATATCCTCCTAAATTAAACGTATTTCATTTTCTGAATAAAAAGGCTTCTTTTTATTAATGTGATCAAAGAATAAAATCCCATCCAAGTGGTCAATCTCATGTTGAAAAGCAACCGATAAATCCTCCCTAGCACGTATTTGAATTTTGTTTCCATCTTCGTCATAACCTTCTACAGTAACACGGGCAAATCTTGGTACATGGCCTTCCACTTCCCGATTAACACTTAAGCATCCTTCCCCTGCTTCCGTAGCAATCATTTCTGTAGAATGACTAATAATAACAGGGTTGATAACAACATAATTATCGAATTTTCCTTCTTCATATTCATGAACGATGACAATGATACGTTTTAACATACCAAGTTGTGGGAAAGCAAGTCCCATACCAGGACGTAAATTATATTTTTTTTCATACGCTTCAATTTGACTATAAGTTAGATGGTCGATAATATGTTGAATTGTTTTCTTATCTTCTTTGGAGAGAGGAAATTCTACATTCTTACTCTTGGCACGTAACCGTTTATCTTTTTCATCTAGTATATCTAAAGGTTTAAACATAATATCAACTCCAAACACTTTTATTGTATCACAAAATAATAAAAATGAGTATCTAAATCAAAGAAAATCAATTAAAAAAGACACAAATTGTGTCTTCAATACTAGTTTACACCAAAAGAACGAGCTCCAATGATGATGACTAATAAGATAAATAAAACTAGAATGATGGCAGCTCCGTATCCAGCTCCATAACCACCACCTTGGCCTCCACAACATGGATTTCCGCATCCATATCCTTGGTATCCACCGTAATAGTACATAGTTAATCCCTCCTATCTAGTTCTAATATATTTTATTACACTTAAATATTTTGGTTAATCAAATATCCTAAATTTTATATTTTTTCCATGAATCTTTTCCAAAAAAGAATATTGTGGTATGATATAATAAGTAAGGTGATAATATGAAGCCGGTATTTCATAATTTAAAAAAGAATATAAATGATATGGATAAGTTATTATTAATAGTAACTATTTTTCTGTTTATATTTGGCTTATTAAATATTGTGACTGCCTCAAGTAGAGCAGTAGTACTTAGATATAATACATCACTATATAGTTTCTTTTACAAACAATCGATGCATCTTATTTTAGGATTTGTAGTATTCTTAATAATTATAAATATCCCTACAAAGCGGTACAAACAATGGGGTGTATTAGCTTTTATAGCTATTAGTATCTTGTTAGCGTATTTATCATTATATGGGTCTATTCACAAGGGATCAATTAACTGGATTAAATTTATGGGT
This sequence comes from uncultured Bacilli bacterium, assembly GCA_910584305.1. Taxonomy (GTDB): domain Bacteria; phylum Bacillota_I; class Bacilli_A; order RF39; family UBA660; genus CAKPTA01. The sequence continues at coordinate 20,398 of CAJTZW010000019.1, forward strand.
TTTACAATTCAACCAAGTGAATTTGCAAAACCAGTGATGATTCTTTGTCTATCTGTTTTATTTGAAATGTTTGCTAAAAAGCTTAGAAACAAAAAAATAAATCACTATGATATGATTGGTATGATTTTATTTGTTGGGTGTATATTTCCACTTATGGTCTTTTTGCAAAAAGATTTAGGGACAGCTATCATATTATTTGTAATTTTTGCCATTATGTTTTTCGCAAGCCCTATTTTACGAATAGATAAAATTAAAACGTGCTTGTTAGGTATTATCATATTAATCATAGGAGGTTTAATCATCATTGTCAAAACGGGATCACTATTATCTGAAACACAAATGGAAAGATTTAATTTCTTTGATCCCTGTTCCAATTATGAGTCTGGTGGATATCAAATTTGTAATGGATTTATAGCCATCAATGAAGGGGGACTCCTTGGCGTTGGAATAGGTCAAAGCAAACAAATATCATACATCCCAGAATCGCATACTGATAGTGTCTTCGCAATCATTTCAGAAGAATATGGTTTTATCCGTTCTACATGTATTTTTATCGCATATATTTTAGTTCTTGGTAGAATATTAAGTTTATCAAGTAAAGCAAGTACACTTCGGGGTAAATATATATGTTTAGGTGTTGCTGTATATATATTCTTGCATATTCTAATTAATTTAGGTGGATTGTTTGGAATTATGCCCCTTACAGGAGTTCCACTTCCATTTTTAAGCTATGGTGGATCCTTTACATTATCACTTATTATTGCATTATCGATGGTACAAAGAATTTATATTGAAACCAAAAATCAATTTATAAAAATAAAATAAAGCCTATAAAAGAGATACCTTCTTCTATAGGCTTTATTATGTAGTAGAATTTTATTCCTGATGCTAGATTGTTTTACATTTTTGAAAGGCCCTGTTTTTAGGTTCTATTTGTAAGCCAAATTCTGTAAGCAAAGTTCCTGGGAACCTACGATAAAAATCTGGTGAATATGATTCCATAGCAGCAGAATGTAATTTCTGTAAATACCCACTTTCAATTATAATTTCTTCAAAATTTTCTTGAATGAATCTGTCAATATCTTCCTTAGTTAATATTTCTGAGTATCCAAGTTTGTTCATTTTTGAACCTAGCTCTATAGTATTAGTAATATAGGGAACACGTTTTTTTCTAGGCTTAGAAATTGGAAAATATTCCTTGGTAGCTATATCATAGCCCTGATTCCAGTTTACATCTCTTTCGAACAGAATCTTTTTTGGGTACGAGAGAGAAAAGTAAGTGCTTTGCGTTAATAGGCCAATACACATATTGTCTCTTTTAAATGTTCTTTTCTTATCTATAGTAGTTTCATTCATAATATCCCTCTTCCGTATGTTATATGATACCATAATAGTTGTTATTTTTCAACCCACAGAATGGATTGACAAAGTTAATAGTTAACTATATAATTATCTTAATAATAGTAATTATTACTATTATGGGGTGAACTATGAAATATTCAAGGCAAAGGGATACAATCCTAAAAAATGTCCTAGCAAGAGGGGATCATCCTACAGCAAGTATGGTATATGAAGATGTTCAAAAGGCAATCCCAAATATAAGTCTAGGAACAGTATATAGAAATTTGACTATCCTAGTGGAATTGGGACAAATTCGTAAAATTGTTATGCCAGGAATGAGTGACCGCTTTGATAGAACATTAGAAAGTCATTATCATTTGTATTGTAAAAATTGTGGTATGTTATATGATATCATGCTCCCAAATATAGAAGATATTGACGTACTAGTTTCAAATTGTACAGGACATAAAATTGTATCCCATGATATTGTGTTCACTGGAGTATGTAAAAAATGTTAGAAGGAAGGATGAAAAAATGGAAGTAAAAGGTACACAAACAGAAAAAAATTTAATGACTGCATTTGCAGGAGAAAGCCAGGCTAGAAATAAATACACATATTTTGCTAGCCAAGCGAAAAAAGAAGGATATGAACAAATTTCTGCTATTTTCTTAGAAACTGCAGGAAATGAAAAAGAACATGCTAAAATGTGGTTTAAATTACTAGAAGGTGGAAGCATTAAATCTACAGAAGAAAACTTACTTGCAGCAGCTGAAGGTGAAAACTATGAATGGACAGATATGTATGACGAATTTGCTAAAACTGCAAAAGAAGAAGGATTTGATCATATCGCTTTCTTATTTACTGAAGTTGGTAAAATAGAAAAAGAACATGAAGAAAGATTCCGCAAATTACTTGAGAATGTCAAAGCAGAAAAAGTATTTTCATCAGAAACTCCAAAGATGTGGATTTGTCGCAATTGTGGACACATTCATTTTGGAGAAAAAGCCCCAGAAGTTTGTCCAGTATGTGCACATCCTCAAAGTTATTTTGAAGAAAGAGCAACAAATTACTAAAATTAAAAACAATATGCGAAAGCGCATATTGTTTTATTGTAAGTTAATCCCCATCCATAATTATTCTTTTTCTCTTATATAAAGAATAATTTATATATAACAAAATGGCAAGAAATTTGATATAATGAGTATAAATTATATGTACCATATGATACGTAGAGGTGATAGAATGAAAAAAATCATAACAGTTGATGGAAATGAAGCATGTGCATATACATCTTATATGTTTACAGAAATGGCAGGAATTTATCCAATTACACCATCAAGTCCAATGGCAGAACATATGGATGAATGGAGCGAAAAAGGTAAAAAAAATATAATGGGGGATAAAGTAAAAGTTGTAGAAATGCAAAGTGAAGCAGGGGCGGCCGGATTTATCCATGGGGTTTTACAAACAGGAACACTTGCTACAACGTTTACAGCTAGTCAAGGTCTTTTGCTTATGATTCCGAATATGTATAAAATGGCGGGGGAAATGTTACCTTGTGTTATGCATGTAGCAGCCCGTAGTCTATCAACACATGCATTAAGTATTTTCGGAGATCATCAAGATATTTATGCAACCCGTGCTACAGGATTTTGCATGTTATCGTCTTCCTCTGTACAAGATGCAACATATATGGCTGCAGTAGCGCATTTATCTGCGATAGAGGTAAGTCTTCCTTTTATGCATTTCTTTGATGGATTTAGAACAAGTCATGAGATTCATAAAATAGAAGTTTTAGAGTCTTCTGATTACGAAAAATTACTGAATAAAAAAGCTTTAGCTGATTTTAGAAAAAGAGGCCTAAATCCAAAAAATCCTGTTATAAAAGGAACTGCAGAGAATGATGACATTTATTTTCAAATGACAGAAGTTAGAAATAAATTTTATGACAAGGTACCAAAGATTGTAAATGATTATATGGAAAAGATAAATGGGCTAGCTGGAACAACATATCATCCATTTAATTATTATGGAAGTGAAAAAGCAAAATATATCATTGTTGCCATGGGTTCTGTATGTGAAACCATTAAAGAAACGATTGATAGTTTAGACGATATGTATGGACTCATAGAAGTCCACCTTTATCGCCCATTTAGCAAAGAATACTTTTTACATGTACTTCCTCCTACTGTAGAAAAGATTGCAGTGTTAGACCGCACGAAAGAAGCAGGATCAATTGGAGAACCACTCTATTTAGATGTATGTTCCATTGTAGCTGATAAAAATATCCAAGTGGTAGGTGGAAGATATGGACTTTCTAGTAAGAATACAACACCAAGGCAAATTAAAGCAGTATACGATATGCTAAAAGAAAAACCAAAACATAACTTTACTATAGGAATTGAAGATGATGTTACCAACTTGAGTTTACCTGTTGATGAATCTTTCAAAATACAAAATCATAGTGAGTTTTTAATCTATGGCTATGGTAGTGATGGAATGGTAAGCGCAGGAAAATCTTTAATCAAACTACTAGGAGATAATACAAAAAAAGACGTCCAAGGATACTTTGAATATGACTCTAAAAAATCAGGTGGAGTTACTGTAGGACATTTACGATTTTCTGATAAAGAAATTCGTTCTACTTACTATGTAGAAAATCCAAGCATAGTAGTTGTTACAAAAGAAAGTTACTTAGAAGAATTCCATGTGTTAGAAAACATTCAAAAAAATGGAATCCTAATTATCAATACTGCAAAATCTAAAGAAGAAATACTAAAACTAATGAATTATGAAACATATAAAGCAATCAAAGAAAAAAATGTAAGAATATATGTAATAAGAGCAGAAGAACTTGCAAGAAAGTCTGGGCTTCAAAATAAGATAAGTATGATTATGGAAGTTGTTTTACTTTCTATTTCAAAAATTATCGATGTAGACTTTGCCCTTGCTGAATTAAAAAAATATGTGTCAAATAAATTTTCTAAAAAAGGGGAAGAGATTGTAAAGAGAAACCATACAGCTATTGATGAAGCTATGAATTATGTAGAAGAAATAGTATTCATGGATGACAAAGAAATTGATAAAAAAATAGAATCAAACTCTATTTATAAAAACATTCGAATGAGAAGAGGAAATTCCCTTCCAACGAGTGCATTTCTATCTATGAAAGATGGAAGTATGGAAGCAGGGACTGCGAATCTAGACAAACGAAAGATAAGTTCCATTGTACCAAAATGGATACAAGGAAATTGTATTCAATGTAACCAATGCTCCTTTGTCTGTCCACATGGTGTCATTCGACCATTTCTGTTAAGTGAAGAAGAGTATGATAATGCACCTGAATATATAAAAAAACGCGTTGTAAAACCCCTTATGAGGCAATATGATAAATACTATTATTGTATAGGTATTTCTGTATCAGATTGCACAGGGTGTGGTTTATGTATGAAAAAATGTCCAGGAAAGATGCAGAGTAAGGCACTTATTTCTGAAACATTAGAAAACCAGATTCGAGGACAAGAACAACAAATTTTTGATTATTTAAGCAAGCATATTACCTATAAAAAAGACGTAGATATAACAACCGTAACAGGCAGTCAATTTAAACAGCCAAAGTTTGCCTTCTGTGGCGCATGTGCGGGATGTGGAGAACCTTCTTATATTAGAGTACTCACACAACTCTTCGGAGAACACCTCATGATTGCCAATGCAACAGGATGCTCATCTATCTATGGAGGGAGTATGCCTTCTATGCCATACACTCTTCCATGGGCAAGTTCCCTATTTGAAGATAACGCAGAATATGGATATGGTATGTATATGGCTTCTTTATATACAAAACAAAAAATAGCCAATATAATGAAACAAAATATGGATAACCCAAATCAAAAATGGTTTGCTATGTGGTTAGAAAATCCAAATAACTATGACGTGGCCTTACAAGTATATGAAAATTTAGATGACACCACACTACCAAACGAGCTAATTCTGTTAAAAGATAGTATTTTAAAGAAAAGTATTTGGATGATTGGAGGAGATGGTTGGGCATACGATATTGGCTTTTCTGGTATTGACCATGTTCTAGCAAGTGGAGAAAACGTAAACATACTAGTACTAGATACCCAAGTATATTCAAATACAGGTGGCCAATCATCAAAAGCAACTCCAAAAGGTATGATAGCATCCTTTGCAACCAGTGGAAAAAAGACTGCGAAAAAAGACTTAGCTAGAATCGCGTTATCCTATCCAAATTGCTATGTTGCTCAAATAAATTTAAGTGCCAATATGAATCAATTAATCAAAGTCTATAAAGAAGCAGAAAACTATCCAGGACCTTCTATTATTATAGCTTACTGCCCATGTATATCTCATGGTATCGATGGAGGAATGACAAATAGTTTAGAGGTAGCTTCTCTTGCTACTACCTGTGGCTATTTTCCGATTTTTCACTATAATCCATTAGAGAAAGAATTTCATATGGACTGTAAACCAAATTTTGATGCCTATGAACAGTTTTTAAATACCCAAACAAGATTTAAAATGTTAAAAGTAGTAAACAAAGAACATGCAGAAGAACTCTTACAAGAAAATAAAGAAAATGCAATAAAACGATTTGAATTCTACCAATCATTACAAAAAAAATAAGTCACCTAGTGTGCCTTATTTCAGGCTGTTGACAAAGTAATTTGTTAATAGTCTTTTAATTTTTGAAAA
>CAJTZW010000020.1 GCA_910584305.1 uncultured Bacilli bacterium
ATTTTAGGAAATTGCAACAAAATTTGCCACTTGTATTGACAAGTGGGGGGGGGGTGTATGCTAGAATTATATTGTATAATAAAGGAGGAGTATAGAATAAAAAAAATACTAATGATAATAGTTAACTGAACCCCATTTCTTGGACAAAGAGAAATTAGTTTGTAAATCAAAGGAAGGAAATATTACCATTATGTACAATGACAATACAATTACGGGATATACTGCAGTTGGAATAACTTATGACCTAGACGGTCAAAAAGAGATAGCAAAACAAATTGGTGTAGAAGAATACATTAAAGCATGGTTTAGTGAAAATATGACTGGGACATGTGAATAGTATTCTAAAATTCAAAAGAAAATGATTGATATAAAATAAAGTAAGGATGGAGAATATATGAAAAATAATTTAAAATGGTTGTTAATTATGCTTTCATTTGGAGTATTTGTTTCAAATGTAAATGCAGAAGAAACTGAATATGTGAAAATAGTAGATAATGATGGATATAGTATTTCTGTAGATGTTACTCATGATGGCATGCCCTCCCTAAATATGACACTAAATGGGATGGAAGAGAAAGAAAATACAAGGTATTATGTTAAGTTTGTAAATGAAAATGATGAAATGCCAGCATTGGAAGAGAGTAAATATGGTTGTGACATTTCTCAGTTCAGTAGCTTTAGTGGTAATAATTGGCATGATGTTGCTTCTCATAATAATGAAATTTATGTAGAAAATGATTGGTATATGCTTTCAGGATATAACTATGCATATGTTGTAAGAGGTTATGAAGATGATGCAAAAAAAGAATATAGATATTATTGTGAGATTACTAAGGAACCTATTAAGGTAACTCGCCCTGATTTACCAAAGCTAGGAGAACGATATGATATTTCCTTTTCAAATGGTGATTATGGTGAAACTAAAGATCATATTAGTATTAGTCCAACCTTTCCCCATAGAGGGGCAATGGGAAGTCATATGTTAAATGTGAAAGTTGGAGTTATCAATGATAACAATGTATTATCGAAGTTAGCTAACAATACATCTGATTCGTTAACCAGTTTAATGGAATATGCAAAGAATAATGATGGAAAAGTATACCAGCTAGTAGATAATAAATATGTATTCGAAAATAATGGTTTAGACATAATTCCAAATGCATATTATTATATTTATACGTCATATGAAAACGAAAATGGATTGTATCGTGATTTATCGGATATAGCAGTAGTGCAAGCAGATGAGTATGGATATAGTCTCCGTACTGATGTTAGATGGAAATTATCAGAAGTTTCTGATAACTGGAAACAACTAGTAGAAAAGATGACTAGTGATAAAAAAGATTCACTACGTACTTTATATAATTTAAATGTAGAAGCAAGTGATAATATAATCACAGTTAGTACACAAAAGGATGATAAAACATATACGATTGACTATACATATAAAGATGGTATTGTATCAGCAAGTGCTTCATCAGAAGAAACATACTATGTTTTAGGAAATGTATCCAATAGTTATGTGTTAAATTATGTATCTGAAATATTACATTATAATACACAAGACTTTAGAAATTGGCTAAATACAATAGATGATAGTAACTTATCATTGCAAAAAGATGGTATAGAATACACTAACAAGGTATATAAAACTACTGATGGAAAAGATATAGAATACTATTCTGATTTAAAGATAAATATTGATAATGGAATTAATGCCTATTATACAAATATACAAAACACAGAAGTACCAAAGGCAGAAATTACCAATAAAGAGGAATTAAAACAGGATGCTACAAATGTGGAAACAACAGTAGAAAATCCAAAAACAGGGCTATATATTTCACTAGGAGTGTTAGTGGTTGCTACATGTGGTGTAATATTTTATATAGTATATAGAAAAAAGAATTATTTTAATAAGATTTAAAGGAAAGAGGTATATTTATGGGATTTATTAAAGCTTTTTCAGGTGCTCTAGGTGGCACATTTGCTGACCAATGGAAGGATTTTTATGTGCCAAGAGCTGGAGTTTCCGGTACCGCTGCTGTATTTCAAGCAGTTCCACAATCACAAAATAATGATCGTGGAGAAAATTATAAAGGAAATGAGAATATCATTTCTAATGGAAGTAAAATAGTCGTTCCAGAGGGAACTGCACTTATTACTCTACAAGATGGGCAAATAACAGGGTTTATTGCCGAACCAGGAGGATTTGAGTTTAGATCAGATGATCCTAATTCACAATCTATGTTTGCAGGAGATGGAATCTTTGGTCAAACTATTAAATCAACTTGGGAAAAAGTAAAATTTGGAGGGCAACCTGGAAGTCAACAACTAGCATTTTATATTAATTTAAAGGAAATACCTAACAATAAGTTTGGAACTCAATCAGAAATATATTGGGATGATGCTTTCTTTGGTACACAAGTTGGTGCAGTAACAAGAGGAACTTATACTTTAAAAATTGTTGATCCACTATTATTTGTTAAAAACTTTGTACCTGCCAAATATTTGCAACCAAATGCACCTATATTTGATTTTGCAGATATGGATAATGATGCAGGAAGTCAATTATTCAATGAAGTAGTTGGTTCTTTATCTGCAGCATTTTCAAATTATACAAACGATCCTAGTAAAGGAAATCGTATGTCAAAAATTCAAGGAGATCAAATTGGATTTGCACAATCTTTATCACAAGCAGTTGAAGAAGGATATCAATGGAAAAGTGATCGTGGACTTGAAATTGTAAAAACTGCTATTCTTGCTATTGAATATGATGAAGATACGAAAGAATTAATGAAAGATGTTAAAAAAGCTGATGCTTTATCTGGTGCAAGAGGCAATTCATTTATGCAACAAGCTACTGCTCGTGGAATGCAAGCAGCAGGCGAAAATGGTGGAGGAGCAGGCATGGCATTCATGGGAATGGGTGTTAATGCTGCAGGTGGAATGATGGGAACAATGCAACAACCAAATAATGGCTCAACTTATCAACCTGCATTTGGAGGGCAACAAGTTGCTCAACCACAAGCAGGAACTAATGCACAACCTACAGAAGATCCTACTGAAAAGTTATTAAATGCAAAAAAATTATTAGATGTAGGAGCAATTTCTCAAGAGGATTACGATAAAATAAAGGCACAAATATTAGGACTATAATTGTATGCAAGATGGTTATAATTCAAATGTAACTCCACCTGCAAATAACAATAATGTAGAAAATAATCAGACTAATAGACCTACAATAGTTCAAACTGATGTAGGTGCAAAAGATGGGCAAGATAAATGTCCAAGATGTGGCTCAACTGATATTGAAACAAATACAAATAGTGGTAAATTAAGATGTAATTTTTGTCGATATGAATTTGATCCAGAAAAAGTAGTTGGTATGGTAACAGATATAAATCAATTACAAGGACAAGTTATAGGATCAGGAGCACAGGATATTGTGGCAGATACAAAAGATGTTTTAACATTTAAGTGTAGTAGTTGTGGAGCTGAAGTTGTTATTGATACATCTTCTGCTTCGCAAGCTAGATGCCACTGGTGTAGAAATACATTATCTGTTAATCAACAAATCCCTAATGGTAGTATTCCAGATGTTGTATTGCCTTTCAACATAAATAAAGATACTGCTAAAATTGAGATTGAGAAATTTGTAGGAAAGAGAAAATTCTTTGCACATCCTAAATTTAAAGAAGAATTTACTACGAATAATATAATGGGAGTTTACTTTCCATATATGGTAGTGGATATAAATTCACATGCGAGGTTCTCTGGATATGGAGAACATCAGGTAAGAAGTTATTCCGTAAAACGTGGAGATAAATATGAAACTCGTTATGATGCAGATTACTATGCAGTTGAACGAGAGTTTGACTTGGTAATAGATGGATTAACCATTGAGTCAAGTTCAGATAAATTAGATACAGTAGCGTCCAATAAAACCAACAATGTTATTAATGCTATCATGCCATTTGATATTGAAAATTGTGTTAAATATAATGCCAATTATCTAAAAGGTTATACGTCAGAAAGGCGAGACACCAATGTAGAACAACTCTCTTCCTTAGTAGGAAGACAAGCAAAAGATATCGCTAGATATACAGCCAATGATACATTAGAACAATATGACCGTGGTGTATGTTGGAAAGATGAAACATTGAATGTAATTGGAGAGCAGTGGAAGGCAGCGTATTTACCAGTGTGGTTGTACAGTTACCAACAAATAAATGGCAATAAAAAAGTGTTACATTATGTAGCAGTAAATGCGAGAACCAAAGAAACGATGGGAAGTGTTCCTATCCATATGCCTAAATTGTTCTTTGTGTCTTTCTTAGTTGAACTATGTGGAATTTTTGGTATGTGGTTTGTTGATTTTGATTATAATTGGTTATTTTTAACTTTGGGATTTGTATATTTCTTTATAATGTATTCGAAATATCGTAATGCTAGTGCAAGACATACGTATGAAAAAGAAACGAAAACAAATATGACAAATGTTCGAAAGAATGATCGATTTATAGAAAAGAGAAAAGGACTTAGCAATTCTAAAATTGAAGGAGCCAATAACTTAAAGGTAAGTGGAACAAATACCACTAGCCCATTTCTAAGTAGTTTAACAGAAAATAATATGATAAATGAAATGATAAAAAAATAATTTAGGAGGCTAGTTATGAAGTATAACACATGCACCAAAGTGTTATGTAGTTTACCCATAATACTATTGTTTCTATATTTTATACCATTTGTCGGAGTATGTTTGATTTTATTTAGACTTTTTATATATAAAAATAATAAACAATATACTTTGATTTGTTTAATCGTTATAGGCTTATTGCTTTTGATTCCAGATTTGATTTTAAGGGTAGTAAATCTTTTTAAAATAAATATAGAGACAATTCCTCACTTGGAAATAATAATAACTACTCTTAATCATGAAAAACTAGTAGGATATGGTAAGTTTATTATCATAGTAGGTATTATTTTATTAATAATCTACACAATTATTTCTACTATTATGAAAAAAGTTGCAAGTACAGGCAGAATATTTCTTTTTTCATCTATGATGATGCAACAAAATAAAATGGTAGAGATTTCTAAACAAAATGATATGGAAATGAAAATAAAAAGAGAGAAAGCCAAAAACACGCATGTTGTATATTGTCCCAATTGTGGTGCAGATAATATACTATCTGGAAATGTTGGAATGTGTAAATACTGTAGAAGTAAATTAGAATATAAAGAGAATCCCTTAGCTTAACACTAAGGGATTTATTTCATAATTGGTGTATTTTTGTATTCTGATTCAATCATTTTGATTTTATCTTGTTCATCTAAAATAGAGGCATATACACAAGTAGTTCTATATTCTAAATCTAACATATTGGATTTTATAGAAGAGAAATTCGTAATAAGGGGAACATCTATCTCTTTTTTTATTTGATTTAAATACTGTTTTCCAATAAGATCAAACCCTAAGATTCGTATATATTCAATATCTCTAAATTGTAGAGCTTCTTCCTTTGTAAAATTACATAAAATATGTGTGAACATACGAGATAGTTTATTGTATGTATATCGTTTGGTTTTAACTTTTAAGATTAAGTCATCAAAACTTACTGCTTTAACAATGTATTTTTTGATTCTATTTTCAATTCCTTCATCCACTGTTTGATATTTGTCTAGCTCATCAATATGTGTTAAGATGATAAACTTTAATAATGAAAAATAATCGTTGGTAAAGTGTAACTTTTTCTGTAAATAGTGCTCTGTTTTTTTAGGAACATAAGCATGTACACTTTCTCCATGCGAAAGTGCATATCGAATGCTAGAGGCACTCGTCATAGAATCATTTAATTCTATGCTATTATAATCATTATTTCTTTTGATACATATTGGTTCAATCTCTGCTCTTTGAAGTAGAATTTCTCTTATATAACTAATCCCCAAAATATCATTGGGCTTGTCAACCTTTTTTCCAGTGATTTCAAATAGTGCCTTTGAAAGTGCTGTTGGATAGTTAATGCCTTCTTCCAAGTATTTTTGTACAAGTTTATTATATTCTTTGTTTTTGATTTGTGTTTCAGCAAGTAATGTCAGCTTTTTTATGTCATTCGTTTCACTACCAAATACCAAAGTATCTACATGTAAAGAAGATAGTAATTGAATACTAGCATGAGCAAATATATCTGCACTTTGGGTTGCAAAACAATATGGAAGTTCAACAACAATATTCACACCATACTCAAGCGCTAGTTCGGTTTTATCCCATTTATTTAGTAAACTTACTTCTCCTCTTTGCGTAAAATTTCCGCTTATTACTAAAATAATGATAGAATCTGGAAATATTTCTTTGATTTTATTGATGTGATATAAATGTCCATTATGAAATGGATTATATTCACATATAATACCGATACGTCTCATAGCAACACCCCTTTAACTATATCATAAACGCATTGAAAAATATAGACAATTATGATAAAATGAACAAGGTGGTGCTATGATTATACTTGATATGGATGGAACACTATTAGATAGTAATCAAACAGTTCTAGAAAGCTCTAAAGTGATTTTAAGAAAATTAAAACAAATAGGAAAGACAATTGTCATTGCAACAGGAAGATGTGTAGAAAGTGCATTACAGTATCTTCAAGCAGATTTTGTAGATTACTTGCTAGCAAGCAATGGTGCTATATGGTATTCTATGAAGGAAGATAAAATTATAAAAAGAAGCAATATAGAGTCTCAAAGAGCAATTGATTTACTATGCGAATATAGAGATGATATTTCATATTTGTATATTATGAATACCAAAAGTAACCACTTCTTGAATGTAGAGGATGCGAACAGATATTTACAAAATAATGAAGCTATAATGTTATCGATTCATTTTATACATATGCAAAATGACTTTCTTATTCATAAGATAGGTAAGAAGTTTAGTGATTTAGAAATCCGTATAATGCAAGATTCATTTAGTGATTATCAGTGGATAGATATTGTAGCAAAAAATAATGATAAGGGGGAAAATATTAAAGAATTGGCAAAGTATTTAAATATCGACATAGAAAATGCAATATGCTTTGGAGATGGCTTAAATGATATTGAAATGTTTAAAGTTTCGAAAGTGTCTGTTGCTATGGGAAATGCCTTAGAAGAAGTAAAAGAAGTAGCGACACATATTACAGATTCGAATGACAAAAATGGTATTTATAATTTTTTAAATGAATATTTTTTTGGTGAATAAAGACGAAAGGAATTTATGTGTATGATAATTGATTTAACAAGACTAAAAAACGGAATAGATGAATATATTGAAGTAGATGAACTTGTACCATTTGAACAGGAATATGCACAGAATACAGAACTCATAGATCTTAAAAATACTATGGTAAAAGGAACTCTATATAAGGATAGTACAGAACAAATTATATTAAATATTGTTTTAAAGGGGGTAATGGTACTACCCTGTTCCATTACTTTAAAACCAGTAGACTATTCGTTTGAATGCTCCATTCATGGAAGCATGGAAGAATTGTATCAAGAAATTGATAAAAATGATAAAAAATACGAAAATTCTATTGATATTTTACCAATATTATGGGAAAATATATTAATGGAAATGCCCATGAAGGTTGTAAGTGATGATTTATCTGATGCTAAAACAGAAGGCGAAGGATGGAAACTTATAACAGAAAAGGAAGATACATATATAAATCCAGAACTAGAAAAGTTGAAAGATTTATTAGATTGAAAAGCGAGGTGTTAATATGTTAAAGTTAGATATTCAAATGTTTGCTGTACCATTTAGAAAAACTAGTAAAACTAGAAAAAGAATGCGTCGTACACACTATAAAATTAGTGAAAATGGAACTACAAAATGTCCAAAATGTGGAGCAGACATTCGTCCACATAGAGTTTGTAAAGAATGTGGAACTTACAAAGGAAAAGAAGTTATCCATTCAAGTGAAGAAACAACAAAATAGTTGTTTTTTTCTCTAAAAAAATGTATAATGATAATACTGGGTGATAACATGAAAAAGGGATTTACATTAATAGAGATGATAGCTGTAATTCTACTGATTGGTCTTTTAACAGTATTTGCAATACCAGCAGTTGTAAATCAAATTGGGAAGAAGAGCGATGAAGTGGACGAAGTTACGGAGAAAATCATTTATAGTGCAACTGAACTATATATAGAACAAAAAGATATTATCTTTACAGAAGGAACATATTGTGATATCACTCTACAAAAATTGATTGATGAGGGATATCTAGATAGAAATAGTGCAACATATCCTTCTGGAAATGAAATACCAACCAATCGAATTATAAAAGTGACTAAGAATACATATAATCAAAATCAGTATGAGCTTGTGAAAAACTGTGAATAAAGGAGAGGAATATGACATATATACAATACCTTATTATCATTTGTATTTTAGTAATTATAGCGTTTGCAATTACTAAATCAAAGCAAAAAGATTTTAAAATTGAAGCCAATAAATTAGTAACCTATTTAGGTGGCAAAGATAATATTATTAGTTATGAGGTGAATCAATCTAGATTTATTGTTATGCTAAATGATACAGAAAAAGTAAATAAAGAAGGAATACAAAAATTAGGTGCGCAAGGAATTGTAGAAATTGGGAATCAATTAAAAATTATTCTGGGAGAAAATGCAAAACAACTAAAAAAGCATATTGACGATTTAAAGTGATAAAATATATCACTTTTTTTCATATTTCGACATAAAATGACACAAGAAAAATGTAGGATTATGTTGGGTGATAAAATTGTTTGAAATTGTATTATTAAATTCTATTTTTTTAACTTTCCCAGTGATTATTTATTTACTATATCAAACATATAGTAAAACATTAAACAAGGAGAAAAATGAGTTATATTTAGATGTAGCACTTATTAGTTCATTTTATTTAATTGTAAGGTATGGTATTTCTAAATTCAATTTAATTTCACTCTTACTTATCAATATACCTCTTATTACAGCCTATATTAAGAATCGCAAATTGGGAATAGTATTTCTATCTACCATTATAGTGGTTTACTATAATCAACACTTGCACTTTTCGATTATATTTATGATAATTGAGTACGCTATATATTTTATAATATATATATATATTAACAAAAAAGAATATAAAAACATCTCACTATTATGCTGTTTATTGTTGATAAAGTGTATTTGCTTTATGATTCAAATTCATATTTATAAGACACCAATTGTATTGGACTATAAAGAGATTATCTATATTGGAATTGCAATACTTGCATTTTATATGGAGTCATTTCTAGTGATTCAATTGTTTAGACAATCCGATGATATTTTAAAACTATATAAAACAATGAGAGAACTCCAAGAAGAGAAACAGATTAGAGAATCTTTATTTAAAATTACACATGAAATAAAAAATCCAATCGCAGTATGTAAGGGATATTTAGATATGTTTGATGTAAATAACCAGGAACATAGTAGAAAATATATTCCTATCATTCGAGAAGAGATTGAGAGGGTGTTAATTCTTTTAAAGGACTTTTTATCCATTACAAAGGTCAAAGTAGAGCAAGACATTATAGATATTAACTTATTATTGGAAGATGTGATAAAAAGCTTTTTGCCATTGATTGCAGATCGAAGAATAAAAATCATTTCACATATAAAAGACGATGAACTATACATTATGGCTGATTATAATCGATTGAGCCAGGTTTTTGTTAATATTATTAAAAATAGCATTGAAGCTTTAGACAATATCCAAAATGGAAGGATAGAAGTCACTATAAAAGAAAATAAAAATACAATAAAAGTGAAAATAGAAGACAATGGAATTGGAATCTCCCCAGAGAACCTAAAACGAATGAAAAATCCATTCTTCACAACAAAACAAAATGGGACAGGCTTAGGTATGTATTTATCTGCAGAAATTGTGAAGGCACATAATGGAACCATCCAATATACATCAGAAGGGAAGGGAACAACAGTAATTGTAACTTTACCGAATAAAAAAGGATATTAAGTTATTTCTTAATATCCATAATGACAGGAAGAATAATAGGTCGTCTTCCTGTTTTTTCTTGTATATAAGATGTTAAAACATTGGTAACTTCTGTCTTAATATCAGCGAAGCTAATGGTATTATGGAGTTTAGATAAAATTGCTTTTTTGCTAATAGATTCTAAATCCTTTAATAAAGCTTCATTTTCATTCACAAGAACAAAGCCTCTTGTTGTAATATTAATTTTTCCAAGCAATTTTGCATTCGCAACATCAATATTAGCAATCATAACAACAATTCCATCATTTGCCATAATTTTGCGGTCTTTAATTACAGCTACGCCGACATCTCCAATTCGATTCCCATCTACATATACGTCCCCAGCCTGGATAACTCCAGCACGTTTGATTTTACCTTTATACATAGAAAGTACATCACCATTTCCAAGTACAAAGGTATTTTCTTTAGGAATACCACATAATACTCCTATGTCAGCATGTCTTTTAAGCATTCTATACTCACCATGGAATGGCATAAAATATTTAGGTTTCATTAATCGAATCATAAGTTTCAATTCCTCTTCGCTACCATGACCAGAAGTATGAATATCACTAAGAGATGTATTTGTAAATACTTTAACTCCTTTGAGATATAATTTATTGATTGTTCTAGAGATGCTGATAGCATTTCCAGGAATGGTAGAAGAAGAAAATATTACGATATCATCTGGTTGTAATTTAATCTGTTTATGACTTCCATCTGCAATACGAGATAATGCAGCAAGAGGTTCACCCTGACTTCCTGTGCAAAGTAAACATACTTTATTTGGAGGAAGGTGATTTGCTTCCTCAGCAGAAATAAAAATATCTTTATTTTTAATATAGCCACCTTGAATAGAGATTTCTATATTATTTTCCATGCTACGTCCAAACGTTGTAATCTTTCTTCCATTTCTCTTACAAGTATCAACAATATGTTTCAATCGATAAATATTAGAAGCAAAAGTAGCAATAATAATTCTACCTGTTTCTCTTTTAAATATTTCTGACAAAGCATCATCTACTTTAGATTCACTAGCACTCATACCCTCATTTAAAGCGTTTGTACTGTCGCTTAAAAGTAATGTAACTCCACGTTTTCCAATATCTGCCATTTTGTGTAGATTCGCCATAGGACCAATTGGTGTTAAATCAAATTTAAAATCACCTGTAGTTACAACAGTCCCATTTGGTGTAGTAATACAAATTCCATGTGAATCTGGTATAGAGTGTGTCGTTCTAAAAAATTCTACCGAAATATACTTAAATTTGACTTTAGTTCTTTCATCATATACTACCAAATTTTTATACTGAATATTACGATCTTCTAGTTTTTTTCGTATTAAACCAACGGCTTGATTGGGAGCATATATAATAGGAATATTTACTGTTTGTAGTAAAAAAGGAATTCCTCCAATGTGATCTTCATGCCCATGTGTAATGAAAAGTGCCTTAATTTTAGTTTCATTCTTTTTAAGAAACGAGACATCTGGGATGACGTAATCAACCCCCATTAAATCTCCTTCCGGAAATGTAATTCCAGCATCCGTAATTACAATTTCATTATTATGCATGACACAATACATATTTTTCCCGACTTCACCGAGTCCACCAAGTGCAAAAATCTTGGTGTCTTCGTTTTCAAAAAATTTCATTTATTACTCCTTTCTTTTAAATAGTTTAAAGTCCGCCGTAAACATTATACATTTTTTATACCGATTTGTCCAGTTTAAAAAAGAAAACATCTTATACATGTTTTCTCTTAGAAAGTAATTTTAAATTGAGTGCATCATCTCCTGCATTTACTTTCATATCATACATAGAAATTCCACTATAATCTACAGTTGATTGAAAGTACTCATAAAAAACCTCAAAAGAATGTAAATCATTTGGAAGAATATTTTCATATCCATTTGCTACCTTTAATGTTTGCTGTATTGTATAGGTATTCCCTCTGGTAATATTTTCAAGAAGAGGACGATAAGTACAGTAAGATTCACCTTTATCAATTTCTGCCCCACTGAGGCAGCAAATAGTAAGACGTGATGCCTTAGGATTTCGTAGATTTGGATGAAAGAAACAAATATCCCCAGGGAATAGAGATTGACTGGTATGTCTGTCGAGCAAGTTAGTTAAGTAGCCATAAAAGTCATCAGAATTTGTAAAATTAATATTCTTAATAGCGTTATAGATACGAGGGGGAAGAACAATGTCATATTTCTTTATATAATCTTTGCCGGGAGTACCTATATCTTGATACAAAGAAAAGTCAAAATCATCCATATTCTCACCCGACCTCCTGATGAAGTATATTCTAACATATTTTAGAGAAAAAGTGAACAATGCGACTAGTAATTTAAAGTAAATTAGTGTATGATTAAATAGACAAGGTGATAGGATGGGACTATTTGATAAATTTAAAAACATATTTAAAACAGAGACAACAAGTGAAGTCAAAGAATATGAAGTAGGACTTGAGAAAACAAGAAAGGAATTTACTTCAAAATTAAATTTACTTACAATGAAATATAATATTATCAATGAAGAATATTATGAAGAATTAGAAGACATTTTAATCACAGCAGATATTGGAGTAAATACAGTTATGAATTTTGTTGATCGTTTACGAAAACGTGTGAAACAGGAAAATATCCGAAGTTCTGAACAATTAAAAGAAATTATTGTTGATGAAATGTTTATTATTTACGTACAGAATGATATTATTGTAAATAAGATTAATGAAAGTAAGGAAGGTCCAACCGTAATTCTTTTTGTGGGAGTAAATGGTGTTGGAAAAACAACTACCATTGGAAAACTTTCCAATCAATTTTCTAAAGAGGGTAAAAAAGTACTCTTAGTAGCAGGAGATACATTTAGAGCAGGTGCAAAAGAACAATTAGAAGAGTGGGCAAATAAAACAGGTGCGGATATTGTTGTAGGAGAAAATAAAGATCCTGCCAGTGTTGTTTATGATGGCCTTATGAAAGCAAAGAATGAAAAGTATGACATTGTTTGCATTGATACTGCAGGTAGATTACAAAACAAGGTAAATTTAATGAATGAGCTTGCTAAAATCAATAAAGTTATTACTTCTATTATTCCTGATGCACCACATGAGACATTACTTGTTATAGATGCTACAACAGGGCAAAATGGAATTAGCCAAGCAAAAAGTTTTAAAGAAATTACAAATATTACAGGAATTGTTCTTACAAAATTGGATGGAACTGCGAAAGGTGGAATCGTCTTAGCAATTAAGGAAAATGTAGGAATTCCTGTTAAATTTATTGGGCTTGGGGAGAAAGAAAATGATTTAAAACTATTTGATATTGAAAAATATATCTATGGTCTATTTAAAGATTGGAGTGATAGTGATGAATAGTAGAGAAAGTAGGTCTGTCGCACAAAGATTATTGAATAAAGAGCCTATTTATAATATAGGCATCTTTGTACAGTGCATGGTACTTGCTTTATTAGTGATAGTCACAGTCAGTTATGCATTTATTCCAGAATTTTCGGGTATAGTAAAAATCTCGTTAGCATTAACCTTTATAACAATGGCATACAATAATGAAAAAATTTTAAAACGCAAGAGCTTTACTCCGTTATATGGCCTTGCTGGGATAGCCTTTGTGGTCATGGCAATTGTAGAGGCTTATGGATCATAGATTATATTTAATATCCTTATATGATATTTATGGAGAGCTACTGACGGCAAAGCAGCAAGAATATTTTGAAGACTATTATTTTAACAATTTAACACTATCAGAAATAAGTGAAAACTACAAAGTAACACGAACGGCAGTTCATAACCAGCTTAAAGAAACAGAAGATAAATTAAAGCATTATGAATCGGTATTACAAATAAAAAATAGAAATGACAAAATTAAAAGTTATATTGAAAATATAGATGAAGAAATCAAAAGAAAAATTACAGATTTATTATAGAATAATTGGGGTGACATTATGTTTGGTAGAATTGTGTATATTAGTGATAATGAAGCACATATAGAAATAAATAGCGAAAACAAATTCGATAATTTAATCAATATGCATGTTATATTTGAAGAACAATCAAAAAAGGTTGTAGGAGAAATACAAGATATAGATCATACAATTTTAAAAGTAAAATATTTGGGAGAATTTATAAATGGAAAGTTTGTTGGTGGTGTCATACAAAAACCTAGCATCCATGCGAATGTTCGAATGATTCGTGAAGAAGAACTTGAAGGCATTATTGAACCAGATGAAGGGACTGGTAATATGTTTTTAGGATATTCTCCTTTATATAATAGCCATAAGATTAATGTGAATATAAATGAATTGTTTAGCAATCATATGGCTATATTTGGAAATACAGGTTCAGGAAAATCATATGGAGTCGCTAGATTGCTACAAAATATTTTTGATAGTTCAAATGATATTGTTCCTATAAAATCTAATTTCTTTATTTTTGATGCCTATGGAGAATATCATAATGCATTTAGAGAGATTGGAAAAATAAATCCAAATTTTAATTTTAAATATTATACAACCAATAAAAATGATACAGAAGGTTTCTGCCTACGTATTCCACTATGGCTACTTGAAATTGACGATTTGGCACTTTTACTAGGGGCTACAGAACATTCACAACTTCCTATTATAGAAAGAATGCTAAAATTGGTGCGTATATTTGCGGAGACAACAGAAAATGCTCGTAAATATCAAAATCATTTGATTGCAAAAGCCATTATGTCAATTTTATATACAAATCAAACGGCTTCAGCAAAAAGAAACGATATTTTCTCTATTTTTACAACTTGCTCTACACCTGAATTTAATATGGAATCCCTAGTACAGGGGGTAGGATATGTGCGAAAATTTAGAGAATGTTTCATTATTGATAAGGAAGGAAATTTTACAGAGAGTATATTGGTAACGCAATATGTTGCAGGATTTATTGATGATGAATTAGAACGATATGAACCAGAACAGATAAATGCGTATGACTTAAATGCATTAGAAAAAGCATTAGAATTTACTTTGATTTCAGAAGGATTACTACGTAATGAAAAATCATATGGGGATGCGATTACATTAAAAGTAAGATTACACTCTTTAGCAATTAGTGATGTGGCAAGATTTTTTACATACCCTTCCTACATCAATTTAGAAAATTATATTGCAACGCTAGTTTCTTGTGGAAATGGTAAAAAAGCTCAGATTATCAATTTCAATTTAGAAGACATTGATGATACACTAGCAAAGACAATTTGTAAGATTTATTCGAGAATGTTCTTTGATTTTACAAAGAAACTCAAAATGAGGGCATCAATACCATTTCATATCTTTTTAGAAGAATCACATCGTTATGTACAAAATGATTCCGATAGAAATTTGATAGGGTATAATATTTTTGAAAGAATTGCAAAAGAGGGAAGAAAATATGGACTTATGTTGAATTTGATTTCACAAAGACCTGTAGAGATATCTGAAACTGTAATATCACAATGTAGTAACTTCTTTATTTTTAAAATGAATCATCCGAGAGATATTGAGTATATTAAACAAATGCTTCCAAATATTAGTGCAGATATCGTAGAAAAACAAAAGAGTTTGCAACCAGGAACATGTGTAGCTTTTGGTAAAGCATTTAAAATACCAATGATTATTCACTTTGATAAGCCAAATCCAGAACCACAAAGTAGCAATTGTAATGTAATTGCCACATGGAAGTAAGTTGACAATTGAAAATAAAGTATACTATAATGTTAACAGGAGATAGGGGGATAAATATGAAACGACCAAATAAAAAACTTACAATCCTATTTGCTTTCTTTGCTATGATGTTATGTTGTACAAATGTTTCAGCAAAAAATGTTACAACTATATCAATGAATGAAACTAAATTTTCTTATAATATATATGTAGCTGATATAAGTGGATTTAAATTTGCTAATGTTAAAATCAACTGTGCAGGGGAAGAAATTCCTTATGGGGCTCCATATATTGTTCATAACATCATCAATTTACTGAAGATAATTACTCCAATTGTATTAATTATTCTTGGAATGGTTGACTTTACAAGAGCTGTAGTAGCAAGCGATGAAAAACAAATGAAAGAAGCAAGTACTCGATTTATAAGAAGAATATTTGCTGCTGTTGTTGTATTCTTTGTAGTTGTAATTGTCCAATTTGTATTTAGTCTGCTTGGATCTAATGATGAGAGCGCATTAGGATGCTTTAATTGTTTTGTAAATGGATCTTGCTATCCATATTCTGATACCAAAGATGATGACACAACTCCTAGCACCCCAGATTCTAACACTTCAAGTTCTAATACTTCAAATTCTTCATCAGGTGGTGTGACATCATCAAGTGGGCATTCTCATGGTGGCTCAAGTGCAGGTTTTTAAAATTAAAAACTTTAATTTTTGATGTGAACCCTTTATTTAAAACAATATACAAATTATTTAATATCTATTTTACTACTAATTTACTATTTTATATAAAATCTTCATACAATTATATAAGAAAATCAAAATTTTTCTGATATGAATTTTTGACAATAATTATAAAATATGTTATTATGAATATGTCAAGGAAACTTGCATAAAATAAAAAAAGGAATACCTAGTTTTGCTGAGTTAGGTACTATTCCAAAAAATTGTTCAAGTACCGACTTATATAGTTGGTACTATTTTTATTAAAATGACTAAAATCACAATAATAAGGAGTATTATGATAGTACAAAGATATTCGTCTTTCTTTCTCATAATTTCACCTCCTTTCACTTCTAAAAGTAAAGGAGAATAGTACCCAAACTAACTAAATATTCCTATAAATATTATACTATTAGCGATAGATAAAAACAAGCGAACATGCTAATTTTTATAAGCTTAAAGTTATTTATATAATTTACAAATTAATACTATGGAGATGAATTAATGAATGTGAATGAAGAATTAAAAAGATATGTTGAACAAAATATATTTTCTCAGTATATTTTGAACGATAAAGGACATCAAATAGAGCATATAAAATATGTTATTAATAGATGTTAAAAATTAAGCAAAAATAGGGATGTTGATAATAACATGCTTTATATAATAGTAGCATATCATGATATTGGTATCATATAGATTATAAAAATCATGAAATAGTTTCTGCTCAAATTATGTATAATGATATTAACTTAAACAAATTTTTTAGTAATGAGAATTTAATAATAATGAAAGAAGCGATAGAAGATCATAGAGCTTCATTAGATAGAGAACCTAGAAGTATTTATGGAAAACTATTATCGTCTGCAGATAGAAATATTGATGTTAACGACTCATTAAAAAGAATTTATCTTTATAGCATTACACATTTTAATAAACTCAGTGAGAAGGAAACAATTGAGGAATGTTATAAACATACATTAAAAAAATTTGGAAATAATGGTTATGCTAATCTCTTTGTAGAAGATACTGATTATAATAATTACTTAAAAGAATTACAGCTTCTTTTAAACAATAAAGAAAAATTTATTGAAAGACTAAAAGACATTATAACTAAAATTAAATAAAAAAATTGCTACATGCTTCATGCTACATAATAAGAGTAATACTATCCTTAGTATGGCGAGGACTTTAGTGGCTATGCCACTAGTTCCGCTCACAGGCTATGTTTTGATACTATGACATCGAATAGTATTTTTTTAAATATTTAAAATTAATACTTTGAAAGTTTGAGAATTTTTGCTACTTATTTACTATTTTTGAAAGTAAAAATATAAGGAATTATAAAAGTATATGTGAATGTCTCTCAATAACGAAAGTATCATAACTCCCTATAAATAAAGGTTATAAAAACATTTAAGAACTTATGAAAAGTCGCTTAAAATACACTATACTTTTATAAAAAAACTATTTGATATGGCTTTTTCTTTTTGTTTATTATATAATAAAACAAGGTGATAACATGTTTGAAAATTTAGGTGATAGACTACAGAGTGTTATGGATAAAATTCGTGGATATGGAAAAATAACAGAAGAGAATATTGGTGAAATGACACGTGAAATACGTTTGGCATTATTAGAAGCCGATGTAAATTATAAAGTGGTAAAAGAATTTATTTCCTCTGTAAAAGAAAAAGCACTTGGAGAAGAAGTGGCGAAATCATTAAAGCCAGGAGAAATGTTTGTCAAAATCGTAAAAGATGAACTTGTAGAATTGCTTGGAGGAGAGAAGAAAGACTTATATATAAGTGGGCATCCTTCTGTCCTGATGTTAGTTGGATTACAGGGAAGTGGTAAAACAACCACTATTGCAAAAATTGCTTCTCACCTCCGTAAAAAATATAAAAAGAAACCCCTTCTTGTTGCATGTGATGTATATAGACCGGCTGCTATTAACCAATTGGAACAACTAGGTCGTGAATTAAATATATCTGTATATACAGAAGGGAAAAAAAATCCAGTAGAGATCTCCCAAAATGCTGTTTCATATGCGAAAGAGAATGGATATGACTATGTACTAATAGATACTGCGGGACGTCTCCATATAGATGAAGAACTGATGACAGAATTAAGTAATATTACAAATGAAGTAAACCCAGATGAAATCTTACTTGTCATCGATAGTATGACGGGACAAGATGCCATTAATGTGATTGAAGGATTCAATAGTCAATTAACTTTGACAGGTGCAATTTTAACAAAATTGGATGGAGATACACGTGGAGGAGCAGCTCTTTCTATACGCCATTTAACGAATGTTCCAATTAAGTTTATTGGTGTAAGCGAGAAAATGGATGGACTAGAGGAATTTTATCCAGAACGTATGGCAACTCGTATTCTTGGTATGGGGGATCTCATGTCAATTGTAGAAAAAGCGGAATCTGTAATCGATGAGGATGTTGCAATGAAAGCAGCGAAAAAGATGCAAAAGGGGGATTTTGATTTAGAAGATTTTCTAGAACAATTAAATCAGATAAAAAAATTGGGACCTTTAGAAAACATTATAAAAATGTTGCCAGGAGCAAAGAAAATGGGATTATCAAATATTCAGATAAATCCAAAAGATATGGCCCATATAGAAGCTATTATCCAGTCCATGACAAAGGAAGAAAGAAAAAATCCAAATATTTTGAAGGCAAGTAGAAAACAAAGGATTGCCAAGGGTAGTGGCAGAAGTGTAGAAGAGGTAAATCGATTATTAAAACAATTTGAAGAAATGAAAAAAATGATGAAAATGATGAAAAGTGGGAAAATGAAATTACCATTCTAGCTAGCTTTTATTTTAAAAGATAACTTAGGTAGCCTTTAAAATATAAAAAATATGCACCAATATAAGGCAAACATCTTATGCAAAAATCTCCTTCTTACATACTATAAACTAGATAAGGAGGAGTAAAAATGTTTAGAAATTGTTGTTGTAATAACAATAGACAGAATATGATGGGGTTTGGGCCACAACCAATGATGATGGGTGGTATGAACCAAGCGCCAATTATGGAAGGTCAAGTAATAGAACCAACTATTACAAAATGTGTTGAACAAGAATTCTATCATGAGGTACCACATGTATGCCCAATTCATACACACACTATAAACAGACACATTTATAAACATACATATACACCACAATATTCTTGCTCTGAAGAATGTCAAGTTAGCAATATTGATTGTGGAAAATGTTCAGGATTTGCACAATAATGAAAAGGCAAGAAATATCTTGTCTTTTTCTTTACTAATGACATAAAATAATGTAAAATATATTTTGTTAGAAAGAGTGGTTTGAATGAAACTAGATATACAATTATTTGGAAGAGCGTATGAAGTGAGAAAGGCAAGTATTCAGAAAACAGGCGCTGCAAAGGCAAAACTATATTCTATGTATGCTAGAGAAATATATGATGTAGCAAAAAAAGGTGGAACAGATCCAGTATCAAATGCCTCGCTAAAAAGAATCATAGAAAGAGCAAAGAAGGAGCAAGTTCCAGGGGATATTATTAAAAGAGCCATTGAAAAAGTAAATAGTGGGGCTGATGAAACCTATCAACATACCACATATGAAATGTTTGGCCCTGCGGGGTCAACACTAGTGATTGAATGTTTAACAGATAATTTAAATAGAAGTATAAGTGATTTAAGAGCAGTAGTTAATAAATGTCATATTAAGATGGGGGCACAAGGAAGTGTACTATTTAACTATGATCACTTATGTGTCGTTGGTTTTGTTGGGTTAGACGAGGAAGCTACCATGGATGCTTTAATCGAAAAAGATGTAGATGTTGATGATATTGAATGTGAAGAAGGAAATATTACTCTATATGGAAAACCACAGGATTTATATAATATAAAGGAAGCTATCGTAGCAAAAATTCCAAATATAGAATTTGATATCGATGAAATTACCTATATACCTAAAGAAAAAGTAACTTTAAGTGGAGAAGATTTAGAAATTTTTAATAGAGCATTAACATTACTAGATGAAGTTGAAGATGTTCAACATGTATATCATAATGTAGATTTATAGGAAGAATGTATATACATTCTTTTTGTATAATAGAAAAGTCATACTCAAATTTTTGAAAAACGATTGACACAAAC
>CAJTZW010000021.1 GCA_910584305.1 uncultured Bacilli bacterium
GCAAGAATACAAGATTTATTTTTCGTTTTCAAATCTATATTTTCTTATTTTTACAGACTAAAAAATACAGATTTTTAAATTCTTAATAGCAGAATCATTCAATCTGTATTTCTTGTTTCTCTATTTCATAAATTTGTATATATTTTAATTTTTAATCAAAAGACTTGTAGTTCTAAAATTATTCGTTTTCATCATATTCAAATTCAAAATCTAAAATGCGTACTGTATCTCCTTCAAGAGCACCAAGTTCATGTAATTCATCATCAATTCCCATCTTACGAAGTTTTGAAGCAAACCTCTTAAATGCATCATCTGTAGAAAACTTTGTCATGCGAAGTAGTTTTTCTACTTCATCACCACGAATTACCCATACGTCTTTGTCTTTCGTAATTGTATAAGGTTTTTCTTTCTTAAACTTATATAAAATATGACTTTCAAATTTCTCTTCTTCATATAATGGTTGTTTCTCAATATGGTCTAACATATCAGAAAGTTTCTCTAAAACAACGAATAATCCTTCATTATTCATAGCAGATATTGGATAAATAGGAATATCTTTTACTTTCAATTTAAATTCTTTTAAGTTATCTTCCGCACCATCTATATCCATTTTATTAGCAATAATAATCTGTTCTTTTTTTAAAATACTAGGATTAAAATTTTCTAACTCCTTACATATCGTCAAATAATCGTCATATGGGTTTCTTCCTTCAAATCCACTCATATCAATCACATGTGCAATAATACGAGTACGTTCAATATGACGCAAAAATCTATCTCCAAGTCCTTCTCCTAAAGAAGCACCTTCAATTAACCCTGGCAAATCCGCAACCACAAAAGACTTTCCCTCACGTACCTTTACAACACCTAAATTTGGTGTAAGGGTTGTAAAATGATATGCAGCTATTTTAGGCTTCGATGCAGAGATTTTTGAAATAAGAGTCGATTTGCCTACACTAGGAAGCCCAACAAGGCCAACATCTGCAAGTAATTTTAATTCTATTTTTACTTTCCGTACCTCTCCAGGCTCGCCATTTTCGGCAAAATTTGGAGCGGGATTGGAACGAGTTGCAAAAGCAATATTTCCTCTTCCTCCGCGCCCACCACTTGCTACAACAACGGTATCCCCTTTTTTCGTTAAATCGGCAATAATAAGTCCTGTTTCTATATCAGTCACTACAGTTCCCAATGGAACTTTAACAACAATATCCTGGGCATTCTTTCCATTCTTGGCTTTTCCTTCACCATTTGCACCCTTATCACCTTTAATACGTTTTTTAAGTTTCAAATCAATTAAAGTATTAAGCCCTTCATCTACAGTAAAGATAATATCACTACCCTTACCACCATTCCCCCCAAATGGACCTCCCATCGGAATATATTTTTCACGGCGAAAAGCAAGGCAACCATTCCCTCCATCTCCACCACATAAATCAATAACTACCTCATCTATAAACATATTATCACATCCATATTTCTTATTATATACTAATTTTCCACGAAAATCTAACTATTCATAATTATACTATATTTATCAGAAATTTCCTATACTTCTTTAAAGACATATATCATAATATGTATGAAAAAAATAGTATGTTACTCGTAACATACTATTTTACTCATAAATGATAACAAATACCTATAGTTACATTTCCTCACTAATGATAACTATACTCTTTCAGGATAAACACTTGCTTGTTTCTTATCTTTTCCTACTCGTTCAAATTTTACATATCCATCCACTTTAGCATATATAGTATCATCACTACCAATACCAACATTCTTTCCTGGATAAATTTTTGTACCCCTTTGACGATAAATAATAGACCCACCTGTTACAAATTCACCATCTGCAGCTTTTGCTCCAAGACGCTTTGCAATAGAATCACGACCATTTTTAGTAGATCCTTGTCCTTTTTTATGAGCGAACAATTGAATATCTAATAACATCAATTTAGTCATAAATACACCTCCTATTTTACCATTTTAATATTTTTTGGATAAGTATTTGCTAGCTCTGCTAACAAATCTATCATATTTTCTAGTACGATATCAATAAAACTTGTATGCTTTAATATCTCCATCTTTATAAATCCATCGCTTGTTTCATAAGATATTGCATCTGCATCAAGGCGAATAATCATATTTACACTAGTAATAACAATACTACTCACACTTGCACATACAATATCTAATCCACTTTCTGCATAACCAGAGTGACCATCAACTACAACCCTGTAAGTCACATTCTCTTCTTTATAAGTTTTTACTCTAATCATGATTAGGCTTCAATTTTCTTAATTTCAATCTTCGTATAAGGTTGACGATGTCCTTGTGTCTTATGAGTATGTTTTTTCGCTCTGTATTTAAAAATAAGAACTTTCTTTTGTTTACCATGTTTTACTACTTCTGCAGTAACTTTAGATCCCGTTACATAAGGGGTCCCAATAACTCCATTTACCATCAACACATGATCAAATTCAATTGTTTTTCCTGGTTCAACATCTAATTTCTCTACATAAAGAACTGTACCTTCTTCTACATAGTATTGTTTTCCACCAGTTTCAATAACAGCTTTCATATTTACCTCCTTAAATTTCTAAGACTCACCATAAAGGTACTTTCGTTTATAACCTTTTCTGTGTGGTTGTAGAGTGAGGCTCTACACAATATAAGATTTTAACACAACTTTTACATAAAGTCAATGTTACTAACAAATATTCAACCAAAATGATTCTTTAGTACACTTTTTTCGCTAACCCAATGAGAATTTATGAAAAATACATGAGCACAATCCCGATGCATTTTAAAAAGATCTGCACCCTTAATCTTCTTCTTTTTACGAAAATGATAGGGGTATAAATATCGTTCCAATAAGAATTTATCAAAGCGAATAGAAGCATCCTTCCACTCTTCTATAATCTTAAGTGTCATACAAAAAATCACAATACACAAGATCAAATTTTGAAAACGAATACAAAATACACCAAAAGAAATAAGCAATAGAAAAGATACATGTAATACAATTCTATGACTTCTTTCGAATGGAAATATCACATCACATAGACAATGTAACAACTTAGATCCATCCAAAGGAACCATTGGAAGCAAATTAAAAAGTAAAAGAGCTGTATTGGCTTTAGAAAACCAAGGATATGGAACTTTAGAACGTAGCAGAAGGAAGAAAACAACTTGAAAAAAAGGACCCATAAATGCTATCAAAAATTCCTCTACAATAGGACGATTTAACGCTTCTTTAAAAATTGTAATACCTCCCATGGGCATAAGAACAACTTTCTCAATATTCCAATGAAAGAATAACCCCATTAATATATGTCCACACTCATGTACCACAATAAGGGACATAATCCAAAAAAATGGTCGAAACATTCCAGTAACAACATAAATCAAAGCCACTATATAACAAAAAGGATGAATTTGAATTTTACATATATTTCTCATACCCAACTGTTGTTCCGTTTTTTTGAAAAACCATATATAAATAATTTTCTTGTACCTCACCTAGTACGTCGCCTTTTTCAATATAGTCATATAGTTTCACATTACTAGTAACATTAGAATACCATGCATCAGTCCCATCAACTTGTTGAATAATAATGGTATTCCCATACCCTTCTTTTTCCCCTATAAAAACAACCATTCCACTTTCTAAAATTGGCATTAAGTATTGATTAGATACAGTAAATTTAGTTCCATCCAAATAGGGTTCTGCTTCAGTATATACAAATTTTTCAGAAAAAACAGGTTGGGTAGATCCAAAAAGATTTTCAAAAGGAAGTGTAGACCCAAAATATTTTTGATACAATGATTGCACACTAGCAAATGAGAAATTTTTTTCATAAACTTCTTTATAAAATATTTCCTGAAAAGAAGAACTCTTCTTTAAACCAATTAAACTAAGTAAAGTCAAAATAACTGTACATAAAAACTTTGTAATATAAATGGGTGGTGCCTTCGTATCAGGATTAACATCCTGATACTTCTTTTTTCGAATACTTTGACGTACTTTTTCAATCTCTAGTTCCATAATAATCACCACTACAATATATGCGAAAAAAAAAGAATTAGAAGCTCTTTTAAATTCTAAGACGAGAATGTTTCTGCCCCAAATG
The DNA here is from genome assembly GCA_910584305.1 of uncultured Bacilli bacterium. Classification (GTDB taxonomy): domain Bacteria; phylum Bacillota_I; class Bacilli_A; order RF39; family UBA660; genus CAKPTA01. Next base: position 4,134 of record CAJTZW010000021.1, read on the forward strand.
ATGCAAAAAGAAATACAACACAGCGGCATACATAAAATTCAATACCAAACTAGAAGTAATACTATGTAAAAGAGTAAAAAATGAGAATATGCGATTGCCAATTGTACAAAGTAATATATAACTAACACTTCGCAAAACTACAATTGAAATAAAGACAATCACAAGTATATTCATAAGATGATGAGAAAATAATTGATACAGCTGATATGCAACATAACCAATGATTAAAAATAAAAATCCATGAAAAAAAATAGTATTTGTATAAATTAAATCATACAGAATTCCATACCAAAAACAAAGCTTATAATATCCTTTTTTATTATGATGAAAATAAGGATATAATAAAACAAGTGTAACTAGCGAAAACAAAGGATTAAAAAAAGCCGTTGAAATTGGAATAAGATTAGAACCAATCCCCTCCAAATAAAACCCAACAAATAAAATAGCATATAACGATATCATAAAGCACCTTCTCGTTTTAAAATGGTAACATAATTGATATCATTAAAATCAACAGCGGGTTTTACATAAACTGTCTTAGCAAGTTCAAAATGATCTGTATAGATAGAATCAACTGTTCCAATTACAAGACCGCTAGGAAACACGTTCCCCAAACCCGTCGTTGTTACTAAAGAACCTTTAGGAATACCTGTGTTTTCGGATATGCCTTCAATTTGAAATACATTTTTATCTGCATCATACAATGTCAAAAGCCCAAATACAAAGGAATCCCCAACCTCTATTTTAATAGAGATTTTATGTTGAACATCTTCTGCTGTCAAAAGCTTTACTGTGCTATAATAATTTGAAACAGAATCAATATACCCAATAAGACCTCTAGCATTCACAACAGCAAAACCCTTACCTACATCATGTTTTTGACCTCTATCTAATGAAAGTGTTTGATACCAGTAATCAACATTCCTAGTAATTGCAGTTGCGTTTACATATGTACCTTCCGATAAACTTACATTCAACTCAAGCATTTGTTCCATTTCCTCTAGTTCCTTATGAATTTCTTTATATTTTGCCTCTAAAGCATTGTATTCTTCATAATGCTCCCTCATCACTTCATACTTTTCATACATCTCTTTTTTTTCTTGCCAAGAAGTAATCAAATCTTTTCCCCATTGTATTGGTGTATAGATAATTTTTTCAATAAAAAGACCTGTATCATGAACTGCCTTTTCTATAATTGTTAATGTACGATTTTCATGAAACGCATAAAAAAGGCCACCTAATACCAATGTAATTCCTACCAAAATTAAAATAACAATATAACGAACCTCTAATTTTTTTTTCTTATACATAATCTCACCTATTCCATCTTTCCTGCTTCAAAAAAACTATAATATGTATTTCGGCCAATGATAATATGATCATCTATAGGAATCCCCATTAGCTTACCAATTTCAATCAAACGCTTTGTAAGCTCTATATCTGCTCTGCTTGGAGTAGCATCACCACTTGGATGATTATGTACACAAATAATAGAAGTTGCATGGTGAGAATATGCCTCTAAAAATACTTCTCTTGGATGTACCATACTATAATTAACTGTACCCAAAAACAAAAGTTTACTTTCTAAAACTTTCTTTTGACTATCTAAATATAAACAATAAAAATGTTCTTGTGACCTCGTCTGTAAAAGAGAATGATAATATGTATATACAATTTCTGCATTGGTCACGCGGACATACTTAATTGTTTCTAACCCACGTTGCAATCGCTTACTAAGCTCAATGGCCGCAAGCAATGTAGCCGCCTTTGTATACCCGATTCCTTTGATAGAAACAAAATCCTCTAAAGTAAGTTTATGAATATCATCTACCGACTTCAAACGAGATAAAATTTGACTTGCTAACATCTTAGCAGACGATTCTTTTGTCCCTGTCTTAATTAAAATTGCTAGAAGTTCTTCTAAACTAAGCGCTGAAGCCCCATTATGAAGCAATCTTTCAATCGGTCTATCATGAATAGGAATATCTTTAATTTTCGTCACTTAACACCAACTCCTCATATTTGCCCAATACTTGACTGCAAATAGCAGAAATGGTATTTGTATCCTCAGTATTCTCTAACATTAAATCATATTGTTGTAATACCTCTAAAAAAGATTCATTAGAAATCATAAACTCTTTTATATATATATCATATCCAAGACCATTAAAATAAGATTTTAATTTTTCTGCATTCTCACTCTTAAGTGTCATCCCAACATATACATAATACTTACCATCCTGCTCACTATATATATAATACGCAATATTTGTAACACTCTCCTCCATACTCTCTTTGCTAGAATATACCCCTTGTTGAATAAAATAAACTGTATCAGATGTAAGAGATGCTGTAGCGTCTTTTTCACTCATTGCATATTGATCTAACATAAATTTTCCCATTAAGCCCCCTACTACAATACATAAAATTATGGGATATAGTCCTTTAAGCTTCATATAAATCATCACCTTCAACTTCATTATAAAGAACAGAAAAAAGCTTTTTTGTCGAAAAAAACACTCTATGAGTGTTTAATATGATTTTCCAAAATATACAATATGTTTTGCTTCTCTTCCACAATACATGCATCTTTCATCATGTACTTCATCATCACTTATACAACGAGTGGAAGCACTTGTCTCTTCCTTAATACGAACTTCACATGCTGGTTCACCGCAAAAAGGTGCTTTAATAAATCCAACTTTTGTATTCAATACATCTTTAAACTCATCATATGTAGTAACACGATATATATGATCTTGTAAATGTTTTACTGCTTTTGCATACATCTCATTATGAATAATATCCAAAAGCCCCCTAATATATATGTGTGCCCCATCAAATTCAACGATTTGTTTTGTAGAATCATTTCGTTTGACAACAACACACTGATGGTTTTCTATATCCTTTGGTCCAATCTCTATACGAACTGGTATCCCTCGCATTTCAGCCTCACTAAATTTCCATCCTGGTGTTTTATTAGAATCATCTACCTTTGCACGAATTCCAATAGATTGTAAAGAATCTTGTAACGCAAAGCATGATTCCATAACACTCTTCTCCTCTGATTTAATAGGCACAATAACCACTTGTATTGGTGCTACCCTAGGAGGTAAAACAAGTCCATTATCATCACCATGAACCATAATAATAGCCCCCAATAATCGAGTTGAAACACCAAAGGAAGTTTGATACACATATTTTTGTTCATTATTACTATCTAAATACTGTATATCAAATGCTTTTGCAAATCCCTGCCCAAAATAATGGCTAGTTCCTGATTGCAAAGATTTACCATCATGCATCATTGCTTCAATCGTATACGTTTCTTCTGCACCTGCAAACTTCTCCTTCTCTGTTTTTCTACCTGTAAGCATAGGAAGCGCTAATAAATCGCGGCACATATCATCATATAGCTTTAACATCATACGAGTTTCCAAACGTGCCTCTTCTTCAGTCGCATGAATCGTATGACCCTCTTGCCATAAGAATTCAGAACCTCTAAGAAAAGGGCGTGTGGTTTTTTCCCATCGAACTACAGAACACCACTGATTATACTTCTTCGGTAAATCACGATATGAATTCACGATTTTAGAAAAATGCTCACAAAACAAAGTTTCACTTGTAGGTCGAATAAATAAATTTTCCTCCAGTGTATCGAATCCACCTTTGGTAACAACTGCACATTCAGGAGCAAATCCCTCTATATGGTCTGCTTCTTTTTGTAATAAGCTTTCTGGAATCAGCATAGGCATATATACATTTTCATGCCCAGTTTCTTTAAACCTCTCATCTAAATACTTTTGAATATTTTCCCAGATCGCATATCCATAAGGTCTATAAATAATAAACCCCTTTAAGCTAGAATAATCCATAAGCTCCGCTTTGCGACACACATCTGTATACCATTGTGCAAAATCCACATCCATAGAACATATTGCATCATTTTTTTTCTGATTCATACATTTACCTCTTTCTTTTATATCATACGTAACCAAATTATAACATTATTCAATAAAATTAACAATAATAAGTATAAAATCAAATGTAAGTTTCAAAATAAATATGAAAGGAAGGATTTTATGGAACAAGTACCTGCAATTATTTCGACTAAGGATTTAGCATACCTAAGTGATATGTTCGAATGGAATTTTATTGCGGCAAAAAAAGCATTACATTATAGCAATGAGGTACAGGATGAAAACATTCAAAAAAAATTAAAGAATGTATATCAAATGCATGAAAAAAATCTAAAAAAAATTTTAGAAATATTACAATAAGGAGAAAACATGAACGAGAATAAAATAGAAAACCCCAAAACAGAAGTTCCACAAACACCTGATATGAATGATCGTGACTATATAAATGATATCCTGGAGACAGAAAAGAATATGAGTGTTAATATGACCATTGCTCTAAATGAAGCAAGTAATGAAAAACTATATGAAGAACTATTCGATATCTTTAAAGATATAAAAGAAAAACAAAGAGAATTATTCGAATATATGTTTAAGCAAGGATGGTATACATTAGAAAAAGCAGAAGATACAAAAATCACACAAACTTACAATCAATTAGAGCAAAAATATCAGGAGTTACAAAAATAAAACCATGTCAAGTGGTTTTATTTTTATTATAACAATTTGGCAATAAAATGAACAAAAAAAAAGATTCATTGAACACTCTAAATTATAAATTTAATACACATGAGTGGTGCAAAAACCATGATATAAACTTCCACTGTGAACAAATCAAAAAGCAGTCATAATTCCGAATTTATAAACTTTATTATCCAAAATACAGATTTTCAAATTTCTATTTCTCTTAGCAGAAATTCTATTATTTTCTTCTATGCAATCTATATAATTAAAGTTTTTTACAAAAATAATACCCAAAATATAATAAAATTTGAATCAATAGGAAACGAATCGTTGTTTCGAAAACTAAACTTACCATATCCCAAATTGTAAGATATCCTCCAAACAAAATATATAACAACAACACACTTATAACAAACGCTAAATCTAATAAAAAATTCGCAAAAATCCGATATATAATATATACATTTCTTTTCATACGTAAAAATAAAAATGCTGAATTTTGAAAATCCTTCCAAAATAGCTGTGCACTTATATAAATTAAATTATTATATTGATATAAAAATGATATACAAGCTATAATCCCATATTTTGTAAAATAACCAGACCCAAGGACCATTTTAACATAGTTAATATCTAAAGCATCCATAGACAACACTGAGAATAGAAAAATCAAAAAAACAACACAACCATATAACAAAATATTCTTTATAAAAAATCTACGGATATATAAAATATCGGAATATAAAATATACTTCAAAATAATCACCATCTATTTTTTCTTTGCACGTACATTGCCACCATCAAACACATATATAAAGTCTGCTAAGCTTTCTATATCCTCCCTAATATGAGAAGATATTATAATTATTTTTCCCTTTGTCTTTTCCTCTAAAAGAATATCTTTTATATCAGAAACTGTGATTTCTTCTACCCCATTAAATGGCTCATCTAATATCATTACATCAGGATTTTCCATAAGTACTTGCACAATTCCAAGTTTTTGCTTCATCCCAAGGGAATAGGTATGATAAGGCTTATTTTTAACCTCTGTTAATCCAAGACGATCCATTGTATCTAAAATTTCATGTTTCCCTATTCTTTTTTGAATACTCGCAAGTAAAACTAAGTTTTCATACCCAGTAATATTTGGTAAAAAGCTTGGCGTTTCAATCAATGCTCTTGTGTTAGGTGCCATTTTGCCATTTCCAATAATATTATCGTTATCAAATAAAATCTCACCTGAAGTAGGATGGTAAAAACCACACAACATTTTTAACAAAACTGACTTCCCACTTCCATTTCTTCCAATAAATCCATAAATATGGCCACTTTCAAACACCATATTGATATCACTCAATACAGTATTATTCTTAAATTTTTTACTAACATTTTTTACCTCAATTTTCATAAATTTCTCCTATCTTTATACATACTTTATACAACAAATATAAAATTAGTAAAATACATACAATATAAATACCAGAACATAGTATTTCAAAAGTAAATGTTTTGTACGAATTTAACCAAAAATATTGAACAGGATTCACAAACATTTTTGAAAGAGAATCTACCACATAATCAGAAGAAGTAGTACTCGTAACAAGACAAATTACTACCCCTAAACATTGTATAGAAAGTATAACAAATTTACTAAATAATTTCGATAGCAATGCACCAAAAACACTAAACAACTGAATCAATATAAAATAACGTATGATATAAAATAGAACATACACTACATTGGTAACATCATAATTTCCAATACTATCAATTACCAAACCTTCTTGATTTAATAAAACAATCTCTATTATAAACACCGCCAGTTGCAACAAAAATAAAACGCTATTACTTAATAATACATAAAGTAATACCCTATGAAAATAACCTTTCTTATTTCCACAGCGAATAATTAATGCATAATTTTGATCAAACAGAGAAATTGTACTCAGTGTATTTATTAAATATAACCCTAATACAATAAATAGATAAAATTCATTAGTAAAACCTGCTAAAACTGTCCCTATATATGAATATTGCATTCCGGAATATTTAATAAGATACACATGCAATATAATAAATACGAATATAAGGGTTTTGAAATTGTGGTGCCAAATTAAATCTTTATATTTCATAAAAGTTTTCATTATTTCTCACCTTCTATAAATACACTCTCTTTATTATAATAACTTATAAATACGACCAGTGTTGAAATTACTGCAAGGCCAATTCCTACCAAAAGCATCGGAAATAAAGACTCACTATTATATACCCATGCCCCACTAAAATTAAAACAAGACTGATATATACTATCTTTAAATAGAATATTTCCTACCACCACTTCAAAAAAAATAAAGAGAATTAAATACAAAACATACCCAGCAATTGAAGCTACAAAGAAATTATCATTTTTTTTACAACAAAGTACACCCAAATTAACCCAAAAAATAGAATGACAGCAAAGGTTCAAGAAATAGCAAATGAAAAATATAACTATATTTTCAAGTTGCCATAAACGTAAAAAGCCTTCTGGATAATGATCCTGTATAGTTAACTGTGCATCAAAATGGCCTGAAATACTATAGGCAAAACAAAGCCCTAGTAATATACAAAAAATAAGTAGTAAGACACCCTTAAATGAATACAAATATTCACGAATAAAATATTTATTATAACTCGTTCGTGTTAATGTATTCTTTAAATAACCGCCTTTCATCTTTTTGAAAAAGCGTTGAATGGATACAATAATCACCAAGAATGGGAAAATAAATTGTAATACCATCGTAGCTTTTCGAACGATAAAGATACAAAAATATTCACTAATAGTATCTGGGGGAAGCACTTTGTGCTGATAATATTGACAGTAATCTTCATCCGGATTTTCCAAGCACTCCTCCACTGTTTCATTCGTTGAATTTGTTATTTGAATACGAAAACTTCTTTCTCCTAAAAAACTATGAAATACGCAACCAAATATAATAAGAAGAGCAATTATAAATAAGGAATTATTTTTCAAAAATTTTTTCATTGTTTATTTCCTTTCTTTTATACAAAAAGGTAAAGAGAACTGGAACATATAAGCTATTTTAATTTATTAATATATCCATACACCAGAATAACTCGTTGTCGTAGAAGAATAGGTAGTTGGAGCAATATGCAACTCTATAATATAAGAATCTTTCAGTACACTAGGATTGGCCACATTAAATGTATTACCTGCTGTAATTGTATACCAAGAAGAACCTTCTCCAGCATCACTTGCCACAAAACGGAATACTAAACTTCTACCACTTGTAGAACTTGTATACAAGGCAGGATAACTTCCCGTCGTAGTTCTCGTAACTACATCATCATAAGTATCCCAAGCAACACGTGAGATTTGAACATTTGAAATTGATTTCGTAGCTGCATTAACACTGGGGATTGTTACAACAAACAACAAAGAACAAACCAATAAAGATAAACATAATTTTTTCATAGATCTTAGTCCTCCCATATCATATGTTCCATTCTCTCATTTTCAAAATAACATGAATCACTTTATAAAAAAGTATTTTTACATCAACAGTCTAAAAATATGTACAAATCGACAAAATATGAAATCTTTTGTAAAATATAGTCATATTTTGTCATATAAAATACCAAAAATATTCTTATACACTTATTATACAATTCTATTCAAACATTTTTTCAAAAAATAGCCATTCTTAAACCAATAGCAAACACTTTTTCAAAAAAAAAGGAAAACATTAATTGTTCCCCCTCAAAATTTCAATCGCCTTACGCATTTTCATATCATATTCTACCATATCAAGACCACCAAACGCATTTAGAAAATCCTCTTTTTTCATATTATATTTCTTAGAAAGATCATCTGCTTCTTTTTCTACATCCTCTTTAGAAAGTTCTATTTTTTCCTCTTTCATAATAGCTTCTAATAGAAGTCTAGAAGAAACCCTCTTTGTAGCCTCTTCCTTCATTTGATCTCGAAGTGCTGCCTCATCAGAATTTGTAAATTGATAAAATTGTTCTAATGTAATTCCTTGCATTCTCAAGTTCTCATCGTATTGTTTAATCATACGACTTACTTCTTCTTCAATCATAGCATCTGGAATTTCTACTTTCATATTCTTAATAGCCTCATCTAACAATGAATCAATAAAATGATCCTCAGCATGATGCTCTTTATGCGCCTTAATATTCTCCTCTAACTGTTTTCTTAAAGATTCCTCTGAATCAATTCCTTCCATTCCTAAATCTTCAAAGAAATCCTTGTTAAGTTCTGGAATTACAGTTGTCTTAATCTCATGAACCTTTACCTTAAAAGTTGCTGGCTGTCCTTTCAAATCCTCACTATGATATTCTTCAGGGAAAGTCACTTGAATTTCTCTTTCTTCATCTTTAGACATACCAATCAGTTGTTCTTCAAATCCTGGAATAAATGTATTTGAACCAATCGTTAATGAATAGTTCTCTCCCTTACCACCATCAAAAGGAATCCCATCCTTAAATCCTTCAAAATCGATAACAACCGTATCACCATTCTCCACTTTCCCGTCTTTTAAAACAGATTCTGCATAACGAGTACGAGTTTCTTCTACTGCTTTATCAATTTCCTCTTTACTAACAGTAACCTCTTCCTTTTTTACACCTAACTTTTTATATTTTCCTAAAATAACATCTGGTTTAGTAGTAAGTATAAATGTAAATTCAACTGCTTCTTTACTAAGAGATTTTAAATGTACTTCTGGTTGTGCTACAATCTCTAAATCCTTATTCTCTTCAAGCATTTTCGCATAAGCTACTTGAAGTAATGCATCTGCTGCATCTAACAGTAAATTGTCTTCTCCATATTTCTTTATAAAAATATCTTTTGGAGCTTTGCCAGGTCTAAAACCATCAATTTTAGCTTTTTTATTCGCTTCCTTGAATGCTCTATCTTTAGCACCTTCCCATTCAGAGCCTTCAATTTTAATAGTAATTTCATGAATATTTTTATTTTCTTTTTCTTTTGCCATAAATCCTCCTTAAATCAATCAATAGTATATACTATTTATAAACTTTTTTCAAGCCATCCAAAACAGAAAAAGATAGAAATATCTATCTTAAAAAATTTCTACAACCTCTACTTGATACTTTCCATTTGGACTTTCTACCCAAACTTGATCCCCAACAGAATGTCCTATAATTGCGCTAGCGATTGGTGATTCATTAGAAATTTTATTTTGAAAAGGATCCGCTTCCTTACTCCCTACAATAGAATATTCCTCTATTTCATCATCGTCTACATACTTAATTTTAACACTCGTACCAATTGATACTTTATCCGTTTGCCCACCTTGGATTACAATCGCATGTTCTACCATAGATTCTAACTCGACGATTTTTCCTTCTACTTCTGCTTGCTCTGTACGAGCGGCATCATACTCTGCATTCTCACTTAAGTCTCCAAGAGCACGTGCTTCCTTCAACGCATTAATTACTTCTGGGCGTTTTACTTGTTTTAAATACTCAAGTTCTTTTTTTATTTCATCTAACCCTTCTTGGGTAAGATATATTTCTTTTGTATTTGACATATAGTTTCACCTCAATTTTTCTTTATCATCAAACTTGCAAAAGTATACTACAATTTCATTTCTTTGTCAACTCATTCATAGGCAATTGATACAAATCAATCTTATTAGTAATCATAAATTGTCTTAAATGTGAGCCAAATGTAGTGTTCTTACAATACACTACATAGTGTATGCGACTTACAAAAATAATATCCAACAAATTTTATCTTTGCACACGAATCATATCATATGGATATACATGCATGTCAATCTGAAAAGAAACAATCTGTTTGGGATGTCTAGCAACATCAAGAGGTTTTGCTTCCTCATCATAAATTTGTCCAATGACAAATGAAAATGAATCTGTATTTGGGCCAAACACTTGAACCGAATCCCCAATTTTAAAATAATTTCTTTGTTCCACAGTTGCCATATGCGTATTCTCATCATAAGCTAAAACAATTCCTAAAAAATCCTGATTTGATACCTCTTCTCTACCATTATAATATTGTGTAGATACATCAGCATCCTTCAAAAAAAATTGTACAGCAGTCTCCCTATTGGCGCATTGGTTTAAAATACGTTCATACTGTTCATTATATGTATAAGAAATTGGATTGTCAAAATAAGCGTCAATTGCCCTACGGTAAATATCGACGATGGTTGCAACATAGTATACAGAACGCATTCTACCCTCAATTTTAAAAGAAGTAATACCCATATCAATCATCATAGGAAGAACTGAAAGCATAGACAAATCCTTTGTGCAAAATGTAAAATCTTTTTCTCCCTTTAGAATTCCATGATCCCCATACAAATCAAAGTCCCATCTGCATATTTGGCTACATCCACCACGATTTGAGTCCCTAGCTGTTAAAAAATTAGAAAGTACACATCTACCACTATAAGAAGCACACATTGCACCATGAATAAAACATTCTACATCTATATCAACTGTATCTATAATATTCTGAATATCCTCTTTGCTTGCTTCTCTACCAAGGACAATTCTTTTAACTCCTTCCCCTTTCCAATACTTACATGCCATAGCATTTAAAGTAGACTGTTGCGTGGATAGATGAATCTCCAAATTTGTATATTCTCTTGCAAGTGCAATTATGGCAGGATCACTCACAATAATCGCGTCAACTCCAAGTTCTTCTAGTTTTAAAAGATAATCTTTTACTTCTATGATTTCCTTATTATGTAGTGCTATATTGACAGTTACATGAACACGTGCATTATGAATATGTGCAAACTGACAACCCTCCTTTAATTCCTCAAACGTAAAATTAATTGCATTGGCTCGTAATCCCAAAGAAGGCCCCCCTACATATACTGCATTTGCACCATATAGAATTGCTATTTTTAAACGTTCTAAATCTCCCGCTGGAGCTAATAATTCTGGTTTATTTTTCTTCATTTTTCTTCACCCTATATACTGTTTCTTTGTACAAAAAACCCTTATCTGTATTAGGAAACATTTTCTCTATGACACTCTCACTATGATACTCCCTATTATAAAATAATTTAGCTATCTCGATAAATTTATCATCTGGAATTCGATAAGAATTCAGTGTTACATAAGCAACATCAATTTTCTCAAATCGTTTTAATTCAGATAATCCATTTAAGATGGAGGATGAATATACTACTGTCCCCAAATGCGTATTATCAATTGGATAGAATCGCCCCTCTTTATACAAGGTATAATATTTAGAATCATCCTCTATATCAAAATATTTCTTATAATTGTTTATTAAATTCCTTTTTGATACAAACATTGGTAAATATCCAAATATAGGAACAATTAGTTTCATCGATGTTTCAATTCCAATATTCTCAATCTCATTTAATGTAATTTCAGAGGATACATAAGTATATGAAACACCTTTAGAATGCCAATAATTCATTGTTGCATAATTCGTGGTTAAATGTTCTTGACTCCAAACCAAGGGCACTGTCAAATCCATCTCTATTTTATACTGAGCAATAGAGATATCATAATAAAAAATGCCATCTATATGTAATGTATCCAAAACATAGAGAAATCCCTTTAAGTCATTTAAATCTTTTGTATGCATATTCTTATTAAGAGATACAAATACTTGTTTTCCCATTTTTTTACATATAGGTACCAATTTCTGAATATCTTCAATTGTAAAAGTATCTGGCATATTTACACACATATCCTGAAGTCCTAGTACAATTGAATCACAATAAGCAAGAATATCTTGTATATTTTTTTTTGTTGGCAATATCATTATTTTTGTCACATTATCACATCCATAACTAATATTATAACATAAGGACAAGAAAAAGTATTACCTTTTCGGTAATACCTTTAATATTGTAATACATATGGATCTGTATATGTACCATTTCCACTCTTAATTGTTACAGTTGGTTTTATATCGATAACTGGTTTTATACCACGAGTATTTGTTGGATTAGAATACTCTGAAGTACCTCCCCATGTAATAAACCAAGCATTTGTAGAATTAGAATTCAAAGTCCATGCTGTAAATCTATCAACACGAGATGTTGAACTACTTCCACTCATCAATTCACCTACACGAAGCAATCCGACGTAAGCACTTGTGTAATTTGAATTTGCTACTAAAGTTGTATTACGAGGATTTTGTCCACGAGTATAACCACTATAATACCATTTAGATAATAACAATGCGTCTTTCTCTTTTTGTGTGGTAAATAATTGATTATAAACAGTTGTATTTAAATACTGTCCAATTCCAGATGTTGTACTAAAGGTTCCTGCTGTTCCAAATGGTTGTTTCACATAGGCCCCTTTATCCATAAGATATGAATCTAAAACCAATCTTGAAGCAGTTCCAGTTGTTTTTACAATACGCCACGTTTGTCCAGCAAAACTAACATATTCTCCACTAACACGTTTTGTTAAAAGTGTTCCAGCTTTTCCGCTTTCATCACCCTCAATACGGAATGGATTACTCTCTGTTCCATCTCCTGAAACAATATTTGTTGAAGCCATTGTAATAACTGGTCTCATTGCATATGGTTCATCTACATAATATCCTCTTTCTTTTTCACCTGTGATCTTTACAACCCAAGTTGTCATACCACTAGTTGGTGTCATTGTAAAGAATTGATCTCCTGTATTTAAGAATCCAGTTTGTCCTCCTAAAATATTGTACTCATCAATTGTTAATAACCCAACTTTAGATTTTACAATACTATCAGGTGAACATGTATAACGTACTGTTGTAGTATCTACCAACTTTTCATTACAATAATCTCCCTCAACAACTAATTTTGATGCATTATTAAGTGATTGATAGAAATCGTTATTTAACCATTGCTCTGCATAACTTCCCTTAAATGCACTAGCTCCTTCTTCATACTTTCCATATGAGAATCCACTAACAGCATCCTCTGTAACTAATTTAATTGTATTGTTATCATTTACTTTAATTACTCTCCATAAATGTCCACTATACCATACATAGTTATTTGAAGCCTCTGTATTATAGCAATCTCCTGTTAAATCGCAATGATTTCCTTCTCTAAACATTTGTGAGGTAGTTACTTGCGTAATACGAACGGTTCTTGTAACTGTTGTAGCCACATTACCATTTCTATCAGTTGCATTGTATTCAATTGTATATGTTTTTCCTGGTTCAAATGTACTAATATTAGATTCTGGATAAATAGTATAATCATCATCAAGATTATCTGTTACTAAAGCACCCAATTCTATATAAGTACTTCCATAAGGAACATCTACTACGCTAGCACCATTTAATTTAATTACTGGAACATCAGAATCTCTTACAATTACTGTTAATATAATATCTGCTGTATTTTGAGCTGTATCAGTTATAGAGTATGTAACAATATACGTTCCTACCGATGATAAATCAATAGATTGCTTCATAGCTCCATCTTTTGTAATTGTAGTAGTAACTTTCTTTGTTCCATTATTTATACTTTCATCAAAGTTATCTGTTGCAGTTGCTGTTGGAATGGAATAGGTTCCCTTCTTACTTGCTTGAACAGTCACTTCGAAGTTATCAGTTTCTACACGATTACCATTTTGAACTTTAATCTTTGGAAGTTCATTATCAGCTACTAAAAGCGTTCTAATGAATGTACCTCTATTTCCTGCCAAATCTACTACTTCGTATGTTATTTCATAAGTTCCTAAGTCCTTACTAATATTAGCAAGCTCCACAGCTTCTTTTGTTGCATTATCAATAACTTTTACTGCTGTGATAGTAGTTACTTTTGCAATATCTTCATCTATATTATCGTCCTCTACTATAATATCGTTAACATCAATTGTTAAAGTAGTATTAACATCTATAGAAGAAGGAAGTTCTCCATTTGCACTTATAGTAGGTGCTACCCTATCAATAATAATATTAGATGAAATTGATTCTGTAATATTATTAATTCCATTTGGTCTTACTAAATTGATAGTATATTCAACCAATCCTTCTGCTAACTCACTAGAAGTAATATCATCTACAGAAATTGATGCTTCATATCCAGTATCAGTTTCTATTACTGCCACTGTTTTACCAGCAATTGTAACTGTAGTTCCAGTTAAGTCTCCAGATTTTAATGGTACATTGCTAGTAAATTCTACTATGATTGCATTACCTGTTGTCGCAAAATTACTATTATGATTGTCTGTAATACCAGAAACATAAATATTTTGTGTTTCTACTTTTGGTATTAATACGTCAACTAAAGCTGTAATTTTGTTACTAATTTCATTCGTTAAAGTAGTATACTCATCTAATAATAATGTTTCATTTTCATCATTCAATTTGGTATTTAATATATCTATTAAAGATTGAATCTCTGCAAATTTACTAGCACCATCTACATAATCAGTATCATGTAATTTTGCAAAATCTTCTACTATCTTTTCAAATATTTTTAAATCTATTTCGATTGGATCTAATGCTGCAATTTTCTCATTAATAATACCTAGAGCCTTATCAAAATTGCTTTGTAGATCATTAATTAAATATGCTTGTGCAATTAAATTTCTGATTTCTATAAATTGAGCTTCTCCATCGTTGTAATTAGATTCTGATAATCTGTTAAATCCTTCTTCTACTGGAACCAATGCTGATGTATCCACATCTATTGCAAAACCTACTAGAGCATCTATAGCATCCTTTAAAACTTTTACCATTGAATCAAATTCGCTTTGTTTTGTTTGTTCATTTTCAGAAGCTACGTATGCTACTTTATAAGCATCCACAACAGCTTGCCAAGCCTCCTCAGAATTATAATCATCTGCTACTAAATTAACATATCTGCCTTTTTCAATATTAAATGCATCCTTATTTAATGGTCTTAATTGTAAATGATTTAATGCATCCATAATTGCTTGCACTTTTGCATCTATCATAGTTTGTGTATCCTCAGGCATTGCAATTGCATCATTTATAGACTTCCAAGAATCTACTGTATAATCAGTCTCCTTATATTTGTCAATTTCAGCAATCATAATCTCTAAAGAACTCTTATCAATTACATGCACAATTCTTGTTACTTGTTTTGCAGGATTTCCAGCATCATCTGCTATATCATATGTAAGTGTATAATCAGTTGCTATATTAATGTCTACTGTACCACTTGCTTGTACTGGAATGCTTACTCCATTAAAGCTTACATCTGTTGCAGTAGCACCTTCATCTACATATGTAGTACCCATTAAGATTGTAAGTTCTTCCTCACCATTTAAAGTAATTACTGGTGCAGTGATATCTACTGTAATTGTAGTTGTATCTCCTACACTTGTTCCAATTACATCTGTTCCATCTATATCTGTCTCACTAGATACTGGAACGATATTATAACTTACTACTCCTTCAACAGTTGTATCAGTTACTTTGTATTCTGCTTTATATGTGTTTCCTTCTCTTGTTGCTTTTATATCTTTTCCAGCTATTGTTACTATTGTCTTTTCTGTATCTAAAGCTACTGTACTTGTAAATGTTACTGTGATTGTATCATCTACTTTTACATAAGCCTTATTATCTGTACTCTCTACAGATGATACTGTTACTACTGGTATCTCTACCAATGCATTCATAGCTTCCA
>CAJTZW010000022.1 GCA_910584305.1 uncultured Bacilli bacterium
AATTTTTAAAAATTGAGGTAACTCAGTTCTTTTTGTCGTGATTATAATATCATATTTTTTATAATTTGACAAAACTTAGATAAACATGAAAAAAGCAAATCATCTACACAAATTGATTTGCCATAGTAACTGTAACCTTACGAATTACTCCTAAATGGGTGCTTTAACTTATTCTTTACCTCTTCGTTGATAATCGTAACCGCCATATCATAAATTCTTATAGCCTCTTCATGATTGACGTCTAACTTTTGAATAAATTCTCCTATAATCTTATCTTTACTCTTTTTGCTGATAAAAAAATTATTCTCTAATATTTCATTAATAATAATACATTTATCATTAGGATAGGATAACACCCTTGATAATTCATCTATAAACTCTGTTTTATTCATTCACATCACCATACATCCTTCCTTTAGAATCTAACTGTATCTCATAACCATATTGAAAAATATAAGCAATACTGAATAAAAATAATATTTCAACTAAACTAAACATTTCAAAGTCAACATCTAAGTCCATTTTCAAAATACCCTCAAATATAACACCTACGATACTAGGAAGCACTGTAACCACAATCATTAAATACGCCATTTTCTTGATATAACCTACATTTTCAAGAGTAAATGGTGTATCACCTTTATGTATATTATTAAATAAGTTTTCTAGTGATTTAAGCATTATACTAATTAAAACCAAACTAATTATTAAAAATGTAAAACCAATTTCTACATAACCAAGTAATATTATCTTTGAGTTATTCTGTAAAATCTCCTTTATTTTTAAAATCTCATCTTGATTTGTTGTCTCTACTATTACTGTATCATTTATTTTTACAGATATATTATTATCTACCTCTGTAACCCTAATCATATTATTGCCATTCCATATTATTTCATCATCTGTAATATTAACCTTACTAATAACTATACCTAATATTATCATTGAAGCAATCACGATTGGAATACAAATCATACAAATGGTTTTCCCAATTTTAGCAAGAATTGTGATTGCGCTACTTAATCCTTTCATTTTACTTTGTTGTTCACTCTTAAATTTAACTACATTCATTCTAATTTCTTCATCTAATGAATCCATATCAATAATACTATCATTTACTAAATCATTAATACGACAATGAAAGATTTTACAAAGTTCTAATATGTTATTCATTTCAGGATAAGCATCTCCCGTTTCCCATTTACTAACACTTTGTCTTGAAACTTTCATTTTTTCAGCCAAATCTTCCTGTGATAGCTTTTTTGACTTTCTTAATTTCCTTAAATTATCTCCAAATCTCATTAAATTTTCCTCCTCATATTTAATTATATACAGAGAACTACCTTTAAACTATCAACTTTCAGTTGCATTTTACTTTGTCAATTAAAATGTACTCTATCATCATTCTTTATTCAATTTTTTTATAAGTTTTTTTCTCCTCTAACATACAGTTCGATCATATAAACTAATCATATTAGCACATATACAAATTTCATATAATAAACCTTAGATAAATTCAACAACATTTGATGTAAAAATATAGTTTAGATATCCAAAAGCATTGCTGAATGCTGTTAAAAGCATAGATTCTAAATTTATATGCTTATGGATTATCATATTTTCATCACCGTCTACCTTAATAGTATCAAGCACAAATGTCTGTGTCAACCTATTTTATGATATTTCCCTTATATATAAAAGGAGATGACAAACAGTCATCCCAAACTTTCTTTTGCAAATCTACTTAGACTTTATACTATCTATAAATGATAAAATATCAGCGTCAGACGGTCTCGATGAGAACCTATGCCCTTCTAACCAGTTTCCCCCATTAGCTTCAGATTTTAATAATTCTCCACTTTGCCCAAGTCCACTAGATACCGAAGTACAAAATGGAATCACTGTTTTTCCAACAAAACTATTTTCTTTAACAAATGTATCTACAGGCCATGCTGCAACACCCCACCAAATTGGATACCCAATTAAGACAGTATCATAACTCTCCCAATTATCTACTTTTGTAGTTTTTAATTTAACATTTCGAAGTGTTTCATCATCATGCTCTTTTGATACTCTTGAATTAGAATTTCCATAGTTTAAATCCTCGCTTGTATAAATATCTTCTGGTACAATTTCAAACAAATCGGCATTTAAGTTTTCAGCAATCTCCTCTGCAACTTTTTTAGTAGAACCAGTTGCCGAATAATATACTACAAGTGTTTTTCCATACGATGTAGATGTTGTATTATCTTCTATTTCATTATTTTCATTTACATCAAGATTATTTTCTATTTCGTTTGTTTTATGATTTAGTAAAAAATATCCTCCTAATCCTATGGCAATTACAATGATTGCAATGAATCCTATTATTACTTTTTTATTCATTGTTTTCCCATCCTTTCTTTTCTTTACGACAATCCTCATTTTCTCTTCTTTCTACTACCATCTTGTCAAACCATTCCACCATAGAAGGGTCCTGATGATTAAAAAATAAACTATCGTTTGTATCCAATCTTTGGATTTCTTCCATGTCCTCATCCGTTAGTTTAAAATCAAATACATTAAAGTTTTGTTCCATTCTCTCAATATGAGTAGATTTACAAGCAATGATTACTCCTCTTTGAATTAACCATCTTAAAATTACTTGTGCGGCAGACTTATTATACTTCTTCCCAATATTAACAAGTGTTTCATTTTCAAATAAGCCATTTCTTCCTTCTCCAAATGGTGCCCATGCTTCAATATGTACTCCATATTTCTCCATATTTTCTTGTGCTTTAAATTGAGCATTCATTGGATTTGTTTCAACTTGATTTACTGCCGGAATTACTTTTCTTTCAAATAAACACATATCGCTTAACCTGTCAGGATAAAAGTTAGATACTCCAATTGCTTTAATTTTACCTTCTTCATATAAATCTTCTAAAGCTCTATACGCTCCATAGTAATCACTAAATGGTTGATGAAGTAATACTAAATCAATATAATCTGTTTTCAATTTTTTTAATGATTCCATAACTGATTCTTTGCATTTTTCATACCCATAATTGTCAATCCATACCTTAGTTGTGATAAATAATTTTTCTCTTGGGATGCCACACTCTACAATGGCATCTCCTACTTCTGCCTCATTAAAATAACTTTGGGCTGTATCAATACTTCTATAGCCCACCTTAATAGCATCTAATACACATCTTTTTGTTTCCTCTTTAGGTATTTGATATACACCAAATCCCAATATTGGCATTTCCACACCACTATTCAATTTTATATATTCCATATTTTCACCCTTTCCAAATTGACTTTTTTTCAATTTATACTATAATTATAAATGTCGTGTGTAACACCTGGTCAATGCTTTTTTTATAAATTTTGTAAATTTTTATTGACTAGGTGTAACACCCATGTTCTAAAATGGATTAAGAGGTGAAAAAATGACCAAAACTGATAAAATATATTCTATGAAAGAGACTTGTGAGGCTACAGGGCTTACTTATGATGCTTTAAAGTTCTATTGTAATGAAGGATTAGTTCCAAATGTAAAAAGAGATAAAAATAACTACCGTATATTTGATGATAATGATATTGCTTGGATTAAAAGTTTATCTTGCTTAAAAAATTGTGGTATGAGCATTGTTGAAATGAAGGAATATCTAGATTTATGCTTAAAAGGAGAATCTTCTATTCCTGAAAGAAAAATCATTTTAGATGCTAAGCTTCGTGAATTAGAGCATAAAAAGCAAGAGATACAAGACAGCATAGATTATATTCATTGGAAACAAGGTTTCTATGATGATATATTATCTGGAAAAACAAAATATTTTAGTTATTTAATTCCAACAGAAAATGATTGACTTATCAACCAATCATTTTTTATTATAAAGTATTATATTCTTCATTAGATACAGGTTCACACCATTCTGTAGAAGTGTTACTTCCTTGTACTTCCATAGCAATATGACTAAACCAAGAATCTTTCTTAGCCCCATGCCAAATGCCAATGTTTTACATTAGCAGGTATTGTTACTACATCCCCAGGTTTAAGTGATTGTGGTGGACAATTTTCCTCTTGATAGGAGGCTGGAATCTATGCAAGCTCCTTTACTTTTTATTTTCTTCCAGATACCTTTTATACATTTCATCCATAGAGGATACATATTCTTGGTCCTGTTTTATTCTAAATTTTTCATATTCTTTATTTGCTTTCTCAATAGCTTGTTTATGTGAAATACTACCTGAATGTGTTAGTAAATCTTTCTTTCTAAACTTTAGTAAATCATCTGTTGCAGTAATCCACTTTTGCATTGTCATCAAATTTTGTTCATTTGCCATATCCTCTGCATAATCTAAAAATAATGTTGTAAAACTTTCTAATTTTTTTATTTCATTTTCATTTAAATAATTTTTGGCAACACTAACATCATACTTCATTATTTTACCATCAGGACTATTCTTCCAATTTGTAAGTCCCATGTGTTCTTTTTCTGCATCTGCCCTATCATAAATTAGTTCTGCAGCAGTATAGCCTGTTATTGCATAGTGGAGTTTGTTTTGCACAATTTTAAAAAATGTATAAGCCTCTTCTGAATCTTTGTTATAATCAACGCTTGTTGCTTCAAATATATCTGTGATTTTTTGATATAATCTTCGTTCACTTAAACGAATTTCTTTGATAGTTTCAAGCAATTCATCATAATAATCTTTCCCAAATTTAGGACCATTTTTCATTCTTTCAACATCAATTTTAAAACCTTTAATCATATATTCTTTTAATACATTTGTAGCCCAAATTCTAAACTGTGTTGCTTTTTTTGAATTAACACGATACCCAACTGCAATAATTGCATCTAAATTATAAAATTCAGTTTGGTAATTTTTTCCATCATTAGCAGTATGTGCAAATTTTGCACATACTGTATCTTTACTTAGTTCTTGTTCTAAAAATATATTTTTTAAATGTTTTGTAATAACTGTCCTATCAACATTAAAAAGTTCAGACATGCTCTTTTGAGTAAGCCAAATACTTTCATCTTTTAAAATTACATCAACATTTATTTTGCCATCGTCAGTTTCGTATAAAACTATATTACTTTCATTCATTAGTTCACCTTCAAATTTCTATTTATAAATACTTTTAAAAACACCTATAACACATTTTTCTGCATTTGGTCCTCCACTCGTAAATTCTGTTTTTACTAAACACCCATTAACTTTGAAAATATATGGATATACCCACTATCAATAAATTCTAATATTCTTTCCAAACTAGATTTAGAAGAATCAATATTAATGTCTTTTACATCCCTAATTGTTGAATCGTCTTTATCTATTTTTTCTATATCAGAATTTCTATATTCTTCTAAATTTCTTTCCAATTCAGTTATTTTTTCCTCAGATATTTCCATATATATTTTCCTTCCTTTAAAATGAATTTAATAAGCGCAATTTAGCATCTTCACATTTGTTAGAATTTTTGAAATTCTATTTTTTTCTTTCTATTAAAGCCAAATGTAATATATCTCCAAATTTTTCAAGATAATTTTTAGTATGTGCAGTCATATTACTTGGAAGACTATTTATATTAAAAAATTGTAACGACCTTGATTCGTCATCATTTATCTTTAAATTGCCACTATATTTTTTTATAAATAAAATGAAAATAATTTAAATTTATATCAATTAAATTTAATTTATAATTTTCCATAGAATTCCTCCAATTATTTAATGAAATTATATCATATTTTCCTCCAATTTTATAGGAATTCATAGTTGGTGTTATTATGCATAGGGTAGACACGAATCTTTTTTAGCACCATGCCAATGTTTTACATTAGCTGGAATAACAATTATACTTCCTGATTCAAGACTAATCGCTTCTTTGCCATATTCTTGATAGGGGGCTGGAATTTATGCAAGCCTATTTAATGACTCTATATTTAAGTTGTATATATGAATCATCTAATTTATTACACTCTAGTAATTCTAAAGCTCTTAATTGATTAAGTTCCATAGTCGTTGTTATAGAATCGCCATCTATTAGTGTTGATGTATCCTTTCCGCCAACTAATAATGGAGCAATCACTATATTTACATAATCTATTAAATTTTTTCTTAAAAATAGTCCATTAAGATTACCGCCAGATTGGATAGTCAAATAATCTACATTATATTTTTCTTTTAAATCTTCTAAAAGTAATTTTAAGTCTAACTTATCATATTCAAGAATCGTTAGATTCTGATATTTTTCTTTCAATTTATATGCGACATGATTCTTATTTGTTGTTACAAGATACAATGTATTTACCCACTGGCATAAATAATCAATTCCGTTTTCATTTAAGTGAGGTCTGTTATCTATTATAATAAAACTACAGGGACTTTTATTAGGTTTCTCTTTTCTTTCGTTAACACCTATCTTTGCCATAACTCTTCCTGTATTTAAGGAAAATAAATCTGTAGTTTGTCCTATATCATAATATTGTTGCAATCCTTCCTTTACTCCATCTATTTGACACCAATCTTTATCTGCATCTAGTGCATCACTGTTTCCACTATTAATTTTTCCATCTAAAGATTCTAGCATAAATAATGTTGTTATAGGTTTATTCATATCAATTACTCTCCTAACTTATCATATTCTTCATCTGATACTGGCTCGCACCATTCATTTGATGTATTTTCTCCCGGTACTTCAACTGCTATATGACTAAACCACGAATCTTTTTTAGCTCCATGCCAGTGTTTTACATTTGCCGGTATTGTAATTACCATCCCTGGTTTTAAACTAACTGCTTCTTTTCCTTCTTCCTGATACCAACCACTACCTGCAGTACAAATTAATAATTGTCCTCCACCTTTAGAGGATTTATGAATGTGCCAATTATTTCTACAAGAGGGTTCAAATGTAACATTTGCTAAAAAAAGGTTCGCATCCTCTATTTTAGCAAGCGGGTTAAGATAAGAATTTCCAATAAAATATTTTGCAAATGCCTCGTTAGGATTTCCTAATCCAAAAACATTAGCTCTATCAAATTCTTGCTTTTTCATCTTTATAAACCTCCTCTACCATAGGAAATACACTCCATGCTTTTGGCCATCCTGTATAAAAAGCAAGTTGTGTTACCATTTCTACGACTTCTTCTTTTTTTAAACCATGTTTTTTCCCTAATACTAAATGAGATTTAACTTGTGGATAGAGCCCCTGTGCCATTAAAGCAGATATTGTTATCATACTTCTATCTCTTAAAGATAATTTATCTTCACGACTCCAAACTTCCCCAAATAGAACATCGTCATTTAATTCGGCAAATTTAGGTGCTAATTTCCCTAAATTATCTCTACCTGCTGTTTGTTTCTCCATCTATAATTCCTCCTTAAATATCTAATTCTGGTTTTAATTCCATAGTTGCATAACTTGCTGTTAATTCTGGATTTGGTTCATAATATCTTTTATTTTTATTTATTTTTGAAATGCTTTCCATTTCTTCTTCAGTTAATTCAAAATCGAATATATTCGCATTATCTTTAATATGTTCTGGATTCTTACTTCCTGGAATTATTATATTCCCATTTTGAATGTGCCATCTTAAAACAATTTGAGCATTTGTTTTACCATATTTTGAAGCAAGCGAAGAAAATATCGGTTCTTCAATCAAAGATTTATCTCCATGTCCTAGTGGATACCAGGCTTGAATCTTAATATCATCTTTCTTTAATATTTCTTTTAATTCATTTTGTGGATAATAAGGGTGAGCTTCTACTTGAATAACTGCTGGTTTAATCTCACAAATATTTAATATCTCTTGTAAAGGCTCTCCTTCAAAGTTAGATAAACCTATTGCTTTAACCTTACCATCTTTAACTGCCTGTTCCATCATTTTATAAGCATTAACATAATCAGAGGCAGGTTGATGTAATAATAATAAGTCAATATAATCAGTATCTAGTCTTTCTAAAGTTTCTTCTATTGCATTTGGATTACTATAAACAGTCGGCCATAATTTTGTTTCCAAGAATATTTCTTCTCTAGGTATTCCAGATTTTTTAATTCCTCTACCTACTGCCCTTTCATTCATATAAGCATTGGCAGTATCAATTAGTCTATAACCATTCGTTAAAGCATTATATACTGCTTCTTCGGCCGTCTTAGGTTGCATCATAAATGTCCCTAATCCAATAGTAGGCATTTTTACATTATTATTTAATGCTACATATTCCATATTATCTAATCCCCTTTATTTTATTTATCCAATTTTCAATTTCTTGTTCTGTTGTAACAAGTTTGTTTTCTGAATGATCTGCCCCAAATTTAATACTCATTTCATTCATCACTTTGCCTTTGCAAAGTTCCTTTATTTCATCAAATGCCCTTCCTAACCATCCTGCATTGGTTGCAAATGGAATAACGATTTTTCCACTTAAATCATATTTTGTTAAGAATGTTCTTATTGGTGGAGTAATCGTGTACCACCAAACTGGTGTACCTAAAATAACTTTGTCATACTCATCCAAGTTAATATCAATATCTTTAATCTCTGGAGTTTTTTTGCTTTCTAAGTTATCTTCAGTTTCATCTACTACTGTTTGATAATCTGTGCTATAAGGTATTTTAGGCTGTATTTCTAAAATTTCACATCCTAATTCATCTTTAATTCTTTCAGCAATCATTTTTGTATGTTTGCCATATCCATAATAAATAACTATTGTTTTCATTTCATGTTCCTTTCCCAAAATTGAATGGCATTATGAATCCATCCTTCTGCCTTTGTTCCTTCCCCAAGTCCAAAACCATGAGGAAGTCCATCAAATATTTCGATTTCAGCATCTGTACCATTTTGTTTTATTTTATTGATTCTATTTTCCATTGTTCCATAACTTGCAATTCCATCACTTGTTCCAACACAGTTATAAGTTGGAGGTTCATTTCCAGTCACTTCTGAAAAACCTGTATATTGCATAATGACTGCACTAGGTCTAGGATATTTCTTTTCTCCAAAACTCATCACGCCATAGTTTCCTAACCAAGCAGACATTCTTCCTCCAGCTGATCCACCCCACACAGAATAATTAGATGTATCAACTTGTAATTCTAAAGCATTATCATGTATAAAAGCAACTGCTCTTGATAAATCTTCCATTGCTTTATCAGCATCTGGTCTATAAATTAAAGCAAAAGCATTATATCCTTTTTTTGAAAGTTCTAAAGCATGAGGGAAACTATCTTGCATAGCTCCAACATACATAAATCCTCCTCCAGCATTAAGGATTGCAAATTTTTCATTTGGGTTACCTCTAAAATAAAATATGCCTGTGTTTCGTTTTTCTAGATCACTCATCATTTCCTCTTCTGTATAAATAGAGTAAAAGATTTGATGACCTGAATCAGCTTGTTCTTTCATATAATTTACAATTTCGACAGTTTTATTAGGATTAATGTAATTATACCATACATATAAATCTTTTGCTTCCTCTAATGTCATGTTTTTATCTATTGTTCTATCCACCGGAAATATAAGACGCCCAAAACCCTCAAAAGATTTATTATTTATAACATCCATTACTTTGGAATTTTCACTAAAATAACTCATATCATTCATCTCTTTATTTTCTTTCCTTTCTATTTTAGAACATCCAGATACGAATATAATAACTACTACAAAAATAAATAAATTTATCTTTTTCATATTAATTCCTACTCATTAATATTCATTGTATTAATTATTTTATTTCCATCACTAGAATCAACTACTACACTTTTTAAAGTCATTCCCATAAGTTCTGCGACTCTACTTGCTAAATGTTCTATTGTTCTTACTGTTCCTTCGTCCGGAGCAGATCCTTGTGCAAAAAAATATAAATTTTTACCCTTTAAAACTTCAGCTTCTGGAAGTAAATATAATCTATCAATGAAAGTTTTTAATATTCCTCCTACTGTGTACCAATAAACTGGTGCTCCTATTACAATAGTACTTACATTTTCTATACTTTTAAAAATTTCATTAATTTGGTCATCAGGATAGGCTTGTCCATATTGATAAACCTTATAATCTGACATTTGTAAAATGTCATGACTAACTCCCTTTAAGATTTCTTCTCCTATTCTAAAAGTGTTACCACTTTTATTTGGACTTCCATTCATAAAAATTATTTTTTCCATAATTTATCCCCTCTCTCATATTTAATGATACACCCGTGTGTAACACCTATGTCAATATGTAATTTTAAAAAATTAAAAAGACAAACCACTTTCAGTCTGTCTAATAAATTTAATTGTAAGGTATTTATACTAACATATATTTATCAAGATATTCATCAGCTACCTCCATATATGCTTTTATAACTTTATCATCAATTGCAAAAAGATAATTATCTTTTTGAAAGACACATATCAAATTTATTTTAAAGCATTTAAAATAATTTGCAATCTTGTTTTTTCTTGCTCTAACGTATTTCGTTCCTGCTCTACTAAATTTTGAGGAGCCTTAGATACATAATTTTCATTTGATAATAGTTTTTCCCTACGTTCAATATTTTGTAACAATTGTACTTTTTCTTTTTCTAGTTTTTCTTTTTCTTTCTCTAAATTTTTACTATTATCAAAATCAAAATAAATTGTGTACAAACCATTCTTAACAGTAGATTCTCGGTTAGTTGGAATCTCCCCTAATAAATTCTCTTCTCCTATCTTCAGCATTCTACCAATCATTTCTGGTCCTTCAATATATACCTTTGTATCCTTGGGAATAGAATGATCTAATTTATATGTACGTACACTGACAACAAAAGCAATAATATCATCCATTTCTTTTTTTGCCTCTTCATTTACATACTTCTCTTCAAATACAGGATATGAACTTATCATAATGGACTCATCACGTATTGGTAGTTTATTATATATTTCATCTGTTACATATGGCATAAATGGATGTAACATTTTTAAAATACTTGTAAGTGTGTAAAGAAGAACAGATTTTGTTGTGTCATTCATATTGGTTTTGGCAAGTTCAATATATTGATCACAAAAATCACTCCATATAAAACTATACAATTCAGAGCCTACTACATTAAAATCGTATTTCTCCATAAATTTTCGAACATTTTGAATAAGTAAATTAAGTTTTGTTAAAATCCACGTATCACTTAAAGACAAATTATCAAGTGTATAGTTTTCTTCTTTAAATCCTTCTAAATTTAATAATACAAATCTAGAGGCATTCCATAATTTATTAATAAAATTCCAAGTTGATTTTACCTTTTCTTCATCATAACGTAAATCCATTCCAGGGGCCGTTGAAGTAGCAAGGAAATAACGAAGAGAATCACATCCATATGCATCAATTACATCCATTGGATCGACTCCATTTCCCAAAGATTTACTCATTTTACGTCCTTCTTTATCACGAATAAGCCCATGAATCAAACAATCTTTAAAAGGACGTGTTCCTGTAAATTCAAGGCCTTGAAATGTCATACGATTTACCCAAAAAGGAATAATATCATATCCAGTAACAAGTACATTGTTCGGATAATATCTTTTTAGCATATCTGTACTTTCTGGCCATCCCATCGTAGAAAATGGCCAAAGTGCACTACTAAACCATGTATCTAGCACATCAGAATCTTGTACCCAACCTTCTCCTTCTGGAGCTTCCATTCCTACATATACTTCATCCTCTCGGTACCAGGCAGGGATTTGATGACCCCACCATAACTGACGAGAAATACACCAATCATATGTAATCTCCATCCAATGATTCATAATTTTCTCAAAACGCTCTGGTACAAAATGAACCTTTGTATCCTTACTTTTCTGATTTTGTAGAACTGCATCCGCAAGAGGACGCATTTTGACAAACCACTGTTTTGATAAATATGGTTCTACCACTGCATCACTTCTTTCACTATGACCAACACTATGAATCATTGGCTCAATAGAAAGTAAAAGGCCCTGTTCTCTCAAATCATTGAGAAGTTCTTCTCTACATTGTTCCCTCGTTAAACCCTCATACTTTCCTGCATTTTGGTTCATAGTAGCATCTGGATTCATAACAATAACGCGTTCTAAATTATGGCGGGTTCCTACTTCAAAATCATTAGGATCATGGGCAGGGGTAATCTTTACACAACCTGTTCCAAATTCTGGGTCTGCATGTTCATCCCCTACAATTGGAATTAATTTACCAACAATTGGAAGAACAACATTTGTACCTATCAAATGTTTATATCTATCATCACTTGGATTTACAGCAACTGCAGTATCACCAAAAAGTGTCTCAGGACGAGTGGTTGCTACATCTAAATATCCACTACCATCTTCTAACATATATTTTAAGTGATAAAATGCCCCCTCATCATCCTTATAAATAACTTCTTCTGTAGATAAAGCTGTCATCTGTACTGGATCCCAGTTGATAATACGTTCCCCTCTATAAATTAGTCCTTTATTATATAAATCAACAAATACTTTTCTTACTGCTTTCGATAATCCTTCATCTAAAGTAAATCTTTCCTTTTCATAATCTAAGCTAAGTCCTAGTTTAGCCCACTGTCTATGAATGTTATCGGCATATTCTTCTTTCCATGACCAGGCATGTTGTAACCATTCTTTTCTATCCATAGAACGAGGGTTGATTCCCATATCACGTAATTTCTTATCAACTTTAGCCTGTGTTGCAATTCCTGCATGATCCATTCCAGGTAACCATAAGGCATCATACCCATCCATTCTTTTATAACGAATCATAATATCTTGAAGAGTTGTATCCCAAGCATGACCCAAATGTAATTTTCCTGTAACATTGGGTGGGGGAATTACAATCGCATACGGTTTCTTGCTCTTATCCCCACTCTTAAAATATCCTTTCTGTAACCATGTTTGATATTTATCTTTTTCAACTTCTAAATGATTATATTTTGTATCTAACATACGCTTCTCTCCTTTACATACCTATTTATAAAATCTTCTAATTCTTTTACTGCACTTATATCTTCTACATAATTTTCAAGTAGATTAAACTTATTTTCAAACCAATTCTTTGAAAGTAAAAATTGATAAGAATACATAAAATTTAAATCAAAAATAAATCCAATCTGCCTAAGTATAAAATCCACATCTGTCCTAATATATTTATCTTGACATAAATTTTTATCATATAGATTCTTGAGTAATTCTTTAGACAAAGTTTTCTCTACTTTTGAAAGGGAATTATTCTGTTCTACTAAAATATCCAATTTATCAGCATCCCTTATAATTTTACAAAAGAGTAATGCCCTCTCATCCTTTACTTCCCTTATATCATATTTATTATGATACTTAATAGCCATTAAAATTATATTTTTATCATCTATATCTATATCCTTCAATATGTTTTCATTTTTTAATATCTCATAGGAAAGATTTCCATGATCTATACTATCCTTATCAAAAAATGTATGATATTCTGTCCACTGCTTAAATCTACCAATATCATGAAATAATCCTATCATAGCACATAACCATATATCATGATCACTTAAATGAAGTGACTTTCCTATCTCTTTGGCATATTCCATAACACGATACGAGTGATGAAACTTTAAAAGAATATTTTTATCCTTTACATCAAAACGCTTAAAGTATTGATTAAATACATTAATATAAGATTTCATGCATATGCCCTCTTTCTAACATAATCTATAATATAGGTAAAGTATGGTTCCAAAATTTCTGGACTTCCAAGATTTTCAAAAAATATTTCTAAGCAATGAATCGATAGTAAATGGACAAAACTCTCTTTGAAATTTAAGTCATATATATAAGCAAGCCAAGCGATAACCCTTTCATTATCATTTGTAACATCTGAATTAAGAATAGACTTATTTTCAAAAAAATTAGAACGGACTACCTCTGAAATAGGACTATCAGTAACATGGACTGGACATTCCTTTAATACACCAATTAAATATAAAATATCTAGTTTATCAGCATCCCGAATTATCTGCATATGGAGTCTCTCTCTTTTGGTAAGACCCTGGCTTGGAATCGCATACTTATTATGATATTGAATTGATTTACGAATAATACTATATAAAGATTTATCCTCTACATACTCTGTAATATAATTCTTATCAAAAAGATATTCCACAGAATAATCCGCATGATCTACACTCTTCGAATCATCATAAGTTCCATAATTTTTAATTTGTTCAAATCTCCCAAAATCATGAAGCAAACCTATAATAGTCGCTAGGAAAATATCATCTTTTGATAAATGTAAATTTTCTGCCAAATGTTTTGAAAGTTCCATCACTCGGTATGAATGATTATATTTAAGATGAATCATTTCATTATTCATGTCAAATCCACTTGTATACATATCAAATGCCTCTATAAATTTTTCCATATTTACCTCCAAAAAAAATCACATCCTATATAAGGACGTGATGACGTGGTACCACCTTACTTTGTAATTAAAATTACCTCAAACTGTATAACGCACAGTGACGAAATATCCTACTTCTCGTTCAGATATCCAACTCCCAAGCTACCTTCAAACATAGATATTACCCATTCACACCCATCCATGAGCTCTCTTATACATATACTATATTTTACTCCTCTTGTTCTTTGTATTTCTACTTTACATTATAAATACTATTGCTATATTTGTCAATTATATTTTGAAATTAAGATAATGAGGAAGAACCTTAGAAAAATACTTGCTTTGTTCCTTTTTTATCTCCAAATCAGGAAGCATATTCTGCAACTCGTTTTCTATTTTAGAATATTCACTATCTGAAATATTACCCTCTAAAAAGCGATGCAAAAGATAATTATTCTTCAAATCACTATATCTACGAATTGGAGAAGTAACTTTTACATAGGGATTTTCCTTTGCTTGTACAAAGTATTCTCCACTACCATAATCTTGATAGAGTAATAAATACTGTTCCTTTGCAGCTTCTGTAGCAGTCATATGATTTGTGAGCAGTGCTGCCTGTGAAACAAGTTCCTCAGCACGGTTTTGACTATGGGATACATATATCTTATTTAATCCCATCTTTTTATATATTATTTGAATATATTTCTCTAAATCACGCAAATAATCTTTCATTTCTGATTCACTACTCTTCTTTATCATTTCATTCACTTGATCATATGATAAACGTTTATTAACTTCAATACACTTATAAGATACTTCATAACTGATACTCCCAAAATTATCTATATAAAATGCATGATCAACCACATTTCTCCATTCATTCTCTCTTAATGATAACAAGTCTTCTGCACAAATCTGTGGTAACATATGAAATGCTTTTTGAGAATTGTGCTGTTGAAAATATAACGAACTATATCTTTGGAATGCAACAGATTCATAGATAGGATTCGCTATCAAAAAAGGAGTGGTATCTGCGATATATACATGTAGCGTCGTCCCATACGAATCATGTGAAATAGCAAGTGCATCATCCAAATCAAACGAATAGGGACTATCTATAGTAATAATAAACGGTTGCCCTTCTTCTACCAGATTACTTATTTCCCAACTTTCAAATATATTACAATCTTCTATATAGAAAGTATTCATATATTTGTCAAACAAATCCTTATGCTCCTCCATCATAGCATCATGGTATGATATATAATAAAATTTTAAAATTGATAAAATCTGTTGGATAACTTCTCCTTTCTGGCCTCCTTTATAGTTTAAACTTCTATCCTGTAATGTATATATCATATCTTTTAAACTCTCGTATTGCTTTCTTTCATTACCCATGGATAAATACTTCGTAATATACGTATTAATGATTGTTGTTAACTTTTCAGTATCTATATCTTCTGCATTTTTAACCATTTTATAAATCGTCTTAGGAAAAGTTAAATGTTTAGGTTCAGTTTTTGATACGTCCAATGTTTTATAGGTAGATAAAACACATTTCAATTGATCTAAAATATCAGAGAACAAAATTCAAAATAAATTTTGAATTATTTAGGTTCACACCTAAACATTTCTGCTTCTTCGCCTTCGCTTCCTACCTGCTC
>CAJTZW010000023.1 GCA_910584305.1 uncultured Bacilli bacterium
CTTCTGCTAGTTTACGAAGTTTATTTTCGCCAATACGGAAATACTTTGACGCTTCCTCAATAGTGAGTAGGTACTTTTGCCAAATAGGAACATCGTTACTATTTAAGTTATAAATTTTGTTCTCCATCTATAGCCTTTTGTTTATGTAATTTTTCAGTTACTTTTTCTTGGTCTAAATAGTAACCTCTAAATAGTTCCCCGTTGTTTGTAACAAATAAACCTTTTTCGCCATTGTTAATTAAAGTATTTCCCTCATAATTTCCTTTACCTAGTACAACTTCGGAAGACGGCTTATCGCTTGTTCTTCCACAAATTCTATTATCTAAATTCGATTTGATTTGACCCTCAATTAGTTTGTGGTCGGGGCGTTGTGCCGATAAAATAAGATGTATCCCTAGTGAACGACCTCTTGTTGCTATTGTTGTTAAAATATCAATAATATCTTCTGCTATATCTTTATATTTTTTATTAGAGATTTCTACAAACTCGTCAAAAACATATATGATACGACTTAATGGGGTATATTTTTTGCCATCAACTTCTTGCCATTTTTTAGACATTATTTTGTTGTATTTATCTATATCTCTACATCTAGCGTTTTTAAATTCTACCTCTCTAGCTGCTAATTCTATATCAATTTTTCTTAAATCTTCTAACGCCTTATTTAACGAAGTAGATACTTGACATTGTTTATCTTCTAATGATTTTCCAAAGTAATCAAATTCTTTTATTGTAAGTTTGTCCCAACCAACAAACTCGGTTTGTTTTGGATCACAAACTCTTACAATATAACCCTTATGTAATGACTGATAGATAAGTAAATCTAGTAAAACCGATTTACCGCTACCCGTTGAACCCGCTACTAAATAATGGGGCGTATCGTTTATATTTCTAGTAATTTTTTTGAATAAGTTTTCCCCTAAATAATATATAGGACTATCACAATCTAGGTTTTTGTCGTTCCAATCTATTTTTTTGGGTATTTTATTATTAGGGCTTATAGTTGTTATTTTTATTTTGTTTTTGGTGTTTTTGTAAGGCTCTATCTCGACTATGATTTTATTAAGTGCGGTTTCTAAATCTGCTTTTGTTTCGTCCTCTCGCCATTTATCTATGTTTATACTATTAGCATTAAGTATCATAATAGTCATACGCAAATTAACCCATGCTCTTTTTATTTTCATTAAATAAGGGTGGTCGCCATTTGCATTTTTAAGCCCTTTAACGCCTTTTATTTGTTTTTGCTTATAGTCTTTTAATTTAAAGTTGTTTCGTAGCCATAATATCAATAAAATAAGTCCTACAATTTCTAAAAAATATATAGGTACATATATGTTTTTATAAAATTGATTAAATGTAATCGTTTTTATATAATCATGATTTAAAAATTTATAGACTATTTCATGTTGAAATATTGTTGAATTAAGTATAAAACATAATACTATGTAGAGAAATGATACTAGCCATTTCCATTTATAACATAATTCTAAAATAATATAAGCAAATAATTTTACTATAAATTTTAAATACTTTAATACATGATGTATAATTTTATTCAATGTTTTTTTCTTCTTCATTTTCTAATTCCTCCAATTTTTTAGTCATTTTATGTACTATAATTGAGCCATCACTTTTGTACTCAATTATGTTATGAATTCTACGCAAAAACGCGTTCCAAACCTCTCTATATTTAAAACTATATTGTAGTTCATAATATTGCTCCTCTAGGGGAACATTTGAAGTTATATAGACATAAGTGTAACAAGCCACTTTATCATTGTATCTTGCGGGTAGCATAAGAGGGTATATGTCTAAATAGTTAAGCATATCGCCGATGGGTATTTGACTATGAAATTCTTCAAAAACAAGCGTGTTCATCGTACTTCTATATGAGTCAAAAAGTATCCCTCTACTGCCCGTATAGTTTGTGATACGACATACATTTTTAGCACCATGTCTTTTGTATATATCACGCGTTTTCCCAACGCCCGTATGCCCATAGACATAGCAACAAACTATATCTCGGTTTTCTTTCATGTACTTGTCGGCTAGATATGTTTCCCTTATTAGGTCTATATCTCTTATTTTTAAAGCCCATTGTGGACTATTTTCTATTATCTCGATGTTTGACTTACCATCTTTTATATCTTCTAATAATTGCCCTATAACGGGGTCTTTTTCTTGTAATTCCGATGGTATCGTGCCATATTCTACAAAACTGCCCTCAATAGATGTTTCGGCTTTATCGGTATTTTCAAACTTGCCCGTTTTTTTCACATAATCAATATTGTCTTGTATAGTCCCATAGGCTTTTTCTATGTGGGCTATTTTATTAAAGCGATTTTGTATTGTCGTGAATCGAATAGGCGACTTTGAATAAATAAATATATGTATATGAAGTGTTTGAGTTTCGTTGCCAATTTCCTTACACATACAATAGTAGTCAAGAGCGAATTTTTGCAAAGTTTCCTTTATTACTTCATCCGTAAAGCCGTGTTCTAGTGGATTATTTATCGTTAGAGTCCATTTACGACTTTGGCTATTATCTGCCATGTTATCACTCCTATTTTTTATAGTTTAGATTATTATTAAATTTTCAAAGAACTAATGCGCTAATACATATACTAGTTAATACACGCCCATGAGTGGGGCGAGTGGCGTAGCCACTTTAGCCCCCACCATATAAGGGCTAGTATTACCCCTTATATGTAGCATGTAGCATGTAGCAATATTTTTTATAAATTTACCTTAATGTTAATCTTGCTACTATTTAAAACAATAGCAAGATGTAACAAATCGGTAGTCAATAAGTCAATAAGTAACTTATTTTTTGCTTGTTTCGGTAGAGTCAACGAATTCTACAAAACTAACATTTTTGTATCTGTCGTAAAGGAATTCTTCTACATATTTGCCTACAAGACTTTTAATTTCTGATGTAGTTAATTCTTTACCAAAAGTTTTTGTTAAGACATCATATCTTACCTTAACTACTGAAACCCTAAGTCCTTCGCTTTTATCTTTGTTGTTAAACTCTTCCGCACAATGAAAATTAACATTATGAAATGGCTTATTTTCATACTCACCAATTCTTTCTTCAATACCTAAAATTTTCATAGTTTTAATTTTCTCCTTTCGTTAAATTTGGTGTAATTTTAATTGGCGCCTTTCAAATTACAAGTCCATTTTAGCAAGATATTAGAGTTCCGTAGCCCACCGACGATGGAAATTAAAGCCTTATAAATAAAGGGTTTAAATGGTTTGTGATTTACAAAGTCCCTATTTTAAAGCGAAAAAATTCCACCATTGATGGAAAAAAGCGTTTAAAAACATAAAAAAAGAACATATTTTTTTAAAAATATGCTCTAATTTTTAGTTATTATCTAGTTTCTCTACCATCATTTAACCAATATTTTTCATGAATTCCTACTTCTTTTAAGAATTCGTTACACTCTGCCATTGTTTTACCACTAAATTTTTCTATAAGTTGTGAGTAGGCGTGATGTACTTTGTTGCCTGGCTCAAAACCTAGTCCCCATGCTCGTAGTAAATCTTCAACATTTTTTAAATTGATTTTAAATACTACTGCAAACGCAACAAGCGATGTCATAAGTGGTTTTTTGTACCCATTAGTTAGATTATAAAAAGTTCCTTTACCTAGTCCCGTTTCGTCAATAAATTTTTGTAGGGTAGGTTTATGTGTTTCTTTTACTACTTCCATAACCTCAACATAAGTTTTGTTTATTTGCTTGTCTAATTCAAAATTTTTGTCAAATTCTTCTTTTAATGTATTCATATTTCATGCTCCTTTCAAAAATACTTTAATGTATATAATCAATATAATGTAGTTTTGGCTTGTCGTCCCATAAATTAGCCATTTTATAATAAGCCATTTTTTGATATGTGTCGTCATATGGGTTTCTATTAAAAAAATAGTTAAAACTTATATAAAGATATTCTTCATTGTTGGAATTAACATCTTTTTGTATTATTTTTGACATACCTATATTATTGTTTTCTATATAATAACTTTCATTTTTAAAATGATTTAGATAGGGTATTACCAAATCTTCCTTATATTCATTTTCTCCTACTTTTTCAAATTCAATTTCTCTTATAGTAACTTGACTTTTTCCCCTTAAAGAAACAACTTGAAAAAAGTGTATGTTATGGTTAGAATCTAAACAAAATACATCGCCAACTTTTACGCCATATTGATTTTTCACTTCTTTAGCCATAAAAGTATTCCTCCTCAAGAAAATTATACCATTTTTTGCCAATATTTAATACATTAAAACAAAAAATAATTTTGGATCACAATTACATGTACCAAAATTATTTTGTTAGTTATTTATATAATCATAAAATTCACTTAAAAATATTGAATAGAAAAACCAACCAACCATTATTATACATAACCATAAGGGCTTATCAAAACTCATATAAGTATAACTAGGTATTATTATATTAGGGTCTTTCGGAATAGTAAAAGCAAGTAGAACAATTATTATATAACCCAATATTGCCATGATTTCAAATAAAACTTTCTTCATATAAACTTCTCCTTTTTATTCACAAAATAAAAGTAGTATCTATTAAAACATTTTTAAATACTACTTCTTGCTTTAACTATTTAATAATATAAACTATTATTGTTTTTTCGTGTTCTTGGTTATCATTGTAAGTTTCTTTCGGTTGTGTAGATAAATATTTATATTCTGCATAGCGACTATCTACTTGGCTAGGCAAGGCACTTCCAACACCACCACCAAAATTAACATCTATTGTCCATAACCATTTAGAATTGCCGTTCATATCTTCATAAAATTGCCAACGCCATACTAATTTTTTTGTAGTATATTCGCATAATGAACTTGGTTTTGATGTACTCCAACTACCACTTTTTTGATTACAAGTAGGTTTATTTACTTTTAAAGTAAATTCTTCTTCTTTCTTATTGTTACTACTATCTACTGCAACATATTTAAGAGTATATGTTCCCTCATTATCAAAATTATAATCGCCCTCAATAGTGGCTTTTATTTCTTCTTTTGAATTATCACTTACTTTGACACCTTTTAATAAATCAATTTTACTTCCGACATTTGTACTTAATTCTTTTTGATATTCAATAGTAGGGGCTTGTGTATCTTCAATAGTTATTTTAAAAGTTTTTGTTTCTTCTTTTTCTTCTACTTCATATTTGATAGTGATTTCTTTTTCGCCTAAAGTAGAAGTATCTATTGTTTCGTCTTCACTTAAAACTTTGACTTTATTATCTTCATTAACTAAAGATAGTAAATTTACTTCGCTATTGATTTCAAATTTTAAATCGTCTTTCAATAAGATGGTATCTTTTTGTTTTTCCTCTTTTTTATCTCCACACCCTGTTAACGCTATAAGCATTATGACAATTAAACCTAAATATTTTATTTTTTTCATTTTCTCACTCCTCTTTAATTAGTCAGTAAAAGTACAAACCCCAGGTATATTAACCTCAACAGAATAACCATAGGCTTGATAAGTTTGTGTTTTTTCTCCCGTATAATAGGTTATGCCATTTTCTTCGTATGCTATCTCTTTTCCATCTCTAGATGGCGCGGGGAACATTGTTTCAACTCCATTTTTTACTGGAAAGTTAGCATCACTTACTACTATCCATTCTTTTGTTGGTAGCCACCATTCATAATGCCATTTATAAGGATAAGTTGCATTTCTAACAATTACATATTGTTCTGGACTAAAGCGTTCTTGTTTGGTAGTAAATTTATTTTTATATAGATTCTTATATTTGTAATAAAGCGTTTCACATTGTTTAGCGTCTATATTGTTAGATGTTGTATTTTGTGTGTTGTTAGATGTATTAGTTTTATTAGAATTATTGTTATTATTATTTGTTTGTGAGTTACTATTATTATTTGATGTAGTAGATTTCTTATTAACCTTTAAAGTAAATTCTTCTTCGGTTTTGTTGTTACTACTATCTACTGCAACATATTTAAGGTTATATGTACCCTCATTATCAAAATTATAATCGCCCTCAATAGTTGCTGTTATTTCTTCTTTTGAATTATCACTTACTTTGACACCTTTTAATAAATCAATTTTACTTCCGACATTTGTACTTAATTCTTTTGTATATTCAATAGTAGGGGCTTGTGTATCTACAATAGTTATTGTAAAAGTTTTCACTTCTTCTTTTTCTTCTACTTCATATTGTATTGTGATTTCTTTGTCGCCTAAAGTAGAAGTGTCTATTGTTTCGTCCTCACTTAAAACTTTGACTTTGTTATCTTCACTAACTAAAGATAGTAAATTCACTTCGCTATTGATTTCAAATTTTAAATCGTCTTTCAATAAGATGGTATCTTTTTGTTTTTCCTCTTGCTTTTGATTATCTTTGTTATTATTCATTAAGATAACTCCCGTTGTAACTCCACCACCTACGACAACTACACTTACAATAATC
Source organism: uncultured Bacilli bacterium (assembly GCA_910584305.1). Taxonomy (GTDB): domain Bacteria; phylum Bacillota_I; class Bacilli_A; order RF39; family UBA660; genus CAKPTA01. Next base: position 6,467 of record CAJTZW010000023.1, read on the forward strand.
ACTATAAGCATTTTTCTGCTTATTTCCTTACCTAAAAATTTCATTTTCTCACTCCTCATACTTTCATTTTATGTATAAACATTTTAACGATGTTATAACCTAAATAAAAAATGGAACGCTTAAAATACTTCTTGCGTTCCGATACTGCATTTTGTTGGCTTAACTGCATACTGCTACCAACAATTTACTGCAATGTCGGATTTAAGTACTTCTTACCGACAATATAATTCTAGCATGATATTTTAATAATTGCAATATATTTGTGTTCAAATTTTGAACATATTATTACTAGCATAAAAAGATTACAATATATATAAGAGAAAGAGAGGTGCGACAATATGAAAAGATTTCAACCCGTTAAAAGTGATAAAATAGTCATTACTATAAGAATTGAAGATTATAGAGTAGAAGAACTTGATAAAATTGCAAACAAAATCAATATAAGTAGAAATGAACTCATAAGTCAGTGCCTAGACTTTGCTATAAAAAATATAGACTTTAAAGAGGTTAAATCAAACAAAAAAAGCAATTAGCATCTAACTAATTGTTTTATTTTATAATTGTAAAATTTCAAAAGCATATCAAGACTCTTTATCAAAACATTTTCTAAAGTAGTAAATTAGTAGTAAAATCTCTCTAATTTCTTGCATATTTCCCTTAAAATAAAGGAATTTTAATCAAAACTAAACTTTTAACAAAAAAGTAAAGATATTTGAAGATGGTCTAATTACTGTGAATAATCACAATGTTACTGAAGATACTTTATTTGCTGATCTTGATAAGGTCACAGATTATTATGAGAATAAATTATCGCCAGCTTTAAATTACTTATTCAGTTTAGGAGCACCAGTTCCGAAAGAACTTGCGAATATAGAAACAATTTATCCATATTTTATTGTTTGTGATGATGTAACCAAAGATGATATTCATGAGTTATTATCTAGAACAGAGAAACAGAAGTATTTTGAGTTTGAAAATGAAAAATATGATGTGGTTAGAGGAGATAAATATTATTTCATTAATAATAAGAAACAAAGTATTGAGAATATTGAAAAGTACATTGAGTCACAAGTTTTTATTCGTGAGTTTAAGGGACAATTACATCGTTATTTAAATCTGCATAGAACCATATGGGAAAAAATTGATGAAATTGATGAAAAGGCTCGTGTAAAGGGTTCAGAAATCATTACTTTCATGACAAAGTTGGATGGGTATTCTAGGACAATTAATTTAATTGATGGAAGAATTAACCAGATGAGTACATACATTTCAACAAGAGAGAAAATTGCAAAATCAGATTCAGAATTGACGGAGTTTTTGGCAATTTCTGGCTATCGTTATGAAACATTAAGGGATACACTTCTTTATATACAGTATTTATGGGATATGACACAAACTTATGTGAATTCCGCAAAGTCGACGATTAATAGTGTTAAATCAGATGTAACAGATAGTTCTATTAGCAGTTTAACTATTGTAACTTCTATGAGTGCGGGAGCATCTGTTTTAAGTTTACTTTCAGAATCAAAACCAAGTTTTGATGTTTGGGGAATCGTTTATTTCTTAGTATTAGCATTACTTGGATATACAGTAACAAAGGTATTGGAGTTTATTAAGAAACGTCAAAAATATGAAATTTCTGATATTGAATATGATAAGGATATTAAGTAGAATGTGATTATGAAGGATAATGTGATTGTTTATAAAGAAACAAAAAAGATTTTAAAAAGTTGTTCATTAGAGATTATTTTAAAAACAATTATATCTATTTTATATCGTGGAACTCTTTTGATTGTTCCAATATTATGGGGGCGCGCAATTGATTTAGTTACACTTCATAAATATAGTGCTAGTTACTGTATTATATTAATTACACTTATAGTGACAACTTTCTATTATATTAGCGCCTGTTTAAATCAAATAATTTATTATAAACTTTATAATAAGATGTATAAGAAGTATTCAGGCCTTGTATATAGTGCTACTATTCATAATTCATTATATAGTTTATCTCGATTTCGTATTGGGGAATTTAGTAATGTACTGAATAATGATATAGATATTATTGTAACATTCATTTCAGATACAATTATTAAAATTGTGCGTATTCTTGAGTTTCTAATCATATTTTATTATTTTTATACAATTGATTTTATGATATTTATAGTAACTGTGGTTTTATGTATATTTATGTTTATTTTGCTTTTAGGTAGCGAGAGGAAAACAAAGTCTTTAAATAGAAATCGCAAATATGATTTAGACAAAAAAATGGCTATTACGCATGAAGTATTTCATACAATTAAAGAGATTAAAGGATTTTATGTTTTTAAAAATGTAAATGAACGAATTAAGACGATATGTACAAAATATTTAAATGCGAATGCCTCTTATAATATATATACCACTATTATTAAACAATTTACTTTAGGTTTGATAGAAATTATTCGGTATATTGTAGCTATTTATGGAATATATTTATGTTCTCTTGGGAAAATGGAAATTGGAGCCATCTTGGTTATTTATACATATTATGGAAAAGTTATAGAGAATTATGAAATTATTGGAACACTTATGATTGGGTATGGTGATTTTAAAGTATCTTTGCATAGATTGAATCGATTACTCGAATATCGCCTAAATATGCGGAATGATATTTTGGAAGAGAAAGAATATAAAGGAAATATTAAATTTCAAAATGTTTTGTATGGAAATAAAAAGGATCCTATCTTAAACCAGGTAACCCTCAAGATTGACTGTAATTCAATTACAGCTATTACGGGAAATCCTGGGACAGGAAAAACAGGTGTATTTGATTTACTTATGAAAATGAATCGTAAGCATGAAGGTGATATTTTAATTGATGGGGATGATTATGAAAGAATATCTAATGATATTTATTATAATTTAGTCTCTATTGCCAGAAAGGATCCACATTTCTTTGACCTTAGCATTAAAGATAATTTAATGTTGGTATCACAAAATTTTGCAAAGGTTAAAAAAGTATGTGAACAAATTGGAATTCATGATGAAATCATGTCTTTAAAGCATAAGTATGACACACAAATTAATGATACTGGTGAAAAGGTATCCAATAATTTACGTGCTGCTGTAGCTATTGCAAGGGTTATTTTGAAAGATTCTAAAATTATGATGTTTGATGAAATCGTAAGTGTGTTAGATACAGAGAGACAAGAATTTGTTATTTCCTTGCTTAAAGAACTTAGTGAAAGTCATACCATTATTTTAATTACAAGGGATAATCATGTATTATCTATTGCTGATAAGATTATCACATTTGAAAATAATCGGGTAAAGAATGTTCGTTTGATTCAAAGTGATATATAAAAACGCAATTAAAGTTGCGTTTTTAGCATTTCTATACATGGTTTGAATGCTGTTGGAATTGAGTATTTTTTAATATCATTCATAGTTATCCACAGGTATTTCCCTTTTTTCTTATTGCATTTTACCATATATACTTTATTATTCCATATTTTATGGGTAAAGATGTGTTTGTATTCACCTACGTATGTAGCATTATCTATAGATATATTATTCTTGATAGGGAAACCATAAAGGGATGAGAGTAGGCCTATTTTAGGTCTTTTTTCAATTGCAAATTGTTTTCCACAGAGGTATATAATGACATGATTATTTTCCACAGTTTTATTTACCTTTTTATTTTTAATTGGTAGTTTCCACATGTTTCCAGTTTTATATCCTAGACATAGTTCTTTTAATGGACAAATGTTACAACGTGGATTTGGTATACATATGGTAGCTCCCAGTTCCATCATGGCTTGATTAAAATCTCCGCTATTGTCTGGAATAATTTTGTTTAGAATGGATTGAATTTCTTTTTTATTTTTATCTTCACTAATATTCATAGAACTATTTAAAAGCCTGGTTGTAACACGAAGAACATTACCATCTACAGCGGCTACTTTTTCTCTATATCCAATAGAAGCAATGGCAGCTGCTGTATAAAACCCAATGCCAGGTAATTTCATTAGTTCTTCATAGGAGGATGGGAGCGTGTAATTGTTGCTTTTCAATGCTGTAGCACATTTTTTTAAATTTCTAGCACGACTATAGTATCCTAATCCTTCCCATAGTTTTAGTAATCTATCTTCTTCTATATTTGCGAGGGACTTTATGTCTGGAATTTCTTTAATAAATTTTAAAAAATATGGCTTTACGGCTTCTACTCTAGTTTGTTGTAACATAATTTCGGATATCCAAATGTAATATGGATTTGTATTTTCTCTCCAAGGAAGATTTCTTCTATTTTTAGAATACCAGTCTAATAGAGGTATTACGATTTTATTTAATTTGCTCATATTATCACACTCGTTTTTATTATATCTTAAAAATTTGTTTTAAAATAGTATTTTTGGTTGTTTTATGTTACAATTACGGAAGGTGATGGTTATTATGAAACAAAATAGTAGTATTTTAGAAACGAGCTTTTCTACTGTGAACCAGGAAATCAAACAATGGAAGCAGGATAGAGATGTAAAAATTGTATTTTGGAAATGTTATCAAAATTATATATATCGGCTAAAAGATATATATAAGAATGAAAAAGTTTTTACTGAAAGATTAAAACTGAAAAAGAGAATTTATAGACTACAAAGAGAACAGAAAAAGTTTAAAGTGAATTCAATTTTATGTATGGATTTAGGTAATGGAAAAAAACTTGTTAAAAGAAAAAATAGAAAGTAGGTGTAAAATGGATAGATTAATATTAATTAAGTACGGGGAACTTACTACGAAAAAGGCAAATCGTAATGCCTTTATTGCAATTTTAACAACTCGCATTGCGCATGTATTACATGATTTTGAGTTTAAGATTGTAAAAGATAGAGTACGTATGTACATCTCTTGTTATGATAAAGATTTAAATTCAATTTTAAAACAATTACAAAAAGTTTTTGGAATTCATAGTATAGTTGTATGTCATAAAGTGGATACTAATAAAGAGAGTATAGAGCAAAAAGTTTTAGAACTTGTCAATGAAAAAAATTATAGAACTTTTAAAATTCAAACAAAAAGGGCAGATAAAACATTTGAAGTCCCTAGCATGGAGTTTAACCGACAAATTGGGGGATATGTTTTAAAAAATACCAATTTAAAAGTTGATGTCCATATTCCTGATGTCATGGTATATATTGAGATACGTCGTGAAGGAACATTTATCTATACAGAAGAAATTCCAGGAATTGGTGGCTATCCAGTTGGTATTCAAGGAAAAGGGCTTCTTATGTTAAGCGGTGGAATTGATTCTCCAGTAGCAGGATATCTTGCTTTAAAAAGAGGTGTCGATTTAGAGTGCTTGTATTTTGAATCCCCTCCACATACAAGTTTTGAAGCAAAAAATAAAGTTATTAAACTTGCTTCTATTATAAATGAATATTCTTCTAATATTAAAGTACATGTAGTTCCTTTTACGAGATTACAAGAAGAAATTTATAAGAATGTTCCCAATAATTATATTATTACCATTATGAGGAGAATGATGTATCGTATTGCAGAAGAAGTTTCAAAATTACATAAGTGCAAAGTGATTATTAACGGAGAGAGTATTGGACAAGTGGCAAGTCAGACACTGGATAGCATGGTTGTTATTAATAATGTCACGAATATGCCAGTGATTCGTCCTGTTGCATGCATGGATAAATTAGAAATTATTGATATAGCAAATCAGATTGGAACTTATGAAACTAGTATTCTTCCATTTGAAGATTGCTGTACAATATTTTTACCAAAACATCCAATTATTCATCCTGAACTTAACCGATGTATAGAATATGAAAATCGTTTTGATTATGCTTCCCTTATTCAAGAATGTGTTTCTAATATAGAAACCGTTACGGATTTAAATGAATCTAACTTTGATGATTTATTATAGCCAAAAATTACCATAGAAAAAATTGTATGAAATTTACTTTCTTACACATTCTATTAGTGTACAGGAGGTGAATACAATGAAAGGTTCAAATACTAATAAAATGGTTGTACCTGGAGCTAAACAAGCTATCGAAAAGATGAAATATGAAATAGCTAATGAATTAGGTGTTACTATGGGACCAGATGCTACTAGTAGAGCTAATGGTACAGTTGGTGGAGAAATCACTCGTAGATTAGTTCAAATGGGTGAACAACACATGAGTGGAATGAATTATCAATCAAAATAATTATTCCCTGATAATATAACAAAAAAATGACAGAACTAAACTGTCTTTTTTTAATAACAGATGTTTCCAAAACGGAAAATATTCTCTCACATCTATTAGGAATCATTACACAAAATAATAGTGTAAGGTGGTGAGATATATGAGTCGTTCATATAATAAAATGGTTGTACCTGGAGCAAAAGAAGTACTTGAAAACATGAAATATGAAATTGCTCGTGAAATGGGAATCAAATTAGGTGCTGAAACTACAGCTCGTTTAAATGGAACTGTTGGTGGAGAAATGACAAGAAGACTTGTTCGTTTAGGAGAACAGCAATTAAAAGGGAACAAGTAAATGATATGGTAATATGCTAACATATTACTTTTTCTATTTTTAAAAACATTTGACTATCTTTCATCTTTATTATAAAATTATAATAATGATAAGGATATGATACTATGAATGAAAAGGGATTTGCTGCTACAGGTATATTATATACAATATTGGTTTTATTTATTTTACTTGTATCGGGGATTTTGGTTATGTTATATAGTAGAAATAATTTATTACATCAAATTCAAAACCAGGTAAAAGGAGAATTAAGCTCTGTGTATCCCATATATCAAAATGGAACACCTATGTATTTTAATCCAGTAACAGGGAATTTATGTAGTGAATATATATCTTCAAATAGTTTGAATGAATATAATAATGGATGTATGAAATGGTATATATTTAATGACAATTCTACAAGTTCAACTGTCAATATGATATTAGACCATAATACAACAGCAAGAGTTGCATGGAATTCAAGTGGTAGTAATAGCGAGATGAAAGAGGTAAGTGATGCTTTAGCAAATGATAGTGCTAATTGGAATTTTTCTGTTAAATCTACAGCAAGGCTAATTGGAGCTGATGAAATTGCACAGATTACAGGGAATAGTAACTTTAGGGGAATACAAGGTAATTGGTTCTATTTTGATAGCAATACTAGTACTCCCAATCCCGATGTAACAGGACAAGGCACAAGCACTTATGCATGGTTATTTGATTATATAGGCTCAAGTTGTATTCAGAATGGTTGCAATTTTATAGATGCCAATGTTCCTGGATATTGGACAAGTACCCCTGTAGGCGGATCATCTGATCGAGTTTGGCGTATAGCTGGTGGTGGTTACTTGGGGGACGCTGTTATTAGTCGTTCAGATGTAGGCGGTGTTCGCCCAGTTATAACTATAGATAAGTCTCTAATTGGAAGTAATACATCCAATTTAATTATCAATGGTGATTTGTTAAGAAATGATAATACAAATTTTTCTCAACTCAAATATGAAACAGATTTAGATGGTGGTTACTTAATCTATACTGCAACGGGGGATGCAAACTTTATAACTAATACAATTAATGATGAGTATATTGCTATAGATAATACGAAAGCTTATACCGTTTCAATTGATATAAGAAGTAATAACCCAAATTCAAAATATTATCTTGGGTTGGTAGAATATGATGCAGATAAAAATCCAATTATTTCAACAAATGTAATGTATATAGATGGTAGTTTAACACATTTAACACAGGATTTAAATGACGGCGATACAGTCATATATTTAGACGACGTGTCCGGATTTAAAGTGTCTAGTTCAACTCCAAATTATCAAAGGGGATTTATATTTTGGGATTATGTAGATGGTACAGGTTATATATATCCTGAATTGACATATTCTAGAAATTATACATATCCATGGTATATATATACAGGTATTAATACATCCAATAATACTATCGCACTGGCAAGCCCTTGGCGGGGTGGATTTAAACCCACAGGAATAAAATTAAGTCAATCCAATTCTGGGGCTAGCTATAATTACAGTCTTGTTTCTGGGACAACAATTCCATCTGAATGGACAACATACAAGGAAACAATAAAAGGTATTAATACTACCGCTAATGTTGACCATACTAAATTTAGGGCAGGGACAAAATATGTGAAATTATTATTGATGGTTTCAAATGGTCAAAATGAGTATACAACATTTTCTATAAAAAATATTTCTCTAACAGAAGGGGAAGCATAGGTTAGTTTGAAATTTATATATTTGACTTTAGGGAAATACAGATTTAAAATTTCTGTTAAGAGAATTTTAAAAATCTGTATTTTTTAGT
>CAJTZW010000024.1 GCA_910584305.1 uncultured Bacilli bacterium
TCTATCAAGCAGCTTAACTAAAAGTGTTCAATTTATTATTGCAATTTGCGAAAAATAATTAATTTAAGTATTCAAAATATTGGATGTGGGGCTTCTTATTTGAAAAAGAATTCAATTCTTCAATCAGCTTTATCTGATGATCAAAAAACATATTATATATTAGATGGAGACCAAAAAATCGATAAAGAGCCTCTTGATATAAATAAACTAAATGTAGACGAATTAAAAAATCCTAAATTAATTGATGAGTTGGTTGAAAAAATATCAAAACGAATCTCATTTCCATCTTCTAAACCACGAAAGAGTGAAAATAAAAACTTAGCTTTTGATAAAATAAAACATAACTCGCAAATCAAATATTTAAGATTCTTTTATTCTAATGTATTCTTTTTACCTAAAAATGATCCTGAAACTATATTTTATGATGAAAATATTAGAAAGCGATTAGAGGAAATGGTTGGAGCTGAATCTCAAAAAGCTACAAATGCAAATCCAAAACAAAAGATGCATGATCTGTTCAAAATTATTAATGGGAGGGAGAATGGAACGTCAGATCAGTATTATATGTATTTAAAGCTCTTTATTAAATCATGGATAAGTAAAGAAAATAATGATTATTCTCAAATAGCATCTTTGCTAAAAAAAATTAGCAAAAAGATTGAGGAGGTGTAAATGTTTTAATGAATAGATTGAATGCAATTGACCTTTTTTCAGGATGTGGAGGACTATCTGAAGGGTTAAAAGAGGCCGGAATCAATGTACAATATGCTGTTGAAATAGATCCACAGATATCAAAAGTGTATGAAGCTAATCATCCTCAAACACGCTTATTAAATCTTGATATACGAAAAATATCTGATGATGAATTTAAGAAAATGGGAAAAGGTATACATATTGTGGCTGGATGTCCTCCCTGTCAAGGCTTTACGAAAATTAATAGTAAAAACAAAAAAAGACAATATTCTGATGAGCGTAATTTACTAATATTAGAGTATTTTAGAGCTATTAGACTCATTGAACCTGAATTTATAATGATGGAAAATGTACCTGAAATAATCAAATATGATAAATTCAATCAAATAGTAAAATCTTTAAAAGAGTTAGGATATAATATAGATTATCATGTGATAAATGTGAAGTTTTTTGGAGTACCACAAAATAGAAAAAGACTAGTTTTAGTTGGTTCAAAGCACTATAAAGTGAATCTTCCAGAAAAAGAATCCGAAGATATAAAAACTGTGAGAGATGCAATTGGAAAATCAAAAATAAAATACTTAAAAGACGATAAACTGCAACTTATATATTCGCATCATACAGATAGAATAAAAAAAATTATATCTATGATTCCTAAAGATGGAGGAAGCCGAAAAGATTTACCGTATGAGTATTGGTTAGAATGTCACAAGAAAAAAATGTTGGCTTTTCAGATGTATATGGAAGGATGTCATGGGAGAAACCAGCACCTACAATAACTGGAGGATGTTTATCACCGTCAAAAGGAAGATTTTTACATCCAGATAAAAATAGGAGTATTTCAGCTCGAGAGGCTGCACTATTACAAAGCTTTCCTTCAGATTATATTTTTGATACTACTATTTCAAAAGCTTTATTGGCACAAATGATAGGAAATGCTATTCCACCGAAAGTTGCCAAATTTCAGGGAAAATATATATTAGCGTTAATAGAAGAGAATAAATGAATTAATTGGCTCTTTTGCAAATTCTGTTGATGGGATGATTTTAATGAGGAATTAAGCAGTTAAGAAAAAGCTGTTTAATTCCTTTTCTTTTACAATATTTTTTTCAAGTCTAATTAAGAGATGACTAAAATTCCCATAGACATAAGCAGTACGTTCAATTTGTTTACCAATACCTTGTTTTGAATGAAGTAAATGACTTACTTTCCTTTTATCTTTAGCCTGAATGGCAGCCATAAAGTCTTGCATAAACCAATAAGTATTTTCTAAGGTTTGGTCACCATCTAAGACAACATATTCCTGAGTAAGATAGTCTTTAAAGTACCAATCGTAGTATGGAGTAGTCTTGTTAAGCTTGTCATACTTAATGAGATAAAGCTTCCGAGAAAATTTTAAAAGCTTATATTCACCGCTTCTTTTATTAAATTACTTCATGACTTGAACTCTAATAATGTAAAAAGAACTAGCAAGCATTTAAACTATATGAAAACTATCAATAACAATCTGAGCATTTGGAAATAATTCGCTAGCAACTAAAGGATAATAGTAATTAAGATCCATCGATGCTGTTTTAATTATTGCACGCTCTTTAAGGGTGAACTTGTAAAGATAGCGTAGAATATCAGGTTTGAAACGAGTTCTAAGAATTTGAACAACTTTGTGAGTATCGTTATCTAGACAAATAAAGTGAAGCTCTTCGCCACACCTGTAAATTTATCAAAAAGATAAAAATATCAAACTATTCATCAATAGGATTTGACAAATAGCCATTATTTTATGCTTAAAATAGTTAATAATATGACACCCTTTATTAAGGAGCGTAGATGGATAAGACAAGGAGTGTGGTAAATACTCTTACCTAGCAGCGCCAGTAATAGGGTTTGATATAAAGACTTTATGAGATTTACCAGTAGCATTTTCTTCAGAATAATTTAAAAATGATATTAAGATCTTTAATATTAAAATGGATTTATGCCGTTCATAAGAGAGGACAAAAGTCACTATTTTTAAGTATCTAAAATGTAATAATAAGAAGTATAGTACTATAAGGTTTATGATTGATTTACGTAAAATAAAGCGACTATAAATTTTAAGTAACACTGTTTTGAACTAGTTGAAAGGAAGAGGGAAATATGTAAAAAGTTAAAAAATTTATTGCTTTCTGTATGATATTATGGAATTTTGTTTCTGGAAGTAATAGACAGAAAAGATAAAGTAAAAATTGAAGTAGGAAAAATTATCGATTTAATATATTTGTACTATTTATCAATACTATAAATATTAGACATCAAAAGAGAGATAGATATGAGAATAAAACTAGAACTATGAAAGAAAAATATTTAGACGTAGATAAAGTTTGGTATACCGATAAAGAAAATGTTAAGGAGGAAAAAGAGGCGAATTATATTGTTAGAAATATAGAATCTATTTCCGATTATTTACGCGGTATTATAAATATTTTAAGTGACTACTACTTGGTAAAAAGATGGGACTTAAAGATATTAAAATATGAAAATTTATTTTCTTACCCTAATGGTACCAGCTTGGATGAATTACTTCAGAAGGGTATCTTTTTTAGAGGTGAAAGTAAAAAATACGAAAACCAAATTCCGAGTCTATATAGAGATATAAAGTATGTGCAACATGAGAATGAGATTATTATTGATGGAATGTTAAATGCGGCAGATCAATTAGAGGGGAAAAGTTTGTTTGATACGTTAACACTTCTACAGCATTATGGAAGTAATACAAGAATTTTAGATATGACTTCAAATGCTTTGGTTGCTTTATACTTTGCAACGTCTACAAATCTCAATGAAGATGGGTATGTTTATTTATTATCTGGATCTCAATTAGGAAATAAAGATATTGAAAAAATAAAAAGTCCAATAGATAGATCGGTCATTGTAAAAGCTTGTTTAAGTAGACTTACTTTTGATGATAAAAGAATTCTATCAAATTTATTATCTAATATATCTGAGACAGAAAAAATTAAAGATATAAAAGAATATCTTATACAAGAAAAAAATCAGTCAGTCTGGGAAAAAAACAAAAGAATTATAACTAGATTATATTCTTTAGTGCAAAAAGAACTTGGTGTTTTTAATATTGAAATTCCAATTTATGAGTTATTTGGATATGATATTGTTCGTCCTTTTAGTTTAGATGAACGTGTAATAAGACAATCAGGATTATTCATGATAATTGGTTTAGAAAATATTTCTGAGATTGATAAAAAATATGAACTAGCTTTAAAAAAGGACAAAGAACTAATAGATCTAAAAACAAAATTAGTTGAAATACAAGAAAAACGTCATAAAGAAATAAATGAAATTCCCAAATTAGAGTATGAAATAGATAGATATAAAAAATTGATGTATAAAAAAATTCTAGAAAGGACAATTCAATCAGAAGCAACGCATAATATATATGATTTAAGTATTAAATATAGTCCAATTATTTCTGAACTTAGTGGTGAACATCCTGCAAGAATTCTAATAAAAAAGGAATATAAAAAGAGAATTTTAAATGAATTGAATATGTTAGGTATTACATCAAGTTCTATATATCCTGATCTAGCTCATAAGACTAAGGACATAAACAAAAAGTATAATTTTATTGAATTACCGCGTTAAGGAAAAAAGATGGTAAAAATCTCTATATTAAAGTATATTTAATATTTCATACTGTTGAAATAAATAGTAGGATAAAGAAATAATAATACTTCTGCAGAAGAAGGTACTAACAATTCAGATGAATCACAAGCGGGAAAAATTTATACTGGCAATTCGAATAAAATTATTGGAAATGCACGAACTCACAAATATCATGTTCCTGGACAAGCAGGTTACAACATGAATGCAGCAAATGCTGTTTATTTTAACTCCGAAGAAGAAGCTCAAGCTGCTGGATATGTGAGATCAAAGCGGTAAGAGAAGAAAAACACATTTATCACTAGTCCATTGTAATAGCAATGGGCTTTTTTCATGCTTTCAAAATTTGATTGCACCCCTCCGGTGCAAAAGATAAGTTTAATGTAAGCGGTTGATTTAATAGTATAAATATGTAAAGAGAAAAAGAAATAATTGATTATAGGAGGAATTCAAAATGAGTAAGAATATTTTATTAATTTGTGGTTCAGGTGCTTCATCAGGTTTTATGGCAGCAAATATGAGAAAAGCTGCTAAGAAAGCAGGATTAGATTATAAAATTCAAGCTAGAAGTGAATCAGAACTAGAAGATTATGCAGACGATATCGACGCTTTAATGGTGGGTCCACATTTAAAATTTGAATTAGATGATATTAAGAAACAAGTTCCAAATGATGTAAAAGTAATTTTAATGAAGCCAGATTACTATGCTGTTTTAGACGGAACAGCAGCTATTAAAGATTTAGAAAATCAAATAGACGCTAACTGATTAATCTTATAAAGAGGATAAGAAAATGAATGGATTAATTAAATTTTTAAATACGAAGTTTGCGCCTGCCGCTGCCAAGGTTAATAAAAATACCTGGATTAATGTACTTAAGGATTCAGTTCTACAAACATTACCATTTATCTTAGTAAGTTCTTTGGTTAGTTTGGTAAGTATTCCAGGAAACTTTTGGAAGTGGTGGCCAAATCTTTCTCCAATTAGTAATTTTACTTTTGGTTTGATTTCAATTTATATTGCATTTTTAGTTCCGTTTAATTTAATGGAACGTAAGAAATTAAAGAAACAGCGTTTAATTGCTGGATTGACATCAATTGCTTTATTTTTAATGATGACTAAACCAGACATTGGAGCAAATTCTATCGCAAAAATTAACTTTGGTTATTTTGGAGCTGGTGGTATGTTTGTTGCAATGATTGGAGGCGTAATTGTAGGTCTAATTATGGAAGCTTTTGGAAAGTTTTCATTCTTTAGTGAAGATACAGTTATTCCAGACTTTGTAACGTCTTGGTTTGATTCAATGCTTCCAATTACAATTATTACTGTTTTGGGATGGATTGTAATCGATCTATTAAACTTTGATCTTTACAACTTCATTGTTAATATCTTTAGACCTTTAGGTGGAGCACTAGAAACTTTACCAGGTTTTATGCTGATTATGTTTATATTCTGCTTCTTTTATTCAATGGGTATTTCCAGTTGGGTATTTACTCCAATTGTCACGCCACTTTTAATTCAAGCAGTTAATGAAAATGCAAAACTTGTTGCAACTGGTCATTCTCCAACACAAATTGTCACTTACGAAGTAATATACGTTGGTTTCCTATGGTGGGGTGGTGTTGGTTGTACAATGCCATTGAATTTAATGATGCTAAAAGCTAAATCTCTAAGATTAAAAGCTTTGGGTAAGGCATGTATTTTACCAGCTATTTTCAATATTAATGAACCTACTGTTTTTGGTACCGTAGTATGGAATCCTTATCTAATGGTTCCAATGTGGTTAAATGGATTGATTTTGCCTGCAATTGTTTGGATTGGTTTAAAACTTGGCATTACTGCGCTACCATCAGCAATTAACGAATTGTGGTATATCCCATTTCCAATAGGATCTTGGTTAGTTAGTCCACATGTTGGCTCAATTATTTTAGCATTAATTGTTTTTGCAGCCTCAACAGTAGTTTGGTATCCATTCTTTAAGATTTATGACAATCAACAATATAAGAATGAACAAGTTGCTAAAGCTGAAGAATAGATATAGGAAGAATAAAAAATGAGTGAAGATATAAAGAATACATCTGTAAAAAGTACAATGGAAATTATTTTACATGCTGGAGATGCTAGAGTTTTAATTATGCAAGCAATGGATTGTTTAGGTGATTTTAAATATGATAAGGCAGATAAATTACTGAAAGAAGCACATGAAAAGTTAGTACTTGCACATAAATTACAAACTGAGAGATTACAGGAAGAAGCAGAAGGTAAAAATGTAGAGTATTCAGTCTTGTTTACCCATGCTCAAGACACATTGATGACAATTAATACTGAATATAACATTGTAAAACATTTAATTGCTGTCTTTAAAGCAAGAGATAAAAGGGAGGGGAGAATCTGATGGTTATTAAAATGCGTGACAATAAGTATCCATATTTTCCAAAAAATTTCTTATGGGGCGGTGCACAAGCTGCAAGTCAAGCTGATGGTGCCTATCAAGAAGATGGGAAAGGACTAAATTCTTCTGATGTACAACCTTATCTGAAAAATAAATCAAATGCTGAAATTCAAAAGATAGAACAGGCCGGAATGACATTAGAAGAAGTGAAGAAGAATAGTCAAGATACTGCTAATTACTATCCAAAAAGATTTGGGATTGATTTCTACCATACTTATAAAAGAGACTTAAAATTGCTTGCTGATGCGGGGGTTAAAACATTTAGAACGTCATTAGATTGGTCAAGAATTTTTCCAAATGGGGATGATCCAGAACCGAATGAAGCGGCATTAAGGCATTATGATGAAATGATTGACTATATGCATCAACTCGGTATAGAGCCAATTATTACTATGAATCATTATGAAACACCCATAAACATAACATTAAAGTATGGTGGCTGGCCTAATAAGCAAGTAATTCCAATGTTCGAAAAGTTTGCTAAAACGCTACTCGATAGATATGGCAGTAAAGTAAAATATTGGATTGTTGTTAATCAGATTAATATGGTTCAAATTGAACCGTGGCTTTCGGTAGGTGTAACCTCAGATCAGTATGATAATGAGGAACAGGCTTTGTATCAAGCTATGCATAATCAATTTGTAGGAGCAGCTTGGGCTAAACAATATGCAAAGTCTTTGCATAATCCCAATCTTCATATCGGAACTATGGTCGCTGACGGTACAGTCTATCCAGCAACTAGTAATCCAGATGACGTAATTCTGGCAATGCGTCAAAATCGAATGCAGTATTTTGTAACTGATGTGCAATTTAGAGGAGAATATCCGCAATTTGCTCAGAACTATTTTGAGGATAATGATATTAAGTTAGATATTACAGCTGATGAGATGAAGCTGATTAGGGAAAATCCAATGGATTTTCTTGCAATTTCCTATTATTACTCAAAAATGGTTGATTCAACAAAAAATAAGTATCAAGTAAACGATACGTCTGCTAATCCTAATTTGAAAGAGAGCGATTGGGGATGGGCTATTGATCCGCAAGGGCTTTATAATACCTTATCTCAATATTGGGATCGTTATCAAAAACCAATTATTATTGCTGAAAATGGATTTGGTGCATATGACGAATTAGATAAAAATAAAGAGGTTCATGACTCATATAGAAGCAATTATTTAGGTGCCCATATTGAACAAGTAGGACGAGCTATTCATGATGGAGCAAATGTCATTGCATATTGTATGTGGGGACCAATAGATATTATTTCATGCTCGTCCCAACAAATGTCTAAAAGATATGGAATTATCTATGTTGATTTAGACGATGAGGGAAAAGGTAGGGGTGCCCGCTATTTGAAAGATAGTTATTTTTGGTATAAAAATGTAATTTCTTCAAATGGTGTGAAGATATAAAAATTGAACTAGGGAGGATAATGTCAAAAATGGAAAGAAAAGAGAAACTTTTACAGTATTTGCAGAAAAATCCAGGCTGGCATACCTCTCAGGAATTAGCTGTAGAAATTGGTTCTTCTAAACGGACAATCAAGAATTATATTTCACAATTAAATAGTAGAAATAATCTCATCGAATCAAGTGTTAGAGGATATAAGTATAACGCCGATAAATTGATATCTCCCTCATCTCGGACTTCTCAAAACAATATACCTACTAATAAAGAAGAAAGAGTAAATTATATTATTAATTTTTTGATTAATAGTGCTTCTACAGTTAATCTATATGATCTATCCGAAAATTTATTTGTCAGTGAAACTACAGTATTACAAGATTTAAAGACCGTTCAAGCTAAAGTTGAACGATTTAACATGAAACTTAAAAAAGGCGGTGATTTTTGGCACTTAATTGGAAATGAACGTCAAAAAAGAAGTCTATTAAGTTCATTAATTTATGAAGAAACTACTGGAACTTTTATGAATAGAAGTATTATTCAGGATAATTTTCCTGATATTGATGTTACATCTTTACGTTCTACTATTTTAGAGACCTGTAGTTCAAATAATATTTATTTAAATACATTTGATTTAAATAATGTTTTACTGCATTTTGCTATTGTAATTAGCCGACTTCAGACTGGTCATTTGATGAAGCAAAATGAAGTAACGAAGATAACAGATAAAAAGGTTATTGATACGCAAGCATATAAAATTGTTTCAATTATTGAAGAAGAATTTAATGTTAAACTTGAAGAACCTGATCGTAAAGAACTCACACTAATACTACAGGCATCCTTTAGTGGAAATAATAAGGTTGAAGATGATATTAGTGTAGAAACGAAGAATTTAGTAGATGATCTGATTACTTATGTTTGGAAAACTTACCAGATTGATTTAAATAATGAAAATTTTAGAGAACGCTTTTCTCTTCACCTAGATAGACTAATTACACGTGCCTTGACTAATAAAGTAGAGCATAATCCTATTGTAAGTAATATAAAAATATCCTCTCCCACAATTTATGAATGTGCTGTTCTTATGGCTCATAGAATAGGTGAAAAAGTTGGTATTCAGATTGAAGATAATGAAATTGCTTATATTGCTCTTCATATTGGAAATGCCATTGCCGAACAAATGTCAGATAGACAAAAATTATCGGTATTAGTTCTAATGCCACAATATTATGACAATTCAGCTGTTCTTTCAAATAGGCTGCAGTCACAGTTTTCGACTTATATTAATGTTAAAGGAATAATATCGGATCCAAGTCAGATAAACCAATATGCTCCTAATGTTGATATTTTAATTGTGGTTAATTCAAATTATATTGATCACAATATAAGTACAGTTAATATTTCTCAATTTCTATTGGTAGAAGATATTCAAAAGTTAAATATAGCTATTACCACTAAGCAACATCAAGTTAAAAAAGATAAATTTCAAGAAAGCTTATTATCATTTTTTGATAGTAATAATTTTGTAAAATCCGATAAGTTAAAAAATATCGATGCAGTGTTCAATCTTGTTTCAAGTAAACTAGAAAAGCAAAAAGTAGTACAGTCTGACTTTAAAGAAAGGTTGTATCAGCGCGAGCAAATGTCCAGTACGGCTTTTGGAAGAATTGCAATTCCGCATTCGTTAGATATGTCTGCTCAAAAAAGTAAAGGATTTATTGTTGTGAACCCGCATGGAATTAAGTGGAGTGGAGGTAATGAAGTGTATCTAGTCATTGCATTAGCAATCGACCCAAATAATAAACAATTATTTAGAGAAGTATTTGATGAGCTGTCGGATATTGTCACGGATATTAATAACGTAACTGAGCTGATAAAATGCAAGAATTACAGTGAGTTTATTATTAAACTTGTAGAATTGCTGTAACATTAAAAAGATAGGTATATGAAAGTGCGAGTAGTAAGCTAACATGATTTTATGTGAGATTCGCACTAGAATATGTCTATTTTTTTGATACAATTGAAGCAGAAATATGATTTTATATTTTTGAAACCCTATATCTAGATTAGAATATTAGTTTTAACTGGATATTGCGGTCGCACCTCTCGCGGGTGCGTGGATTGAAATTTGGGCACTAGAGAATGTCAACTGTATGTTGAAGGTCACATCTATCGTAGGTGTAGTAATAAACAAAACGTAAATTAAGTTTAGAGGCCGTAAGAATTAGGTTCTAAACTAAGGAAAAGTCTGGGATATAATTCTATATCAGGACTTTTCTTTTTAGCTATTTTTAAAATCCTGTTAATGAAAAAAGAGTGGAATAAATATTTTATAAGGCAGAATACTGATTTTAAGTTCTTAGAATTGTTTCATTGTAAAGAATTATAAAAAGCTTTATAATCCTTTTAGAACGTATGTTCAAGAATTACAAAGCAAGGTGATAAAATGCAAACAGTAATATTAGAATTAGCTAAACAATTAGCAAACTTAACAGCAAAGGGAACTGTTTCAGGAATTCAAACTAAAATATCTTCAATGAAAAATGAGAGTAATATAGATACTCTAAAAAAAGATTATAATGAATTGATTGACCAACTTATATCTGAAAGAGCTGAAGCTATTAGAATTGCAAGAAGTTATAAAGATGAGCTAGAAAAAGTAGAGATCAGTGATGAAGATATAGTCCATCTGCACAATACAATTGAAAAAATATTAGATATTTTAAAGGAAACTATTGTAGTTGAAAATAATGATAATAGTCAAGAAATTATGAATCAAATTTCAGCATTTGAACAGATTAAAAATTTAATAAGTGTAGATACATTAAAAACTATGCAATTGTTAGGATTTAATTTTAAAATAGCGATTGGGGAACCTCTAACTAATATGTTAAAGAATTTTATTAACTCAAAGTCTCCCGCTAGCACTCAATATGAAGTCTTTGAAAAATTTATTACTCCAGAAATGGTAGAAATACTAAAAAGTGAAACAGCATATAACAATTTGAAAAATATGATGGCAGGAAACGATACAATTGAAAATTAGTAAGAATATTGAAACCTTTATAAAAATAAATAAGAGGAAGGATTAAATATGCCAAAGCATATTATGTTTTATGGCCAAAACGATTGGGGAAATTTTTGGGATTGGGATAGAGTATATACACTATTAAAGAAAGAAACCTTAAAACTTGAAGAAATTCTTGAGTTATATGAAGCAAAAAAAATGATGGTATATTTTAATACTGATCTTAAAAGAGCTGACAGATATAAGAATATGTTGAAAGAAGTTAATTCTAGAATATATAGAGAATTTCCCAATATAGATAATAAAAATTTAGTTTTATATTTTAATACTATCGGAATAAAACATTACCGTGAAAATTACTTCATAATTATTGAAAAAAAGAAATGTTTTAAAAGCTTAACAAAAGACATATTTAAAGATTTGTCTAGAACGAAGGGCTTTTATATTTCATATATTTTGTCATGTAAAAATTTGTTAGATTTATGGGGAGAAGAAATATTCAATTATTTATTGAAAAAACCTAATATTATTCCAGTTGTAATGACAAAATATACCAATCCTAAGGAATTTAAAAAGAATTGGTATCTTCCTGCGGAAATAGATAATGAGAAATCCTGGGAACACTTAATAGAAAAATATGTTTCACTTCCTGATGCAAATGTTAATTTTTTGAAAAATATTATTGAGACACCAAATATAGAAAAGTTTAAATTATCTGATAAACTAAGATATAAAGCTCAAACTAAAATAAATAGGATTCAGAATGAGTATTTTTTGGAAAATAAGCACGAATTAAATACATATAAATATGAAGTAATCTTTTCCAATAAAGAGGAGTGGAGAAAAGAAGAATATCGAAATAAAACTGCAATTATTACCCTCTCAAAAAATTGGATATTGAACAATTTGGATTACCCAACATTATTAAATAATTTTATCTATCTTTTTGGCCTAACCGACTTATATGCACGTTCATCTCTTGTTAGTCTCGAGGCACATAGTTCAATATTTGAAAAAACATTTTCAAATTGGAATACTTATTCTTTTAAAAATAATATATATTTTCAAACAAATTTTTTAATCCAGCAAATGCAAATGAAAGGATATTATGGACTATTACGTAGTGAAAATATTTACATAGAGGAAATTATTGGTTGGTTCTTTAATGTGTATTTACCACAAGAGTTTAAAGTTGAGGGGTTTAAATATGTTGTTCCTAATAACAACAGTTCTTTCTTAGAAAAATGCAGGAATTTATTTATAGAATTAGATAGTATTATTAAACAATTTGATTTATTTGCTTCCGAAAAAAATATAGATTGGAGTTTTCTAAACTTTAAAAGTACACCTATTGATATTGGAAATGTAAAAAGTTTTATTCCTCGAAAATATGTTTATCTAACACAGAAAGGAAAATCAATTTCTAAACTATTATTTAGTGATCAATGTTTTATATCAGTACAAGTTCCTTATAAAGTAAATAATTTATATAATGGCATTTTAAAAAATAATATTTCCTATGATGAAATTGAATACTATGATAAAGACAAACTGGATTTTTTATATGAAAATAAAATAGTTTCTATAGATAACAGAAAAAACATATCTTTGAATAAAGATATAGTGAGTATTATTAGATGCATTTACAAGTTTGGCGAATATGAGCCATATTATATTAAATCTAGTCGTATAAAACCTATTTTAAAGATTTTGGAGGAAAAGGAGATAATAAGATATGGGAGTACTTTATTATCTGAACCTGAAATAGATTTTTATTACTATATATGCAATGGAAAAAAGTTCTCAAATGGACTCGAACTAAGAAATAAATATCTTCATGGAAGTACTAATTATTCTGAGGAAGAAAATGAAAATAATTTTTATATAATTCTGTTGATTACAATTCAAATAATAATTAGAATGAACGAAGAATTTTGCTGGTGGGATAGCTATGGTAGAAAAGAGTAAATAATTCCTCACAATAATATTTTTTTATTACTCTGAACCGAATATATATAAGAGATAAGTTCAATGTATTTGTGAATCAAATACATTTTTAAACAAAATTTCTCCGCTGATTGTAAAATTAAATTGAACACTTGATAAAAAATAAAAAGTCCATTCG
>CAJTZW010000025.1 GCA_910584305.1 uncultured Bacilli bacterium
TGTATTTAACATTTTTCATAAATAAAACTCCCTTCAAAGAAAAAAGCTAAGATACGGTTAGTTATTATAACGCCTTCCCCTTGGTTTCTCAAATTAAATGCACGTTATTACCAGAAGTGGGCAGTTAATTTAAAATTTTAGCTAGCTATAGTCATGCACCCACATCTCCATTGACAAATGGGGGGGGGGGTGTATGATACAATAAACACATCTAGGATAGGAGATGTGTTTTTATATGAATAAAAAGGGGTTTGCTGCTACAGGCATATTATATACAATATTGGTTTTATTTATTTTACTTATATCAAGCCTTTTGGGTATGTTATATAGTAGAAATAACTTATTACATCAAATTCAAAAAGAAGTGATGAGTGAATTAAGCCCTGTTTATCCTGTATATTCAAATGCAACGCCTGTGTATTTTAATCCAGTAACAGGGAATTTATGTAGTGAATATATATCCTCAAATAGTTTGAATGAATATAATAATGGATGTATGAAATGGTATATATTTAATGATAATTCTACAAGTTCAACTGTCAATATGATATTAGACCATAATACAACAGGATTATTAGCATGGAATTCTACTATTAATAATTTAGCAAGCGATACATTATCGTGGGTAAGCGGATTAAACCCAAGATTAATTAGTGCTGATGAAATAGCACAGATTACAGGGAACACTACATTTAATCAAGCAACGACAACTAGTAGTGATTGGTTCTATCTTGATAGTTTAAGTCAAACGAGGACTGCAACGATTCAGGGTGCAAGTAATTATACTTGGTTATATGATTATACAATTGCATGTACATCCTATGGATGTAATGTTGCAGATGAAAGTACTTATGGATATTGGACAAGTGCCACAGTTGCTTATAACTCTGCTAATGTCTGGGGTATGGACAGAAGTGGTAGTTTGCGAAATTATGCTGGTAATAGTGTAACTAGTTATGGTGTTCGCCCAGTAATTACAATTTCTAAGTATACTTTAGAACAACAAGAATATGTTGTTACGAATATGATTTCTAATGGAAGTTTTGAAGATGATTTTACTAATTGGAATTCAAATTTGTTTGGTAAAGGTGGTGGAACTTTATCCACAGATTTAGCATATGATGGGGCACATAGTGTATTTATAAATGCTATAGGTGATTCAAAGGAAAAGGCTATTGGTTATAATGATTCTTTATCATTTGTGGCTAATCATCAATATTATCTTGCAATGAGAAATAATTTAAAATCTTTTACATCAAATAGTAGTACAGTTATTCCTATTGCTTCACTTTTTGATAGTACAGCCAATTTTGTAACTATTCTTTGTGATCATACTATATTAAATTCATGGCAACTTTCTAGTAAAATTTTTTCACTATCTGATAATAGAACAGCTACAAATCAAAGGTTTGGGCATATATATAATAACAATTCTATTTATCAGCTTTATATAGATTCTATCGTTTTAGTTGATTTAACTGAAGCATTTGGTGCTGGAAATGAACCTAGTATAGAATGGTGTGATCAAAATTTAACTTGGTTTGAAGGAAGTAAGACTGTTTATAAATAACTTTAGGTTAATAAATTTAAAATATGAAAATTTTATAAAATTGAAATTAATTAGATACAGATTTAAAATTTGTGTTATATAGAATTTGAAAGTCTGTATTTTTTAGTATT
The DNA here is from genome assembly GCA_910584305.1 of uncultured Bacilli bacterium. Classification (GTDB taxonomy): domain Bacteria; phylum Bacillota_I; class Bacilli_A; order RF39; family UBA660; genus CAKPTA01. The sequence continues at coordinate 1,681 of CAJTZW010000025.1, forward strand.
CAAAATTTGTGAATTCTTCATTTTACAGGAGAATAAAAGCCTATATACCTCTAATAAGAAGGAGGAAGTTATAATATCATTAATAGAGGTTATTTTCTATATAAAAATCTTTATAGAATGCTGAAATTTAAAAGTTATTACCTTGTATTTTTAGTAATATCTATGTTACTATATTTATATGAAGTATATTATAGATAACAAAGAGTATGAAGTTGTTGTTACTCGGAAGAATAATAAGAACACATATATTAGAGTAAAAGAGGATATGAAGATTTATGTTTCAACAAACTATTTTGTTACGAAGAGACAGGTTATACATATACTAAATCGAAATATTGATTATCTTCGTACAATCGTAGGAAAATTAGAAAGGAAACTAGAAAAACATAATTTCTTTTATTATTTAGGGCATAAATATGATATAATTATATTGTCAGGATCCGATGTACTTGTTATGGATTCTATGATTTATGTAGATAGTTTTGATGTATTACAAAAGTGGTATAAAAAACAGGCTATGATTTTATTTCAACAGCGTTTGGATTTTATTTATTCTCGTTTTGAGGAGAGTATTCCATATCCAAAATTACGTGTTCGTAAGATGAAGACGCGCTGGGGTGTATGTAATAGGAAGAACACTACTGTAACATTGAATTTAGATTTGTTGCAATATGATATTTCTAAAGTAGATTATGTCATTGTTCATGAGTTATCACATTTTGTTCATTTTAATCATTCTGCATCATTTTGGGATGTAGTGCATAAATATTGTCCAGAATATAAACAGATAAAGAAAGCGTTAAAAGATGAGTGAGGTAGATTATGAAGAAGTTATTTGTATGTTTTTTTATTTTTTTTCTAGTCATCCATCCTATTTTTTTAGGAACAGTTAGTGCCCAGACCCTTGGTGATTTGAAAAATGAACTTCAACAAAAACAAAATGAGTTTAATCAGAATAAGACAAATCAAGCTTTGACAGAGCAGGAGATTCGTAATGTTAATGCTTCCATTACCGCTACTCAAAATCAAATTTCACAAACTTATGTGGATATTGATAATTTGGCAAAGGAAATTGAAAATCTTAATGTTCAGATTACTGAGAAAGAGCAGGAAGTTAAGGATATTATTAGTTTTGTACAGATTTCCAATGGGGAGTCTGCCTATTTAGAATATATGTTTGGGGCTAAAGATTTTACTGATTTTATATATCGTATTGCTATCAGCGAACAACTTACTGTTTATAATGAAAAATTAATTGATGAGTATAATGAAATGATTGAGGAGAATAAGAGAAAACAAGTTGAAATAGAAAAGAAACGGGTTATTCTTGGAGATAAACAACAGGAATTGCAGAAGAAAAAGGACCAATTGGGAGAACAATTAAATACAATTGCTTCTACTTCTATTAGTTTAGAGGATGAAATTGAACAAGCAAAGGAAGTTATCGCTTTATATGAAGCGAAGGGATGTAAGAACAACGAAGATATTTCTACGTGTGGGAAGAGTTTATTGCCCCCAGGTACAGCTTTTTATCGACCATTAGAGAGTGGGTATGTCACAAGTGAGTGGGGAACTCGATACTATTTAGGTAGAACATTCCATGAAGGTATTGATATGGGAGCTAGGGAAGGAACAACTGTATATGCGATTGGTAATGGAATGGTCGCTTCTATAATGCGACAATATAAATGTGGTGGTAATATGGTTATAGTTCATCACAATATTAATAATGTTACATATACTAGTGTATATGCACATCTCCTTTCTATTGCTGTTAGTGAGGGTCAAACAGTTACTAGAAATACTATCATTGGATATTCTGGTGGACTTAGTACACAAAGCTATGATCAATGTAGTGGAGGAGCACATCTTCATTTGACAGTTGCTCGTGGGCTTTATGGTACTGATTATACCAGTTGGTCTCTTTTAAATTATACCTATTCTATTAATCCTAGGGATGTAATTAATTTCCCTGCTGGGACATATAATTCATGGAGTGATCGTGTCACAGCATATTAATCGATGTAATGACAAAATTAGACACTATTAGCGTGTCTAGTTTTTTATACTACTGTTGGGTGATTGCTATGAAGGTAAAAATATTTGATGAGAGTCATGAAAAAGATCTAGAAACTTCTATTAATGAATTTTTAAGTGAACAAGAAGATATTAATATTATTGATATTAAATTTCAAACTGCTATATCTATATTTTCTGAAGAACAAATTTATTGTTTTTCGGCAATGATTTTATATTCAAAATAGCTAGTTAGGTATTAGAAGGGAGTATTTTATGAATCAGCGTGATGTAAATTACCGACTTAGGCAGGTGAATACAAGAATTGGGGAGATACGAATCAATCGTGCTCATGTGATAAAGAATACAGTATGTTATAGTCTATGTGGAACTTTTGCTAGTGGGTGTGTCATTCAAAAACCGACTGATGTTAATACAGTTGTTCTTGGAATTGATGCGATTTTGATTGGCATTTATGTAGCTAGGCTGTATTTGTGCCAAAGAAGATTGAGTAATTTAGAGTTTGAGAAGAGGAGTTTACAGAAATGTTTATTTCTTGCCCCTAAAAGATGATGAGTATCGAAAATTCGATATTCTTTTTCTTTTTTCGTTGTTTAAAATAACAAATTTCGTACCAATATAAACATATAATGATATAGGAAAGGAAGAGGTATATGTTTGGTAATTTTACAGAAGAGGCTAGAAAAGTTCTTGTACGCGCTAAAAAAGAGATGAATTTATTAAAGCATCCATATGTTGGTAGTGAACATTTATTACTTGCCATTTTATCTTATGATAATGAAGTTTCTCGAAAGCTGAAATCGTATCACTTGGATTATAAGAAGTTTCGTTCGGAAATTGTAGACGTTATTGGAGAGGGAAGTACTGAAAGTAATTGGTTTTTATATACTCCGCTTTTGAGTCGGGTACTTAAAAATGCGATGCTTGATAGTAAAGAAAATAATAATGGAGAAGTTACTATTGAACATTTATTTTCTAGTTTGCTAGAAGAAGGAGAAGGTATTGCCATTCGTATCTTGCTTGGAATGGATATTAATATTGATGAATTGTATAGTGAATTTTCTTATCGGTTAGAGACTCCTAAAAAACGAAAAAAACATAAGAAATTACTTGTAGAGGAATTAGGAACGGATTTAACGAAATTGGCTTTGCAAAATGAGTTAGACCCAGTTATTGGTAGGGAAAAAGAAATTAAGAGGGTATTGGAAATTCTTTCCCGTCGTACAAAAAACAACCCAATTTTAATTGGCGAGGCAGGTGTTGGGAAAACAGCAATTGTAGAAGAACTTAGCCGATTGATTGCCATCGGAGAAGTTCCTTTGAATCTAAAGAATAAACGTATTATCAATTTGGATATGGCAACACTTGTTGCCGGAACAAAATATCGTGGAGAATTTGAAGATCGTATTCGAAAAATTTTAAAAGAAGTTGAGGAAAATGATGATATCATTCTATTTATAGATGAGATTCATACTTTAGTAGGAGCTGGTGGAGCGGAAGGTGCGATTGATGCATCCAATATTTTTAAACCAGCACTTGCTAGAGGGAAGGTTCGATGTATTGGAGCCACAACTACATTAGAGTATAAAAAATATATAGAAAAGGACGGGGCACTTGAAAGGCGTTTTCAAAAAGTGACTGTTGATATTCCAAATCATACAGTGGTAAAAGAGATTTTGATGCGACTTAAGGGTATTTATGAACAATATCATTTTGTAGAAATTGAAGAAGAGATTATTGATTTAATCATTTCTTTATCACAACGTTATATTTATGATCGAAATGAACCAGATAAGGCGATTGATGTAATGGATGAAGTTTGTGCTCGAGTTAGTTTAAAGGAAAGTAAGGATATGAAAAAATACAATTTGTTACGGAATCAATTACAAAGTACAATTAAACTTAAAAACGAGGCAATTATGAATCATCAGTTTGATGAAGCAGCTAACTATAAGGATAAAGAGAATGAACTTATGAATGATGTGAATACGTTAGAACTTAAGCTTTATTCTAAAGAGATTAAAAAGAAGGTTACCAAAGAGGATGTTTATGACGTTATTGCTTTAAAGACAAAGATTCCTGTACAAGAGCTTATGACAGTTACCCCTGGGAAATTAGACGCTATTCGAAGTGAATTATCCACCAAAATTATAGGGCAACAGTCTGCAGTTGATACAGTTATCAATGTTATGAAAAAGATTACCTTTGGATTTCATGGGGGACCAAGGCCTTGCTCTTTAATGTTTATGGGGCCTAGTGGTGTTGGAAAAACAGAGTTAGCTAAATTATTTGGCAATCATTTAGTTGGGGAAGGGAATATTATTCGATTGGATATGAGTGAATATGCAGAGTCTAGTTCCATTTCTAAAATGATTGGTGCGAATCCAGGGTATGTTGGGTATGAGGATCATCAAAATGTATTAGAGGAGGTTCGAAATAAGCCATATTCGCTTTTAATTTTAGATGAGATTGAGAAGGCTCATCCTAGTATTATTCATTTGCTTTATCAAATTTTAGATGAGGGAAAGATAAAGGATTCTATAGGAAGAGAGATACGTTTTGATCATGTTACTATCGTTATGACTTCTAATGTTGGATTTGATGATATTCATATTGGCTTTAATCCAAAGGAGGAGGCTGTCGCAATTGCTAAACTTAAAGAAAATTTTAGTTTGGCTTTTGTAAATCGAATTGATCATGTTGTGGTTTTTCATTCACTTACTAAGGATCATATGATGAAATTGATTTCACAAAAGATCAATTTGTTAATTCAAAAATATAAACAAAAAATTACACTACAGATTCAGGAAGTGGTAAAAGAAGAAATCTGTGAACTATCGAATTATAAAGAATTTGGTGCTAGGAAATTAGATAAATTGATTCAAGATAAATTAGATGATGTAATTGTAGATGCGATACTTATGGGGCGTTCTAAACTTAAGATTTCATCGATTTCAAATTTAACAACTGTATAGTTGTTTTTTTATACTTTTCTTTTTTTGGGGAAAGATATAAATGGTGATTTCTTATGATACAAAATTATGAAATAAAATCTATCAATGGTGAAGAAATTTTGTGTTTATACCTAAATTATTCTTATGAATTTGGTGATTTTTTTAAGAGTTCTAATGTATTACATATTAAAGATAAAGTAAAACAATATTTGGCTTCTATGCGGATTAAGTTTAATGGTGGTAAAATTTTGTTTATTGTTGGTGGTCTTGGAATTGCCTCTCTTTTTTTGACGCCAGCTGATATGTCTGATATACATGCTTTACAGGCTACCTATACATCAAATTCTATCATTGAGAGAATTATTGATACGGATAGTTCTTTTAATGATGCTTTGGTTAGTGTAGAGGAGGGAATTCAAAAGGAAGAAGATATCGTAATTGATAATATAGAACATAATGAATCTAGTAGTGTTATAAGTACGCAGGAGGAGGTTTTTGAAGATGGGAGTGTAGGTGGAGTGAAAATAGAAGATTTAAATTCTATTTCAGATATTTCCACTCCCCAGATTGATTCTTCTTCCGTGACTACTGTTGAACAGCCTATTGCACAAGAAGATTTGATTACTGTTTATAGAGCCAATGGAAGTGTTCTTCAAATTCCTTTTGAGGAATATATTGTAGGTGTGGTTGCTGCTGAGATGCCTGCCTCTTTTCCTCTTGAAGCACTCAAGGCACAAGCTGTTGTTGCTCGTACATATGCGAAACAAAGATTGTCGAAAGGGCTAACTTTAACAGATTCTGTTAGTACACAAGTATATAAAGATGAGAGTCAGTTGCGTACTATGTGGGGAAGTAGTTATGATATATATTATAGTAAAATAAAAAGTGCGGTTACATCTACAGAAGGACTTTCCATTTATTATGGAGGTCAGTATATTGATGCTGTATATCATTCTACAAGTAATGGTTATACAGAGGATGCGAAATATGTTTGGGGGAATTTTATTCCTTACTTACAGTCTGTTTCCTCTCCTTGGGATATTTCTGCTTCTTCATATCTTCATGTAGATGAAAAGTCTGAACAGGTGTTATTAAATGTTCTTGGTTTTTCAATTTCTGAAGATACTTTGGTAGAGGTTATTTCTAGAGATCCTAGTGGACGTGTTTTACAGGTACAGATTGGAGATTCTTTATATGATGGAGTTACTTTGCGTACAATTTTAGGACTTCGTTCTGCAGATTTCGATTTAGAAGTCCAAAATGGTAATTTGGTTGTTACTACAAGAGGGTATGGTCATGGTGTAGGAATGAGTCAGTATGGTGCTGCAGGTATGGCTAGAGAAGGGTATTCTTTTATTGATATTTTAAAATATTACTATACGGGGGTTTCTATTTATTGAGTACACATGATATAATAAAAATATTTGAGGTGATATACCATGAATACAAAAATATTGATTCAAGATATAAATCGAAAAAGAGTTCCTTTTTGTGAATTAAAAAAATATCTTTCGATAGAGGATGATATAAAACTAGTGAATGTTTTAATTGATGTAGTAGAGATTGGTATACATTCTCTACGCTGTTCTATAATCCGAGAGAATTTTATGTATATCATATATTCCTTACAATATTTAAAAATATTAGGGAAGAATAGTGAGGAGGCAAGAATTAAAATAACCCCTTATATAAAAGCTTGGTCGAGTACAATTGAAAGTATGCTTAAGGAGCGAAGGACAAAAAGGATAACACAGTATTCTTCTTTTTGTATAATAGGAAAGTCATACTCAAATTTTTGAAAAACGATTGACACAAAC
>CAJTZW010000026.1 GCA_910584305.1 uncultured Bacilli bacterium
TTTTTACACCACTATATTAATCCTTACGTGCAGTTTCTTTGAAACTTAACGTTTTTGTCAAATTTTGGTAAATTTTGTAGTTTTTGGCATAATAAAAAGAGCTTACGCTCTTTACGCTCTTAGATTCTTTTAGCATGGATTACTACTCTACTACTTGAATCTTTATAACAAGTAGATATTGTTAAAATCTTATCAGTACCATTTATCGTAACTCCAAAGTCTTTTATACTTCTATCTTTTAACTTTTGTGCGAAATTTAAAAATGAATCTGGGCTATTAAAATTTGTAATTAAATAATCATTTGTGACTGGAATTGTATAAATAGAAAAGACTTGCCATTTCATGTTTTCTTTTTCTGTATTAAATGTAATAGTTAAATTGATTGGATTATTATACCAATCTGGACTCACAACTGTTTCTAAGGTACTAAGAAGTAAATTTGTACCTAATACATTGTGTCCATATATAATCGTATTTTGATTTAATTCATCAAAGTTACTACGATAGTCTGCGTATATCCAACCAAATGTATTTTCAGTTCTATCAAATGAATGGTTTAAGTAATATTCATTATCTGTTGTTTTTACAACAGGGTAATTTACATTGGTATTATTTACTTTAATCCATCCTATTGTATCTGGGTTTATTCCTTTTAACTCAGTAAAGGTTTGAGTATACGTTTGATAATATGGACTTACATAGGTAGGGGTAGGTGTCTCTATCTGTTCAGGGTCTTCTATATTCTCTAATGTATTTTCTTCAATCTCTGGTTCTTCTACAATATCTTCATATTTTGTTAAATCAATACTCTCTATTTCTTGTTTGTCTTTTTCAAAAATGAAGTGTTCTGCCGATGCAAATCCAACACAAACAAATACAACTAAAATCATACAAAATCGTAATAGATTTAAGTTCAATTGCTTTAGGGCATTTTTGTGCTGATACTGTTTTGAGTAAGACAATTCTAGTTGTATTTTAGAATGTTTTTTTAAACTTCTTAAATATTTATAGTTTTGTTCTGTTAATTGTTCATCATTTAAAATCGAAATTAAAATATTTCTCTGTTTTACAGTTGAAATTATATATTTCATTGTACTTTCGGAGTATCTATTTATCATTATTTTTTCTAGAAGTCGATTGTGTGCTAGAAAATAACTAAACTCCTGCTTATCTATTTCATTAAACTCATTATTGATATATACTTGTTTTTTTTGATATAGTGTAGAATATGTATTTATTTGATTCTGTACCATAAAAATACTTTCAAATAATATTTCAACCCTTGTATTCACATTCTTATGATATTCATTTAATAGCTTATAGTATATATTTTCTTCAATATCATAACAATTCACATCATTGACAAATTTCATAGCCATGATTACTTGGGCTTCAGAAATAGTAATCTCTTTATCTTGTTCAATATAGAGTTCATGAATTGTAGGATATAAATTTATTATTTTTTCTATATAAGGTAGTAAGGGATTATGACTCACAATGACTTTCGTTACCTGATTTTTTACTATAATAGGTGTTATATAAAATTGTAAGGTGTCAGAATGTTTTTCTAAATATTCTTTTGAAAAGAAAAATTCGTTATATTCTGTCATTCTGCATGTATTTACGTTTCCTTGGTAGCTATTTGCATACGTTATATACATTACATTCCCATAAAATCTTATTTTAATAGTCTCCATGAATATCAACTACCCTCTTTTATGTTATACTATATGAATCATACACGTTAAAACTATTTTCGTCAATGTTTTATTTTATAATTTTTCTACTTCCTTTTTAGACAATTCTGTTATAGTAGAAATTTGTTCATACGATAGTGTCCCTAATTGTTTTAAATTTCTAGCAATTTCTATATTTCTTTGTTTTACTCCTCGTTCTATTCCTTTTTCTATTCCTTGCTCAATTCCTTGCTCAATTCCTTGCTGAACTCCTTTTTGAATTGCCTTCTCAACTAGTTCTTTCTCAATCGCATCTCTTAATTTTTCCTCATCATATCTAAGAACCATATCTTCATCAAACCACATATCTGCCAATTCACTCACCACTTTTCTAACTTCATCGTTTTCTTTATAGATTTCATCTAATATCTCTTTATTTTGTTCTATAAAGATAACAAATTGCCTTTCTACTTCACTGAGTTCATTATAACATTTATTTCGTAAATATTCTAGATTAATATGGTAAATTGTTTGATTTGGGTCTGCTTCTTCTAATGTATTTTTCTCTAATAATTTAACTGTATATATAAATCGGTTTTCTTTTTCAAATCTTTGGTAATTATCAATATTAATTTGGATATATATTTTTTTGCCAATAAATTTATGACCTACTACATATTCTCGTATTCTATATTGATTTATATAATAATTATTTTTATCTATAAGTTCATCTGTGAATTGACGATTCATTTCTAAATTGATGAAGCCACCTTCTACTTTTACAAATATATCACTATTACTTCTTTTTTCCTTTTTACTTTGAATTGGTATATTCGTATTACTTAATACCATATTTTCTAGTAAATATTTTTTATTTATCCCTGTACAAATGTTTATAATTGTTGCTAGGTAAGGACGGCATGATTCTCTTGTAAATAATTCTTTGAACACAAAGTCATATTTTATATCTAATAATTCTTTGGTCATTTTTCTCACCTCAGATATCATATTAGACTATATCTAGATATCATTCAAATCGATGTTTTTATAATTTTGTAGTGGAAAGACTACAAATTTTTAATTTCTGTACATAGATTTTCAATTTTTGTATTGCTTCACATGAAGAAAATTAAAAAAGAACAAATTAAATTTGTTCAATTTTCATAAAGTTTGTAGTCTTGGCTCCTGTATTAGGGAAACCTCCTGTAATTACAACTTTGTCGCCAGCTTTTAATTCCATAAATTCTTTTGCTCTTGCCACACCATCACTTACAAGTTCATCTGTAGAGTTGTATTCAGGGGCTACTACAGGATATACCCCCCAATTTAATACCAATCTACGAGCAATTTTCTCATTCGGAACTGGTGCTAGTATGTAAGCATCTGGTTTTAAATTACTAATTTTTTGTGCTGTATAACCACTCATAGTGGCTGCAACGATTACTTTAACATCTAAGTCTTCTGATGCAGATACAACACTTTGTGCGATTAAATCATGCATCTCATGTTTAGAGTTTACATCATATTTTCTAGAATATTCATTATAATGTTGCTCTGCCACCTCTGATATTTCTCCTAAGTATTGCGAAGCTAAATCGGGATGTGCGCCGATTGTTGTTTCATCACTTAACCAAACAGCATCTGCACCATCAAATACTGCTGTTGCAATATCTGTCAACTCTGCTTTTGTTGGTCTTGAGTTTTTACACATACTCTTTAACATTTCTGTTGCTACAATACAGATTTTACCTTTTTCACGGCACTTTCTAACAATCTCTTTTTGTAAAATTGGAACTTCAATAAATGGAACTTCTACACTTAAGTCTCCCCTTGCAACGATAATCCCATCCGTTTCATCAATAATTTCATCAATATTATCAATTGCTTTTGCAGTTTCAATCTTAGATAGGATTTGCATTTCTGGCTTACCATATTTTGTAAGCAATGCTCTTGCTGCTCTAACATCTTCAGCACTTGATACAAATGAAATACCTAAAAAGTCCCCATCATGATCACATGCATATTTAATATCAGCCTCATCATCTTCAGATACAAATGGGATATTTAAATCAACTCCTGGAATATTTACACCACGACGACTTGATAATGTTGCGTCATCTAGGATTTTGCATGTAACACCAGATTCTTCGCTACCATCATCTTCTACTGAAATTACTTCTAAGCGAACAAATCCATCGTTTAATAAAATAGTAGTTCCTACCTTTAAATTATCAATAACTTGTGGATAATTTAAACTGATTCTTTCTTGATTTCCAATGACAGCTTTTCTTACAATGCGAATTGTATTTCCGGCAATGAATTCAATAGAATCATTTTCAAAATTACATGTTCTTAAATCTGGCCCTTTTGTATCATAAAGGATTGCTACATGTTGTCCTAATTCTTTACGCGCTCTATACGTTAATTCTTCATCAATATGTCTTTCTTCCATAGTTGCGTGTGAGAAATTAACACGAACTACATTCATACCATTTTTTACTAATGTCTTAAATACTTCCCAGTCTTGTGTAGCTGGTCCTATTCCGCATATCATCTTTGTTTTTCTCATATTTTACCTCTTTTCTTTTCCTCTAGAAACACAAGTAATTCTACCATAATTACCCATATTTTGCAATATTTTCCTATGAATTTATTTGAATTGCTAATCCAATGATATTTTCGTTTTGAAATAAAATTACTATATTCATACTTTTATCCCCTGATTGTGTCATACCACTTATCGCAAATTGTGCAAATCCATCATCTCTTCTTATGTATAAATTAGAACTGGCAGTTTCTAAATTCGTAGGGAATTCATTGCTTTCATAAATTGTAAATTCATATTCTGAATATACTTTATTCATTGTTTGAATTAATCTTTTAGCTTTTTGTAAAACTTCTTCCGTTGGTTGTTCTATATGTGTATTCTCATTATTATAATCGATATTGGTATCAATGTTTCCATCCATTAGGTCATTTTTAAATATAAATACAGTATTATCGATTTTATTTGCGATGTAAATGTCTTTACCATAATTTACTTGAATATAAGTATTATCTTCCTCTGGAAGATATACCTCCATATTTTCTATATTAACTACCTTTCCATCCCCATACGTAGAAATCAAGTATCCCTTCGTAATATTAGATATCTCATCATTACCGTTCATTAATTCTGGCCAATTACTTGATTTCATACTTGCATATCCTGGTTTTAAAGTATCCTTATTTAAATACCATATGATTCCAGCAACGATAATAAGGAAAAACAATATTGCCATGATAATCTTTGTATATTTTTTCATAACATCCTCCTACTATTAGTATACCAAATTTTAATTATTTAATATGTCTCGGATTTCTTTTTCCGTAAGTTTTGATAGAATGATTTGATCCCTATCTTCTCCTTCAATCACTTGGTCACTTAATTGTTGCTTTTTTGCTTGCAATTCTACAATCTTTTCTTCAATTGTTCCCTTTGCAATGATTTTAACTACTTCTACGACATTTTTCTGCCCTATTCTATGGGAACGATCTGTTGCTTGATTTTCGACTTGTGGATTCCACCAAGGATCTAAGTGGATTACCACATCCGCACTTGTTAGATTTAATCCTGTTCCTCCTGCTTTTAATGAAATCAAGAATATAGGAATATCATTTTGGTTGAATTCTGTTACCAGCTGCATTCTTTCTTTACTTTTAGTAGAGCCATCCAAGTAATAACTTTCTATTTTATGTAGGTCTAATTCTTTTCTCACAATTTTTAAAGCGGAAGGAAATTGTGAGAATAATAATATTTTATGCCCATTTGCAATAGTTTGTTCTACTATATCAATGACAGATTCTATTTTCGCACTCACTCCCTTGTAATTCTCAAGAATTAATTTTGGGTCAATACAAATTTGTCTTAATTTTGTTAGTAAAGAGAGAATTAAAATCTGGCTTTTCATAAAACCTTCCTTTTTGATTGTTTCATCTATTTCTTTTTTTGTCTTTTCTAAATAGGATACATATAGTTTTTTCTGTTCTTCATTTAATTCCACAAATACATTGTTTACAATTTTATCGGGAAGTTCTGTTAGAACATCCTTCTTTCTTCTTCTTAGAATAAATGGAGCTACTTTTTTATTTAAGTCTTTTAATAATGAGGCATCCTCTTCTATACTCTTTACTGTATAAGTGTGTTTAAATTTTGTCAAATTAGGCATGAATCCTGGCATTAGAAAATCGAAAATGCTCCAAAGTTCTAAAATAGAGTTTTCAATTGGAGTCCCTGTTAGTGCAAAATGATTTTCTGCATGAATACTCTTAACTATCTTTGTTGTTTCTGCATGAACATTCTTAATATTTTGGGCTTCATCTATAATGCATGTATCAAATTGGTATGGTTCATATAATTTGATGTCCTGACGAATGAGTCCGTATGTTGTAATATAAATATCATATTTATCTATTTCTTGAATACTTTTTTCTCTTTTTTCTTTCGTATCATTTACCACAATATACTTTAAACCTGGTGCGAATTTTTGAAATTCATTTTCCCAGTTATAAATAAGAGAAGTAGGGACTATAATCATAAATTTACGATTTAGATTTTCTTCTTTTCTCTTTTCAATGTATTTAATAGTTTGTAATGACTTCCCAAGACCCATCTCATCTGCCAAAATTCCACCAAAACCACAAGAAGCAAGCGTCAACATCCATTTGATTCCAAGTTGTTGGTAGTCCCTTAACAGTTCTTCTTCTGCCTTACTAAAGTATATGTCTAATTCTTTATACATTTTAAATCTATTTATTATTCCGCACAATTCATCTTCAAGTTTTATGAAACTATATTCTTCATTCATTGTTTCTAACTCTAAACTTTTGTATTTTGAAATTGCAATCTCATCACTTTGCAACTCTTTTTTTGAAATATCTAATGTATTAATCACTTCATTCATTTGATATAGTTCGGAATTCGTATCTAAACGCATCCAATCGCCATTTTTTAATTTATAATATTTCTTTTTTAGTTCAATCGCATCTAATACATTTGCTATTTCTTTTTTATCAATGTTATCCATTGAGAATGTAAAGTTTAAAATGTTATCTCTACCTATTTTAAATTGACTTTGTACTTTTGTATGTTCTATAATTTTAAACTCCTTAAGTCGCTTCGTCATGTATACATCGTACTCACTTACAAGTTCTGGAATTCCCTTTTGTATAAAATTTACAATCTCATCTTCATCAATTAATAAAAATTTTTGTTCTTCTTCATTGATTGTAAATCCATACTTCGTTATATTACTTACATATTCCTTTTCTTTTTCATAGTCACGAATCACATAATTGTTACCAAATTTATTATTAGATTCCATTATATTCTTTTCTATATTTTGGTATACAAGTTCTATCTTACCTTCAATCTTATCTTTGGTATAATCTAAGTAATATTTAGGTTTCATTTCTTCTCTTTTGAATACTTCTTTTAATTCCCCTTCTACTATAACTTTATCATCTAAACGTTCTATTGCTGGCAATATAAAATTTGCAAAACTATCAAATTCTTCTTGTTTAAATAATAAACTTTTCTTATCACTTTCAAGTAATATTTTTAATAACTTTGGATTTTTGCATCGGTATATTCCGTCACGCATTTTGATATACTCATAATCTTTTGTAAAAGGTTCAATATCCTTGTATGGTATATTTACTTTGATATTGTCATTGTGTTTCGTAATTGTAGTTTTTAAATCATAGTCTTCCTTAATCCCAAAGTATTTATAACTATAATACCCTTCTTCAACTGAGAATTCTTTGTTTTTTAACAATGACAAAAAATTTGATAGACTTTTTCCAGACAGTTTAATCATATTCATCGTCATTCTAGGGGAATAATATCCATAATAATTTCTATAGGTATTATTTTGACTATCATAATATAACTCTAAAAATTCTATAATTTTTGTATCTATTTCATCAAATTCTTGTGTATTTGGATTATATGTAAAATCTTTACCAAATTGCAGACTATCATTTTTGTGACGGTATGTTTCTAAAAATTCATCTATCTTTTTATTCATTACATATTTTTTTTGTGAACCTATTTTTATTTTAAGTTCGTATTCTGACTCGAAGTAATCCCCCAAATCTTTTAAAATAATATCTAGGCCAATATGTTCTTTTTTTATATAGCTAGATGAAAGCTCTTTAAATAACCGCTCATTAAAGTAAGAATCATATTCCTCATTTAATGTTTCCAGCCCAGCTTCAATGATATCTTCATGCGTAAGTAAATGCATAACTGCTAGAGCTACGTGTGGACAGTAATTGTCTGATGTATCACAACTGCAATTCATATTGTATATATTTTTATTTTTATCAACGCATATCTGAACAGAATTTTCATTGTACGTGAACTTAAAAGCAACTCCCTTGTATTTCTTTTCACAGCCAACATATGTAAGATTTTTTTTATCTAGGGAAAGGGCTTGTATATAGTTTTTTATTCCAACAATATGGGTGACATCTTCAATTCTAGTTATTTTTGACATACAATCACCTCAGCTTATAGTATACCATAATACAAAATTTTATTAAAATACTAAATTTAAAATTTTCATAAAACATACCTAGAAGTATTAAATATTTTCCTGTTTTTTCTCTTGATACTGCTACGTTTATGATTCTTCCCTGAATGTTTGATAGATTCCTATATCCTCTTATCTTCATTTCTTTTAATTTTGGTAATGTGATGGTTTTCTTTTCTAAATCTAGGATAATATTTTCATATTGTTTTCCTTTA
>CAJTZW010000027.1 GCA_910584305.1 uncultured Bacilli bacterium
GTCGTGATTATAATATCATATATTTTTCAATTTGACAAAACTTAGATAAACATATATTTATGATTTAAAAAATATGTCGAATTATGACATATTTATTTCTTGGTATTATGATAATAATTAAATTCTGCAATTTCTTGTAATATATACTCTATTTCTTCATCCTCTTCAAATTGTTCTAGTAAATATAGTAATTCATGAATATCTTTGCATGTTTTATATGGAATCTGATGTTCATCTAAAATTTCTATTTGTTCTTCATTTAAATATATGCCACCGCCGACATTCTTGTGTAGCAATCGATGATAATCTATATTATCAATACTATTTTTTAATTGTTCATCCATATATATTATCCTAGTGTTTGGTAGGTATCTCTTGCAATCATTAATTCTTCATCAGTTGCAATTACATAACAAGGAATTTCTGATTCTTCTGAAGTAATAAGCCCTTCTTTTCCTTTTCGAACCAAAGTTTCCTCATTTTTTTGTTCATCAATTACAATTCCAATTGGCCATAATTTCTTTAAAGTTTCTCTACGTATAATTGTATCGTTTTCTCCTCCACCTGCAGTAAAGCAAATGGCATCTACAGTTCCTAATTTCATATAGTATGCTGCAATATAATCAACAATTTTATTTGTATACATATCAACAGCAAGCACTGCCTTCTGTTCTTTTGCTACAAATGCTCTATCAATATCCCTTAAATCACTCATTCCAGAGATTCCTACTAA
The DNA here is from genome assembly GCA_910584305.1 of uncultured Bacilli bacterium. GTDB lineage: Bacteria > Bacillota_I > Bacilli_A > RF39 > UBA660 > CAKPTA01. The sequence continues at coordinate 734 of CAJTZW010000027.1, forward strand.
TCCACTTTCTTTATTTAAAATCGTATCTATCTCATGGATTGTCATTCCCGTTTTTTTCATAATGTGTTCTATCATACTATAGTCAATATCCCCAGAGCGCGTCCCCATCATAATCCCAGCATTTGGAGTAAATCCCATAGATGTATCTATGCAGGCACCATTCTTTATTGCAGATATACTGGCCCCATTTCCAATATGACATATAATGATATTTACATCTTGTTTTCCTAATATTTGTTGCATTGCACTTGTAACATATTGATGGCTCAGCCCATGAAATCCATATTTTCTTACATGATACTTTGTATACCATTCATATGGAACTGGATATAAGTATGTATCTTCTTTTATCGTTTGATGAAATGCTGTATCAAAGCATGCTACTTCAACGGCTCCCGGAATCGCGCTTATGAATGCTTTAATCCCCATAAGGCTTGCAGGATTATGTAGTGGAGCTAAATCAGATAGCTCTTCAATTTCCATTATGACACGATCTGTAATTTTTACAGAGTGAGAATAAAAATTACCTCCATGGACAATTCGATGACCTACTGCTTTAATTTCTTTTAGATCTTCTACAATATGTTCACTTTTTAATTCTTCTAAAAGAATTGAAACTGCGGTTTTATGGTTTGGGATAGAGGCCTCTTTTTGTAGTTTATTTTCCCCGATACGAATGTTATAGGAGCTTCCCTCTAATCCAATTCGCTCAAACATTCCCTTCATTAATAGTTTTTCTTCTGGCATTTCATATACTCTAAATTTTAGAGAAGAACTCCCAGCATTTACAGATAATATTTTCATACAATCTCTCCTTTTATTCATTATAACCTCTTTATTCTAAATATACAACTTTATCATATGAAAAAAGAAAATATCTCTGATACTTTCTTTGCATGACATTGATTCTTAGAAATCTTATTCTACATTTACTAAATAGGATTCCCCTAAGTACTCAATTTTATCATATCCAGTCTGTGTACTACCTGCCACAGCAATTACTTTAAAATTCATATACGATGGTAGTGACACTTCAGATGTAACTTTATAGTATCCAGCTATATACGTATAGGTCGTATTGGAGTCTACCTTTATAGACATTTCTGTTGGAAAATATAATATTTGATCTACAACTAAATGTCCTTCCCTAGTCCCATTGATTGATGCGGTAATATAACCTGAAGCAGTAGATAATTCGTCTACCTCGCCAATATAATCATTCGCTATCTTAACAGCATCACTCGCGTCTTTTAATTCTACTTTGGGTACTTCAGGCTCAATAGGCGGTTCTACTCCTCCTCCACCAGGTGTTTCTGGTGTTGTCGTACCATCACAAGAAATGTCTTCAATCTCTTTTAAATCTGTTGTTGTAGCATTTTTACCATCATAATGTATAATATATCCATCCATTTTAATAGATGCTTCTGTAACTAGTCCAGCATCACCTATACAAATATTTCCTTCTGTTGGTGTGGATCCTTTCAATTTAATATCTAAATCTTCTTTTAGTTTTTCTACACTATATTTTCCACTACTATAACTAGCTCCGCTATGATGCAACATATATGTTGCTAATTTGGTCTCTACTTCACTTACATAACTGTATGTACTTGTACTTGCAGATCCTTTTCTAGAACTTTCTATCGTATTTAATACCATTGGTACTGCTATAAGCGCAATAATGGCCAGTATAACAATAACTGCAAGTAATTCTATTAATGTAAATCCTTGTTTTTTCATAAAAATACATCTCCTATTCTAGGTATAGTTTAACATATTAATTCTTTAAAAGCAATTATATTACCTATATCTGATAAGATTTGACATTTTCACTCAAAGAAAAAGTACTATGTACTTTATATCCAAATCATATAACTTAAAAATGCAACTAAGATTGCTAAAACAATCCATCCATTTATTTTTTCAAAATTACTTGATTTATATTTAACTCCAAGTGCAATGGATGCCAGGGCTCCACCTATCAGCCCTCCTATATGTGCTGCATTATCAATACCATGGCTTGCAAAGCCTATAAATAAATTTAAAATAATTAATGGTATAATTTGTGACTTTATAACTGTTCCTAAGTAAATTCGATAATGATATCCAAAATATAGTAGTGCTCCAAATAAACCAAAGATGGCTCCACTTGCTCCGACTGTTAGTCCATTTGTAAATAGGATAGAAAATAAATTGCCAATAATTCCACTTAATATATATATACATAAAAATTTTGTTTTTCCAAAGAAACTTTCCAATTGAGAACCTACAATATATAGCGAGTACATATTGCATAGTAGGTGCAAGATTCCAACGTGAAGAAAAATACTTGTTACAAGTCGCCATACTTCTCCTAGTTTTACAAGTGGTGCATAATTGGCCCCAAATCTTAACAAAGTAAGAGCATCTGTACTACCATTTCCAAAAATATACATACATAAGAAACATAGAACATTTAGTGCAATTAGAATATATGTTATAATCGGTTTTTTCATTTTGAATAGATCTTCTGCCTTCATAGATTCTTCTGCATTCTTTTTTGTGATATCTTGTGTAATTTTCATGAATAGCTCCGCACCTTTTTCTTTAAAATTCGTTTTGTTTGTAATTGTTGGGAATTCTTTTAATAGAAAATCATATTTCTTCAAGTCTTTAATATTCTTGATATCAATCGAATCCATGCGATCTACATGCATATAGTCTTCAATAGTTGTACTCTCTCCTAAATTAATAAATATATTTAGTATATTCATATTCATAGACAATGTTTTCTTTTGAATCTTTTTTGCGATATGTTTTGTTCTAAAGGCGTCATATTCTAGCTGCTCATTATTATGAATATAATTAGAGATAATTCTTACAATTTTATAGGATCCTTCCAAATTCTCTAGCCATATTTCATTCTTTGCCCCATGCAAGACAATAGGACTATATCCTTGTTCTGTAATGAAAAAATGCAGTAACATCATAACCAATTCATCATTTTTATCTATAATAACTTCTTTCATATAATTCTCCTTTATTGCGTAATAATATTGTAATACATTTCATATAGTTAGTAAAGAGGTGTTCGATTTGAAAAAACTATTTAATTTTATAATTTGCCTGCTTCCTTGGTTTGTTAGTGGTACTCTCTTTTCTTCTACGATAGACTACTTTGATACACTGCATCTACCATGGTTCGCACTTCCAAAATTCCTTTATGGAATTGTATGGACAATTTTATATATATGTATTGCTCTTTCTAGTTATAAAATATATTCTAGGAATCACCCAAAACATATTCAAGGGTATAATCAAGCTCTTTTAAGCAACTATATCTTTAATCAATTGTATTTATTCTTTATGTTTTTTCTCAAAAATCCTTTTTTAGGATTTGTAGATTGTGTTGTAATTTTAATCACTTCATTATTTTTATACTATGAGACAAAAGAATTGGACGAAAGTGCTGCCAAATTGCTACTACCTTATGTATTTTTTAATCTGTATGCGATGATTTTGTCTCTTTCTATTTATTTCATGAATTTTTAACTAATATAGTTGATGAATGTATTTAAAGAAATATTACTTTGGATTGGATATCTTGGAATTGCGTATTTATTAGAATTTCTAGTAGCCTTATAACCTCCACCAGCAAAGGCAACTTTAAATCCTGCTTCTTTAACAATATTAATAGCGCTGTCATTGTATGCATAAAATGGATAGCAAAAGGCATTGGTGCTACCTGTGATAATAGCAGACTGTTTTAAATCTGCAAGAGCTACATCATGTGTTGAACATAACATTCTAGCTCCTCTTGTCACACCAGAGCAAAATCCTTCATTATGCATATCATGGGTATGGCTTTCAACATCTAAATAATCTGATTTGTAATTGTTGATATCCCACCAACCTGTGATTAGAAATAATGTAGCATGTGCTTCATACTTTTCTAATAGAGGAATTAATTTATTTCCGTTGTGAGCTCCTGTTCCCATGGCCCCATCATCAATTGTTAACAGAACAGACTTTTCTGGTAATTCTATCTGCCCATACATCCAACGTACAAATTCATCCATCGTCAATGTTTTATAGCCATTGTCTTTCAAATATTTTAATTGCTCTTCAAACTTTGTCGTACTTAAACAAATACTTTCATTACAACTTTCTCCTTCTCCATAGAAAAAATGATAATTTAAAACAGCTATTCCTTGAGATGTTATCAGCACCTTCTTTTTGACTTCTACTTCTCTTTGCTTTGTGGTTACATTCCCACTTGTATCTGTTGCTGTATAAGTAATCGTATATGTCCCTTCTGTATTTGTATCTAAAGTGCTATCTACTACTACTTTATCTGTTATATCCCCATCATAATTGTCTACTGCGCTATATCCTGGGTCTTCCCATGACTCTCCTATATAAATCGTATACTTGTCTTCTCCACTCAAGGTGAGTTCAGGAACTATCTTATCTACCACTATAATTTTTCTTTTTTCGCTATTTTTCTTATGTTTATATACTACTTCATACGTGATATTATATTCACCAATTTTGCTTGTATCTACATCCCCATTTATTTTCATTTGATTGGTAATATCTTTTTTTCGAAAGGTTGCTTTTGCACCCTCATCTTTATATTCACTAAACACTTCTACCTGTATTTCTTTCTCCCCATTTAATGTAATCTCTATTTTATTTATATAATCTAAATATAGTGTTTGATATACGATATACCCTCCTGCTACCAATACAATCAACCCTACTACCAGCCAACACCATTTATATTTATGTAATATTGTTTTCATAAATTGTCTTCTCCTTTAAAAGTACGTATTATGCTTTGGAAACAAGTCGGCAATTCGCTTGTAAATTCCATATACTGCCCTGTTTTTGGATGAATAAATCCTAAACTCTTAGCATGCAGGCATTGCCCAGAATCATCAATCAACTTGCGATGTCCATATACTGGGTCATTTACGATTGGATATCCTATATAATTCATGTGCACACGAATTTGATGAGTCCTTCCTGTTTCAAGTCGTAACTCGATTAATGTTGCATTACTATAACGTTCAATTACCTTAAAATGTGTTACAGCATCTTTTGCATTTACGTCTGTAACAGCCATTTTTTTTCGGTCCTTTGAATCTCGTCCGATTGGGGCATCAATAGTCCCTGTGTCTGTATTCACTACCCCCCATACAAGTGCTACATATTTACGATATGTAGTTTTTTCTTCCAGTTGTTTTGCTAGGTGTTCATGTGCTTTATTATTTTTAGCAACGACCAATAGTCCTGTTGTGTAGGCATCGATTCTATGCACAATTCCAGGTCGAAATTCTCCGTTAATATCACTTAAATTTTTAGAATGATATAAAAGCGCATTGACAAGGGTTCCTTTGTAATTTCCTGGAGCAGGGTGAACTACCATACCATTTTCTTTATTTACAACCAGAACGTCTTCATCTTCATATACAATATCTAAGGGTATATCCTCTGGCTCAATATTCATATCCTCCTCGGTATATTCTTCCCAAGTAATAATATCTCCCTCTTTTATTTTGTAACTACTTTTGGTTTCATGGTGATTCACTAAAACCATTTTTGTTTCAATCATTTTTTGTATTTTACTTCTACTTAGGTCTTCTTGTTCCATTAAAAAAATATCGATTCGCTTATTTGTGTCTTTCTCTTGAACTATTGTCTCCATGCATATCCTCCTTTAGCATAATTCCCACAATAATCAATGTTCCTATTACAATTCCTATATCTGCCACATTAAAAATAGGAAATGCATATGAACCAATATAAATGCTTATAAAATCGATTACATACCCTAGTATAACACGATCTATTAAATTACCAAGAATTCCTCCTAATAATATACCATAGCCAATCTCTTCGATTGGTTCAATTTTTTTATCCTTTATCATAAACCAATATACAAGTCCAATGGCAACAAATGAAACGAGTATTAAAAAAATACGATTTCCTTCTAGCATACTCCAAGCTGCACCCGTATTTCTTACATGGGTAAATCCAAACAACGAGGGAATCATTGTAACACTTTCTCCAAGCCCAATCGAAATGGTAATTAGCTTCTTAATGCCCTGATCCAAACATAGCCAAAACAAACTATATAAAAATATTTTTTTCATGAAACCACCTATCTTATTCTACCATAAAATAAGTAAAATACAAGATATCTACAATTTCATTTTTTAATCATAAAATGGTTCTTCAAATAAATTCATATCTTCTTTAGCTAAAGTTAAAAATTGATTATTATATTTTTGATTTAAATTATTAAATTTATTTACAAATAAATTATAATCTATTACAAAGATATCAAAGTAATCTTCTACGATATCTTCTATATAATCACAATTATTATTTTGCAAAAAGAGCATTATTTTTTTCATATTATCAATGTCAATATTTTTTAAAATTGTATCTGAATATTTTTCTAATATTTCATTCATTATTTTTTTACTCCTTTAGTTGATAAATTTTTAATATCGATTCCATATTTTGTTTTTATTTCAGTATTGCTTGCATTAATTACTGGATTTAATCCATAACTACCATCTTTTTTCTCTACGATTAAATCAATGTTATTATTTACCATATAATCAAGTAAATTTCGTTGCAGTTCTACATTTCTTCTCAAACATCTATTTGTAATATATTTACCGATGCCATATTCTTCTAATAATTTAATCGATGGTACTATGTTTTTAAGACTAATATTAAAGATACTTGGACATAATAAATGACTATATTCATCTGATTGTAATTCTTCCATTCTTAAGATTGTCTTTACATCCTCTACATTACTGTTCCATATATTTGAAGTTAATAACCCTTG
>CAJTZW010000028.1 GCA_910584305.1 uncultured Bacilli bacterium
AAAAATAAGATATAAATATTAAATTATTTACATCTTAAAGTATACTTGTAATTTGTTATTTTGCTGTATCTAAAATTTTATTAAGGTTATCATCTTCAAATGAACGGATTATTTCTTCTAAAGTATTCCCTTGAATATTCATTTTTAGATTTACACCATACTTTACAAATAATTCTAATATTGCAGGATTTTCTTTATTTCTTCTTCCTAATGCTTTAAGTAAAGGATTAGTTTTATGATTTGGATTAGCACCCATGTCAAGCAATTTTTCAATAACTTTTACTTTATGTTCTAAACAAGCAATAGTAAGATACGCATTTCCAAGTTTATCTTCTTTATTAACATCTTCTATGATTTCTAATACTTTTAAAGTTTTTTCTTCATCTTCGTGAGAGATCATATAACTAATCATATCTCTTCCAGATTTATCTAAAGTTTCAAGAAAACTCTCTTTATCCTTAAATTGATTAAGAACAGAATCAATAATTTCACTTGCTGCTTTTTTCTTTTTTTCATATTCAATTTTCTCATTTTTTCTTTTAGTTCGTAATGCAAGTTTTGATAACGAACTAATTGTATGTCCTAAATCAAATCCCATATTCTCATCTCACTTTCAACTTGTAATTTGTAATTATAAGTTTAAATCTATTTCATTTCCTGAATCATCAAACCCTTTTGCAGTATAGATATTTATATAATATCTTGCATCTAAAGTATTGTTAATATTGTTATGTATATGCCTAATCTCAATAACAACCATATCTTGCTTTTGATATTTTTCTATATCATAAGCCATACCAAGATGATATTCATCTTTTGATGCATTTGGATCTAGAGTCCACTCTGGTGTAGTTTTAAAAAAGTATTCTAATGCCATATTACCCAATTTTTCTTCACTAAATGGTGGATCTTTTTCAATAAGTTTAGCCTTAACATTGTTAAATAGTTCTTTCCCTAGAATTTCAATTTTAATGCCATCTTCATGGTATGTTTCTGAACGCTTATGAACCTTAGACACTTTATAAACTAATGCTTTATATTCTACTGTGCCACCATCTTTTAGTTGATTTCTAATTGGAAATAATAAAACTACTAAAATTATTACTACTGAAATTATAATTATTTTCTTTTTCATACAACACCTCTACAAATTACTATTTGACGCTCCGTTTATATTTATTATTATACCATTTTTATAAAAGACTTTATAGATGTTATATGATAATTTCTAATAATCATGCTCTAAATAATTTTCAATGTCTTCTAATTCAAATCTATCATCATATTCTTCTTTTTCTTTAAACCATCCTGTTTCTTCATCCCATTCTATTTCATTATTTTTCAGTTTATCAATATTATTTAGCATAGCTGCTTTAAAATAGCCAAACTTATTCTCTATTTTTTCACCTTCCTCATCACAGAAATCACGTTCTATTACTCTCGGAATAATATAGTGATTTATAGTTACTATATCTTTAAAATCATATTTGTCTAAAAGATTATCGAATAAACTATCATAATAAAAAATCTGAATGTCATCTTTTTCTATAAATCCTCTATTTATTAAATCGATTGTTAAAGAATTATGATCTTCAGCAAAAAAGGTAGATTTGGTTTTATCGGCTTTATCAATTTGTTCTTCAGTATTTGTTTCTTTAGTATTTATTTGGGTATCATCTTCCACCTCTCGTTCATCCACAGGTGGATTTTGTACCTCTGGATTATTTTTCTCTTTTTCTATTTCAATAGGTTGTTCATAAATCAAATAATTATATTCAAAATAACCCTTTTCTCCTCTTACCTTTTCGATAACTAAATAACCATATTCTTTTAATTCTTTTAATGTGGATTTAATAGCACGTTCTTGCTCTTTACAAACAGCACAAAGCCCATTTAAAGAATAGTCCCATGTATCAGGCAACGACAACATAAATGACAATAGTCCCTTAGCTTTAAGACTTAGATTCTTATCTCTTAAATGATAATTACTCATTACAGTATAATTCTTAGTTTTTTCTATTTTAAATACCATATATAATCGTCCTTTCGTATTTTAGTGCACAAAAAAAGATCCTAATACGGATCAATTTAATTAATTACATAAATCAAAAATACTCTTATCTAGAACTTCCTTAAATGGTGTTATAAACTCATTCCAATTATCAGGAAGAGCATCATTTCCACTTTTACAATAGTCAACACCATTAAAATAGGTACATTTTAAAACCCAGCCAAATTTTTTAATGTCATACGAATCACCATAGTGTCCATGCCACATATTAGGCTTATTTGTTTTAAAACTCGCTAAAATTTTATAACTTTCACTTTCTGATAAAATTGCATCAGATATTATTGGTAGCCAATTTTTCTTTAAAGTATATTTAATATTCTTTTTATCAGTTAAATCAAATGTATATCTATAGTAATCGTTTTTGACATTAATAATAAAATCTATACAATTCATATCTACAGTATACAATACTTTCCTAGAATGGTATATTTTCCCACAATTCTTACAATACCTATTAGGTCTTCGAGAACTTACTTTTTCTCCATCAAAGTCAATTTTTTCAGTTTCTCTTTTTCTATAATTTACATTTAGTCCTATATCTTCTTGATCAATATAATTTTCTTTATCTTTTCTCTCTCCCAAATAGCCATACGCTATATTAAATGTATCTTGGCTATTACAGAAGGGACAAACTGGTTTTCCCATAAATACTCCATTTCTAAGACTTTTTTTAACTAGATAATGCTTTAAATTCTTGTTTCTCCCTGTATGTGGATAGTCGGCGTAATTATGGGAGAATTTCTAGTATCTAAACAGGGTATTGGATATTTAATTATGTACGGTTCACAGGTATTCAATTTAAACTTGGTTATGACTGGAATCATATTATTATGTATTATGTCCACAGTTATGTATTATACAATTGTATATATTGAAACAAAAATAAAAAGGCTACACTAGCCTTTTTTTGTATGAAAAGATGAAAATACATCATCAATTAAAACTATCATAAATAATTTATAATTAGTGTAAACTATCTGTTGCCTTTGCATTTAAATCAAGTCCTGCACGTCTTCCAAGCTTATATGCATAATATCCAGCAGCTCCAATCATAGTGGCATTGTCTGTACAATGTTGCATGGATGGAATAGTAAGCTGAATATTATTATCCTTGCAAAGGCTTGCAAAGGAATCACGGATACCGACACTTGCCGATACCCCGCCAGCAATAATCAAATTATGAACCTTATATTGACGTAAAGCATGCATTGTTTTTTTTGTTAATATATGAACAACCCTATCTTGGAATGTTGCTGCCAAATCTGCCGTTCTAATCTCATTTCCACGTTGTTCCTCATTATGTACCAAATTAATTACGGCACTCTTTAATCCACTAAAACTAAAATTATAACTATCATCATCTAAGGGGATAGGCAACTCATATGTTACACTTCCTTCCCGTGCTAAGGCATCAATCTTAGGACCTCCTGGATATCCTAGGTTCAAAATACGAGCTACTTTGTCATAAGCCTCTCCAACCGCGTCATCCAAAGTTCCTCCAATACGTTCAAAAGAATAATGCTCTTTCATATAAATAAGTTCTGTATGACCACCACTTACAACAAGCGCTATCAAAGGAAATTCCATATCTCGTGTCAAATTATTCGCATAGATATGCCCTGCAATATGATGCACAGGAACAAGTGGTTTCTTATATACATATGCTAGTGTTTTAGCTGCTTGTAATCCAATCAATAATGAACCAATTAACCCTGGTCCATAGGTTACAGCAATTGCAGTAATATCTTGCATTGTCATATTGGCCTTTTTTAAACACTCATCGATTACAAGTGTAATTTTTTCAATATGCTGCCTACTTGCAATTTCGGGAACAACTCCACCATATAATGTATGTATATCAATTTGTGATAACACAACAGTTGCAATCTCCTCATGTCCATTTCTTACAATTGAAACACTTGTTTCATCACAACTTGATTCAAATGCTAAAATATATACATCTTTCAAATTACTCATCTACTCTCTAATCATTAAATAGCCATCTTCACCATGATAATAACCTTCTCTTGTAGCACACACCTTAAATCCATACTTTTTATACAAGGAAATAGCTTTCATATTATTCACATTTACCTCCAATGTAATATTTTTAACATGAGCTACTGTAGAAAACTGAATCATTTGATCCATTAATGCACATGCAATCCCAGTTCCTCTTTCCGATGAGACTACATATATATAATCCAATTCGATTCTATCATAAATATATTCATAAATAATAAATCCATAAATTTGATTATTCTTTATAAATACATATTCCTTTGAATATTCATTTGAAGTATAATCAACATGAAATTCATTCAATAACATCTCTTTTAAGTTTAAAAATTTTTCATCATTGACTGCTTGAATCATTCAAACTCCCAATTTTTCTTCAGCTTCGGTTTTCTTCAAATAATTTGGATTTACCAAATGGCAAAGAACACCATCATCATCCAAATTATCACAAATAATACTACTTAAATCAATTTTTGGAACGGTCGTAACAATTCCATCAAATTGCTCATAAGAAACGAATGTCACTTGATCAATAGAGGTTATTTCTTTAACTTTGTCTAACAATTTATTTAATGAAATATATCTATCTGTAATTACTGTATTTGAATTACTACTATACATAGCAGCATATACAGCATCTCTCCTAGCATCAATCAGTGGAACAATATATTCAGTAGAAGTAGGAGTCGTTGCCATAATCTCTAATTCAGAAACTGTATGAATTTTACATCCAAGCGAATAAGCAAGTGTTTTAGCCACTGTAACTCCAATTCGAACTCCTGTGAAAGAGCCTGGCCCATTTGCAACAATAATATTTTCAGTATCATTAATATCTAATGCTACCCTATTGAAAGCTTTCTCAATCAATGGAAGAAGTCTTTCCGACAAATGATTATCGTTCTTTTCATTCAGTAAAACTAGCTCTTCTTCATCACGATATACCCCAACCATTAAATTGTAATGACAAGTATCTATAAATAGTGTTATCATAAAACTGCCTCACATAAATCTTCATATTGTTTACCATATGGAGTTAAAATTAGCACTCTTTTATTCTCATCCACTACTTTAAACTTGATATGCAAATATTCTTTAGGTAAAATATCTTTGATTGTATCTGACCATTCAATAACTACGACTCCACCTTTAGTAAAATATTCTTCGATTCCATATCCATCCGTATTACCATCTAAACGGTATACATCCATATGATAAAGAGGAAGTTCACCTTCATATTCCTTAATAATATTGAAAGTTGGTGAAGTTATACTTTCCTGTATTCCAAGTGCATTCGCAATTCCCTTGGTAAAAACTGTCTTCCCACTTCCAAGCTCCCCATCCAAACAAATAATCATATTAGGAAATTTTTCTGATTCAAAATTTTGAGCAATCTCAATTGTTTCTCTCTCACTTCTTGTCGTTACTTTATATTCCATTCTTATCACCTATTTTATTATAGCAAAATTTGAATTTTAAATACAACTATATTTATAATAATTTTATGGAAACAAAAAATACACAATTATGTTATTTTGATTTTCCTTTATATTTACTTTTCTGATAACCTTTTTGATATTTAAATATTTTTGAAAAACAACCAGTTGTTCTAATAAAATTATTAAATTTAATATAACCATTTTGATATATACATATATTTCTCACATGATTAGTAGTTTGATATTTATCTGTCAAAGTATCAAGGTGTTCAGTGCCTAAATAAATAATATCATGCACATTAGCAACATTTTTATAATAAGATTTTTTTCCTTCATTAACTACAATTTCCCTCATCTTATATAGCAAAAGTTTCTCAAATAAATTTATTTTCATCTTACTGCCACACCCTACTACTATATATACTAAGTATATTATACCATGTGAAAAGAAAGAAG
>CAJTZW010000029.1 GCA_910584305.1 uncultured Bacilli bacterium
TTCTTTAAATGGACGATCATATTTACAAGTATAAAACTTATTTGTTTTCATAGAACTCCTCCTTCTTGTTAGGAGTATATAGCCTTTTATTCTCTTTGTAAAATGAAGATTTTATAATTTCTGAATACAAAAAAATACAGATTCTTAAAATTCTCTTAACAGAAATTTTAAATCTGTATTTTTCTAAAGTCAAATATATAAATTGATTGCATATTCTAAAAAATTATTCTGAACACATAATATCCTCTACTTCATCTAAATCCATAACAATAGCCTTCGAATTCTCATAATGAACTATATATTTGTCTATTTTAAAAGAACCTTGCGTCACGATACCTCCATCATCTATACAAAGGACACCCTCACTTGGTTTATTCACATAAATAGATACATCTAAAGAATCATCTAATTCTAAAACAGAATACTTACCTATCAAAGATACACCTTGATAAAGTACCCTCTCAGAAACTTTTAATTCAATCGCATGTATATAAGTAGAAATATAAGATTCCATAGCAATTTTCTGTGCAATATCTATATCCTGATTATCATCAGAAGACACACCGCTCTCTTTTTGCAACATAAAAAATAAGACAATGGAAATAATTAATATAACAAGCAACATGCTAAGAAGCGTTGACCCTTTTTGACTCATAAATGTCCTCCTACACTAATAATTCTAGCATATTTTACATCTCTGAACAACAAATAGAAATAATAATAACCAAAAAAATCATAAAACATATACTATGTTAGGAGGTATCATACATGTTCAACTTTTCAGACAATTTTTTTAACAAAGTAGAGAAAAAAACAAATGTAGGAAAGGAAACTATTTTAGAACTTGCTGATAAACTTCAAAAAACAGATTTAAAAAATGAAACCACATTAAGAGAAATTATTCAGCAATTGGGGCAAATGACAGGCAAAGAGGTATCAAAAGAAAAAGAAGACAAAATTATTAACGCCGTCGTAAATGACCAAGTACCTAAAGATATCAATAAATTTTTTTAATAAGAAACTTTTGTTTCTTTTTTTGAATATAAATATTCTCTACTACATATAGTTTAATGAAAGAAAGTAGGGATTAAAGTGGAAAAATTAGAAATTATAAGGAGTATCGCTACCCGTTCTAATGGGGATATATACTTAGGAGTAGTAGGTGCAGTTAGAACTGGAAAATCTACATTCATCAAAAAAGTCATAGAAACACTTGTTGTTCCAAATATCGAAGATGAATATGAAAAAAAACGCGCTTTAGATGAAATTCCTCAATCTGCGCAAGGAAAAACAATCATGACAACAGAACCAAAATTTGTACCTAGTAACTCTGCTAAAATCCAAATAGATGACTTTACCTCTAACATTCGTCTAGTAGACTGCGTAGGTTATGTCATCGATGGAGCAAAAGGGTATGAAGACGAAAATGGTCCAAGAATGGTCAAATGTCCATGGTATGACGAAGAAATACCATTCATTGAAGCAGCCGAAATTGGTACAGAAAAAGTAATTCGTGATCACTCATCCATTGGAATTGTTATTACTACCGATGGATCCTTTGGAGAAATCGCAAGAAATAATTATGTAGAAGCAGAAGAACGTGTAGTATCAGAACTAAAGGAAATTGGAAAGCCATTTATTGTTGTATTAAATTCTAGTCACCCTATGCTTCCAGAAACAGAAAGATTGGCAGAAAAACTACATGATAGCTATGGAGTTCCAGTTCTTCCAATGAGCGTTGAAAATTTAACAGAAAGAGACGTTTATACAATATTAAGAGAAGCCTTATATGAATTTCCTGTTCTAGAAGTCAGTGTCAATATGCCAGAATGGATTGCTTGCTTATCACCAAATAATTGGTTAAAGAAAATATATATTGAAAAAATTAAAGAAAGCGTAATTGAAATTGATAAATTAAAAGACATTGAAAAAATAACATCACACTTTGAAGATTCTGAATATATTAGTAAAGCATTTTTATCAGAGGTTGATACCTCAACAGGGATTGTTACAGTAACATTACAAGCACCAAATGGACTATACAACCAAGTATTAAAAGACATTATTGGAATTGATATCACAAATAAAGCACAATTATTAAATCTGTTCCAAGATTATAACGAGGCAAAACAGGAATATGATCAAATTAAATCGGCACTTAAAATGGTAAAACAAACCGGATATGGAGTTGCATCACCATCACTTGCAGATATGAAACTCGATACACCACAAATCATAAAACAAGGAAATCGCTATGGTGTTAAATTAAAAGCTGTAGCACCATCAATTCATATGATTCGCGTAGATGTGGAATCAACATTTGAACCAATCATAGGTTCTGAAATTCAAAGCAAAGAATTAATTGATTATATTATGAAAGATTATGACGTCGATCCAACCAATATCTGGAAAAGTGAAATATTTGGAAGAAGTTTAGACAATATTGTCAAAGAAGGAATTCAAGCCAAGTTATCTCTCCTTCCAGAAAATGTACGTTTCAAACTTGGGCAAACTTTATCAAAACTTGTCAACAAAGGCTCTGGAAATTTATTTGCGATTGTATTATAAAAAGACATCACTGTCTTTTTATTTTACCTTTTGATAATTATCTGAGCGTATTACGTTAGGACCACTCACCATAGATATGAGTTCCGCAACTTCTTTTGGTGCATATGCCCTCTAAAATGGAAAATATTGATTAATTCCATCATTATTTTTCAGCAAAACTAGTGTACCAATTGAAGCTTGTCTGTCTGGCTCTTCCAATTCAAAAAGCGAAGGGATCCTTTCATTTATGCTAGCTATAAATTCTTCTTTATATCTCGGAACCATAATTTCATCCCAAAGGAACAAATCTTTTTCATCATCTTTTCCACGATAATCTTGAATTACACACATTTTAATCATTTCCATATATATTTTTCCTCCTCTTATACAATGGAATCTATTGTATCATAAAGATTAACTCTTTATAACTCCTGCTCTCCTTTATTTTTAAATTGTAAAACAATTGGAGTTCCCTCAAAATCAAATGATTCTCTTAACTTATTTTCTAAGTATCTTTCATACGAGAAATGAACAAGTCCCTTACTATTCACCTGTATATTAAAAGTAGGTGGACAAGTTTGTACTTGGTTACTAAAATAAATTTTAAGTCTTCTACCTTTATAAGAAGGAGGTAAATTCAGTTCATACGCATCCCCAATTACATCATTCAATAAACTTGTTTTAATCTCTCTCTTACTATTTTCATACACCTTCAATATTTCCGGCATTAATGTATGAATACGCTTCTTTGTAAGAGCAGATAGAAATACAATAGGCGCAAATGAGAGAAATGCAAATTCACTACGAATTAAAGTTTTAAATTTTTTCATCTCTTCATCTTTATTTTGAATTACATCCCACTTATTCACTACAATAACAATAGACTTACCAGACTCTAAAGCATATCCAGCAATATGTTTATCATGTTCAATAATACCTTCTTCAGCATTGATAACAAGTAGGCAAACATCGGAACGATCAATTGCTTTCATAGAACGTAACAAACTATACTTCTCTATTTTCTCATATACTTTACCACGCTTACGCATTCCAGCAGTATCAATAACCACAAAAGCCTGCCCATGGTATGTAAAAGGCATATCAATCGCATCACGAGTTGTTCCAGCCACATTAGAAACAATTACTCTATCCTCATTTAAAAGCGCATTTACTAAACTACTCTTTCCTACATTGGGTCTACCAATTACAGAAAACCTAATTGTTGAATCATTGTATTCAGGTTCACTTATAATATCAAAATCACGACATATCTCCTCTAATAAATCAAAAATGCCAATATTTTGTTCCCCGCTAACTTCCATATATGTATCAAATCCAAGTTCATAGAAATCATATAGATGATTATTGGATTCTTTACTATCCACTTTATTAATTGCCACAATTACTCTTTTATCAGACTTAATAAGCATATTCCTTACGATTCGATCATTAGAAGTGATACCCTCTTTACCATCTACAACAAAAATAACTACATCGGCTTCATCAATAGCAAGTTCAGCTTGCATTTTAATCTCATCATTAAAATCATCTTGACCACCATCAATTCCACCAGTATCAATCAAATGAAAACGATACTTATCATGCTCTACAGTCGCATAGATTCTATCTCTTGTAACACCTGGGGTATCTTCTATAATAGAAACTTTTTTACCAACCAAACGATTAAAGATAGTAGATTTTCCCACATTTGGTCTACCAACAAGAGAAACTACAGGAACTTTCATATATAGACACCTCTTTTCTTCAACTATTATAACAAAGAAAGAAAAAAAACTAAAGTAAATTAGTTTCATTTATCAAATTGTTTTTCTGTACAATATGTTTCGTATTATCACCATATACAATAGAATGATAATGTTCTAACATAAGGGCACTTTGAACGGGTGATAATGACTTCTTCAATTTTGCATAGAAGGCATTATGATACATATATATATCTAAATTAGATAAAAGCATATCTGGTATAGAAAAAATATCTATAAATTCATATAAAATCATAGTGTCATTATGTATAGAGATTCTCATATCAACTTGATTATCAAAATATTCAAAATAATCTAAATCCTCTTTTTCAATTTCAACAACTACACCATAACATGCATCTATATAAATATCAACAACATAATATCCCTGCATATCAAGGTTATATACATCTTTTAGATGTAAAAAAATGGTACGAAGATTCTCCTCCAACTCTTCCATATCATCTTCAAAAGAGACCTTCATATCTGATAAAAATAACGTAATACCATTCTCATCCATAGTTAGGATCTTCATAAAATCACCTAATATATACTATGAATTTTTTATAATATGGATAATAAACTAAATAATTCTCTCTATTTTTTCATATACTTCAGACTTACCTGTTTTAGTAACATTAGAAAACATTACAAAATCATCACCAACAACAAGTTCCAATTCATTTAATAATAAACTACGTTGACTCTGATGTTTTGTAATTCCTACCTTATCGACTTTAGTAGCAATAATAGTGACAGGAATTTGATAATGCTTCAAAAAATCATACATAAGTTTATCATCACTACTAGGCTTATGACGGAAATCTACAAGCATAAAAACCTGTTTTAAATTTTCACGATTTGTTAAATAATCCTCCATCATAAGCCCAAACTTTCTACGCTTACTTTTTCCTAAATTGGCAAATCCATATCCAGGAGCATCCACTAAATAAAAACTATCATTTACCAAATAAAAATTAATAGTCTGTGTTTTACCTGGATTAGAAGACGTCCTAGCATAGTTTTTTCGATTAATTAACGTATTAATAAAACTACTCTTTCCTACATTAGAGCGTCCAACCAACAAAAACTCAGGTTTGTTATCAGTGGGATATTGACTACGTCTAACTGCACTAACCTTCATCTCTACAGAATCTATTTTCATAAAATCACCAACATTTCTTTATGACAACAATAAATTATACTATAATATAGAAATTTTGTCAAAGTAGACAAAGTCATTGCCATATGCCAGAAGAGCATACAAAAGGCTTAATCACAATACCCAGCTCAATTTAAAAATCATAGCTTCTCTATTACGTCCCTAGATAACTTAGTAGCTTCTATAATATTCTGGATAGGAATACCTATATCTTTTAAATTCTTAGCAGTTTGAAGAATACCTTGTTCAATTCCTTTCTCGATACCTTGTTCAATACCTTGTTCAATACCTTGCTTCATTCCCTGCTTCATTCCCTGCTTCATTCCCCGTTTCATTCCTCGCTCTGTTGCTG
>CAJTZW010000030.1 GCA_910584305.1 uncultured Bacilli bacterium
TATAGACCATGTCTATTTCTATGAAATTAATTTGCGAAACTTATTATACGTCATCCACGAAAAAGTGGACAATGCCTATCCGTAACTGGGGGCAGGTTTATGGGGAACTGAGCATCATGTACGAGGGACGGCTGCCGGAATAATCCATAAAAAGTTCAGCAAGACAGGCGGAAAATACCGCCTGCTCTTGACATGCCCTGACGCTGCTGTTATATATAAAGCAAGAGCTGGAAGTTCCGGGACGAGCCTTCAGCCCTGATCATTATCATAGAAGATCTGAGTTTACAGACTTTTCTTCACACACTCGAATAATCTCATTCATATTAGGGGGTGCGGACGATTTCTTGGACTGACTAAGTTGCTAACCCGAGACTCCGTCTGTATTCCACAGGACTCATATATCCTAATGATTTCTATTCTGGCTTCATTATACCACACAAAATAATTATTTAATATATTTATAAAATCTGGGATGTTTATGACTGTCCAGTCAGTATTATAAAACATCTCATTTTTACTCTTCCAAATACTCCTTCACATGCAGAATTATCTGACAAGCAGCCTTTCTTTGCGAAAAAATCTTTGACACTATTGCTATATTCTATATATACTTTTTGTTTCCAATTAAATTCCTAATGGAATATAATAGGAAGTGTGTTTGTCTAATAAACTATATGTATATTGCTTATCTAAAAAAATTAATCCACCCTTTTTAAGATTTTGGTAATTTTGTTTAAAAATATCTATGTTTTTAATACATGTATAGAAGCAATCTTTCTCACTGGTACAATTAAAGTCACATTGAATTTCACTTCCATAATAAGTAATCTCTTTAAGATATCTATATATTTCACTTTCAAGTCCATTTTCCATTAAAAAAATTGCATAATTTGTCAAATTTATAATATTACTATAACAGAAATTTAAGTCACCCAAAAATAGCTGATCTTGCCGTCTCATATATTGTAGCATAGTATTATAATATTTCCGTATTTTTTCAATACATGTGTGTTCATAGGTTGCAATAATAGCTTCCATATTATATATTGAGCCCAACAATTTAATAATTCCATATTTGGTACTGATTTCTAATGCTTTAGATAGACATTCCTTTGAATTATTTATATTCTCAGTTAAATAATACATGACAGACAATAAATAATTTGAACGTATTTGTGATATAGGATAATTGATTTCCAAAGAATATTTTAACATTTCATAAGTATTAATAATTAATTCATTTATGTCATTATCACCTAATAGCAATTTCGCAGTAATTATACTTAATTCATTATGGCAGTTGATTCTAACAACCATATTATTATTTAATAGTTCTTTTGCATAAATTAAATCAAGATATGCCATTGATGTATTTTGGAAAAAATTGATTTTTGCTCTAGTAATAATAGCCAATGCCTTTAACTTATTATCACCAATTTTCTCTGCAAGTTCCATTGACAAATCATTATATTGTATTGCTGGCTGTACATGATTATTTTGTACATATAGGCTTGCTATTCGATCAAAAAGGTCAAACTTTGTTTGATCATCAAAATAATAAGGGTATTTTCTTTCTAATGCAATTAATTCTTGTGATAATTTTTTTGCATGAGACATCATACCACATTGCATATAATAATGTGCCTGCAATTGCAAAATTTTACTTACAAATTGTTTATCTAATGAATGATTCTTTTTTGTTAAAGCCTGTATATCTTTCAAAGCTATAGTAGCTTCACCTATTGATATATTATGAATAATTAAATATGTTTTAGCAAGTAAGATATTTTTCTGCAGTTTTTCATTATTTTTTTTCCTAAATATTTGATATAGGGTATCTAGATATTCTACATAGGTAACATCTAAATTTTCAGCAGAAATATTTTGCATTTTGCTAATTTGATGTATTGGCAAACTGAAACACTTTTCTGCTTCATCCAATTTATTTATGTAGAAATAAATTTTTCCTTTCTTTAATTCAGGAAGTTTTTGAAAAACTTCTTCATTTTCATAGATTATCCAACATATAGTTTTACATATTACATTGTCCTTTAATTTATTTTTTACAAACAAATATATTGTTTCATGATCAAATATAACTTCCCCTTTTTTTGAAAAAGAAAGAAAATGTTTTTCAAAAAGGAAGTCTATTTTATCAATTTCTAAGTAACTTGCAAATTTTGTCATAAACCACTTAGGAACTTCTATTCCACTATATCCAAGAAGTAAAAGGAGTAGTTCAATCTTATTTCCGCTCTTTTTTTTCAAAACATCAAATCGTTGTTCTAGTAATTTTTCGATTTTATCTGGAATATAAATTTTTTGATTAAATGTAGCTATGTTTACAATTCCTGTAGTATTTCTATTTACTAAATAAATTAAATCTGTCTCTAAAAGATACTCTATGAACTGTACAATATAAAAAGGATTATTACGTGATGCCTTTTGGATTTTTTCAATCACGACATTGGGCGCTCCATTAATAATTGTGGTTATCATATTCCGACATTCAGTCATCCCTAAAGCCTTTATTTTTATTTCCTTAAAATTATCTTTTTCTTGCCTTTCTATCCATCCTAAATAATCAATATAGTTTTCATTATAAACAGAATAGTCATCTCTCCCAGCAGTAATAATTGTAATAGGTGTATCTAGTGAATAGATATTAATAAGATCACTTAATTCTTTAAAAAATTCTTTTTCAGCATTATGTATGTCTTCTATAATTATTACATATCTTTTAAAATGTATGGATACAGAACATATTAGCTCTGCCAATGAATTATCGCGCTCAGCTGAAAGTTCTGTCTTCAAAAACTCCCGTAACATAATAAAATTTGATTGTTCTTCAGTTTTTGTACACATAAAGCTTATAAGTTCCATATCTGTTACCGTTAATTTTTTAAATATTTCATCAATAATACGAGTTTTTCCAATACCTGCTTCTCCATGCAAATTATAAATTTTTAACGCTTTATTTTTTAAGGATTCTTCAAAAAGCTCTGTAATTATTTGCTTATGTTGCTCACCAAATAAAGGCGGCTCAAAAG
This sequence comes from uncultured Bacilli bacterium, assembly GCA_910584305.1. Classification (GTDB taxonomy): domain Bacteria; phylum Bacillota_I; class Bacilli_A; order RF39; family UBA660; genus CAKPTA01. Next base: position 3,051 of record CAJTZW010000030.1, read on the forward strand.
TATATTGTAAAGAAGTTCCTTTGATTGTTACTAATCGTTGTGTCATGTTCAAGTCAAAAGTTAATAAAATATCATCCAAACCATCAAAATATTGTTTTTGTATGGTTATTTTCCTACAAGAACCAGAATGTTCATTCAATATAAAATCAAATTCATTTTCTGATAGTTTCCAATTTCTATCACTTTTTAATTTAAATCTGCATATACATGATTTAGAGATATTATTTCTAAAAAATAAAAACAAATCAAAACAAGGTTTTCCGTCTAATCTACCTTTAGAAATTTGGTAAGTTAAGGATATCTCATCAATACTCTCTGGAAATATATACTCCCCTATATTGGTTCCTGCTTTAGAAAGAAAATTTGCTATCAAAAATTGATCCACTAAATAAAAAAAATAACCATTTTTTTTAGCATTATACTCAGCTTCAAAATAAGTAAAGGGGGTAATAGTAGTATTTGTTATAAGAATGAAATAATCAATTTGCGCATCATTAGCTAATAAAATATTTTTTGAAAATTTGTCTAAAGGAATTTTGTTTTTCTGCGATACCTTGCATTCTATATAAATAATCATTTTAGATGATTTACAATTCATCGTAAAATTAATACCAAAAAGTTCGAAATCTACAGATGATGTAATTATTATATCTCTTCCATCATCTCGGGTATTAGACGTTTTTTCGATAGTTAAACCTTTGGAATATAATGGTTGTAATGTATACGCAATAGTGTTATATATTAATTCTTCAAAGTCTAGGCCACATTTGACATAATCAGGCGACCAATCTTGTCCGTTTAAATTGGGTGTAATATATTCTACTGTTCCTAACATAAATACCTCCTCATATAATCAAGTATTTTATTAAAAATCCCAAAATACCCTTCTATGTTCATTAGAATTACTTCTGTTTACAGAACTCATCATTTTTTCATCTCGCCTATACATAGTTAGAGTGTCAGATCTGTTCCTATACCGGGTTATACCCCGTAAATTAAATTTTTTCCGACTACCAGTTCATTTCGTATAGGTTTAATTACTGATTTTCTTCCTATATTAACACTGCTTTTCGTGGACATTATCTGCTACATTGTATTTTGTTCGGTGATTGCCCATCTGACAATCGTTTTCATTATTAACTGTCTCTTTTAAATCACCTTCATAGGCGCTTTCGTTCGATAACTCCAAGTTTTTTGCCAGCACAGATGCCACACTTTTAGCCAACATAGCATAAGAGCCCCGAATTTGTTTTGTAGCAATTGTCATCAATTAATGAATTGATTTCTCTAATCATGTAATAGACGCAATACACTAAACTTCGGATTCTTTGTTAGTTCATTCCAACCTCAAATAAGAGTATTTAGACTCTTAAAATTACATCAGCTTCTATCATATATTAATCAAAATTAAGAGTCAATAACTAAGTATGTGTTCTTTGAACCTTTAAATAATTATTTATCGTTCCCAAATAGCAAATAAAATATTTACTAAATTTTGCATTAGTTATAGTTAATTGAATAATCCCGCGTTTCTTTGGGTTTCCAACGGATAACTCCTGATTATCCTT
>CAJTZW010000031.1 GCA_910584305.1 uncultured Bacilli bacterium
AAAAAATTAAATCTTTGAAACCCTTGATACTCTAAGGCTCAAACCACTTTTTTTATCAATTTGGCACTCGGCACTTAAAAGGGGGGTCGTAGTAGTCCCCCTTTTGTTCTCCTAAACTAACAAAACCAGTAAACAATATACGAAAAGCAACGATAAACGTTGCTTGCTTTTTCCATCTTGCAAGACATCCAATTTCGCCCCAGCCTACTGGGGCGACTTGCTGCGATTACAAAAGCAAAAGTAAATAACAAATTATTATGTTCCAAAATGTCCCTATAGTTTTTCCGAATCCCTGTCGCACTACCGTTTGCCCTATTTTCTCGTGTGGTTCAAAAATTAAAAACCAAATTTTTGGATCACACTCAAAAATTACAGACTAACTAATCTTGTTTTGCAATTTCTCAATTTCACTAATAACATCAAAATTTTTAATATCAATATACGGAGATTTGAATGGTTTAGGAATATCCATGCCAATTCCATTTATCATATAATATCCAGTACCTTCACCTTCAACTTTCTTTAAGTCATAACTATCTCCAAATATCATTCGATAACCACTATTAGACATATTTCCTAAACTTACATTCAAAGCCAATTGGTCTCTAATTTCTGTAGGTATATTATCAGCATTAGGTTGTTGTGTGGATAGAATCATAAATACACCCATTTGCCTACCACGTAAGATAATAGAGCGCATATACGCATATACTTCATCTGTTACCTTTTTATCACTAATGGCTTTAAAAGCCCCTATTTCATCAAAGAATACTACCACTGGTTTTAAACCATAATCTAAATAATTATGTCCATACTTATACTTATCACTATCAGGACCATACTCTTGATATCTATATTCCATTTCTTCATTTACACGTCTCATAATACTCGCTATTTGACCACCAGAATAACCGACTCTTTTTTCAGGTAAAACACGTTTTAACGCATATAAATCAGCTTGTTTTGGGTCACATGCATACACTTCTGATTTATCTTTTAAAAATTCCATTACTAAATAATTAATAAAGAAAGTTTTTCCACCACCAGTAGCCCCAGCAATCAAAGCATGTGGAAACTTACTGTACTCCCATGACAACTTAGAATTTAAAGCAATAGAACCTAATACATTTTCAGTATATTTAGCTTCTACAACATCATCATGTTTATTATTACTTTCATTATTTTGAACATTTATTCTTTCTTCTGGTTTCAATGTAAATACATAATCAACCATTCTTTTTTGTATATTCTTTTCAGTTAAATCTAAATTAAATAAAGCACTTAACTGTTTATCAAATTCGGTTGCTTGTAAACTAAACCTACCACCATCTATAAAATATCTAATAACTAAATTTTCATCGTCTAACTTATAGCCAAGAACAACACTTTCTATTATCTTTTTTCTTTTATCTTCACTTTTAATATCATAATCATAAACGTATAATTCATTACTTTTTAAAAATTGTTCCAACTTTTTTTCAATATCTTCATTCTTAGTAGATTTTGATTTGATATATAAAGCTAAACCAATAGTTATAAGAGCAGCAAATATAATTTCAAACAAACCTACTTTAGGATATTCTCTAAACAAATTAAAAAACTCAGTTATTAAACCACAAACTATAAAAAATACTATTGCATAACCTATTAAAAAACTTTTATTAGACTTTCCATAGTCTTCGAACAGGTCAACTGTATGAAATTCCTTTACACCGAACATAAAATTCACTCCTAATATTTAGCAATCTTATCTTCATAGAAACTCAAAATTTTGTGATCGCTAACGCGAACAACTTTTTGAGTTTCCATATCAACGCTATAAATTTTATATTTACTTGCCCAATCTTCGCCCTCATTTTTAACTAAGTACCTCTGATTACTAACATAATACTTACCTTTATAAATAAAATGGTCTATATAATCAGTATTAAAAACTACCTGATTACTAAAATAACCTTTATCAGCAACTAACTCTCGCAATAAATCAAACTCTCTTCTTTCTTCATGACTAGCAAATTGAAAAGTAGTAAGATGCCCATTTCTAATTTCAGGTATATAACCATAATTTGCACCAGTATAATTATATGCATTCATACGATTTATCTCTTTATCTAAACTATAAAACTTTACAAAAACGGAAATACCTATTAATATACAAATTGACAATGCCACATATACAAATAGTGGTTTAATATCATTTTTAAACTTATTCACTTATATCTCTCCTGTCAGGGATTTATTTTTGAATGAGATGATGTCAGAGCAAATAGTTGCCGCTATTTGCTCTTATTTTTTATTGAATTATAGAAACACCATTAGCAGATGAACTCAAGAAAACATTTCCAGATTTAAAATCTTTAAATAATTTTCCCTCGATATCATCAAATTCTACAAATACTATTTCTTCTTCTTCTTGAACTTTTTCAATATCAATAATCGGGCTTAATTCTTTTATAGTCACACTCAAAACTTCATTTTTCAATTTCGGACTGAAGACATGATATTTTAAACCTATTTTCTCATCAGTACGTTTCTTTGTTTCTTTATCAAATCTATATACTGGCGATATATCCTTTAATATGAATCTACTTCCTAAATTAGTTTGATTTAACTTAATAGACGAAATATCAAATGCCATATTAATTACTTCCTTTCAAATTTTATATTTTTCACTCTCTCATATTTAACACTTCTAAATGTACTGCCATCAAAATATGTTAATTTATCACTGCCATAATAAAACATATACGCATAGACAATTCTCGTATCATTAGTCTGTAATCTTATAACATGATTTGGATAATGAACTAAATTTTCTATACCTAATTTATTACATAATTCAATAACACTCGCTCTATTGCCCATAACATCACCTCATAGTTACATAATACATTTCTGTTGTATCAATTGCAACATTTTATACAAACTATTTTATAGGAGGTTTAACTTCCCCTGTTTTAACATCTACATAACTCTCTTTGTATTTTCTTTCTTGATATACACCATCGAAATATAACCTTATTAAGCCCGTATGAGAGCGTAATACCTTATTTATAACATGCATAGTAGGTAAATTATGCTTTTCCCCATGTGACCTTATAAAACGTCTTAATTCTCTTATATTCGCAAGTCCATAATCATCTATTAAATCACAAACAACATTTAACATTTCGTCTTTATCTTCAGCGTCTAAACTCACATATCTATCTATATCAAAATTATTAATTAACTTAATATCTTTCTTATTATATTTATACTTATTCTTTGCAATAGCATCTTTAGACTCATGCGTTAAATATAAATATACATTTTCAATACTTTGTCTGATTATCTGTACATGTGATAAAGATTTATCTCCTAAAATACTTTTTACTTTCTTGCTAATACTATCAACAGTAACTGGATTCTTAGCTACATAAATCACATGATAATGTTCTTTTTTATATTCCTGTCCTTCTACAATACTTTTATCTTTATTATGCAAAGGACTTATAGCAATTGGTACCCCAATAGATTCCAATTTCATTTCCCAATCTTCCGGTATAGATTCTGGGTACAATAAAAACGTGAAGTATCTTGCTTTATCTTTAGCCATATTATAAAATCTCCTTATTGAAACTTATTCATTTAAACAAAATTCCTTGCCTGTAAGTTAGGAATTTTGTTATTTTTTTTACTTAAAACATCGAAAAATCATAAAAGTCGACGAAAAGTCGACAAAAAGTCGAAAAAAATTAAATCTTTGAAACCCTTGATACTCTAAGGCTCAAACCACTTTTTTTA
>CAJTZW010000032.1 GCA_910584305.1 uncultured Bacilli bacterium
GCTTAATCATGTCGAACATTAAAATCTATTTAAATTCAAACACACTCTTAGAGTTATTCCTTGATGCAGTATTACAATATGACTGCATTAAGGTAATTATGACATGCAGAACTGAATACTATCAAGAATGCTTTGCCTCCTTAGATAAGTATTTTCATAATCTGTTCTTAAGAATCGAGGATTTAAATAAAGATTTATCATCTGAAAAGGAGTCGCAATTATTATACAATTATATTAATTATTTTCGCATTTCTGTTAGTTTTACTGATAATATAGAAAAATTATTATGTAACAACTTATTATTACTTCGTATCTTTTGCGAGGCTAATAGAGGTAAAACGCTAGGACGAGTAACTAGTATTAATAGAGAAGAACTTTTTTCAGAGTACTATGCGTCCTTAGTTAAGCAACTAAGAGAAAAGGTTTATAAGGAAAATCATTATAAATTAGATGACTATAAAATACATTCATTTGTACAAAGAATAGTTGAATATATGATAAAAAATGACACCTTTTTCAATGTCCCTTTATCTAATATAATGGATGGTTTTTCAGAAACAGATGAGGAAATATTTAACCGTTTTCTTGATGAAAATATAATTTTTAGAAAGGACTTAACTCCTGGGGTAAAAGGTGCTTTTGCTCGTAAAGAGGTAGTAAATTTCACTTATGATGCATTTCGTGATTATTTATTAGCTTCCTATCTATTAGATATAGTAGCTAATAATGATTTAAAAATTTTCGAGTCGCTCATTAGTGGTTATACAGGATCTACACACCAGCTTAGGGAGGGAATAACTCCTTTCCTATTTGTTCATGCCAGAAATAACATGTATACAGAGGCAGACGAAATTTTTTCAAAGATGGACTGGTATGAAGACATTTATATTAAAAATATCTGGGATATTGACGAGTCACAAATTAAAGAGCTCGATATCGAACATATAAAGAAACTTTTGACTACAGATAAGAAAGCGTATGTAGTGAGTCATCTTATTTACTATGGCAGATGGAATTCTAAACTATTCCAAAAGCTAAATATAAATATTTTGTTAGAATTTCTTTCTTCAATGAATGATGAGGAACTTGCCCAGTTCTTTAATAGTATTTTACCGGAGACGATTTCGCAATCCGCTTACAATCGACCTAATAAAAGTCCACGAGAATTATTCGTGGAAGAACTTGAAGAAGTGCTTGAAGATGAAATGATAACTGCACAAGAGGACTTTCACAATCTTTTTGAATTTCTCTTGTTTATGGTAGGGTGTTCAAGAAACTATGTTGTCAATTTATATAAAAGATATCTACTCAAGCATATGAATACTGAACAACTTGACCGAATTTACCATAATACAAACAGTGAGAGATTAAAGAGTGTAATATCAAAATTATTGATGGTGTTATGAAAAGATATGGCTATGATGTATACAGATATCTAATCTTTGCACACAAGGATTTAGATATTGATTATTTTATCAGAAAAAGTGGAGCTACATCAGGATATGCATTGGAACTATTTACTAGAATATTTAATAGTCTCATGTCGGAAAGTATGGATGTTAGTTATCTATACGAAACTTATTATGAGGAAGAGTATCCAACATTTGAAAGTTTCATACATAAATATTATGAACTAGAAGAAGATATTGTAAAGGAAATAATGGATGAACTACACGCTTTCCCAAAAATTAGATTGTATGATTATAATGCCTTATCTATTGGAGAGAATTTTGACGGCTTCATTACATCTGATGAACTAGAATCGAGATTTGACAAACTGTTAAGAATGGAAATATAACTCAATATGAAACTGAAAACGGATTTCGTAACGAATAGTTCTTCTACAAGCTTTGTGATAATGACAAAAGGTGAGCTTACCATGCAATCATTTATCAAAGCTGTAGGGATTTCAAATGATTCAATGTTCCGAGATGTATTCGAGGAACTCTTTTATGCATTCACAGATAATTTGCTGGAAGGTGACGCGTATGCAAAAAAATACGATTATTCTTCACTTGAAGAATTCGCTTCTAAGTATTTTAAAAAAGAAACGCAAGAACGAATGAAAAAAGCTAAATCCAATAATTGTAAGATTTATATTGGGGATTTAACCAGTGATGACAACATAATCGAGGGCCTTTTTTGCTGCGACTCTTTTGTTATTGATGACGGGAAACTAATAATTGATGCGACAGAAGATGCATGGTGATTTGAGTATTGTACAACATAGACACTACAAAACTTTTTTCAATCGCAAAACGGGATTTTTTATGCGAATTGAAGAAAAGGGATTTTCTGAACCATTTTGGTCAGAAGATGGGCCAGAATTACTTGATATCTCAATAACTAACTATTGCACACGCAATTGCCACTTTTGTTATCGGCAATCTAACAAAAATGGCAATCATATGTCTATCCAAGATCTAAAAAACATTATAAATCAGGCGAAAGATGCAGGGGTACTTCAAATAGCACTCGGAGGTGGTAATCCTAATCAACATCCTCATTTTATTGATATCATAAGAATTATTCGGGAAAAAGGGATTATTCCTTCTTACACAACAAATGGAGAGGGACTAACTGATAATATCCTTCTTGCAACACATAAGTATTGTGGAGCTATGGCTATAAGCATATATCCCCCTTATAATAGATATAAGGAGATTATTCAACGAATAGCTTCCTTTAATATAAAGTTAAATCTACATATTATCTTAAAGAATGATACAGTTCACCTTATAACCAATTGGTTGCTGAATCCTCCTTGCTGGCTCTCCAATATTAATGCGTTGATAATACTTAATTATAAACCAATAGTCTCGTCTCCTAACGAAATGGTGACAGACCATGAAACATTAGCAAATTTCTATAGAATTGTATCAGAATGTAAAACTTTAAAAATAGGTTTCGATAGTTGTTGCATACCAGGGATTGTAACTTGGATGAAAGTTAATCCATCTATGATAGAGTCATGTGAAGCTGCACGTTTTTCAGCATTTATTTCCGAGGATATGAAAATGTATCCTTGCTCTTTCATGGTTCATACTGATGAATATGGAGATTTACATAAATCAACCCTTAAGGAAATATGGCAGCATAATAAAACATTTATAACCCTTAGGGAAAAAAGGTTAGATGGTCGATGTATAAATTGCAGTCATAAAGATTTATGTAAAGGTGGATGTTATATATTGCCAGAAATTAATCAATGTAGATATTACAATGATTCGGTAAAAATTACCGAAGTAGTTGAAAGTTAAGTTAATATATCGAAT